>NZ_JXST01000053.1 GCF_000878195.1 Mycolicibacterium llatzerense | reverse complement strand
GTGCGAGCCGAACTCGGTCGCGCCGGCCGGCGGCGCGCCCGGCGACTTCCTGTCCGCGGGCGGGCACTACCAGGCTCCGGGCCACACCGCGCACCCGATGAGCGGCGACCTGGCCTCGCTGCAGGTCCGCAATGACGGCACCGCGCAGCTGGTGACCACCACCGACGCCGTCACCGCCGAGCAGCTGCTCGCCGGCAACAAGACCGCGCTGATCATCCACGAGAAGGCCGACAACTTCGGCAACATCCCGGCTGATCGGTACGCCCAGATTCAGGGTGCCGTCCCGGGCGCCGACGAGACTTCGATGAATACCGGTGACTCCGGCAAGCGCGTGGCGTGCGGTGTCATCTCTGCCGGGTAGCGCGGACAGCCATACCCCACCGCGGATCGATTTCGCCGGGTCGCCACGACCGACCCTCGGCGTCGAATGGGAGTTCGCTCTCGTCGATGCCCACACGCGTGACCTGAGCAACGAGGCCGCCGCGGTCATCGCCGAGATCGGCGAGACACCGCATGTGCACAAGGAATTGCTGCGCAACACCGTCGAGGTGGTCACCGGCGTCTGCGACAACGTCGGCGAGGCCATGGACGATCTGCGCTCCACGCTGAGTCCGGTGCGCCGGATCGTGCGGGAGCGCGGCATGGAGCTGTTCTGCGCCGGGACACACCCGTTCGCGGAATGGGAGAGCCAGCAGCTCAGCGAAGGGCAGCGCTACGCCGAGCTGATCAAGCGCACCCAGTGGTGGGGTCGGCAGATGCTGATCTGGGGCGTGCACGTCCACGTCGGGATCTCGTCGGCGCACAAGGTGATGCCGATCATCACGTCGCTGCTGAACCACTATCCGCACCTGCTGGCGCTGTCGGCGTCGTCGCCGTACTGGGACGGTGAGGACACCGGCTACGCCAGCAACCGGGCGATGATGTTCCAGCAGCTGCCGACCGCGGGCCTGCCGTTCCATTTCCAGAAGTGGTCGCACTTCGAGCGCTTCGTCTACGACCAGCGCAAGACCGGCATCATCGACCACATGAACGAAATCCGTTGGGACATCAGGCCGTCGCCGCATCTGGGGACCATCGAAGTCCGGATTTTCGACGGCGTGTCCAACATCGCCGAGCTCGGTGCGCTGGTTGCGCTGACGCACTGCCTGATCGTCGACCTGGACCGCCGGCTCGACGCCGGCGAGCAGTTGCCGACCATGCCGCCCTGGCATGTGCAGGAGAACAAGTGGCGCGCATCGCGTTACGGGCTGGACGCCGAGATCATCCTCGATGCCGACAGCAATGAGCGGCTCGTCACCGACGACCTGGACGACCTGCTGAACCGGCTGGAACCTGTTGCGGCATCGCTGAATTGCGCCGACGAGCTGGCCCGCGTCGCCGATATCTACACCCTGGGCGGGTCCTATCAACGGCAGCGCCGCGTCGCCGAGGAGACCGACGGGGACCTGCTGCAAGTCGTCGACGCGTTGGTGTCGGAGCTGGAGTTGTAGCCGTGGCCATCACGCCGATGTTCCCGCTGGAATCCGCGCTGCTGCCCGGTGACGAACTGCCGTTGCGGATCTTCGAGCCGCGGTACGGCGAACTGGTGCGGGACTGTATGGCCGCCGCGGAGCAGGTGTTCGGTGTGGTGCTGATCTCGGCCGGCCGTGAGGTCGGCGGCGGCGAAGCTCGGTGCTCGGTGGGGGCGCTGGCGCGCATCGACCGGTGTCAGCCGCAGGGCGTCGGCCGCTACATGCTGAGCTGCAGTGTGACCGACCGCATCCGAATCCTGCAGTGGCACAACGACGATCCGTATCCGCGCGCCGAGATCGAGCGATGGCCCGACGAGCCGGGGCCGGTGGTGCCCGAGTCGTCGATCGTGGCGATCGAGGACCGGATCATCGCGCTGTTCGAACGCATCGCCTCGATTCAGGGCGCGCGGCTGCGGGATCGGGGCTCGATCCTGGCCAGGACCGTCAAACCCGATGTGGGGCAACGCCTGTATGCCCTGGCCTCCCTATTGCCGATCGGCCAGGCCGACAAGTATTCGGTGCTGGCTGCGCCGAATGCGGCGGCCCGGCTGGACGCGCTGGACGAGGCCGTCGAGAGCATCACCGCGATGGTGGAGTTCCAGCTGTCGGAGGAATACAGGGTTCGGCACTTCCGTGCAGCCAGGGTGGTGCCACACCCCCTATCCTGGACACAGTTCATGCGTTACGGGGAGGGCTAATGACGGGTTGGCAGGGGAGCGGTTACAACGGTCCCAACCCAGGTGGGGGCGCCGGTAGGTCGTCCGACGAAGAAGAGACGGCGATTCACCAGACCAAGCCACCGGCCGCGCCGGGGTGGCCGGGTCAGACGCCGCCGCCGTTGAGCCAGCCTCCGGCCAGTCAGCCGCAGACACCGGCATGGGGCCAGCCGGCCGCGCCGCAGACCGGCGGCTGGGGCCAGGCGCCGAGCGCGCCAGGTGCCGCGCCGCAGGGGTGGGGGACCCCGCCGGCGGCGCCGGGAGCCGGACAAGGGTGGCCGGGTGCACCGGGTGCGCCCGGTGGCTACGGCGCCCAGCCGTTCGCCACCCCGCCCAAGAAGAACAAGGTGCCGCTGATCATCGCAGCCATCGTGGTGGTGCTCGTCGTCGTGGGTGGCGGCATCTACTACGTCTACGACTCGTTCGGCTCGGGTGGCAGCGGCGAATCGGGCTCGGCCAGCGAAGTGGTCAAGGGCTACCTGGAAGCGCTGTCGAACGGTAACGCCGAGGCCGCGCTGTCTTTCAGCAGCGACCAGCCGGCCTCGAAGGAGTTCCTCTCCAGCGACGTGTTGAAGAAGCAGATCGCCGAATGGCCGATCAGCGAGATCCGCATCCTGAACGAAGACAAGACCATGGAATCCATCGGGCGCGGCGATGTCCACGTGGCGGCCAAGTTCGGTGACAAGAATTCCGACGCCACGATCAACGTGAAGAAGGAAGGCGGCAAGTGGCAGCTGGCCCATGCCGCCATCAAGCTCGACATCTCGTCGTTGAGCAGCAGCGACAATGCCGCACGTAAGACGATGACGGTGTTCGGCAAGGAGATCAGCGAAGAATCCGCGATCTACGTCTTCCCGGGCTTCCTGGACCTCGGCAGCACCAGCCCGTACGTGTCGGTCACCAACACCAAGCCGTTGCTGCTCGACGCCATCGGAGGATATTCGTCGAGCTCCTACCTGCAGCCGAAGTTCGCGCTCAACGACTCCGGCACCAAGACCATCACCAAGCTTCTCGACGCGGCGTACGGCAGCTGCTCGTCGTCGCGCTCGCTGGTCCCGCCGTCACCGTGCCCCGTGAAGATCAGCGACCGCGAACTGGTCGACGGCACCGTGACCTGGAGTCAACCCGACATGAGCGCCGTCAAGCTGGGCGATCTGGACGAATACCGGATGGAGGTCCGGATCAGCGGTGAGGTGCACTACCAGGTCAGCGGCCAGGGCCGCCGGGGCGGAACCACCAGTGGCACGGTGACCTCGTACGTCACCGGAACCACTGCCGACGTCAGCGGCGAGCAGGTGAAGCTCAAGTTCAACTGAGCTTGGCGTCGACGAACTCGCTGCCCACGTCCGGCACCTCGCCGGCGACCTCGGGCTTGTAGCGGGCGGTGACCTCGGCGGAGGTCTCGAACCTGGTCTGCCAGCCGTGGCGGGTCAGCCACTCGGCGATGTCTTCGCGCGGTTCGATGTAGAACAGGTCGCTGACGTCGAAGATCGGCTTGCCGCTGCGGGCCGCTTCGGCGCGGACCGCGTCCATCCGCTCCTCCCGGATGCGCTGCTTGGCCTCGCTGAAGTACTCGGGGCCGAACCCTTCGACCGCGACCCGGCTGCCGGGTGCGCTGAGCTCATGGAGGCGGTCGAACAGCAGGTCCTGGGCTTCGGCGGGCAGGTAGGGCAGTAGCCCTTCGGCGAGCCAGGCCGTCGGCTGAGTGGGGTCGAAACCGCTCTGCCGCAATGCTTCCGGCCAGTCCTGGCGCAAGTCGATCGGTACGCCGACGTGCCGGGCGGCCGGCTCGACGCCATGCGCAGCCAGGGTTTCCTCCTTGAACGCCAACACCTTCGGCTGGTCGATCTCGAAAACCACGGTGCCGTCCGGCCACGGGAGCCGCCAGGCGCGCGCATCCAATCCGGCGGCCAGAATGACCACTTGCCGGATGCCATCGGCGCCGGCCGCGGCGAAGTACTCGTCGAACCATTTGGTGCGGGACGGCACGTACGCCATCAGCATGCGCATGCGGCCGGCCTGCGCCGGACCTGGGTCGGCGGCGGTGAACGGTGGCGACCAGCCCCGCGCGATCGCGGCGTCGACGAAGATCCGGGCACAAGGATCGTCGAACAACGGGTGCTCCGAACCGGATTCGGCGGCCCGGGCGGCTGCCACGCCCAGGGCGGTGGCGCCCACGCTCTCGGTGATGTCCCAGGAGTCGTCGTCAGTTCGCGCCATGGTCTTCCAATTCGTCGCGGATCAGCAGGTCGTCGCGGAAACTCTGCTCACGGTAGGCCAGTTGGCCGACCCGGTTGGCCACTACCGGCGCGGTGATCAGGGTGAACAAGCCGGCCAGGATCAGCATGCCCACGTCGGCGTGCCCGCGCAGCCGCAGCGCGGCGCCGGTCAGCACCAGCAGCAGTCCCAGCACCTGAGGTTTGGAGGCGGCGTGCATCCGCGTCAGGGTGTCCGGGAAGCGCACCACGCCGATCGCGGCGGTCAGCGCCAGTGCCGAACCGCAGAGCACCAAAGTGCCTGAGACAACGTCGAAGAGGTTCATCGTGGCGGCTCGGCTTCAGTGTTGGTATCGGTATCGCGGACGCGGAACCGGGCCACACTGACCGAGCCGACGAAGGTGATCAGGGCCAGCGCCGTCAAGCTGTAGGTCGCCGTGGTGTCGAGGCTGTAGGCCGCCCAGGTGCCGATGCCGCACATGGTGACGGCGACGAACGTGTCCAGCGCGACCAGCCGGTCCAGGGTGCTTGGACCGGCCAGCAGCCGGAACACGGTGATGGCCGCGGCGGTGACGAGCATGACCGCGGCGATGATCCAAATGGTGTTCATGCGGGGTCCGCTTCCACTGGCTGCCAATGGGATTCACGTTCGAACGAGGCGATCATCAACCGCTCCACTTCGGCGATCTGGCGGTAGAACTGCTGTACCGCACGTTCGGACCCGACATCGAGGACGTGGACGTAGATGAACCGGCGGGCCTGATCGATCTCCAGCACGATCGAGCCGGGGATGAGATTGATGACATTGACCGCGAGCGCCAGCACCAGATCCGACTTGAGCTCGAGCCGGGCCCGCAGCACCGCGGTCAGCGGAGGCGGACCGGGCCTGATCGCCAGCCAGGCCACCTGGACCGACGACAACACCAGGTAGTAGGCGACCTTGAGGGCCAGCCACGCCAGCGACAGCGGGTGCAGCCGGCCGGCCACCGGAACCTGCGGCAACGGCAACAGCACGGTGATCAGTAGGCCCACGGCGAGGCCGCCGAGGATGTTGGCAACGGATATGTTGCCCCACAACAGAATCCACACGGCCATCAGCCAGACCAGGACGCCGGCGCGTGGTAACCACTGCCTCATGGCGTCAACACCACCGAGACGTACTGGCCGCGGTCGGCGACCTGGTCGGCTGCGCGTTCGGCGAACCCGAAGATGGGCCCGGCGAACACCGTGAGGGCCAGCCCCACCACGATCAGGACCGCGGTCGGAGCGAGCATCCCGACGGGCATCCGGCCGACGTCCGCCCGATCGTCGACGGCCACGTCCGCCGTCGGCACCAACAGCCCGGCGGGCGCCCCCGTCACCAGGCTTTCGGGTGCGTCGGCGCGGGCGCGCCAGAACGCGAGCGTCCACACCCGCGCCATCACGTACAGCGTCAGCAGGCTGGTGATGACGGATCCGGCGACCAGCGCCCAGGCCAGGACCGACGCGCTCGTCGCACCGGCCTGCAGCAACGCCACCTTGCCGATGAACCCCGAGAACGGCGGGATACCACCGAGATTCAGTGCAGGGATGATGAACACGAACGCCAGCAGCGGGCTGGCTGCCGCCAGTCCGCCCAGGCGCTGCAGTGTCGACGCGCCGGCCTGCCGCTCGATCAGTCCCACCACCAGGAACAGCGTGGTCTGCACGACGATGTGGTGCGCGACGTAGTAGATGGCGCCGGCCATGCCGACCCGGTTCGACACCGCGATGCCGAACACCAGGTAGCCGATGTGGCTGACCAGGGTGAAGGACAGCAACCGTTTGATGTCGCTCTGGGCCATGGCGCCGAAGATGCCGATCAACATGGTCAGCAGCGCCGCGACCATCAATACGTTGTCCAGTGCGCCGCCCGGGAACAGCAGGGTGTGGGCCCGAATGATCGCGTACACACCGACTTTGGTGAGCAGGCCGGCGAACACCGCAGTGACCGGCGCCGGGGCGGTGGGGTAGGAGTCGGGCAGCCATGCCGACAGCGGGAACACCGCCGCCTTGATGCCGAACGCCACCAGTAGCACCGCGAACAGCGCCGCCCGGGTGCCCGGTGTGATGCCGTCCAGCCGGTTCGCCAACTCGGCCAGGTTGAGGGTGCCGGTGGCCGCGTAGATCAGCGCGATGCCGATCAGGAAGATCACCGACGACACCATGGACACCATGACGTAGCCGATACCGGCGCGCACCCGCTCCTCGCTGGCGCCGACGGTCAGCAGGACGAAGCTCGCGGCCAGCAGCACCTCGAAGCCGACGAACAGGTTGAACAGGTCGCCGGCGAGGAACGCGATACACACGCCCGCCGACAGCACCAGGTAGGTCGGCAGGAAGATCGACACCGGCTGCTCGTCGCCGCCGTCGCGGATACCCTGCCCGATGGCGTACCAGACCACCGCCAGCAGCACGATCGCGGACACCACCAGCATCAGGGCCGAAAGCCGGTCCACGACAAGGACAATCCCGAGCGGTCCCATCCCGGGTTCGGTCTGGCCCCAGCCGCCGACGTGGACCGCGACGGTGCCGCAGTGGTCGACGACGTAGACCAGGGCCGCGCAGACCGCCGTCATCGCGGTGAGCGCCACGAGCGCGATGATCTGCTGCAACCGGGGACGGCGTCCGGCGAACAACGTCGCGGCGGCGCCGAGGATCGGGATGAGCACGGGCAGCGGCGCCAACACCGCGCCCGTCGTCACGCCGGCTCCGATTCGGTTGGCAGCGCGTCGAGTTCGGCGGGTGCGTCGGTGTCGGTGACGACGGCCGGCTCGCCGCGGTCTTCCTCGACCGCCGGGGCGTCGGTGGACGACAGCTCCACCAGGCGGCTGTCCTCGGGGTCGTTGCCCACCTCTTCGACGGTGGTCAGGCGGTAGGCCCGGTAGATCAGCGCCAGCACGAACGCGGCGACCCCCATGGTGATGACGATGGAGGTCAGGACCATGCCCTGCGCCAGCGGATCGGCGGTCCCGGTCTGGCCGTGACTGGTGCGGCCGCGCACCGGCGGATTGCCGGAGTCGCCGCCCATCACCAGGATCAGCAGGTTGACGGCGTTGCCGATCAGCAACAGGCCCAACAGCATTCGGGTCAGGTTGCGCTCCAGCAGCAGGTACACACCGGTGCCGGTGAGGCCGCCGATGAGCACCAGGGGAACGAGATAGGTCGTCATCGGGTGGCCACCTCACGTGGTGCGTACAACTCTTCGTCGACCTTGGCGCCCAGGCTGCGCAAGATGTCCAGCACCAGGCCGACGACGATGAGGTACACGCCGAGGTCGAAGAACAGCGCCGTCACCACCTTCACCGAACCCAGCAGGGGCAGCGTGAATTTCACCACCGCGCTGGACAGGACGGGCGCACCCAGCAGCAGCGAGGCCGTCGCGGTGCCGGCGGACAGGGTCAGGCCGGCGCCCAGCACCTTCCCTGCGTCCAGCGGCAGCGTCTCACCCAATTCGTAGCGGCCGCCGGCCAGGTACCGCAGCACCAACGCCAGGCCGGCCGTCAGGCCACCGGCGAAACCGCCGCCGGGAGTGTTGTGCCCGGCGAAGAAGAAGTACACCGACAACACCATGATCAGCGGGAAGATCATGCGTGTCGCGACCTCGAGGACCAGGGAGCGGTGCCGTGGATCGCGCAGATCGCTGCCGCGCAGCCAGGTGGTGTCGGGCGTTGACGGATGGTCTTTGGGTACCCGGGGCGCCGATCCGAAACGCCTGTGCCGGAACACCATTGACGCCACGCCGGTTGCGGCGACCAGTAGCACCGAGATTTCGCCGAGGGTGTCCCAGGCCCGGATGTCCACCAGCAGCACGTTGACGGTGTTGGCACCGTGCCCGCGGTAGTAGGCCGCGTCGGGCAGTAGTTCGGCCAGCGGCCGGGTGTTGCGTGCGGCCATGGCGTAGACCGCCAGCGCGGTGACCGACGAGCCGACCGCCGTGGCCAGCAGCGCGCGGGGGAGCCGGTGCCGCTTCATGTGAGTGGCGTCGGATTCGGCGGGCAGGGTGCGCAGCACCAGCAGGAAGACCACCAAAGTCAGTGTCTCGACCAGGAATTGGGTGAGTGCCAGGTCGGGCGCCCCATAAAAGATGTAGAGCGTGCCGCAGCCGTAGCCGGTGACACCGACCACCAGCACCGCCGCCAGCCGGTTGCGCATCACCGTCGCACTGATCGCCGCAGCCAGCACGATGAGGCCGACGACCACCTGGATCGGCGAGTTCCACCACCGCAGCTCGGGCTGATCGCGCTCGCCCAAGAGCAGCACCGCGATGGGCAGCACCGCGAGGGTGGACAGGATCATGGCCTGCGTCGTCGGAATCGAGCCGCGCTGGGTGAATGCCGTCAGCCGCACGGCGAACCGGTCCGCGCCCCGGATCGCCGCGTCGTACATCCGGTCGGCGTTGCCGAGCGGTAGATAGGGCACCCGGAATCGTTCGAGGCGGTGCCGCAGGCCGAATGCCGCCGCGCCGGTGGCGACGATCGCGGCGGACAACACCAGCGGGAAGTTGACGCCGTGCCACAGTGCCAGGTGATACCCGGAGCTGCCGGGCATGGTCGCGGTGTAGTCGGCGATGGCGTGGTCCAGCGCGTTCGGCAGCAGCCCGAACCCGAGGCCGGCGACCGCCAGGATGCCCGGCGGCAGCAGGAAACCGATGCTGGGGCGGTGCATCTCCGCGACGCGAATCGTCGGACTCGGCAAGCCTTTTCGGGCGAATGCCCCGTGCAGGAACCGCAGGCTGTAGATCATGGTGAACACCGAGCCGAACGCCACGGTGGCCAGCACGAACGGAGCCGACCCGCCCAACGTCGGGCTGTGCCACAGGGTTTCGAAATCAGCTTCCTTCGCGACGAAACCGAGGAACGGCGGCAGCCCGGCCATGCTGGCGGCAGCGGCGACGGCGATGCCCAACAGCACGGGGCTGCGCCGGCCGAGCCAGGCCAGTTTCCGGATGTCGCGGGTGCCGGTGGCGTGGTCGATGATGCCGACCACCATGAACAACGCGGCCTTGAACATGGCGTGCGCGCACAGCATGGCCAGCCCGGCCAGCATCAGATCTCCGCCGCCGGCCCCGACCATCACCGTGATCAACCCGAGCTGGCTCACCGTGCCGAACGCCAGGATCAGTTTGAGGTCGTACTCGCGGACGGCGCGCCAACCGGCCAGCAGCAGCGTCGCCAGCCCCAGTGCCACCACCGTCGGCCGCCACGGCTGGTGATCGGCGAAACCGGGCGTCATGCGGGCGATCAGGTACACGCCGGCTTTCACCATGGCCGCAGCGTGCAGGTAGGCGCTGACGGGCGTCGGTGCCGCCATGGCGCCCGGCAGCCAGAAATGCATCGGCACGATGGCCGACTTGGACAGCGCACCGATCAGCACCAGCACGACGGCGACCGACGAGGTGGTCCCGGTCGGCGCGTTGGCGACGAGGTCGGACAGCCGGTAGGTCCCGGCGAGCGTGCCCAGCATGATGATGCCGGTCAGCATCGCCAGACCGCCGGCCGTGGTGACCAGCAGCGCCTGGGTCGCGGCGCGCCGGCTGGTGGCGCGTTCGGCGTAGTGGCCGACGAGCAGGAACGACAGCACGGTCGTCAGCTCCCAGAACAGGTACAGCAGCAGCGTGTTGTCGCTGCACACCAGTCCGAACATGGCGCCGGAGAATGCGACCAGCTCGGCGGCGAAGCTGGGCAACCGCTTCTCGGTGTGCCCGTCGGCGTGGTGGAAGTACTCGGCGCAGTACAGCAGCACGAGGGTGCCGACACCCAGCACCAGCACGGACATGATCGCCGCCAGCGAATCCAGGCGCAGCGTGATGTCCATGTACAGCTGCGGCACCCAGTCGATGTGCAGCGTCTGCTCGCCCGCGCCGGGCCAGTTCAGGGTCAGCCAGACCAGCGAGCCGGCGGGCGCCAGGGCAAGGGGATAGAACGCCTGCCGTCCCCAGCGCCGTACCAACAGCGGAGCGAGCACAGTGGCGATAGCGTGCACGTACAGAACGGTGAGCATGGGCCTCCGGCAGGTGTCGGGGACGGTCCGCGGCCAGCTTACGGGGCGCCCACCAGTGCCGTGGTCTGGCGGTTCTCGCAGGCCACAGGCCCGCTACCGGGTGCACACTGCACCGACTCCTACACTTTTCACTTATGGTGACGAACGCGACGGGGCGCCGATGAGTCTTCCGGGAATCGGATCGGTGTCGTTGTCGGGCTTCGCCCACCCCTGGTTGCTCCTGACCGCACTGCTGCCCATCGCGTTGGTGGCGGTTTATCTGGCGGCACAGCGCAACCGTGCCAGCCGACTCCGCAGTTATGCCGGAGAGCAGCCGCGCACCGATGTCGTGCCGCTGCAGCCGACGCGCTGGCGGCACGTGCCGATGGTGTTCTCGGTGGCTGCGCTGCTGTCCCTGACCGTCGCGCTGGCGGCCCCGACCCACGAGATCAAGACTCCGCGCAACCGCGCGGTGATCATGCTGGTGATGGATGTCTCACGATCCATGACCGCGGACGACGTCTCGCCGACGCGGTTGGCCGCGGCCAAGGATGCCGCCAAGCAGTTCGCGAAGAAGCTGACCCCCGGCGTGAACCTGGGGCTGGTCACCTTCTCCGGTAACACCAACCTGCTGGTGTCGCCGACACCGGACCACCAGGCGACCATCACAGCCCTCGATCACCTGTCCGTGGACGACGGCACCGCCACGGGCGACGGCATCTTCGCGGCCCTGCGTGCGATCTCGACGCTGGCCGACGTGCTCGGTGGCAGCGGTAACACCGACAAACCGCCGAAACGCATCGTGTTGCTGTCCGACGGCGCGGAGAACCGGCCGGGCAACCCGGACAGCCCGCACGGCGCGTACACCGCGGCGCGGACCTCGAAGGAGTCGGACACCCCGATCTCGACGATCGCCTTCGGGACCAAGGGCGGCAAGATCAAGGTCGACGACCAGAGCGTCAACGTTCCGGTCAACGACACCACGATGAAGCGGGTCGCCGAGCTGTCCGGTGGGCAGATGTACACGGCGGCGAAGATCGAGGACCTGAACAAGAGCTACGACGCCATCCAGCAGCAGATCGGCTACGAGATCATCCGCGGGCCCGGTGGGACGGCGTGGCTGCGGCTGGGTGTGTTCGCGCTGACCTGCGCGGTGATCTCCGCGCTGTTCATCAACCGGCGCCTGCCCACGTAACCGCTCGCGCGGCGCGCCTTCCTCGGGTTGAATACGACTCGTGGACAACGAAATTCGAGTCGTCAGTGCCAGCCGTGACATCGCCGCCCCAGCGGCGCGGATCTTCGAACTGATCGCCGATCCCGCCCAGCAGCCGCGCTGGGACGGCAACGACAACCTGGCCGAGGCGCCCGCGGGCCAGCGCGTCCACGCGGTGGGCGACGTGTTCGTCATGGGTCTGACCCTCGGCACCAACCGGGAGAACCACGTCGTCGAATTCGTCGAGGGGCGGCGCATCGCGTGGAAGCCCTCCGAACCCGGACTACCTCAGCCGGGGCACCTGTGGCGCTGGGAGCTCGAACCCATCGACGACGGGCACACCCGCGTCACTCATACCTACGACTGGACCGCGCTGACCGACGAGAAGCGGCTGAATCGGGCCAGGCGGACGTCGGCTGACTGGCTGCAGGCGTCGTTGGCGCGGCTCGCGACGTTGGCGGAAATGTAGTCGGACGGCTTTGCCAGCAACTGCCGGTGTCCTAGATCTGGGCTAGATGTCCCAACACTGAATCATCCTGATCGGTATGCTGTGGGAAGCGAATCGGCATTACGATCGCGATGCCCGTTTCTTCGTAGCTAAGGCTGTCGGGGCGAACGGAATGGACAAAAGGAGAACCGGTATGACCACCGTTCGTAACTCGACCCGCAAGAAGATGGTGGCCGGTATCGCCGTGACCGCCGGACTCGCGATGGGCCTGCTCGCCTCCTGTGGCGAGAAGGCGAAGGAAGAGCCGACCACCACGACCACGACCACCACCACGACGACGTCGGCACCGGCCTCGTCGTCGCCGGTGACGCCGAGCGAGAAGGGCGGGCCCACCAAGGGCGGCAACTCCTTCTCCCCGTCGGTCAAGGCTCCGGGACCGCAGACCGCGTTGCCGGGCAACGTCGTCACCGCTCCGCACTAGAACGGGAGCCCCATCCCAGTAGGTCGCCGATGCGCCGTACGGCGCATCGGCGCAGTACTGGTAGCAGCCGGGCTGACGGTGCTGGCGTCCGCCGGCTCACCTGCTGAGCACGGTGGACAGCTGGCCCTGTCGGGCCCACTGGCGCATCTGCTGACGGCCTCGGTCGATCTGGGGCCGTCGGCGGCAGCGCACGTCGAACTCACCGCTGCGCTGGCGCATGCCACCCGGCCCGACGGGCTGATCGAATGGGCAAGGGACGCAGGGCTTTCGGTGCAGTGGCGCCCTGGCGACAACTGGGCCACCGTCGAAGGCACGGCGCGCGCCATGGCCGGAGCGCTGGGCGTCGACGTGCGCGACTACCGCGGGCGCCGCGGGCAGACCTTCTATGCGGCAACCAGCCAACCGGAGTTGCCGTCGTCGCTGGCCGCCGAGCTCACCGGATTCGGCAGGCTTCTCGGCTTCACGCCGTTTCGGGAGTCACGGCCGCTGATCGTGTCCCGCGACGTTCCCGCCGGCGGACTGACCGCGCAGGATCTGCGCCGGGCCTACAACGTCATGCCGCTGACCGATCAGGGGTACACCGGCAAGGGCCGCACCATCGTCATCTTCGGTTTCGACGGCTTCGATCAATCTGATCTCGACAAGTTCGCCGAGCTGAATCAGCTGCCGCGCTTCACGCCCATCGTGGTGGGGGACATGCCATCCGAGCGC
The DNA here is from genome assembly GCF_000878195.1 of Mycolicibacterium llatzerense. Taxonomy (GTDB): domain Bacteria; phylum Actinomycetota; class Actinomycetes; order Mycobacteriales; family Mycobacteriaceae; genus Mycobacterium; species Mycobacterium llatzerense. The sequence continues at coordinate 21,933 of NZ_JXST01000053.1, read as the reverse complement.
ACCGGCGAGACGACGATGGATCTGCAGATGGCCCACGCCATCGCCCCCGATGCCCAGACCGTCTACGTCAATGCCCGGCCGACGGTGTCCGGCGACGGCGCCTACCGCAAGATCGGCGAGATGATGGCCGACGCCGACCGGCGGTTTCCCGGCGCCGAGTGGAGCCTGTCGATCGGCTGGGGCTGCGACAAGATGCTGACCGCAGCCGATCTGGCGCCGGTGCGCTCGGCGCTGTCGCGGGCACACCGCAGCGGCACCACCGCCTTCGACGCGAGTGGCGACCTGGCCGGGCTGGAATGCAAAGGCGGACAGGACTGGTCGGCACCGCCGAGCATCGACGACATCGGATTGGATTCGGTGGCCTCGGTGCCCGAGATGACGGCCGTCGGCGGCACCACACTGTCCACCGACGAACACGGCCAGTGGCTCGGTGAGCTGGCCTGGTTCGACGTGCCGCTGACTCATGGGAGTGGCGGCGGGACGTCCGCCCTGTTCGACCGTCCGGCGTGGCAGCGGGGTGTCCCGTCGGAACGCGGGCGCAACAAGCGGCTCATCCCCGATGTCTCCGCGGTCGCGGACTTCTTCACCGGCGCCCGCATGGTGTTCGGCGGCGAAACCGTGCTCGCCGGCGGCACCTCGATGTCGGCGCCGGTCTGGGCCGGGATGGCTGCCGTGATCGACCAGTACCTGCTCGACCATGGCGGACGACTGCTCGGCGATCTGAATCAGCTGCTGTATCGGGTGCAGCGGGCCGGTCGGCTGTCGGCGCTGCACGACGTCACTGTCGGCGGCAACGCGGTGGCGATGGCCGGTCCCGGCTTCGATTCCGTCACCGGTCTGGGCACACCCGATGTCGACCGGCTGGCGCGCAGCCTGCTGGTGGCTCAGGGGACGTCCGGATGAGCCGCGTCGGGTTGGTGAGTTCGCTCTTTCCGCAGCTTCCGGCGCGCACCCACCGGTCGTTCCAGATCGGGCTGGCCGTCTTCTTCGTCGCGCTGGTCGGCGCGGCGGCGCTGCGTCTCCTCGGACTGTTCATCTCCACTGTGGCCGTGGGGATTCCGCTGCTGTTCGCGCTCTACGTCCGGCAGCTCGATTACCGCGGACCGGCGCGGGCTCGGGTGTTCGTCAGCGCGGGTCTGGGTATCGGATTCGGCGTCGCGTTCGCCTTCGGGTCCGGCGCGGTGGTTGCGCGCGCATACGGCGTCCCGCTCGAGAGTGGCGTTGCCGCAGTGCATCTGCGCACCGTGGAGGCCGGGCTCTCGGCGGTGGAGGCCCTGGTGGTGATCGCGCCCACCCTGCTCATCCGGCTGTTCAACTCAGGCGATCGAAAGTCGTTGTACGGCTACGTGATCGGCGCGACCGGCGCGCTGGGCGTGACGGCCGCGACGACCATGGTCCGGATGTTCGCCCAGCTGGACTCCGGGCTGGTAGACCATGACCAACCGTTGGCGGACTTCTTCATCGAGGCCGCGATTCGTGGCATCACCATCCCCATCACAGCAGCCGCCGCAGCCGGAATGCTCGGCGCCGCACTGTGGTTCCGGCCCCGCGGCCGGCGGGTCTGGTTGCGCGTGCTGCTGATCGCAATCGTTCCGGTGCTGGCACACGTGTGGCTCGGTGACGAGGACTCGGCAGGTATCTCGCAGTGGGCGAAGATGGCCTGGCACGTGGGGTTCACCCTGCTGGGGTTGTTGCTGCTACGGCTGGTCCTGCAGTTGACGTCGCGGTACGAAGGCGCCGACGACGCGGTGCCGAGAACAAGCACGATGACCACGCGACGGCTGGTGGCTACCTGGACCACAGTGATCGTCGTCGTGGCCCTCGGATTGGTCGGGACAGCCGCTGCCACAACGAAACCGGTCGCTCGTTACCAGTGTCCGCCGAACTGTGGTCACCCGCTGATGGGTAAGCCCGTGGTGACCAACCCCAGATTCACCGCACCTGACGGCGCCTTCAGCGTCTCCTATCCCGCGCCGGGTACGGCGTACTCGGTGACCATGAACGACAGCGGTGTGACGGCCCAATACACCGGGGGCAGTGGCGGGGTCATGCGGCTCTGGGGTGAACCGGCCCGGGGACGCGACGCCAAGGACATCACGACGACACTGCTCACGGACGCATTCCCGGATTCACGGGTGGCCTACGAGCTGCCCAACGCCTTGGTGGGCTATCAGCCCGGATACGGCGTTGCCGCCGACGACTGGCCGGACGGCCAGAACGTGGTCGCCTCACGGACCCGCATCCTGGTCATGGTGGCCGTGAAAGACGATCTGGCGCTCGTCGCCGCCGCGGCGGGGCCGTTCCAGGAATTCGGCCCCGGGTCCGGCCCGCCGACGGGGGCCAGCCTGGAGCTCGCCGCGGATATGGGCAAGTATGTCAACAGCTTTCAGTGGCGGGACGAACCGCCGCGCTGACCATATCCCGCACCGGTCGCTGGACCAGGTGATCGATCGGGATGAAACGGCTTGTGCGACGGCGGAAGTCGGCGGTGCTGCTTTGTCGGATATCGGTGTAGTTCTGCTGCGCGGCTGGTGTCGGTTCGACGGCGGCGAAGCCGAAGTCGCGGGCGTAGGTCACCGCTGCGGCGATGTAGTTCGCCTGGGACTCCAGCATCTGCTCCACGGAGTTGTGTCGCACGCCGATGTTCGGGCCGTGCATCAAGTAGCAGTTCGGGAAACCATGGACGGACGTCCCCAGATAGGCGACGGGCTCACCGTTCCAACTTTCGGCCATCGAGACGCCCTTGGCGCCGAACAGCCGGTCGGTCAGCGGCAGTTGGCGGGTCTCGGAGCCGGTCTCCTGGTTGTCGTCGGGAGAGTATTTGTCCAACAGGCCGGAGATCGCACGGAAGTGACGGGGCACGATTCGTCTCGCGGTCCGGATCGCCGGCTCGGCCGGAGCGTCGGTGTCGACGACGACGTGGGCCGCCGTCCGCTCGCCGTTGGCGGTCGTGATGTGCCAGCGCTGCCGATTCACCTGCCAGTGCAATGCCGCCACTTCGTCGTCGGCGTGCTCGATCAGCACGACGTCGTCGATGCCGGACTGGTGCAGCCGGACGGCCGCCGCGAGGGCGCCGACGCCGGTGCCGATGATCGCGACGTGGTTGTGGGGGATGGGCTGGTTCATCGGCGGTCTTTCAATGCAATGGCGGAGTTCAGGTCGGTATGATGTGAACGCTGCTCACATTTATATGTGGCAATGTAAACAGTGTCAACATTTGTGAGGCAGGACTCATGACGACGTCGAAAGCGACGTACCACCACGGCGATCTGCGGACCGCGCTGGTGCACTCGGCGCTGGCGCTGCTGGAGCAGGAGGGCGCCGCGGCACTGTCGATGCGCGCCGTCGCCCGCCACGCCGGGGTCACCGCTGCCGCCCCCTACCGGCACTACCAGGACCGGGACGCGCTGATGTCAGCCGTGGCGGCCGTCGGCTATCGCGAGCTGGCGCAGGATCTGGTCGCGGTGAGCCCGTCCCCGTCGACGGCCGACGAGATCGCCGACGTCGCCATCGCCTACGTCCAATTCGCGCTCCGGCGTCCCGCCCTGTTCCGCGCGATGTTCACCGAGCAAGGCGACGCAACCAGCCCCGAGCGCGTCGAGGCGGTTGCGGCGATTTCCACCTACCTTCGGGCCAATATCGCCCGGGTGTTTCCGGACGCGGATGCCGACGCATTGAGCGACGCCGTCTGGGCGCTGGTACACGGCCTGGCGTTCCTGTTCCTGGACGGCAAGTTCGACAGCGCGGATACCGGTGAGCTGGAACGCCGCGTCCGCGCCGCGATCCGGTCGGTCTTGAACCTGGCCGGGTAGTAGGCGGTGGTGGCCTACCGGCTCTCGGCGAACTCCCGAAGTGATTGCACCTGAGCGGGATCCAGTGACGGCCGCACGGTCTCCCGGGCCTTGGCGACGTCGTCCGCGGTGACGGCGGCCGCGTCGATGGACCGGCGCATCGCGGTCAGTGCAGCCTCGCGCAGCAGGGCTACGCAATCAGCGGCGCTGTAGCCGTCGAGGTCGCCGGCCAATTCGCCGAGGCCGACGTCGGGCGCCAGTGGAATGGATTTGCCTGCGGTACGCAGGATTTCGCGACGGGCGTCGGCATCGGGCGGCTCGACGAACACCAGCTTCTCCAGCCGGCCCGGGCGCAGCAGCGCGGGGTCGATGAGGTCCGGTCGGTTGGTGGCGCCCACCACCACGACGTTGCGCAGGGGGTTGATGCCGTCGAGTTCGGTGAGCAGTGACGCCACCACGCGATCGGTGACGCCCGAATCGAAGCTCTGCCCGCGCCGCGGCGCCAGCGCGTCCATCTCGTCGAGGAACACCAGCGACGGAGCGGAATCGCGTGCGCGCTGGAACAATTCGCGCACGGCGCGCTCGGAGGAGCCCACCCACTTGTCCATCAGCTCGGCGCCCTTGACGGAGTGCACCGACAACCGGCCGGAGCTGGCGAGGGCACGCACCAGGAAGGTCTTGCCGCAGCCGGGCGGGCCGTAGAGCAGTACACCGCGTGGCGGTTCCACGCCGAGCCGCTCGAAGGTGTCCGGGTGCTGCAGCGGCCACAACACTGCTTCGGTCAGCGCCTGCTTGGTGGCCACCATGTCGCCGACGTCGTCGAGGGTCACCGACCCGACGGCGACCTCTTCGGTCGCCGACCGCGACAGTGGCCGGATCACCGACAGTGCGCCGGTCAGATCGTCCTGGGTCAACGCCGGTTCGGCACCGTCGGAGCTGGCGCGGGCAGCCGCTCGCAGCGCGGCTTCACGCACCAGCGCGGCGAGGTCGGCGACGACGAATCCCGGTGTGCGCTCGGCGATCTCGTCGAGGTTCAGCTCCTTGGCGGGCACCGACCGCAGCAGCACCTCCAGCAGGGCCTTGCGGGTGGCGCCGTCGGGCAGGGTCAGCCCGAGTTCGCGGTCGCACAGGTCGGGGGCGCGCAGCCGGGCGTCCACGCCGTCGGGCACGGCGGACGTCGCGATGAATGCCACACCCCGGCTGGCGACGGCCTTGCGCAGCTCGGTCAGGATCAGCGTGGCCACGGGCTCGGCGACCGCGGGCAGCAGGGCGTCGACGTCGGTGATCAGCAGCACGCCGCCGCCATCGCGGACAGAACTCACGGCAGCGGCGACCGCGGCCAATCGGTCTTCGGCCCGCAGGGCCCCGACCTCCGGACCGTCGAGTTCGACCAGGCGGCGCGTGCGGCAGACTGCGCGCACCAGCGTGGCTTTGCCGACGCCCGCGGGTCCGGACACCACCACGCCGAGATTGGCGGTGGCGCCCAGTGTTTCGAGCAGCTCGGGCTCGTCCAGAGCCAGCTTGAGCCACTCCGTCAGCCGGGTCACCTGGGCCGACATGCCTTTCAGATCGTCGATCGAAAGGGCTTGGACTTCAACGGTTTCCGCCGGGGAGATCACGGGCTGCGTGGCCGCGGTGACGACGGTTGCGTCACCCCAGGAGACCACCGAATTCGGTTGCACGCTGACCGGGCCCGCGGGGTCCACGCCCGTCACGGTGAGCAGTTCCGAGGTCCAGGTGATGCCGACCTGAGCGGCCAGCGCGGAGGTGGCCGCGGACGTCGAGGTGCCCGGACCCAGGTCCCGCGGCAGCAGCGAGACCGTGTCGCCGACCGTCATCACCTTGCCCAGCAACGCCATTCGCAGGGTCGCGGGCGATATCGAGCCACTGGCCAGCCGCGAACCGCTGACGGTCACCGACCGGGCGCCGTACACCGTCGCCGGGGACACCAGCACCGGGGCGTCGGCCCGCACGCCGGCATTGGACAGTGTCACGTCGTCGAGCAGCGCGGTGCCAGGGGGAGTCCCGGTGGCGGCCACGCCGACCACCGCGCAGGTGGTACGGGTACCGGTCAGCGACACCGCGTCCCACTCGCGGATGCCCAGGGCGGCAATCGCTTCGGGGTGCAGCATCACCACGCCGCGACGGGCGTCCAGTGCTGAGGTGTTGAGCCGGGCGGTGAGTTGAAGCTGCGCGCCGGTCGGGTCGGAAGCAGGCTGCAGGGCCTGTGCCTGATTGCTCCTCGCGTCCGCAGGCGTCATCGCCGCGGACCCGGCCGACGCAACCGGAGCCGGGCCGTGGAGCGGCGGTGCTGGCGGTCGGTGCGCCGGGGCTGCGCCCGGCGGATGGCCCGGCGCGCCTGCCGCTGCTCCTTGGGTTTGTCGTCCCACACCTCGGGGTGCTCGCGCAGCCACGCCTTGGTGCGGATGGCGAACGGGATGTGCAGCACGTAAGCCACGATGATCACCAGGATGACGATGTAGCCGTACATCACCGAGGCCGCGACCAGGATCGCGAGCAAGGCCAACAGCGGCAGCACCATGTTCGGCGGGATGGCGAAGGTGTGCACCTTGCGCATCGGCACGGTGCTGACCACCAGCAGCGAGACGCCGATCAGCCAGACGCAGATGAACACCTGACCCCAGTGCGAATCCCACCACGGGCCGGGGAACTGCATCTTGGCCGCCAGCGGACCGATGGCGCCGATCGCGCCGGCGGGGGCCGGCATGCCGGTGAAGAATTCCTTCTCGAACGCCGGGCCCTCCACGTCGAGCATGGCGTTGAACCGCGCCAGCCGCAGCACGATGCACACCGCGTACAGCAGCACCACGATCCACGCCAGCGGCGAGGTGTTGTGCTCCAGCAGGGTGGCGTACACGATGAACGCCGGTGCCACACCGAAGTTCACCGCGTCGGCCAGTGAGTCGATCTCGGCGCCCATCTTGGACGTGGCGTTGAGCATGCGGGCCGCGCGCCCGTCGAGCGCGTCGAGGATCGCGGCACCCGCCAGCAGCGCCATGGCCTCGGTCGGACGGTGATCGAGGGCGTACTTGACCGCCGTCAGACCCAGGCAGATGGCAGCGACGGTCAGGGCGCTGGGGACCAGCTTCCGCAGGCTTACCTGCGGAGTCTTGATCCGGGGTTTCATGCCGGCGACCCGCTCGGCAGTTCTGCCAGCACGGTCTCGCCGCCGACGGCGCGCTGCCCGATCTCGACGCCGATCACCGACCCCTTGGGCAGGTAGGTGTCCAGGCGCGAGCCGAAGCGGATCAGGCCGTACGTCTCACCCAGCGCCAGGTGCGCACCCGGGTGGGTGTTGCACACGATCCGGCGGGCCACCAGACCGGCGAGCTGCACCGCAATGACGTCGTGGCCGTCGGCGGTGCGCAACCAGATGCTGTTGCGCTCGTTGTTCTCGCTGGCCTCGGCCTTGTCGGCGGACAGGAACTGGCCCGGCTTGTACTTGACGGTGATGACCTCGCCGGCCACCGGCGCGCGCTGCACGTGCGCGTCGAACACCGACAGGAAGATGCTGATCCGGGGCAGCGGCTCGTCCGAGAGGTTCAGCTCGGCGGGCGGCACGGCCTCGTCGATCAGCGTCACCTGACCGTCGGCCGGGGCGACGACGACGCCGGGCCGGCTCGGTGGTGTCCGCGACGGATGCCGGAAGAACCCGGCGCATGCGGCGGCCGCGGTCAGGCCGGCCGCCCGGAGCCACGGCTTGCGGGCACCGAGCGCGGCGACGCCGAGGGCACCGCCGACGAACGGCAGCCCGGCCGGGTGGATCGGGGGAACGGTCGAGCGGACCAGATCGACCAAACGAGACAGTTCGGAATCTGGAGTGTCAGCTGGGGGGCGCGCAGGTCTGGCCATCGGGACTCGATTCTACGGTTTAGGGGGCTCTAGCTGAGATCCCAGATGGGCACGGGAGATCCGGCTGCCAATTCGACGACGTCTTCGCCGATGTCCAGCAGGCAGTTTGCCGTCGCCAGCCACCGAAGATGGTGCGACGCCGGCGGGCCGTAGCTGCTCACTTCGTCATCGGTGCCCACGACGCCGCGGCGGAACTGCCGTTTCCCGGCGGGGGACGTCAGCTTCTCGGTGAGGGTCGCTGAACGGCGCGGCCTTTCGGCCGTCAGCCCCATCGCCGCGCGCAGTGGCGGCCGGATGAACACCTCGAACGACACCAGCGCCGAAACCGGATTGCCCGGCAGCGTGATGATCGGGGTGCCGTTGACCGTGCCTGCACCCTGCGGCATCCCGGGCTGCATGGCGACCTTCACGAACTCGACAGCTCCGGAGAGCGCATCTTTGACCACCTCGTAGGCACCGGCGCTGACGCCGCCCGTCGTGACGATCAGGTCGACGTCCTTGGCGTGATCGGCCAGGGTTTCCCGGAACAGCGCGACGTCATCGGACGTCGCCGGTGCGGTGGTGACATCGGCTCCGGCCTCGCGCAGCGCCGCGGCCAGCATCACGGCATTGGACTCGTAGATCTGGCCGGGCTGCAGCGGGGTGCCCGGCGTGACCAGTTCGGTTCCGGTGGACAGCACCAGAACCCGTTGCCGCGGAATCACTTTCAGTTCGGCAAAGCCCAGGGCCGCCGCCAGGCCCAGTGCCGCGGGAGACAGCACCTCACCGGCCGGCAGCACCGTCATCCCGGCGGTGACGTCCTCGCCGGCGCGCCGGATGTGCCGGCCCTCCGAACTGGAGGAGAAGATCGAGACGATGTCCGTCGCCGCGTCGGTGGATTCGACAGGCACCACCGCGGTGGCGCCGGCCGGCAGCATCGCGCCGGTCATGATCCGGTGCGCGGTGCCGGGCGCCAAGGTCAGCAGGTCGGTGCGACCGGCCGGAATATCTTCGGCGACAGGCAGTTTCACCGGGTTATCGGCAGAGGCCGCGGCCACGTCGGCGGCCAGCACGGCATAGCCGTCCATGGCCGAGTTGTCGAAACCGGGCAGGGACAGCGGCGCCACCACATCGTCGGCAAGGGCCAGCCCCAGGGCCTCGGCCAGCGGCACGGTGACGGCCGGCCGGGCGCTGATCAGGCCGGCGACGACCTGCTGATGTTCCTCGACAGTTCGCATCGGGCTAGATCGCGAAGGTGACGCCGGTGAGTTCCTCGGACACCGTCCACAACCGGCGCTGGATGCCGGCGTCGTGCGACTGCGCGCTCGACTGGACCAGCACCGGGTGGCCGACCAGCTGCCGAATCCCGGACGGGCCGTAATACTCACCGCCGCGGGCGGCCGGGTCGACAGCGGCCCGCAACGTGGCCAGGGCGCCGACCTCGGGGCTGTTGGCGACCAGCCCGCTGATCTGGTTGAAGCCGGGCAGGCTGGAGCCGGGGATGTGGCGCATCAGCTCGGTGTTGGAAATGCCGGGATGGGCCGCGACCGAGATGGTTTCGGCGTTGGTGGCCACGAGCCGGCGTTGCAGCTCGTAGGCGAACATCAGGTTGGCCAGTTTCGACTGGCCGTAGGCGGCGACGCGGTTGTAGCGGCGCTTCTCCCACTGCAGGTCGGTGAAGTCGATCTTGCCGAGGATGCGGTGGGCGATGCTGCCGAGCGTCACCACCCGCGAGCCCGCGACGGGCAACAGGTTCTCGATCAGCAGGCCGGTGAGCGCGAAGGCGCCCAGATGGTTGGTGCCGAACTGCAATTCGAAGCCGTCGGCGGTGATCTGCTTGGGCGGGTACATCACGCCGGCGTTGTTGATCAGCAGGTCGATCCGCGGGTACGCGGCCCGCAGGTCGTCGGCCGCGGCGCGGACCGAGGTCAGCGAACCCAGATCCAGCTTCTGCACGGTGACGTCGGCGTTCGGGGTGCTCGCCCGGAGCCGGGCGGCCGCCGCGTCGCCCTTGGCGGTGTCGCGCACCGCCATCACCACGCGCGCACCCTGGCCGGCCAATACGCGCGCCGTCTCATAGCCCAACCCGGTGTTGGAGCCGGTGACGATCGCCACCCGCCCCGTCTGGTCCGGCACATCATTGGCGGTCCACTTGGTGGTCATGGCCGAAGACACTACCGAGCGGACCGCCTGAGTTGCGCGGGAGCAGCGGGCGTTTACTGTCGGCAGCATGGCAATCGGCGGGGTCCTCTTCGACATCGACGGTGTCTTGGTGACCTCGTGGCGTCCGATCGACGGTGCGGCCGAAACTCTGCGGGCGCTGGAGGCGCGTCAGATCGCCCGGTCGTTCCTGACCAACACCACCACCCGGACCCGCCAGCAGATCGCCGAATTGCTTTGTGCGGCAGGCATTGACGTCGCCCCCGACGAGGTCGTCACCGCCGCTGTGCTGACCGCTGACTACGTGCGCGACCGCTACCCGGGTGCCCGATGTTTCCTGGTGAACAACGGCCAGATCGGTTCGGACATGCCCGGCGTCGATCTGGTGTACGCCGCAGACTTCGCTGGACCGCAGCAGCCCGACACGCCCGACGTGGTGCTCCTCGGCGGCGCGGGACCCGACTACACGCATCTGACCCTGAGTTGGGTCTACGACTGGATGGCCCGCGGCGTCCCCGTGGTGGCGATGCACCGCAGCAACGCGTGGAACACCGCCGACGGCCTGCGGGTGGATACCGGGCTCTATCTGGCCGGCCTGGAACAGACCACCGGCTATCAGGGCACCGCCGTCGGCAAGCCCGCACCCGCCGGGTTCCTGGCCGCGGCCGCGCGGCTCGGCGTCGAGCCCGAAGAGATGTACATGGTCGGCGACGACCTCAACAATGACGTGCTCGCGGCCCAGGTCGTCGGGATGACCGGCGTGCTGGTGCGCACCGGCAAGTTCCGGCAGGACACGCTGGACCGTTGGGCCGCAGACGAATTCGCGATGCAGCCGAACTACGTGGTCGACTCGGTCGCTGATCTGCCGGAGTTGCTCGGGCTTTAGAGCTTTAAGCAGTCAGCTCGCGCTGCATGTTCCGGAGCGCGGCGATGCGGTCCTGCAGCTGCTCGCGGGTCGCGGCAGCCACCGGCGGGCCGGGGTGCCGGCGTCGCAGCTCGTTGTGAATCCAGCCGTGCGGCTTGCCGGTGCGGTGATGGAAGGCCGCCACCAGCAGGTTCAGCTCCTTGCGCAGCTCGCGGAGCTGGCCGTGCGTGGTCAGCGGCGGCTGCGGGACGCCCGGGTTGGCGGCGGCCTTGGCGCTGCGTTTCTGCAGCTGTTCGTCCTGGCGCTTGCTCAGCAGGTCACGCATCTGGGTGGGGTCCAGCAGACCGGGGATACCGAGGTAGTCGGCCTCCTCGTCGCTGCCGGCCTCCGTCGCGGTACCGAACGACGAACCGTCGAAGATCACCTGATCCAGCTCGGCGTCCGAGCCGAGCATCTCGAAGCCGTTCTCCAGCTCCGACTTCTCGTCTTCCTTCTTCTGCGCCTGCTCGAGCAGCTCGTCGTCGAGCCCGTCGGACACGCGGTGCGGCTTGCCCAGCACGTGGTTGCGCTCGCGCTCCAGCTCGCTGGCGAGCTCGAGCAGGTTGGGCACCGACGGCAGGAAGATGCTGGCCGTCTCACCCTTCTTCCGGAGGCGCACGAACCGGCCGATGGCCTGCGCGAAGAACAGGGGAGTCGACGCGCTCGTGGCGTACACCCCGACCGCCAGCCGGGGCACGTCGACGCCTTCGGACACCATGCGCACCGCAACCAACCAGCGGCTGCTGCTCTCCGAGAACTGCGAGATGCGGGCCGACGCCGTCGGGTCGTCCGACAGCACGATGGTCGCTTCCTCGCCGGTGATGGAGTGCAGCAGCTTGGCGTAGGCGCGGGCGGTGGTCTGGTCGGTGGCGATGATCATGCCGCCGGCGTCCGGGATGTGCCGGCGGAGCTGGCCCAGGCGCTTGTTGGCCGCCGCGATCACCGCGGGCATCCATTCGCCCTCGGGGTTCAGCGCGGTGCGCCAGGCGCGGGCGGTCTGTTCGGCGTTGAGCGGTTCACCGAGGCGGGCCGAGTGCTCCTCGCCGGCGCTGTCGCGCCAGCGGGCCTCACCTGAGTACGCCATGAACACCACTGGCCGCACCACGCCGTCGGCGAGAGCGTCGGAGTAGCCGTAGGTGTGGTCGGCCACGGACTGCTGATGACCGCTGCCATCGGGTTCGTAGTTGACGAACGGGATGGGGCTGTCGTCGGACCGGAACGGGGTCCCCGTCAGGCAGAGACGTCGCGTCGCGTCGTCGTAGGCCTCGCGGATGGCCTCGCCCCAGCTCTTCGCGTCGCCGCCATGGTGGACCTCGTCGAAGATCACCAGCGTCTTGTGATTCTCGGTGCGCACCCGGTGCCTGGTCGGGTGGCTGGCCACCTGGGCGTAGGTGACGACGATGCCGTGGTAGTCCGAGGAGGTGTGGCCGACGGAGTTGCTGAACTTGGGATCCAGGGACATACCGACGCGCGCCGCGGCCTCGGCCCACTGGGTCTTGAGATGCTCGGTCGGCACGACGACCACCACCTGGTCGACGGTGCGCTCCGTCAGCAACTCACCGGCGATCCGCAGAGCGAACGTCGTCTTGCCTGCGCCAGGGGTCGCGACAGCAAGAAAATCCCGCGGCTTGGCGGTCAGATACCGCACCAAAGCCCGACGTTGCCAGCCCCGTAAAGCCTGGGTGCTGGGCGCTGCATAAGCCCGCACCCGAAGACTCCTCCTTGGTCGAAGGGCAGTTTAGGGCAACGGGTTTGGCGGATGCACATTTGCCCGGCGTGTCCCGGCGCGCCCCTCGGTGGTGTCGCCGCGCGAGGTGGTGATCAGCCGTGTCACCGCGTCGCAGACGATCGCCTTGCGCTGGGCATGGTCGTCGACGCCGATCACGGCCAGCAGGGTGGGGCTGAGGTTGTGCCACATCGACGCGATGGTGAGTACGAGCGTGAAGAGCACCGGCGCGGGAAGCTCACTGGTGAGCTTGCTGCCGGCCTGGGCGGCGGCGATGGACGCAATCTGCTCGTGCATCGTCTCGCCGGGAAAGCCCGAGCCGGAATCGTCGGCTCTCTCGAGCCGGTGCCAGGCGATCAGCCGGCCGACCTCGGGCTGGCTGGCGTAGACGTCGATCAGGTGGGCCGCGTAGCCGGGCAGGTCGTCGGCGACCACCGGGCTGTCGGCGAAGAACCGCTGCGTCATCGCCGCCCACACGGCGTCGAACAGCTGATCTTTGCTGCCGAAGTAGTGATAAATCTGTGCCTTGTTCGCGCCTGCGTTGGCGGCGATGCGATCGACGCGCGCTCCGGCGATGCCGTACTGGGCGAATTCGGCGGTCGCCGCGCTCAGGAGCCGCGCCCGAGTGGCGTCGGAATCTCGCGGGTGACCCATTTCGGAGACTTTAGTCCCCTGGGAACTATTTGCTAACTAACCGGATAGTTGACAGTGGAGTGAGGTCTGCCTAACGTTCGGCCTGGGGTGGGATGTGGATCACAGGAGGTGGTGTGGTCGCTGAGCCCTGTCAGCAGCGGTCGGCCGTGCCGCCGCCGGAACTCGTCGGTCGCGGTGAACAACTTTCGCGCCTGGTGGCAGCGATCAGCGATACCCCGCGCGGACACACTGTGGCGGTGTCCGGCACTGCCGGTTCCGGCAAGACCGCGCTGCTCGACGTGGCCTGCCGCCACGCCTGCGAGGTCGGTTTCCGGGTGCTGTCGATCGCCGGCACCCCGGGCGAATCCGACACCCCGTTCGCCGGCGTTCACCAGCTCATTCACACGCTCGGATGCTGGGGCCACGAGGCGAGCCAGTACCAGCGCGTCATCGACGACGCGCTGCGGTCGCCGAACACCGAGCAACTCGACACCGTCCGCGTCGCCATGGCTCTGCTCGGGCTGCTCGACGCCGTAGAGAAGCGGCAACCAGTTCTGGTCTGCATCGACGATGGACAGTGGCTGGACGTGCCGTCGCGCAACGCGATGCTGTTCGCCGCCCGCCGCAGCGCGGGGCGATCCCTTACCGTCGTGCTGGCGATCCCGGCCACGGCCGGAAAGGTACTCAGCGGCGACGGCCGCGCTGTCGAGATCGAACTGTCGCCGTTGGAGCGCGCCGACGCTGCGGCGCTGCTCGATCGACAGCCATACGTGCCGCGCGGACTACGGCGAGAGCAGGTGCTGACCGCTGCCGCAGGCAACCCGGCGGCCGTCATCGCCTTCGCGGAGGCCGTCGCGGCCGATGTCCTCACCGTGGGTCCAGCCGCGGAACCCTTGGCGCTGCCCGCCGCCAGTCTCGGTATCTACAGCCGCCGCCTTGCGCTGTTGCCCGCGACGACCCGGGCCGCGCTGCTCGTGCTCGCGGCGGCCTCCGACCAGGATCTGCGGCATCTGATGCCCGCGGCACTGGCCGACCCGCAGACCCTAGCGCCCGCCGAGGTCGCCGGGATCGTCCGGGTGACGTCGAGCGGGGTGCGGTTCCTGGACCCCCTGCTGCGGTCCGCGGCCTACCACCGGGCACCGTCGGCGGCCCGCTCGGCTGCGCATCTCCGGCTGACCGATGCCCTGACGGCGCTACCGCACCGGCAGGTCTGGCATCGCGCACAAGCGGCACTCAAGCCCGATGATGCGCTGGCCGCGCAGTTGGCCGACACCTGCGACGAGGTGCTGCGCCGGGACGGCTATCTGGCCGCCGCGGTGGCCATGCAGCGCGCGGCGATGCTGACCAACGATGCCGGTGATCATGCCCGGCATCTGGTGCGCGCGGCGCCCTTGGCTCGCAACGCCGGTGACCCGCAGTGGGCCGCCGCGCTGAGCCGGTGCGCGCTGGACGGCGTCGATGACCTCATCTCCCGGGTGCGCGCCCACACCGAGTTGGGGTCGGCGCGGTGCTGGGACGCCGACAATCAGCCGGTTCTGGACATGCTGCTCGAATCGGCCGGCGTGGCCATCGATATCGCCCCCGCACTCGCCTGGGAGTCGCTCCGGGTCGCTGCGACGGTCACGTTGATCGCCGACGACGCGGCGGGGCGATGTGGCGTCATGCGCCTGTTGAGGCAGCTGGAGGACGCCGAGCCGCCCAGGAACGTGCCCGCGCTCGCCGACCGGCTCTGGATCCGTGCCGCCACCGATCCGCACCTGGCCCATCTGAGATTGCCGGAGATCATCGGGCTGGCCGGCCGGGTCGGCGACTCCGTCGGGCTCACCGCGGTCGGTGCGTCGGCCTGGCTGGCCGGGGAACCGGACCTGGCGGTGCGCTGCCTGCGCGGCGCGCACACCGGAGCGCTGGCGCCGCGCTTCGGCGGCTTGGCCTCGACCGCCCTGTCCTGGGCCTTCGTCGAGTCGGGCCGCTGGGACGAGGCCGTCGAGGCGGCGGCCGCCATGAGTTCTTCGGCGGCCGTCGCCGGCGTCCCCGTCGTCGCGCGGATCGCTGACCTGGTGATCGCCACGGTGGCCGCCCGACGCGGGCAGACCGCCACCAGCCGTCAGCGCCTCAAGTCGGCCGCCGAGTTGGCCGATTTCCGGGACCGGCCCGCACTGGCAGCGTGGATACATCACGTCGCGGGTTCGATCGCGCTGGCTGAGAACCAGGACACGACGGCCTACGCCGAATTGGCCGAGCTGTTCGACGAGTCCGGCCTGCCGCTGCACGCGTATGCGTCGTATCTGGCACTGGCGGATTACGCCGAGGCCGCGGTGCTGACGGGGCGAGTCGAGCAAGCCCGCGCGCAACTGACCCGGATCGTGGGTCACTTGCCCAGATCCGTGTCACCGCGGTTGACCCAGCTGGTCGCTCATGCGGACGCCGTACTCAACCCGGACACGGCGGGAGCGCGTTACTCCGAGGCGCTCGCCGATCCGGCCGGCAACCGCTGGCCGTTCGAGCGGGCGCGGCTGCGCATCAGCTATGCCGGATGGCTGCGCAGGCACCGACGGCGCCGGGATTGCCAGCATCAGTTGGCTGCGGCGCTGACCGTCATGCAGGACCTCGGCGCGGCGCCGTGGGTGGACCTGTGCACCCGTGAACTGCGTGCGGCCGGAGTGCGTCCGCATTCCTCGTCGGTGCAGACCGGCAGCCTGAGCTCGCAGGAACACAACGTGATCTACCTCGTCAGCGAGGGGTACACCAATCCGCAGATCGCGACCATCTTGAATCTGTCGGTGCGGACCGTGTCCAACCATCTGTATCGCTCGTTCCCCAAGCTCGGCGTCACCAGCCGTCATCAGATTCACGACGTGGCGCGCCCGGCGACCTGGCCGAGCGAGCGTCCCTGACCGTCCCAAATGGAAAGCCGGCGGCGACGGAAAAATCCGCCGCCGCCGACTGGTCTGACGCGTCAGGCCGCGCTGTGCGACTTCGACTTGCTCTTCGAGTCGGTGTGCGAGCCCTTGGCGCTACCGCCCTTGGCGCCCGAGTCAGATCCGGACGCCGAGCCCGAGGTCGAACCTGCGCCCGCCCCTGAACCCGAATCGGAGCCCGACTTGCCCTGATGGCCCTTGCGACCGGGGGTGGTCGTCTTGGTGCCATCGCTGCCCGACGCCGAGCCCGAGCTGCTGTTGCTGCCGGCGCTGGAGCTGCCGGAGCTGGGGTTGGAGGTCGAGCTGCCGGAGCCGGAACCGGTCTTGGTGTCACCGGTCTTGGTGTCACCGGCGGAGGTGCCGGTCTTGGTGCCGCTGTCGGTGGTCGAGCCGGTCGAGGTGCCGGTCTTGGTGCCGCTGTCGGTGGTCGAGCCGGTCGAGGTGCCGGTCTTGGTGCCGCTGTCGGTCGCCGAGCCGGTGGACGTGCCCTCGCTCGATGTTCCGGTGGCCGAACCGGTGGTGTCGCCGGTGGAGCCACTGGGCTTGGTGGTGCCCTCGGTCGTCGTACCGGTGGACTCGCTCGTCGATCCGGTGGTCTTGCCCTTGTCGGTCGCGGTGTCCGTCGTCGTCACGGCCTTGGTCGTCGCGGCGGTGCTCAGCGTCACCGTCGCGGCCGTGGTGGACGGCACCGAAGCCACATCGGAGACGGCCTTGGTGGTCGTCGTCGTTGCGGCGGTCGCGGCCGGTGTCTTGGCGGGGGTGATGTCGGTGAGGATCGACTTCACGACGGCGACCAACGACTGCAGGGTGCCGGAGATGGTGGCGCCAGTGGGGAGGGTCGCGCCACCGCCGAACAGCCCGCCGCCATAGATGTTGAAGCCGGGGATGTTGAGTCCCAGCAGCGCACCCAGGTTGGGTCCGTAGCCGCCGTTGAGCAGGCCATCGACGACGGTGGCCGGCGCCTGGATCACGGCAGTAGCCAGCTTGCCGAGGTCTCCGGCCTTCACCGCGTTGATGACGTTCTGGACCGCCGTGCCCACTGCGCCCAGGGTGCTGGCAACCGGGCTGATGATGCCGAGCCCGAGTTCAAGCAGGAGGTTCGGCAGATCGTTGGCGATGTTGATCATGCTCTGTAGCGGCTGCGAGATGAGGTTGCCCAGCGCCTTCGGCAACGGCCCGATCGGGTTGATCGCGGCGAAGATGGGGAGCACGATCGCCAGCTGGAGATTGTTGAGCGCGCCCTCGACGTTGGCCTTGCCGAGGTCGCTGAAGGCGGCCCCGAGGTAGCCGGGCACCTGTGTGGTCAGGGCGGTGACCACGGCCTTGCCGCTGTCGCCGAGCGCGTTGACCAGACCGCCGATGGTGCCGACCTGGTTGGTCAGCACCTGGCGCAGGATCGGGAACAGGCCCAGCTCCATGTAGGACTTGAGGTCGGCCTGCAGGTTCGCGGTGGCGGTCCCCAGCACCTGGCCGTACAGGTCGAACGGACTGCTGGTCAGGTTGACGGCGGCGGTCGACATCGCGTGACTGATCGAGGGCATCGACGGCATGTGGGCCAGCGGTTGGATCGGAGTGACTGCGATGGCTCCTGCCGTCAGCAGTGTGGCTCCGGAAAGGACGGACGATCGAACGGCGGCGTGCAAGATGGTTTCCTCTCATTCGCTGCAGCCGGTCCCTGGCGCAGCGTGTACCTGACTAAACCGTCGGTTCGATCACGGATCGAGCAAAAATTGACGGCAACGCACATCATGGGATGTTTGTGTTACTGGCCGGTAGAGACAAATGACTCAATGTGCACAGCGTCGGTGCAGGAAGGTGCGGAAAACGACCGCGCACGCGGGCGTGCGCGGTCGCGGGGCTGCGGTGTTATTCGACGAAGAAGTTGTCGTGCTGGATGAACCACTCGCGGCGTTCGTCGTCGCTCATCTCGGCGAGCCGGCCGAATCCTTCGAAGTACGCCTCCCGCGGGGCTCCCGGAGCGAACAGCATCAGAACTGATGCGGGCTCGTCGGCCTCATTGCGGAATCCGTGGACGCCACCGGGCGGGACGTAGAGAAAGTCATTGGGACCGGCCTGCACCCAGTCCGTGCCGTCGTACAGCGTCATGGTGCCGGACAACACGAAGAAGGCCTCGGACATGGCGCGGTGGAAATGCGGTCCCGGGCCGCCACCATGCGGGGCGATGTCGACGCGGTACAGGCCGTAGTCGCCCGCGGTCTTCTTTTGGTTCGCCAGGTAGTGGTACTGGATCACGCCGTGCGAGTCGTAGTCCGCCGGTTCGTCACCGCGCCGCAGCGTGGCACTGATCTCCGGTTGGTCGGCGGTGTAGCGGGCCGGGGGATAAGGCGGTACTACCAACGACATGGTCGGCTCCTCGTGGCCATCGAGATCGGAGGCGGCTGCTCGGTTCCCACCATAGGTCGGTCGCTGTTCTCCTGGTTCCCGGCGAACTCACAGGCTCCGGACACTCGTTGTTCAGAGTCCCGGCCTAGCGTCCGTGCGGTGATAACCAGACGCGCATTCCTGGCTGCTGGGGCCGTTGCCGCCGGTTCGCTGGCAGTGGCCGCGCGGGCGTCCGCCGCACTGGATCCGGCCGCGGTCGCGGGCCAGTACGCGCGCCGGGTGCCGACCCAGTGGGGAATGGCACTGCCCGGGATCGTCACGTCGATCCCGTCGAACGGTCGGCAGATCGCCCTGACCTTCGATGCCTGCCGCGGCGGTGTCGACGAGGCACTGCTCGACACGCTGCAGCGCAACAACGTGCCGGCGGTGCTGTTCCTGAATTCCCGGTGGGTCGACCAGCATCCCGACCGCGCGGTGCAGCTCGCGGCAAATCCGCTCTTCGAGATCGGCAACCACGGCACCCGGCACGTGCCGTTGTCGGTGAGCGGCCGTGTCGCCTACGGCATCGCCGGTACGCGGTCGGCTGCCGAGGTCGTCGACGAGGTGTGGGGCAACCAGATGAAGCTCACCGCACTGACCGGGAAGGCGCCCAGCTGGTTCCGCCCGGGCACGGCCCACTACGACGACGTGGCCGTGCAGATCGTGCGTGACCTCGGGCTACAGCCGCTCGGCTTCAGCGTCAACGGCGATTGTGGTGCGACGCTGCCCGCCGCTCGGGTGCGCGCGAATGTGGTTGGTGCGCAACCTGGTTCCGTCATCATCTCCCACATGAACCATCCAGGCTCGGGAACCGCGGCCGGCTACGCCGGGGCCATCGCCGATATGCGGGCATCCGGTTGGGAGTTCGTGCGGCCCGCCTAGCATCGGTGCGGTGGAGAAGTTTGACGAGGGCATGCGGGCCGTGCGGCTGCTGGATGCCCAGGACAAGGCGGCGGAACTGTTCGTCGCCATCGAAGAACGTGGGCTGATCCGGCCCGGTGTCGGCGAGCGTCAGGTGACCGACGAGATTCGTGATCTGGCGGCCGAAATCCTCGGCGTCACCCGGCACTGGCACAAGCGGATCGTGCATGGCGGCGAGAACACGCTCGCGACCGCGCGGGAGAACCCGCCCGACCGGGTGATCGCCGACGACGACATCGTGTTCGTCGACCTCGGCCCGCTCTTCGAGGAATGGGAAGCCGACTTCGGCCGCACCTTCGTGCTCGGTGACGATCCGCGAAAGTTGGCCTTGTGCAACGACTTACCGAAGGTGTGGGAGGCGGCGCGGGCGCACTTCGAGTCGACTCCGGATATCACCGGCGCGCAGTTGTTCGACCACGTCGTTGGGTTGAGTCGAGCTGCCGGCTGGGAATTCGGTGGCGCGATCGCCGGGCACCTCGTGGGGGAGTTTCCGCACGAGAAGATCCGTGGCCACGAGATCGACTCCTATGTCGCACCCGGCTCGGACCTACCGATGCGGCGCCTGGATTCCCAAGGGCGGCAGTGCCATTGGATTCTGGAAGTGCATCTCGTCGACCCGAGCCGACGGTTCGGCGGGTTCCAGGAGGAGTTGTTGGACCTGCGGAGGTGACAGCATCCGGAGGCAGTCCTGAATAGACGAATGCGGTGTGGCGCCGATTGGCGCCACACCGCATTCGGCATCTGTGGCTAGATCAGGATTCCGGTGCCGCCGGCCGGATTGCCGGTGCCTCCGGTACCGCTGGCGCCGGTGCTGCCCGTAGCACCGTCGCTGCCGTCGTGGGTGCCGTGACCGCCGTTGGCGCCGCCCGAACCGCCCGCGCCCCCGGCACCGCCGGCAGGACCGTTGCCACCGGCGCCGGTGCCCGCACCGGTGCCGCCGTTACCGCCGTTGCCGCTGGTGCCACCAGTGCCGCCGGCACCGGCGTTGCCGCCGTTGCCCCACTGGGTCACGTTGTCGTTGTAGCCCTTGCCGCCGTCACCACCGGTGCCGCCGGTACCACCGACGCCACCGTTGCCGCCGGCACCACCGACGTTGTCGCCGGAGGTTCCGCCGTTGCCGCCGACGCCCGCTGCGCCGCCGTGGCCACCGACACCGCCCGTGGAACCGGCATTGCCGTTGATGAACGGAGTGCCGTTCGCGCCGGTCTGGCCGTCGCCACCGGTGCCACCATTGCCGCCGATGCCACCGGTACCGCCGGCACCGTCGAGGCCGTTCGCAGAGAATCCGCCGGCACCACCGGTGCCACCGGCACCGCCTGCGCCGCCGGTGCCACCGAAGCCGCCGCCGCCGCTGATACCGGCCGCGTTGTTCGACCCGAATACCGGGAGCCCGCCGACGCCGCCGGACCCGCCGGTGCCGCCGGTGCCGCCGGCACCGCCTCCGCCGCCGACGCCCGAGACGGTTCCGCCGGCGCCGCCGACGCCACCGTTACCGCCCGCGCCGGCGTTGCTGCCGGACAAGCCGGTGGCACCCAGCGAGGCCCCGATGGTTCCGTTGGCGCCGTTGCCACCGGTACCGCCCGCGCCGCCGGCGCCGCCGTTACCGGTCAGGCCACCCGAGCCGCCGGCGCCGCCGTCTCCACCGCGGCCGGCGGTGCCCAGGATGGTGAGGGCGTCGAAGCCGTTGCCGCCCCGACCGCCGTCACCTCCGTTACCGCCTACGCCGTTGGCGGCCTGGTTGGCGC
Organism: Mycolicibacterium llatzerense; assembly: GCF_000878195.1. GTDB lineage: Bacteria > Actinomycetota > Actinomycetes > Mycobacteriales > Mycobacteriaceae > Mycobacterium > Mycobacterium llatzerense. Next base: position 901 of record NZ_JXST01000053.1, on the reverse strand, counting down.
CGGCGCCGTTGAAGCCGCCTGCCCCGGCACTGCCGGCGGTGCCACCGGTACCGCCCGTGCCGCCGTTGCGCTGGATCGACGAAATTCCGTCCGACCCCGCACCACCGGTGCCGCCGTTTCCGGCGTTGCCGCCCTTGCCGCCGTTGCCGACGGTGCCATGAGCTGCCGCGCCGCCCTTGCCGCCGACGCCGCCGTTGCCGCCCGCACCACCGGAACCACCGGTGAAGCCGCCGAGGACGCCCGAACCGCCGCTACCGCCGTTGCCGGCATTGCCGCCCGTCCCGCCGCTGCCGCCGTTACCGGAGTTGGTGCCACCGGCACCACCGGTGCCGCCGGCACCACCGTGTCCGCCGTTGGGACCGTTTTCGCCAAGCGCGGCAAGGCCATTGGCGCCCTTACCGCCAGTGCCGCCGAAACCACCGTTACCGCCGTTGCCGTCGGTGCCGCCGGAACCACCGTTACCGCCGGCGCCGCCGTTGCCCGCGACGCCGATCGCGGTGATGGTGTCGAAGCCGTTGCCGCCCTTGCCGCCGTTGCCACCGTTGCCACCTGCGCCGTTGGCGGCCTGGTTGGCGCCGTTGCCGTTGAAGCCGCCGGCACCTGCGTTACCGGCATTGCCGCCGTCACCGCCCTTGCCGCCGTCGGGGATCAGCGACGAGCTGCCGTCGGAGCCGTTGCCGCCGTTGCTGCCGTTACCGGCCGCACCGCCCTTGCCGCCATTGCCGACGGTGCCGTGCGCCGCGGCGCCACCCTTGCCGCCGGCTCCGCCGTTACCACCGTTGCCGCCCTTGCCGCCGCCGCCGAGGGCTCCGCCGCCGAGGACGCCGGATCCGCCGCTGCCGCCGTTACCGGCCGCGCCGCCGGTCCCGCCGCTGCCGCCGTTGCCGGCCTGGCTGCCACC
>NZ_JXST01000052.1 GCF_000878195.1 Mycolicibacterium llatzerense | reverse complement strand
CCGCTTGCCTTCATGCGAGGGCATCAAGGGTTCCACGACAGCCCAGAACTCGTCAGAAATCACATCCATCCGTGTCACCGATCAATCGTCGCCGATAACACCCTCACATTCGGGAGACACGCCCTAGTGGCCGTCGCTTCCCAATTCGAGATGAACCAGTGCGGATGACGGCGGTCGTTCCTGCTTACCGCTGCGGGACAGTCCCGGATTCTCACCGGGTTCCCTCTCATGGCGAATCACCGCCATTCGATACCCATGACACCGAAGCGTCACGGGTAAACCAGCTGCGCCGAGGAGATTACCCTGTCGGACCGGGGCCAACCGGGCCAACCGGTCCAGCCGGACCACCCGGACCGGTCGGGCCACCGCCGTAACCCAGCTGCTGCGCCGTGTAGCGAGCGGCATCGGTGACCGGAACCGCCTGCACCGCAGTGCCATACGCGCAGATCTCGGTCCACACATCACCGATCTCGGTGGTGTCGAACCGCATCGCGACGATGGCATTGCCGCCGCGGGCCTGACATTCCTGGAGGAGCCGGCCCATGGCCTCGTTGCGGCTCTCGGCCAGGTTCTTGGTCATGCCCTGCAACTCGCCGCCGAACATCGCCTTGAAGCCGGCACCCATCTGCGCGAAGGCGTTCCGGGACCGGACGGTAAGGCCGAAGACCTCACCGCAGACTCGCTGAATCTCCCACCCGGGCAGGTCATTCGTCGTGACAACCAGCATGCTGCAGCCTTTCGTTGGTCGGTACGCCTCGAACTGTAGTGCGCAGCAACCGGAATCGTCAGACGGCTGCTGCCACATCCTTTGCCGGCACGGCCTGCTTCGCGCCACCGAGGTAACGCTCGACGAGCCCGCCGAACACCAGCCCGATGACCGCCCAGATCAGTGCCTGATCGAGCAGCGAGTACCACCGGAACTTCCACAGCAGGTCGGCGTCGAAGCCCGGATAGATCAGCTGCCCGGGGGCGTAGACCTTGCCGTCGATGGTCACCGGCGTGGTGAAGGTGTTGGTGATGGGCTGCGGTGTCTCGGTTGCGGCGCGCGCGAAGCCGAGTTCGCCGGAGTGCTCGACGTTGGCGGCCAGATCGCCAAGCGACGGCAGCGCCGCCAGCAGGCCGCCGTACACCACGAAGAACCCGAGCACCGCGATCCCGACCGCACGTGCCCAGCCGACCTTCGCGGACAGCTTGCGTGCGGCGAACACCGCGAGCCCCAATAGCGTCAGCGATCCCCACACCATGCCCAGGTAGAGGAAACCGCGGGCCTCCATGGTGAACTCGTGGCCGATCGCCGGCGGGTTCGCCGGGTATTTGACGAACGGCAGCAGGTACACGCCGAGGAAACCGAAGCCGGCGACGGTCCAGCCCAGCACCAGCGGCCGCACCTTGAAGCGGCCGTGCAGCACCAGATAGGCGACGGCGACCAGGGCACCCATCGCCACCGAGAAGGCGATGATGCCGGTGGCCGCACCGATACCCGACTGGATGGAGCGGCTGAACAGCTCCGGTCCGTCCGGCTCGACCGGATGGCCCATGGCGGTGTGAATGGTCGAGAGCACATTCATGCGGCCGGACTCGTAGTCGATGGCCTTGTCGATGGCGGGTTCAGCAAAAATGCGGGCAAACAGGAACCCCAGAATGCCGGCGATCAAACCGGCGAGGGCTCCGCGCCCGATGACGCGGATTTCCACAAGGTCCCCTGGATCAGTGGCAGGGGAAGCCGAGGAAGTGCCGCGAGTCGTGCACCCACTCGTGGACCACGACGGTCTTGCCGAACATCGACATCATGCCCTCGTCGACACCGACGAGGTAGTACGCCAGCACCGCCAGAAAGATCGTCACACCCAGCAGCACCGCTACCCGAGTGGCCGAGAGTGTCCGATGGGCCTCAGCGGAAACATGCGGCTTGGAAACCAGCCCAGTCTTCGAAACTGCACTGCTCGTCATGGTCAAACCTCCTATGGGGTCACGCGCCCCTACGTGTTCGGTTTTGTACGACGGCGAAAGATCTGACTCACCCCGGGGGTTTCACAGTGGCGCAACCGTGCCGGATTCTCACCGGCTTCCATACCCCGTCATACCGGGATCAAGATACACCCCCACCGAAAAATACCCTCCCCGAAGTTCGGGGAGGGTATTTTTCGTGATCCGTTATTCGGCGGCAGTGGCTGCGGCCTCGGCCAAGTCGGCCGATTCCTTGCGACGTCCGGCGAACGTGAACTTCGCGTCCTCGGTGTTGGCGCTCTCGCCGTCCCAGTTCTCGACATCCACGGTGACCAGCTGACCGGGGCCGACCTCTTCGAAGAGAATCTTCTCCGAGAGCTGGTCCTCGATCTCGCGCTGGATGGTGCGACGCAGCGGCCGCGCACCGAGCACCGGATCGAAACCGCGACGGGCCAGGAGCGCCTTCGCCTTCGGCGTCAGCTCCATCTCCATGTCCTTGGCCTTGAGCTGCTTGCCGACCCGGGCGATCATCAGCTCCACCATCTGGACGATCTCGTCCTGCGTCAGCTGGTGGAACACGATGATGTCGTCGATACGGTTCAGGAACTCCGGGCGGAAGTGCTTCTTCAGCTCGTCGTGCACCTTGAGCTTCATGCGCTCGTAGTTGTTCTCGCCGCCACCGGAGGTGAAGCCGAGGCCAACCGCCTTGCTGATGTCGCTCGTACCGAGGTTCGAGGTGAAGATCAGCACGGTGTTCTTGAAGTCGACGGTGCGACCCTGACCGTCGGTCAGGCGGCCGTCTTCGAGGACCTGCAGGAGGCTGTTGTAGATCTCCTGGTGGGCCTTCTCGATCTCGTCGAACAGCACGACGCTGAAGGGCTTGCGGCGCACCTTCTCGGTGAGCTGGCCGCCCTCTTCGTAGCCGACGTAGCCCGGAGGGGCACCGAACAGCCGCGACGCGGTGAAGCGGTCGTGGAACTCGCCCATGTCGATCTGGATGAGCGCGTCGTCGTCGCCGAACAGGAACTCGGCCAGCGCCTTCGACAGCTCGGTCTTACCGACACCGGACGGGCCGGCGAAGATGAACGAGCCCGACGGACGCTTCGGGTCCTTCAGGCCGGCCCGGGTACGCCGGATGGCCTTCGAGACCGCCTTGACGGCGTCGACCTGGCCGATGATCCGCTTGTGCAGCTCATCTTCCATGCGCAGCAGGCGCGTGGTCTCGGCCTCGGTCAGCTTGAAGACCGGGATGCCGGTCCAGTTGCCCAGGACCTCGGCGATCTGCTCGTCGTCGACCTCGGCGACCACGTCGAGGTCACCCGAACGCCACTGCTTCTCACGCTCGGCGCGCTGGGCGACCAGCGTCTTCTCCGAGTCGCGCAGCCGGGCTGCCTTCTCGAAGTCCTGCGCGTCGATGGCCGATTCCTTCTCCCGGCGCGCGTCGGCGATCTTCTCGTCGAACTCGCGCAGGTCTGGCGGAGCGGTCATCCGGCGGATGCGCATGCGGGCACCGGCCTCGTCGATCAGGTCGATGGCCTTGTCCGGCAGGAACCGGTCGTTGATGTACCGGTCGGCCAGCGTCGCGGCGGCGACCAGCGCACCGTCGGTGATCGAGACGCGGTGGTGCGCCTCGTAACGGTCGCGCAGACCCTTGAGGATCTCGATGGTGTGCTCGACAGTCGGCTCACCCACCTGCACCGGCTGGAACCGGCGCTCGAGCGCGGCGTCCTTCTCGATGTACTTGCGGTACTCGTCGAGGGTGGTCGCACCGATGGTCTGCAGCTCGCCACGGGCCAGCTTCGGCTTCAGGATGCTGGCGGCGTCGATGGCGCCCTCGGCGGCACCCGCACCGACGAGCGTGTGCAGCTCGTCGATGAACAGGATGATGTCGCCGCGGGTGTTGATCTCCTTGAGCACCTTCTTCAGGCGCTCTTCGAAGTCACCGCGGTAGCGGCTGCCGGCGACCAGCGAACCGAGGTCCAGCGTGTAGAGCTGCTTGTCCTTGAGCGTCTCGGGGACCTCGCCGTGCACGATGGCCTGCGCCAGGCCCTCGACGACGGCGGTCTTACCGACACCGGGCTCACCGATCAGCACCGGGTTGTTCTTGGTGCGGCGGCTCAGCACCTGCATGACCCGCTCGATTTCCTTCTCGCGGCCGATGACCGGGTCGAGTTTGCCCTCGGCGGCGGCGGCGGTCAGGTTGCGGCCGAACTGGTCGAGCACGAGCGACGTCGACGGGTTGCCCGTCTCGCCACCGCGGCCACCGGTGCCGGCTTCGGCGGTCTCCTTGCCCTGGTAGCCCGAGAGCAGCTGGATGACCTGCTGACGCACGCGGGTCAGCTCGGCGCCCAGCTTCACGAGCACCTGAGCGGCGACGCCTTCACCCTCGCGGATCAGGCCGAGCAGGATGTGCTCGGTGCCGATGTAGTTGTGGCCGAGCTGCAGCGCCTCGCGCAGCGACAGCTCGAGGACCTTTTTGGCGCGCGGAGTGAAGGGGATGTGCCCGGACGGAGCCTGCTGGCCCTGACCGATGATCTCCTCGACCTGACTGCGCACGCCTTCCAGCGAGATGCCCAGCGATTCCAGAGACTTGGCGGCGACGCCCTCGCCCTCATGAATGAGTCCAAGCAGGATGTGCTCGGTGCCGATGTAGTTGTGGTTGAGCATCCGGGCTTCTTCTTGAGCCAGGACGACGACCCGACGGGCCCGGTCGGTGAATCTCTCAAACATCGGTGGTTACCTGCTCTCCCTCGTAGCGCAGCTCCTGCCACGTCACTTCGCGTGTCGCGACGCTGTGCGCCTACCGTCCACTCTAATGGGCGGCGACCATGCGTGCCCTGCGGTATCCCCTAGCTCGCAAGGCCACTCAGCGCTGCGAAAACACCAACGCGCTGCGGCTTCGAAACGTTTCCCGGATCGGCCCGACCGGGCTACGCCGAAAGCGAACAGAAAAACCTCGGGCAACCCTGAATGACGTTGCCCGCAGACTCAGGTCGCGGCGTGGAACGCGTCGATGATCTCCGCCGGGATACGACCGCGACTGGATACGTTGTGGCCGTTGCGGCGAGCCCATTCCCGGATGGCGGCACTCTGCTCACGGTCGATGGACGCGCGGCCGCGGCCAGTCGAACCGGTGCTGGCGCGGCCCCGACGGCGGCCACCGACACGACGGCCGGCCTCCACCCATTTCTTCAAATCATTCCGAAGCTTGGTGGCGTTCTTGGTGGTGAGGTCGATCTCGTAGTTCACCCCGTCGAGAGCAAATTCGACCGTCTCATCTGCCGCACCTTCACCGTCGAAATCATCGACAAGAGTGACAGTCACTTTCTTTGCCATCGGCCCACACTAACCCTTCTGCCTCGATAAGAACGCAGAAACGACTCTGCCACAACAATGCTGGCATAGGACTGGAATTCCTTCAACAAGTCCAGGGTTAGGCAGCGTTCAGTCGCCCTGACGGCGCACAATCGGGAACAAAACCGTGTCCCTAATCGTCAACCCCGTCAACGCCATCAGCAAGCGATCGAGTCCCATTCCTGTTCCGGTGGTCGGCGGCATCGCATACTCCAATGCGATAAGAAAATCCTCATCAAGTCGCATTGCCTCGTCATCACCGGCAGCAGCGGCACGAGCCTGCGCCTCGAAACGCTCCCGCTGAATCACCGGATCGATCAACTCCGAATATCCGGTGGCGAGCTCGAACTTGCGGACATATAGATCCCATTTCTCGGTAACCCCCGGAATACTGCGGTGGGCCCGAGTCAGCGGGGTCGTCTCCACCGGGAAATCCCGGACGAAGGTTGGCGCCCAAAGGTGATCACCGACGGTGTGCTCCCACAGTTCCTCGATCAATTTCCCGTGCCCGTATCCACGGTCCCGGGGAATCTCGGCGCCGAGTCGCTCGGCCACCTTCCACAGGTACTCTGCAGAAGTCTCCGGCGTGATCTCCTCGCCCAGGGCTTCGGACAACGACGGATACATTTCGACGGTCGCCCATTCACCATCGAGGTCATAGGTGGAGCCGTCCGGCAGTGGCACCATTCGGGTACCAATGGCCTCGTCGGCAACCTCCTGAATAAGCTCACGCGTCACTATCGCGGAATCGTCATATGTGCCGTAGGCCTGATATGTCTCCAACATCGCAAATTCCGGTGAATGCGTGGAATCCGCGCCCTCGTTGCGAAAGTTCCGATTAAGCTCAAAAACCTTCTCGAAACCACCGACCAGGCAGCGCTTCAGGAACAACTCCGGCGCGATGCGCAGGTACAGATCCGCATCGAGCGCGTTGGAGTGTGTGATGAATGGGCGCGCCGCGGCGCCACCGGGCAGCGTCTGGAGCATCGGGGTCTCGACTTCGAGAAAGCCGCGGCGCTCCAGCGCCGACCGCAATGCCCGCACCACGGCAATACGCTGCCGGGCGACATTGCGGGCCTCGGGGCGCACGATCAGGTCGACGTACCGCTGCCGGACCCGGGTCTCTTCATTCAATTCCTTGTGCGCGACAGGAAGCGGTCGCAGGGCCTTCGACACAATTTGCCAGTTCTGGGCAAGCACAGATAATTCTCCGCGCCGGGAACTGATGACCTCGCCCTCGATGAACACGATGTCGCCCAGGTCGACGTCGGCCTTCCAGGCATCGAGCGAATCCTGGCCCACCTTGTCCATGCTCAGCATGGCCTGCAGCTGGGTGCCGTCGCCTTCCTGCAGCGTGGCGAAGCACAGCTTGCCCGAGTTCCGGGCGAACACGACGCGGCCGGCCACGCCGACGATATCGCCGGTCGCGGTGTCCGCGACGAGCTCCGGATACGCCGCACGCAGCTCAGCGAGGGTGTGGGTACGAGCCACCTCGACCGGATAAGGGTCGCGGCCCTCGGCGAGCAGCCGCTCACGCTTGGCCTGGCGGATCCGGAACTGCTCGGGAATGTCGGGGCTTTCGGCGTCGCTCACGAAATGCCAGCTTAAATGAAGGCCATGGCAGCCAGTTTGGAGCAGTCCACCGTCGACGCCCTGGACCACGAACCGATCGACTGGAAATACAAGGGCCTGCCGTCCTCGTGGTGGGGTCAGACGCCCGCCCAGGTGTGCCGTCGGCGGCCCAGCCTGTTCGACGATGGCGCGGTTTCGCCGGTCGCCACGCTGCGCACCCAGCCGCTGGTGCACAACATGGTCACCATGGCGCGCTGGTGCCGGCGCCGGGGCGTACAGCTCGCGCCGCACGGCAAGACCCACATGGCCCCGCAGCTGCTGGCCCGCCAGCTCGGCGCCGGGGCGGTGGCCGTCACCGCCGCCACCATCAGCCAGGTCCGGGTGTTCCGGGCCTTCGGGGTCCGCCGGATCATCCTGGCCAACGAACTGGTCGACGTCACCGGCCTGCGCTGGCTGGCCGCCGAGCTGGACGCCAACCCCGATTTCGAACTGACCTGCTGGGTCGACTCGGTCCGCGGGGTGCAGCTGATGACGGCCGCCCTGACGGGCCGGCGCCGCCCGCTGGACGTCTGCGTGGAGGTCGGCCAGCCGGGTGGCCGCACGGGCTGCCGCGACGCCGCCACCGTGGACGCGGTGGCGCGTGCGGTGGTGGACTCGGACCGGCTGCGCCTGGTCGGTGTCGCCGGGTACGAGGCGGCCACCGGTCATGAGGTGAGCGACGCCGCGGTGACCGCCGTGGCCGGCTATCTCCAGACTCTGCGCGACGCCGTCATCCGTCTGCGTCCGATGTTCGAGACCGACGAGATCATGGCGACGGCCGGCGGCAGCACCTACTTCGACCTGGTCGCCGACATCCTGACCGGCTGGCCCGACGGCATGTCGGTGCGCACCGTGGTGCGCAGCGGCTGCTACCTGACGCACGACGATGGCCTCTACGCCCGCACGACTCCGCTGGGCCGCACCTCCGATATTCACTCCGGCGGCCACTTCCAGCCGGCGCTGAGTGTGTGGGCGCAGGTGCTGTCACGGCCCGAGCCCGACCTCGCCATCGTGGGCATGGGCCGCCGGGACGTGTCGTTCGACCAGGACCTGCCCATGCCGTACGGCCGGCCTGACAGCCGTGTCGAGAAGCTCAACGACCAGCACGCCTACCTGCGGCTGGCACCGGCCGATCAGAGCCTCCAGGTCGGTGACTGGCTGGAGTTCGGGGTCTCGCACCCCTGCACGGTGTTCGACAAGTGGCAGCTGATCCCGGTGCTCGACGCCGACCACCGGGTGGTCGAGCTGGTCCGCACCTTCTTCTAGGCGCTTCTAAGCGCGGCGGGAAGTGCGCTGGTTGCGCTCGAAGACCAGGCGCAGGCCGTCGAGGGTGAGGTTCCTCTCGTAATGCTGCACGGTGCGCAGATCGGGCAGCACCAGTTGCGCGGTGTGCCCGGTGGCGACCACCGTGACATTGTGGCCGTCGAAGCCGTCGACGTCCTCGCGCACCCGGTTCACCAAACCATCCACCAGGGCGGCGAAACCGAACACCGCTCCGGCCTGCATGCACTCCACGGTGTTCTTGCCGATCACCGACCGCGGCCGGGTCAGCTCGACGCGGCGCAGCGCCGCCGAGCGGGCCGCCGCGGCGTCCGAGGACACCTGGACGCCGGGCGCGATGGCGCCGCCGAGGAACTCACCCTTGGCCGAGACGACGTCGACGCAGATGGACGAACCGAAGTCGACGACGATGGCCGCCGTGCCGTATTTGTGGTACGCCGCAAGGCAATTGACGATCCGGTCGGCGCCGACCTCTTTCGGGTTGTCGACCAGCAGCGGGATGCCGGTGCGCACACCCGGTTCGATCAGGACGTGCGGCACCGACGGCCAGTACTGCTCCAGCATCACCCGGATTTCGTGCAGCACCGACGGCACCGTCGACAAACCCGTTGCGCCGAGCAGGTTTTCGGCGTCGTCGCCGATCAAGCCGTCGATGGTCAGCGCGAGCTCGTCGGCCGTCACCTCCGACTCGGTGCGAATCCGCCAGTTCTGCACCACTTTTGCGTGATCTCCGGAACCGGAGATCAACCCGACGATGGTGTGGGTGTTGCGGACATCGATCGCCAGCAGCACCGGCGTTACCGCGGCGACAGCAGGCCGTCGACACCGTCCGGGACGTGTGCGGCGTCGTGCGAGAAGTCGATCTGCCGGTTCTGCGCGTCGACGAAGATCACGTTCGGCTGGTAGGTGCGGGCCTCGGCGTCGTCCATCGTGGCGTAGGCGATCAGGATCACCAGATCACCCGGGTGGATGAGATGTGCTGCGGCACCGTTGATCCCGATGATGCCGGTGCCACGCTCACCGGTGATGGCGTAGGTGACCAGCCGGTTGCCGTTGTCGATGTCGACGATGGTGACCTGCTCACCCTCGAGGATGTCGGCGGCGTCGAGCAGATCGGCGTCGATGGTCACCGAGCCGACGTAGTGCAGGTCCGCCTGAGTCACCGTGGCCCGGTGAATCTTGGACTTCAGCATGGTGCGAAACATCAGTTCCTCCAGGGTAATTCGTTGTTACCGGTCTCGGCTCCGTCATGGTCGATGGCAGACCCCACATTGGGGTGACCGTCGATCCCTGCGGATGCGCCGATGTCGATGGCGATGTTGTCCAACAATCTGGTCTTGCCGAGCCGGCCCACGACCAGCATCCGGGCCGGCCCGGATGCCGGTGCCGGACCCAGCCAGGGGTCCCGGACCTCCAGATAGTCGACGTCGATGGCGGGTACCTCATCGAGGACCGCCCGGGCCGCATCGAGTGCGGCGGCCGCGCCGTGCGGCGCGGAGTACTTGCCGGCCAGCAGTGCCGCGGACAGCGCCCCGGCCTGCTCGCGCTGTTCGGCATCCAGGAAGCGGTTGCGCGACGACATGGCCAAACCGTCGTTCTCCCGCACGATCGGCACCGCCTGGATGCGCACGTCGAGGTCGAGGTCGTCGACCATCTGGCGCACCAGAACCAGCTGCTGATAATCCTTTTCGCCGAAGAACGCGCGATCGGGTCGCACGATCTGCAGCAGCTTGAGCACCACGGTCAGCATCCCGGCGAAGTGCGTCGGCCGCGAGCCGCCCTCCAGCTCGGCGCCGAGCGGACCCGGCATGACCATGGTGCGCTGGCCGTTCGGGTACATGTCGGCGGCGGTGGGCGCGAAGACGATGTCGACGTCCTCGCCGCGTAGCTGCTCGACGTCGGAGTCCAGGGTGCGCGGGTAGGCATTCAGGTCCTCCCCCGCGCCGAACTGCAAGGGGTTGACGAAGATCGACACCACCACGACAGCGCCCGGCACCTTCTTGGCGGCACGCACCAGCTCCAGGTGGCCGTCGTGCAGCGCACCCATGGTCGGCACGAGCATGACCCGTCGTCCGGTGGCGCGCAGCACCCGCGACACGTCCGACACGTCGGTCGGATTGGTGTAGAGGTTGAGCTCGCCGGCGGTGAACTTCGGCGGCCTGCGATCGGTCACTGCGCACTCCCAGAGTCGGTCAACACGGCGAAAACTTCGGTAGGCGCATGGGCACGTTGTGCGGTGCGTAGCGACATGGCTCGATATGCCTGCGCCAGTTCGGGATTCGCTTCTTCCATCGCGTGCAGGTGGGCCGCGACCGCGGCGGCGTCACCGCGGGCCACCGGACCCGTCAGCGCGCTCTGTCCACGCTGCAGCGCGTTCTCCAGGGAGGCGCGAGCCAACGGCGCCAGAATACGTTCGGCAATGCCGGCGGGGTCGCCGCTGACCAGTTCCTGGCCGAGCAGTTCCTGACCGGCCAGCGCGGCGCGCAGGGCTTCGACGGCGTCGAGGACGACGGTGGTGACGTGATTGCCGGCGTGCGCCAATGCCGCGTGATAGAGCGTGCGGGCGTCTTCGCGAACCCGGAATGGTTCGCCGCCGATCTCGAGAACCAGGGACTGGGCGATGGCGTAGCCGATGTCGTCGGCCGCGGTGATCCCGAAACAGGTCTCCGACAGCCGGGCGATGTCCTCGTCGGCGCCGGTGAACGTCATGGCCGGGTGAATGGCCAGCGGAATACAGCCCTGCTCGGTCAGCGGGGCCAGCACGCCGATGCCGTTGGCGCCCGAGGTGTGCACGACGATGGTGCCGGGACGGACTGATCCGGTGGCCGCCAGTCCGGCGACGACGGACGTCAGCTCCGCGTCCGGCACGGCCAGCAGCAGCAGTTCGGCTTTGGCGGCGACGTCGTGAGCGGGCAGCACCTCGGTGTCGGGCAGCCTGCGCTCGGCTCGCCCGCGCGACGCATGAGAGATCGCGCTACACGCGACGACGACGTGGTCGGCGTGCTCGAGCGCAACACCCAGCGCACTGCCGACCCGCCCTGCGGAAATGATTCCGACAGCGAGCCGGGCCGGACGCAGTCCGTCGAGCTGCTTCATTGCAGCGACCTCACAAAGTGGTGGTAATCAGTCGTTCCAGTCCTGCCTGGCAGGTACCGGACGGTCACGCAGAGCGTAGCTCAGTCCTCGCGGCGACGTCGACGGCCGCCGCCGCTCGTGTTGGCCTGCAGCCGCGCCAGCAATTCGGCCGCCGGCTGCCCACCAACGTGCTGACCTGCGGGTTCGTCGTCGGGTTCGGCACGACGCCGACGACCGGATGTGACAGGGGTCTCTGGCTGGGCGGGCTCTTCGGCGGCGCCGTGGCGGCCCCGGCGCGGGGGCTGCGGTGCGGGTTCGGGCATGGGCACGGGCGTCGGTTCCGGGGTGAACGTCGGCACCGGCGGAACCACCGGCAGGGTCATCGTCGGTTCGGGTCCGCGGTCCTGGACCGGCGGCACGGGCGGCTGCACCGGCGGCTGTGCGGGTTCCGGCGCCGCGGGTGCCCAGTTGCTGCCCGGCTGGCCGGCCGGTATCCACTGACCTTCGGCCTGCGAGGGCTGCCAGTCGGACGGTGCCGGCGGCGGGGTGAGGCGGTGCGCCCCGCCGAACGGCGGCTGCGGCGGCGGAGGCGGCGGCGCCCACGGGTCCGGCGGCACATGCGGCTCGGCCGCCACGTCGATGATGGGGCTCTCTTCGGTGTTCGGCTCCGAGATCAGGTCCGGCCGATCCTCCGTGTCGATCCGGCTGGCGACCACGCGGCCGACCGGCACGGCCTGGCCGCTGCGGTCGGTCTCGAGCGCCGGGCGGTGCGCCAGATCGGCGTCGAAGTAGAACTCGAGGTTCGCACGCAGCGCGGCCAGCTCCGCGCGCAGCGCCGCGACCTCGTCGGCCGACTGGGCGCGCAGTTCGGAGGCCAGCTCACGGCGCAGATGCGATTCCAGCGACAGCTCGTATTCGCGGCGCGCCGAAATCTCGCGATCCAGCTGTAGGTCGTAGACGAGCTTGAGATCGCGGGCCCGGGCCTGGTCCAGATCGGCCTGGCGCCGGTACACGAACGACGCGAACGCCGCCGCCACCGCAGCCCACAAGGCAATGACCACAGCCAGTTTCAGCAATTCGACCTGATCGGTGAACACCAGCGCGGAACTGGCGACGATGGCCAGCACCAGCAACGCCGTCAGCAGCAACCAACCCGGCCTGCGGTTCGCGCGCCTGCCGCGCGACGTCCGGGTCGGATCAATCATGGGCTGACTGTACCGTTCTGCGTTCCCCTCGCAGGTTGACCGACACCCGGTCCGGTCGGATCGTTACCTATTCGGTTGCGCCGTCAGACTTCTCCTGCGGGTCCAGCGGGGCGCGGCAGCAATGCTGCAGCCACAACGCCGCGACCACGAGCGCCAGCGCGCTGAGCGCCGCAACCACAGCACCGGGCGTCGCCGCCGCGGGATACGCAAATTGCGACCGTCGCGGAAGCAGGTAGCCCAGCACGCCGAGCCACCAACCCAGCACCATCGCGCCGACCCACGCCGACGCCTTGGCCACCACCACCGACCGTGCCACCGCCAGCGGATCGATCCGGCCGCCACCCACCCCGATGTGACCGGCACGGATCTTGGCGCGCACGTAGAACGCCCACGCCGCTTCAGCGCCGGCAAAAACCAACAGCGACAACCCCGTCCACACCGTGATCGGCGGCAGCAAGCCGTACACCAGGATCACCAGCCCATACGCGACGACCGTGGCCAGCGCTGTGCCGATCGCCAGATCGCGCTTCCGTGTGGGCCCCATCAGGGCACCAGCTCCAGGTCCGTGCCCCGCACGCCGTCGCGTTCACCGGCAGCCAGCCCAGCCAGCAGATCGGCGACCGGCACCGACTGCCCGGCCACCGTCAGCACCGCGTCGGGGGCGGCGGCCAGCCACGGCACCAGCACGAAGGCGCGTTGATGCGCCAGTGGATGCGGCAGCGTCAGGACCGGATCGTCAGACCGCACTTCGGCATCGCCGTCGTGACAGCTCACGATGTCGACATCGAGAGTGCGTGGACCCCAACGCTGTTCGCGCACCCGGTCCGCGGCGTTCTCGAACTCGTGAGCCCGGCGCAGCCAGCCCGGACCGTCGAGGTCGGGAGCGTCGGCCAGCACCACGGCATTGAGGAACGGCCCCTGCTCGACGCCGCCCCAGGCGTCGGTCTCGTAAACCGGTGAGACGGCCCGGACCGCGCCGCGTAGCCCGGAGACCACCGACTGCAGGTGGGCGAGCCGGTCGCCCAGGTTGGAGCCGATGGAAAGCACGACCGAGCTCATGCGCGATCCGCCTCCGGCTTCTCGCTCACGCTAGCCACGACCAGCCCGCCTGGACCGGCGCGCCACGACCGCAACATCGTTGAACGTCAACGGGATCGGCGCACTGGGCTTGTGCAGCACCACCTCGACGGCATGGACACGTTGGTCGGTCATCACCGAATCGGCGATCTCGGCGGACACCGTCTCGATCAGATTCCGCGGCGGCCCCGCGATGATGTCCGCCGCCTGCTGCGCCAGCGCGCCATAGTCCAGGGTGTCCGACAACTCGTCGCTCAGCGCGGCGGCAGCCAGGTCGATCCACACCGTGATGTCGACGACGAAGTCCTGCCCGTCCCGGCGCTCGTGGTCGAAGACCCCATGATTCCCGCGAACGGTCAAGCCCCGCAGTTCGATTCGATCAGCCATACCAGGCCCCCACCACTTTCACCGCGTCCACCGAGGCTTGCACATCATGTACCCGCACACCCCACGCACCGTGCTGCGCGGCCAGCGCCGAGATCACCGCCGTGGCCGTCTCCCGGCCGTCGGGCTCGCGCGGCGTGCCGTCGGCATCCGCCAGCAGGGTGCCGAGGAATCGCTTGCGCGACGCCCCGACCAACACCGGTATGCCCGTGGCGACCAGCTCGGGCAGCGCCCGCAGCAGAGCCCAATTGTGTTGTGCCGACTTGGCGAAACCCAGACCCGGATCGATGATCAGGTGCTCCGGTTCCACCCCGGCGGCGACGGCGTCATCGACCGCGGCGAGCAGTTCGGCCCGCACGTCGGCCACCACGTCGGAGTACTCCGGAATCCGGTGCGGCTGCTCGGCGTCAACCTCGCGCCAGTGCATCAGGACCCACGGCACCCGAGCGCCGGCCAGCAGCGGCGCCATGTTCGGGTCGGCCCGTCCGCCGGACACGTCGTTGACGATGTGGACGCCACATTCCAGGGCGGCCTCGGCCACGTCGGCGTGCATGGTGTCGACGCTGACTGTGATGCCCTGGGCGACAAGCTCTTTGATCACCGGCAGCACGCGGCCGCGTTCGACCTCCGGGTCCAGCCGGGCCGCACCGGGCCGCGTCGATTCCCCGCCGACGTCGATGATCTGCGCGCCCTGGGCGGCCAACGCCAGACCGTGCTCGATCGCGCGATCGTGGTCGAGGAACCGTCCCCCGTCGGAGAACGAATCAGCGGTGACGTTGACGACGCCCATCACCACCGGGGCGCGCGGAGCGACGGGAGGGGCCCCAGTTGGCTGTGCGCTCACTTCCGCAGGATCAGGTCCAGCGCCTCGGCTCGCGACGACGCGCAGGTCTTGAACTGGCCGCGCACCGCCGAGGTGGTGGTCACCGCGCCGGGCTTGCGCACCCCGCGCATCGCCATGCACAGGTGCTCGGCCTCGATCACCACGATGGCGCCCTGTGGGTTCAGCTTGCGCATCAGGGCATCGGCGATCTGGCCGGTCAGCCGCTCCTGCACCTGTGGTCGCTTGGCGTACAGGTCGACCAGGCGAGCGATCTTGGACAGCCCGGTCACCCGGCCGTCCTCACCCGGGATATACCCGACGTGCGCGACGCCGTGGAACGACACCAGATGGTGCTCGCAGGTCGAGTACATCGGGATGTCCTTGACCAGCACCAGCTCGTCGTGACCCTCGTCGAAGGTGGTGTTCAGCACCGAATCGGGGTCGGTGTAGAGCCCGCCGAAGATCTCCTCGAAGGCGCGCGCCACCCGGCCCGGCGTGTCCCGCAGCCCGTCACGGTCGGGATCCTCGCCCACCGCGAGCAGCAGCTCGCGCACCGCGGCCTCGGCTCGATCATGATCGAACTTCGGGGCGGTGAGCCTGGCCGAATGGATCTGCGACCGCGTCATCTATGTGGCTCCGTTCGGGTCAGCCGTGCGCAGGCGGCGCCTGCTCGTCGTTCGGTTGCGCCGGCGGCGCCGGTTGCTGCGGGTAGGGCTGGTAGCCGGGCGGCGGCGTGGGCTGGCCCCAGCCCTGCTGCGGGTACCACTGGCCCTGCTGGGGGTGGTGGCCATGCTGAGGTGGTCCCTGCGGCGGCCAGCCCGGGGCCTGCCAGCCCGCGGGTGCGCCGTAGTTCGGCTGGGTCTGGCCGTGCTGCGGCTGACCGTTCGGCGCGGCGTGCACGCCGTTGGTGCCGTTCACGGTGCCCGCGGCCTGGCTGGCCGCAGCGATCGCTGCCTTGAACGCCGGCTCCTCGACGGGCGGCGGCCACGGCTCACCGCGCTCGATGGCCAGCTCGCCGGGCGTCTTGATCGGCGGCTTGTCGGACGGCACGCGGCCACCGAAGTCGTCGAACAGGGTCAGGCGAGGACGCTTCTCGACGCCGGCCAGAATGACCTCGAGATCGGCGCGGTGCAGCGTCTCCTTCTCGAGCAGCTCGCCGGCCAGCTTGTCCAGGACGTCGCGGTAGTGGGTCAGCACATCCCAGGCCTCGGTGTGGGCAGCCTCGATGAGCTTGCGCACCTCGTCGTCGATGAGCTGTGCCACCTCGTGGCTGTAATCGGCCTGGGTGCCCATGGTGCGGCCCAGGAACGGGTCGCCGTGTTCGGTGCCGTACCGGACCGCGCCCAGCCTGGCACTCATACCGAACTCGGTGACCATGGCGCGGGCGATCTTGGTGGCGTTCTCGATGTCGGACACCGCGCCGGTGGTGGGCTCGCGGAAGATCAGTTCCTCTGCGGCCCGGCCGCCGATCGCCATCACCAGTCGGGCGATCAGTTCGGAGCGGGTCTGCATGCCCTTGTCGTCCTCGGGGACGGCGACGGCGTGCCCGCCGGTACGGCCACGAGCCAGGATCGTCACCTTGTAGACCGGGTCCAGGTGCGGCATGGCCCAGCCGGCCAGGGTGTGCCCGGCCTCGTGGTACGCGGTGATCTTCTTCTCGTGCTCGCTGATGATGCGGCCCTTGCGGCGCGGACCGCCGATGACGCGGTCGACGGCCTCTTCCAGCGCCGGCCCGGTGATCACCGTGGCGTTCTCGCGGGCGGTCAGCAGCGCGGCCTCGTTGATGACGTTGGCCAGGTCGGCGCCCGACATGCCGACGGTGCGCTTGGCCAAACTGTCCAAGTCCGCGTCGGGGGCGATGGGCTTGCCGGCCGAGTGCACCCGCAGCACGGCCTTGCGGCCCGCCAGGTCGGGTGCGGACACCGGGATCTGCCGGTCGAAGCGGCCCGGACGCAACAGCGCCGGGTCCAGGATGTCGGGCCGGTTGGTCGCGGCGATCAGGATGACGCCCTGGCGTTCGCCGAAGCCGTCCATCTCGACCAGCAGCTGGTTCAGCGTCTGCTCGCGCTCGTCGTGCCCGCCACCCAGGCCGGCACCACGCTGACGACCGACGGCGTCGATCTCGTCGACGAAGATGATGCACGGGCTGTTCTGCTTGGCCTGCTCGAACAGGTCGCGCACGCGGGAGGCACCGACACCGACGAACATCTCGACGAAGTCCGAGCCGGAGATGGTGAAGAACGGCACGCCGGCCTCACCCGCGACGGCACGCGCCAGCAGCGTCTTACCCGTTCCGGGCGGGCCGTAGAGCAGCACGCCCTTGGGGATCTTGGCGCCCAGGGCCTGGTAGCGGCTCGGGTTCTGCAGGAAGTCCTTGATCTCGTACAGCTCTTCGACGGCCTCGTCGACACCAGCGACATCGGCGAACGTCGTCTTCGGCATGTCCTTGCCGAGCAGCTTCGCCTTCGACTTGCCGAAGCCGAAGCCCATGCGGCCGCCGCCCTGCATGCGGGAGAACATGAAGAACAGCCCGACCAGCAGCAACAGCGGCAGCAGGTAGATCAGCAGCGAGCTGAGGACGCTGCCCTGGTTGACCACCGTCTTGGTCTTGACGTTCTTGCCGTTCAGCGCGTCGAACAGCGGCACCGCGTAGCCCGTCGGGAACGACGTGATGATCTTGTTGCTGTTGTCCGTGTCCGGGGTGACGCTCTTCAGGTCCAGCCGGACCTGCTGCTCCCGGTCATCGATCTGGGCGCCGGTGACGTTCCCAGAGTTGATCTGGGCGACCGCCACCGAGGTGTCGACCTGGTGATAACCACGGGTGTCATCACTGAAATAAAAGAAAGACCAACCCAGCAGCAACACGACCGCGACGACGGTCAGGGTGCGGATGACGTTTTTTCGCTTCATCGACATATTTCGGCCGGCGAATACTCGTCGGCCAGGTCCTTCCGATACACAGATGCGGGATAGTTCACAGGTTACCGCTATGCAAACGATCGGCAGTTCCCGGCAGTGGTACCACTATCCGGCCGGACCGCCGCTGTGCTTTGGTGAGACGGTGATCACGTCCACCAAACGGTTAGTCGACACCAACGGCGTGCAGTTGCAGGTCACCGAAGCCGGCAAGCCGGGAGCCCCGGTGGTCGTGCTGGCGCACGGGTTCCCCGAGCTCGCACATTCGTGGCGGCACCAGATCCCGGCCCTGGCCGCGGCCGGCTATCACGTCCTGGCCCCGGACCAGCGGGGCTACGGTGGCTCGTCGCGCCCGCAGGCGATCGAGGACTACGACATCGTCCACCTCACCGCGGACCTGGCCGGCCTGATCGATGACGTCGGGGCCGAGCGCGCCGTGGTCGTCGGGCACGACTGGGGCTCGCCGGTGGTATGCAATTTCGCGCTGCTGCACCCCGACCGGGTGACGGCCGTCGCCGCGTTGAGCGTGCCGCCGGTGCCGCGGGCGGCTGCCCCGCCGACCGAAATCTGGCGCCGGCGGGTCGGCGACAACTACTTCTACATGCTGTACTTCCAGGAACCCGGCGTCGCCGACGCAGCATTGGGGCGCGATCCGCGGAGCACGATGCGCCGCATGATCGCGGAGGAAGGCCTGTCCGCACCGCCGGACACGCTTGCCGATGATCCGCTGCCGCCGCTGCCGGACTGGATCACCGCAGACGAATTCGAGCCATATGTAACAGCTTTCACCGACAGTGGCTTCACCGGTCCGCTGAACTGGTACCGCAACTTCGACCGGAACTGGGAGCTGACGGCGACCACGCCCGCCCCGGCCATCACCGTTCCGACGCTGTTCCTGGCCGGCACCGCCGACCCGGTGCTGACCTTCACCCCGCGCGACCGGGTGCGCGACGTGGTCGCCGGCGACTACCGCGAGGTGATGATCCCGGGTGCCGGGCACTGGCTGCAGCAGGAGTGCCCCGACGAGGTCAACACCGCACTCATCGAATTCATCGACGGACTAGGACTGAAATGACGGGTCGCCCGCTGGATTTCGGCGCTTTCATCACCCCGTTCCACCCGGTCGGCCAATCTCCCACCACCGCACTGGAATACGACCTGGAACGCACCGTCAGGCTGGACCAGTTGGGCTACGACGAGGTGTGGTTCGGCGAACACCATTCCGGCGGTTACGAATTGATCGCCTGTCCCGAGGTGTTCATCGCCACGGCGGCCGAACGCACCAGGAATATCCGGTTCGGCACCGGTGTGGTGTCACTGCCCTACCACCACCCGCTGATGGTCGCCGACCGCTGGGTGCTGCTCGACCACCTGACCCGGGGCCGCGTCATGTTCGGCACCGGTCCGGGGGCGTTGCCGTCGGACGCCTACATGATGGGCATCGACCCGGTGAACCAGCGGCCGATGATGCAGCAGTCCCTCGAAGCCATCCTGGCCCTGTTCCGGGCCGCGCCCGACGAGCGAATCTCGCGGGAGACCGACTGGTTCACCCTGCGCGACGCCGCGTTGCACATCCGCCCCTTCACCTGGCCATATCCCGAGATATCAACGGCGGCAATGGTTTCCCCGTCAGGACCGCGGCTGGCCGGGCAGCTGGGCACGTCGCTGCTGTCGCTGTCGATGTCGGTGCCCGGCGGCTACGCCGCGCTCGAGACCATCTGGGACCTCGTCTGTGATCAGGCTGCGCAGGCCGGCCGGCCCGAACCGGACCGACGGGGCTGGCGGGTGCTGGGGGTGGTGCACCTGGCCGACACCCGCGAGCAGGCCATCGAGGACTGCACCTACGGCCTGGAGGATTTCTCGAACTACTTCGGCGCGGCCGGGTTCGTGCCGCTGGGCAGCCAGACCGGCCCGGCGCCGACGTCCCGGCAGTTCGTCGAAGACTATGCGGCCAAAGGCAATTGTTGCATCGGCACGCCCGCCGACTGCATCGGTTACATCCAGGACATGTTGGACCGTTCCGGCGGCTTCGGCACGTTCCTGATGCTGGGCCACGACTGGGCGCCACCCGCGGCCACGATGCACTCGTACGAATTGTTCGCCCGCGAGGTGATCCCCCATTTCAAGGGCCAGCTCACCGCGCCGCACGCCTCGCACGAGTGGGCCAAGGGCCTGCGCGACCAGCTGTTCGGCCGGGTCGGCGAAGCCGTGGGCAATGCGATCGCCGAGCACACCAAAGACACGTCGGTACGCTGAAAACCATGCCATTCGCAACCCGACGTATCGCCGCCCTCACCCTCGCCGGACTTGCTGTCGCCGGCGCCGTCGGCGTCGCCGGCTGCGGCTCCGACGACACCAAACCGACCACCCGCGAAGTCACCGTCGTCGGCAGCGGCAAGGTGCAGGGCACGCCGGACACGCTGAACGTCACCGCCTCCATCGAGGCGACGGCGCCGGACGTCACCGCCGCAATGAACCAGACCAGCAGCCGCCAGCAGGCCGTGATCGACGCACTGGCAGGCGCCGGCATCGACAAGAAGGACATCGCCACCAAGCAGGTCGAGCTGCAGCCCGACTACCGCGACTCCGTCATCACGGGGTACCGGGCCAGCAACACCATCGACATCAAGGTCCGCAAGCTCGACACCGCATCGCAGGTGTTGGCGAAGATCGTCACTGCCGGTGGCAATTCCACCCGGATCAACAGCGTCGCCTACTCGATCGACGACGACTCGCAGCTGGTCAAGGACGCCCGCACCCGCGCCTTCAACGACGCCAAGGACCGCGCCCAGCAGTACGCCCAGCTGTCCGGGCTGAGCCTCGGCAAGGTCGTCTCGATCTCCGAGGCCACCGGCGGCACCACCCCGACGCCCATGCCGGCCCCGCGGATGGCCATGGCCGAAGCAGTGCCGCTGTCCCCCGGCCAGCAGACCGTCAACTTCTCGGTGACGGTGATCTGGGAGCTCGGTTAGCGCGTCAGTTCACCCTTGATGTCCTCGGCGGTGAACGCCGACCGATCGGTCCGGTGGTCGAACGTGTCCTGGCACTCGGTATAAACATCGATCGCCACGTGGGCGATCGGCGGCTCGGCCGGCTTGGGCGGCGGGATCACCCACACCTTCACCTTCAACCCGTCACGCTTGAACGCCATCGCATGCGTGTGATAGTTCGGATCGACATCCCAACCGTGCTGCCGCAGCCGCTCCACCACCGACTCGGCCGTCACCTCACGTGACCGATCCGCCCCGGGCATCCACAATGCCAGGTGCGCATGACCCTGGAACGGCGGCTTCCCGTTGAATCCACAAGAGTCATAACCGAATTGGGCTTTGGTCACCTCACCGCCGAGGTCGGACACCATCTGCCGCGACACGTCGATGGCCTGCCGACGCGTCTCCTCGGGAGAAACTGAATTCCACACGGGACTAGAACACCCCACCAACGTCAGCAGCACTGTCCACAGCGCTGCAAATCGAATACTCAACTGTCCCAACCCCCGTCATCTCTGCCTCATCCCTGATGGTGGTGCTCATTGTTGGAGCGGTGCACCAACTCCGGATCGATCACCACCGACGGCGGCCCCACCGGAATAGGGAACGGCAGACTCGGCGTCTTCACCCGATGATCAGCGGTCATCCCGTGCTGCTGCAGTTGGTCGCCGTGACCGGACACGATATCGGCGATGCTGTACAGCGATTCCGACCCCTCGACGAAATACGAGGTGTGCTCGTCGAGCGGATTGATGCCGATCTTGGCCACCTCGGCATGAAATCGCGTCGAGCCGTAGCCGTCCATCGCCGGGTCGTTGCCCAGGCCGACACCCGGAATGTTCATGTGCTCGCGGCCCAGGCCCGTGACGAAATCGGTCGACGCCGAGCCCACGTACAGGTGCCCGTCGGGCGGTAGGTGGAAGTCGGCAGCCGAGCGCGCCAAATCAGTTCCCGGGCAACCCACCAGCACGATGTCGTCGGCGCGCATCCCGTAGCCGGCGGCGGCATCGGCGACCGTCGTCGAGCCGTAGGAATGACCGATCACAGTGGTGTGCGCGGGGCTTCCCTCATGGGTGACCGCCAGCCCATTGACGTCGGGAGCCAGCAGCTGGGCACCGGCACGCGCCATGAACGGCTCACTGACGCCGATGGCATTGGTGTCCAGGTCGAGGTCGATGTCTGGCGCGTTGTAACCCATCCACTGCACGACCGCGGTCGAATTGTTCGGATCCGCCAGATTCGCCTCGTTGAACACGTTGACCCCGGTGCCATCGGACAACGTCCCGCCCGCCACCGATGTCGTCAGGCCCGACACCATGACGGTGGTGTTCGCGGCCTTGTCCGGATTGCCGATCGCGATGGCGGCGGCGCCCTCGCCGTCGAACGCCTCCGGGTCGTACTTCATCAGCAGAATCTCGGGCGTCTGCTCATTGGGGTAATGCGCGGTCGCGGCATCCTTGTCCAGGGCCTCTTGAACCTTGAGGGCATTGTTGTACCGGGTCATCATCTGACCGGCCATGCCGTACTTCTCGGGGTGCGCCAGCACTTCCTCTTTGGTCACCCCGCGGGCCGCCGCCACCTGCGCGGGACGGTCGAGATCCTGTTGCAGGATGGTCTTGTTCGCAGTGCTACGGTCAGCGACCGGAATCCCGTTGAGGTTGCCCAGCTTGTCCGGCCAATGCTGCAGGTAATAGTCCTTCTTGTCCTGCGGCAACGACTGCCACCACTTGTCGACCTCCTCCGCGCTCTTGCCCACGGGGATCTCGGCGCCGGTGTCGTAGGGCACATCCTGTGGAAGATCGCCGATCCCCCGTGCTCGCGGGGTGTCTCCCAGACCCGCCACCGCGCGGCGCAGGTTCCGGTCGAGTTCCCGGTCGGTGGTGTCGAACTCCGCCAACCGCGTCTTGAGGTCCACGGAATTGGCCGCGGCCAGCTGCAACACCTGCATCGCGGCAACCGGGCTCATCCTGGCGAACTGGTCGAGCGGACCTCCGGGCCGCGCCGACACGGAGCCGTCCGGCGACACCTGCCAACCCTGGCTCTGCAACTTCGAGACGGCACCGAGCAGGCCGGTCCGGGTCTGTCCGAGCCGGCCGCCACCGTCACGCAACACCGGTTGCGCCCGGCTCAACGCATCGTGCACCTGTTGCATCCTCGCCAGTGTCGGTTCGGCTTTCGCGGCCGCGGCGTCCGATGCGGTGCCTTGCCACCGCGTCCGCAACCCCGCGAGCGTGGCGCGCTGGGTGTCGATCTGCGTGGCCAAACCCGAAGCCTGCTGACCGAGCTCGCCGGCCGCTTCGGTCAGGGCCGCGGGGCGAGAGGCTTTCACCTGGGGAATGGTCACCGGCATGACACCGGACCCGTCACCGGATGAGCCTGCTGATGCGCTGACCGCCTCGCTCGTCGCCCTGCTGATAGAGATCGGCGGCGCGCAGCAGTTTCTCCGAATGGACGGTCAACTCGTCGCCGACAGTTCCGAGTGCCGTGTCAACGACACTGCCGACGAACTCGCACCCACCCGCGCTGGCCAAGCCGGACACCCCGGTCCCCGCACCGGCCATCGACGTCCCGACACCCAGGCCCGAGACAGCCGCACCGACATCGGTCTGCGCCCGCGCGGCATCGCGTAGCGCGTCCGGGTCGACACGCAAAGTTCCCCCCATACAAGCAATTTACCCGCGTCGGTACTCAGCCAGCTGCAGAAATTTCCACCGGAATCCCGTTCAGCACGGCGGTACCCGACAGCCGGTCCAGGTGCGTGCCGTCGTTGAGCTGGTTGACGTTGACCCCGGGATGGCTGCTCGCAAGCCGCTGACCGGTGCCGCCGCGATTGTGGCCCCAGCCGTGCGGCAGCGACACCACGCCGCGCCGCATCACGTCGGTCACCTCGATCGGGGCGAGCAGTTCGCCGCCCGGCCCCTTGATGATCGCGATGTCGGTGAGGCCCAGATCGGCGGCATCGTCGGGGTGGATTTGCAGGGTGCACCGGTTGGACCCGCCGGACAGCGCGGGCAGGTTGTGCATCCAGCTGTTGTTGGAGCGCAGGTGCCGACGGCCGATCAGCAGGAAGCCACCGGCCGAGCGGCTCAGCGCGTCACGGAGCCGTGCCACGTCGGCGACGACGGGCTCGGGCGCGAGTTCGATTCGGCCGCTTGGGGTTCGCAGCACCTCGGGAATGCGCGGCCGCAGCGGCCCCAGGTCGATGCCGTGCGGGTTGGCTTTGAGCTTCTCGAGCGTGAGCCCGTCGGGCCTGGTGCCGAACCCGTCGCCGTAGGGCCCGAGCCGCAGCATCATGTCGAGCCGGCGTTCGTAGCCGGGACCGGTCCCGAGCATCGCGGTCAGTTCGTCGACGTCCCGTCCGGCGACCGGAGAATCAGGGTCGGACACCTCTTTGGTCAGCGTCATCGCGATCACCTGGGCGTCGACCAGGACGGGATCTGCTTGTACCCCAATGCCGTACAGCACCAGCGCGACGCGCGACAGGATCTCCGCCTCGTCCGGCCGGTCCGCGAGGGGCAGCACGGGCGGTGAGTAGCGCACGTTGTTGCGCACCGCGAGGTTGTTGAGCGCGAAGTCGAAATGCGGGCTCTGTGCGGGCGGAGGCGGCGGCAGGATGACGTCGGCGTGCCGCGTCGTCTCATTGAGATAGGGGTCGACCGACAGCATGAATTCGACACTGGCCAAAGCCTTGTCGAGCCGGTCACCGTCAGGCGCCGACAGCACCGGGTTCCCGGCGATGGTGATCATCGCCTTGATCTGCCCGTCGCCCGCGGTGTCGATCTCCTCGGCGAGGGCGGCGGCCGGCAACTCGGACAGCACCTCGGGGTAGCCGGAGACCCGGCTGGCCCACCGTCCCGTCCGGAACCCGCGACCGGGCTTGGGTGGCCGCGGCGCCGCGGCCGCCGCACCGAGCGGGAACATCACCCCGCCCGGCCGGTCCAGATTGCCGGTGAGCACGTTGATCACGTCGACCAGCCAGCTGCCGATCGTGCCGAACTCGACGGTGGACGTACCGATCCGGCCGTACACGGCCGCCGTCGGCGCTGCCGCGAGCTCACGGGCCAGCTCACGAATCTCGTCGGCACCGACCCCGCAGGCCTGCTCGACGGCTTCCGGCGCGAAGTCGGCGGCCAGCGCCCGGACCTGCTCGATGCCGACGACGTGCTCGGCGATGCCACCCAGGTCGACCAGGTCCTCGTCGAACAGCACATGTACGACGGCGAGCAGCAGCGCCGCGTCGGTTCCCGGGCGCGGGGCGAGATGGCGGTCGGCGAGCTTGGCGGTCTGGGTGCGGGCCGGGTCGATGACGACGAGCTTGCCGCCGCGCTTCTTCAGCGCCCGCAGCTTGCCGGGGAAGTCGGCGGCGGTGGTCACGCTGCCGTTGGACACTAGCGGATTGGCGCCGATGATCACCAGATAGTCGGTGCGGTCCAGGTCCGGCACGGTGAACGCGATGGGGCTGCCGTACATCAGGCCCAGCGCAACATGTTTCGGCATCTGGTCGAGGGTGCTGGCGCTGAACACCTGACGGGTGCCCAAACCTTTGAGGATCAGCGGCGCGTACAGGGCTCCCGCGACGGTGTGCGCGTTCGGATTGCCGAGGTACACCCCGACCGCCGCCCCGCCGTGCGCGGCGATCACCGCGCCGAGCCGTTCGGCGACGACGGCGTAGGCCTCGTCCCAGGTGGCCTCCGTCAGCACGCCGTCCCGGCGCACCAGCGGGCGCGTCAGCCGGTCGGGGTCGTTGTCGAGCTCACCGAAGCTGGCCCCCTTGGGGCAGATGAATCCTGCGCTGAAGACGTCGTCGTGATCACCCCGCGCGCCGGTGATGCGGCCGTCGTCGATGGTGAGGGTCAGGCCGCAGGTGGCTTCACAGAAGGGGCAGATCCGAAGCGCAGTGTCCATGCACGCGATTCTGCTCCCGGCCCCAGCCTTTTGTAAGCCTCCAGCTTAGTGCTGTTCGTACACCTTCGGATCGAGCGTGCCGATGTAGGGCAGGTCGCGGTAGCGCTCGTCGTAGTCCAGGCCGTAACCGACGACGAACTCGTCGGGGATGTCGAACCCGATGTGCGCGACGTCGATGTCGGCGCGCATGGCGTCGGGCTTACGCAGCAGCGTGCACACCCGCAGCGAGCGCGGGCCGCGAGTCGCCAGGTTGCGCAGCAGCCACGACAGGGTGAGGCCGGAGTCGATGATGTCCTCGACGATCAGCACGTCGCGGCCGCTGATGTCGCGGTCAAGGTCCTTGAGGATGCGCACCACGCCCGACGACGAGGTCGACGATCCGTACGAGCTGACGGCCATGAACTCGAGCTGAGTCGGCAGCGGGATCGCGCGGGCCAGGTCGGTGACGAACATGACCGCACCTTTGAGCACGGTGATCAGCAGCAGATCCTGGTCGCCGGAGTCGGCTCGGTAGTCCTCGGCGATCAGCGCGGCCATCTCGCCGATGCGCGCCTGAACCTGCTCCTGAGACAGGAGAACTGACTTGATGTCACCCGGATACAGCTCCACGGCAACAGCGTGCCATGCCGCCTGGCCCAGCACCAAGACCGTCCCGCTCGACGGTCGCTCACACAGGTCGGGCAGCGACTGTGAGCAGTCCGGCGTGACGGCTGACCACGAGGCGCTGATACCGCAAAGGCGAGGTCACCGCCGCCCCGCCCTGCCCGTGCCAGTCGCCGACCAGCGCGTCGACGGCGCGCAGTTGCACGTCGGTGAGCGCCGTCGCCCCGACGCCCAGCAGCCAGCCGCGGATCACCCGGCGGCGCAGCGCGGCGGGGAGATCTTCGAGCCCGGCGACCGTCAGGCCGTCGCCGGTGCGCAGGGCCGCCAGGTGGCCGGCAGCCAGGGCGTCGAGGGCGTCGTTGTCCTCTCGCAAGGCGGCGGCGGTGCGGGCCAGGGCCGGCGCGACGCCGCCCGCCAGCACGTCCTCCAGCAGCGGCAGCACTTCGGTGCGCAGGCGGACCCGGGTGTAGCGCGGGTCGGTGTTGTGCGGGTCCTGCCATGGCGTCAGCCCGAGCTCGGCGCAGGCCGCCACAGTGTCGGCGCGCCGCACCTCCAGCAGGGGACGTCCCCACGGCGGGTCCCAAACCTGCATGCCGGCAATGGATCTCGGACCCGAACCCCGACCCAGCCCGAGCAGTACGGTCTCGGCCTGATCATCGAGAGTGTGCGCGAGCAGCACCGGCGCGCCGTTCCGCGCAGCATCCAGTGCGTCGTACCGCGCGGTGCGGGCCGCGGCCTCCGGGCCACCGTCGGTGCCCACGTGCACGGAAATCACCTGGGCATCAACACAACCCAACTGCCTGGCTCGAGCGGCCGCAGTGGCTGCCACCTCGGCCGATCCAGGTTGCAGACCGTGGTCGACGATCAAGGCGGTGGTCGGCTTGAGGGCGGCGGCGACCGCGGTCAGCGCCAGCGAGTCGGCACCACCGGAAAGCCCGACGCACCACCGGTCGGCCGGATGCCGGCGCGCGAACGCCGTGACCGCAGGGCGCAGTCGACTCAGAGCACTCGATCGATCCATCGCCGCGGCTCGTCGATTTCGGTTGGCAGCGGCAGGGTTTCGGCGTCGGTCCAGATCGCGTTGAACCGCTTCATACCGACGGTCGACACCACCTCGTCGACGAACTTCTTGCCGCGGGTGTACTGGGCGATCTTGGCGTCGACCCCCAGCAGGGCACGGACGATCCGTTGCAGCGGAGATTGCTTGCGATGGCGGCGCTCGTCGAACCGGCTGCGGATGGCGGCCACCGACGGCACCACCGCCGGACCGACGGCATCCATCACATGGTCGGCATGACCTTCCAGCAGTGTCCCCAGCACCAGCAGTTGATCGAGCGCACGCTGCTGCTCATCGGACTGCATGATGCGCATGACACCAAGGATGCCTTGCGAATTCGGGTCGGACTCGCCGCCCCGCTGGGTCCGCACATACTCGGCCAACCGGCCGGCGATGTCACCGGCTTCCAGACCGGAGTCGTCGGTCAGCACTGCCAGCGCCTGCGACATGTGCTCGGTGAGCCACGGGTTGGCGCGGAACTGCACGCGGTGCGTCACCTCGTGCAGACACACCCAGAGCCGGAAGTCAGCGGGGTCGACCTTCAATTGTCGTTCTGCGGCAAGCACATTCGGGGCGACCAGCAACAGCTTCCCGCCATTGGCGGCAAAGGGGTCGTACTGCCCGAGGATGCCCGACGATACGAACGCCAGCACCGCGCCCGTCTGCGCGCCGGTGACCCGGCCCGCCAGCATCGCGGCAAGGCCTGTGGCACTTGATGTTTCGCCGCCCGTCATGACCCGCATGGATTCGGTGGCGGCACGGACCCAATCCTGGCGGTCTACGACGCGGG
Source organism: Mycolicibacterium llatzerense (assembly GCF_000878195.1). Taxonomy (GTDB): domain Bacteria; phylum Actinomycetota; class Actinomycetes; order Mycobacteriales; family Mycobacteriaceae; genus Mycobacterium; species Mycobacterium llatzerense. Next base: position 8,170 of record NZ_JXST01000052.1, on the reverse strand, counting down.
CTTCGGGCACCTCGGCACCCTCGTTGAGCAGCGTCACCTCCCGCACCGGGAGCTCGGCCCGGCGCGCGGAATCGGCGAGCTGCTCACGCACCTGATTGCGGGTGTAGTCGGTGGTCGCCGGTTCCGGGCGGGTCAGCTTGGCCCCGACCGTGGCGGCGAAGCCCCAGTCGACGGCGCGGCCGACGGTCGGCGTCCGGCTCACGAGCCGCACCCGCAGGGCCGCAACGCCGCGGCCAGGGCGTCGAGCGCGGTACGTCCCTCCGGACCGGCGTTGTTCGAGATCAGCGCGAAGGTCAGGACCCGTCCGCTCTGGTCGGTGACGATGCCCGCCAGCGCATTGGTCCCGGTCAGCGAGCCGGTCTTGGCCCGCAGATATCCGGCAGACGGAGTGTCGACGTAGCGGTTCCACAGCGTGCCGCTGCCGCCGGCGATCGGCAGCACGTCGAGCAGCGGCCGTAGCCGGGGCTCGCTGTTGCCCGCCGCGGCGTTGACGACGTCGTCCAGGACGGCTGCGGTGAGCCGGTCGTTGACCGACAGGCCGCTGGCGTCGAACAGCGTCGCACCCGAAGTGGTCAGTCCCGCTTTCGACAACTGGCCGAGGACGGCACGTACGCCGCCGTCGAAACTCTCCGGCTGGTTCACCGCGGCGGCGACCTCACGGCCGATCGACTCGGCCATCACGTTGTCCGACGCCCACATCATCTCGCGCAGCCGCTCGATCAGCGGCGGGGACTGCACCGCGCCGATCTGCTGGCCGGCAGCCGGTGTGGTGCGGACCGTCACGTTGGCGGGGTCGACCCGCAGCGCCGCGGCCAGGGCGCGGCCGGCGTCAAGGGCCGGGGTGGTCGACCGTTTGGACTCCACGGTCGTGGGCTGGACGCGACCGGCGTCGACCATCACCGACTGGATCGGGGCCCAGTCGCCGCCCTCGATGTCGGCGACGTCCCAGCCCGGCGCCATCGTCGGGCCGGAGTAGAGGCTGACGTCGACCTGAACGGCGGTGGGGGTGACGCCCGCCTTGCGGACCTGGTCAGCCAGGTCAGAAATACGGGCCGCATCGCCGTACCAGGTGTCGGTGCCAGGCGGCGCCGCGGACAGCGTCGGGTCGCCGCCGCCCTTGAGCACCACCACGCCCGGGGTGTCACCCGACACGACCGTCGTGGTCAGCCGGGCGTTGCGATCGAGGGTGAGCAGCGCCGCGGCTGCCGTCAGCGTCTTGTTGGTGGACGCGGGCTGCAGGGGAATGTTCGCGCCTTGCGCCCACAGCTGCGTCCCGGTCAGGGCATCGGTGATCCGGCCGCCCAGCATGCCGAGATTCGGGTTGGCCGCCAGCGGCGCCAGCACGGCCGCCAGCTGCGCGGGCACCGGTTGCGCCGCGGCGTCGGAGACCGGCTGCACCCCAGGTTGGGCCGTGACAAGCGCAGGTTGCGGCTTGACGTTCGAGCCGGCCGCCGGGACGGCCTCATGCCGCGTCATCACCGCGGCCGCCGCCACCAGCGCGGCAACCAGCACCAGAACTGCCACACCGATCACCAAGTGGGTCGATCGGCGCCACCGGGTGGGCCGCATGCTGCTCCTGAACTGCTCCGTGTAGTCGGATGTCACTGAGCAGGGTATCGCTCGTCTAAGGTGTACCCGGTTATCAGCACAGAGCTAAGGAGCCTCCCGGTGGAGCACGAAGTCGTCATCGAGATCCCCAAGGGTTCGCGCAACAAGTACGAAGTGGACCACGAGACCGGCCGAGTGAAGCTCGACCGCTACCTGTTCACCCCCATGGGCTACCCCACCGACTACGGGTTCTTCGAGAACACCCTCGGCGAGGACGGCGACCCGCTGGACGCGCTGGTGCTGCTCACCGAGTCGGTCTTCCCGGGCTGCATCGTCGACGCCCGCCCGGTCGCCATGTTCAAGATGACCGACGAGGCCGGCGGCGACGACAAGCTGCTGTGCGTGCCCGCCGGCGACCCGCGCTGGGACCACATCCAGGACCTGGGCGACATCTCGCAGTTCGAGCTGGACGCCATCAAGCACTTCTTCGTGCACTACAAGGACCTGGAGCCCGGCAAGTTCGTCAAGGCCGCCGACTGGGTCGGTCGTAAAGAGGCCGAAGAAGAGCTGGCCCGCTCGATCGCCCGGTTCGAGACCGAAGAGCACTGAGCTGCTCGCTGCTGAAGAGCACTAAGCAGTTCGGGCCGCTTCGATCCGGCCCGCCAGCATCGCGGTCCAGTCCGCGATGTACTCCTCATCCGGGGTGTCCGCCTGCGGGGCAAGAAAGACGACGCGCGTCGCCTGCTTGCCCAGCAGTGCGTTGACCCCGACCACTGCGATCCGCCTGGCCTCGACCTGTTCGAGGCCGGGCGCGCAGCCCCCGATCCAGTCGGCCAGTTCGCTGTACAGGCCGTCGACCAGGGCGGCATAGGCGGCGTTCAGCCGGTCCGACTGGTCCGCCGGAGTGCGAGCCGCGACCTGCAGGAACTGGCTTTCCTGGTTCAGCACACTGAGCACATACCGGCCGAGCAGCGTGAGTTCCGTCCGCAGCTCCCCCTCACCGGCGAACAGCGCGCTGATGTCGTGCATCGCCCGCCGCCGGTCCAGCTGCCGGTCGATGCCTGCCGCCAGCAGGGCCTCTTTGGTCTTGAAGTGGTTGTACAGCGCGCCGCAGCCGGGCACCAGGCCGGCGGCTTTCTCGATCGCAGTGATGCTGGTGGCCTTGTAGCCCTGCTCGCTGAACAACCGCATGGCCTCGGTGACCAGACGTTCCCTGGTCCGTTCCTTGGTCGAGGTTTCCACCATTGACTCCCACCATTGACTGCATATAAGAAGGGTCATATATTTCGTACTAGGTCACCATACAACGCTTGGAGGCGCAATGGCCGGAAATGTGCCGCGCGGACGTATCCGCCGCACCATGCCGGTCGCCGGCTTCACCGCCCGCGCCGCGGGTGGGCGGATGGTCGCGGCGCTGCAGGAGAGGGCCGGCAACACCGGCGCGGTCGAACGGTTCCACGAGCGCACCGCAGAGCAGTACGCCGAACTCCTCGGCCACTCCAAAGGCGTGTTGATGAAGGCCGGCCAGCTGATGTCCATGGTCGACGCCAATGCGATTGGCGCCGGCGAACTCTCGCCGTACCAGCGGGCCCTGACCCGGCTGCAGGCCGATGCACCGCCGATGGATTCGGCCCTGGCCCGGCGCATCGTCGAGGACGACCTGGGCCGCCCGATCTCCGCGGTGTTCGCGTCGTTCTCCGACGAACCGATGGCGGCCGCATCCATCGGACAGGTCCACCGGGCCGTCCTGCACGACGGCCGTGACGTCGCGGTGAAGATTCAGTACCCCGGTGTGGCGCAAGCGATTCGCGACGATCTGTCGAACACCGAGCTGCTGGCGACCATGTTTCGATTCGCGGCCGGCGCGGCCAGCACGCTCGGCGCGATCCTGCCCGACGTCGCCCCGATTGCCGCCGAGATATCCGAACGCATCTCCGAGGAGATCGACTACCGCCGGGAAGCCACCCATATCACCGCGTTCAGCGAGCTCTGGCGGGATCACCCGTACGTTCGCGTGCCCGAACTGATCGGCGAGGCATCCGGCGACCGCGTCCTGACCATGACGTACCTCGACGGATTGAACTGGGGCGCAGCGCAAGACGCCGACCAGAACACCAAGGACACGTGGTCCGAAGTGATCGCGCGGTTCGTCACCGGCTCCTACCGGCACGGCCATCTGTTCCACGCCGACCCGCACCCGGGCAACTACCGATTCGGCCGCGACGGCACCGTCGGATTCGTCGACTTCGGTTGCGCGAAGGTCCTTCCCGAAGATCAGCGCCGGCGCATCGTGAACCTGATGCGCTGCGCGGTCGAAGGGCGCCGCGACGACCTGCGGTCGAGCATGGTCGAAAGTGATTTCTTCGCAACCGATTCGGTACTGACCGCCGACGATGCCTATCGCTGGTGGGAGGGCATCATCTACGAGATCCTGGCGCCGCAGCCGGTGACCTACACCGACGAGGCATCGCGGCGCGCCATCGCCTCGATGCTGGACGTCCGCGAGGCCGACCACCCCATGCGGCACATCAGAGTGCCCGCCGATTTCGTGTTCTTCTCGCGCCTGAACCTGTCGATGAATGCGATTTTCACCGCACTGAACGCCACCTTCCACGCCCGCGGGATGCTGGACGAAATGGACGGCGTCGCAGCGCCCGTCACCGATCTGGGCCTCGAACACGAGGCGTGGGTCAAGCGCCGCGGACTGCCGCACGGGACGGACGATCATGTCGCCTGACGACGTCGCAGCGGCCCGGCTGCCCTGGGACGCCGCTGACCCCTATCCCTTCTACGAGGCCCGCCGGTGCGACGGTGATGTCGTATGGGACAACGTCGCCCAAGGTTGGCTGGTGCTCGGCTACGACGCGGCCCGACAGGTGCTCGGCGGGTCCGGCTGGACCAGCGATCCGCTGGCCAACCCCGTGGCGCGCGCATCGATGACGATGATGGCACCGGAATTCACCAAGGCTTCAATGCTTTTCACCGACGGCGCCGATCACGACCGGCTGCGCGGCGCGGTCCGGGACGCGTTCACGCGCAGCACGGTGGCCGGATTGACCGAGGGTGTGGAGACGATCGCCGCCGAGGTCATCGCGCAGGCGCCCACCGGCGAGCCGTTTGATTTCATGTCGCAGATCGCCCTGCCCCTACCGATCGCGGTGGTCGGCGAATGGCTCGCGCTCGATCCGGCGCATGCGGCGTCTCTGCGTGAACTGTCGCCGTCGATCATCCGGATGCTCGGCACCCTGGCCGATCCCGTGGAGGTGGCAGAGGGGTTCGGCGCGGCCGCCGCGTTGATGGCGGAGTTCCTGCCACTCGCCGCCGACCGCCGGGCGCATCCCGGCGACGACCTGTTCAGCTTCATCGCCACCGATCCCGAGCTGTCCCTCGAGGACGTCGTGGTGACGGCCATCCTGATCGCGGTCGCCGGACACGAGACCACGGCGAATCTCCTTGGCGCGGGGCTTATTCGGCTGGCGGATGAACGGGTCGACACCGTGGACGGGGCGGTCATCACCGAACTGCTGCGGCTCGACGGTCCCGTGCAGTCGACGGTGCGTACCGCCACCGAGGACCACCAGCTGGGCGGCGTCGATATCGCAGCCGGAGACAGCGTCGTCGTCGTGGTGGCGGCCGCCAATCGTGACCCGGCGGTGTTCGAGGAGCCCGGCCGCTTCCGCGTGGACCGCACCGGCCCAGCGCCCGTGGCCTTCGGATACGGAGCGCACTACTGCCTGGGTTCCGCCCTGGCCCAACTGGAATTGACCGTGGCGCTGCGGGAAGTCGTTGCCCGCCAACCTGATGTGAGCGGGGCCGCTACCTGGCGGGATACGCCGGCCGTCCGCGGGCCCCAGACGTTGCCGGTGGTGTTCCGCTGATGCGGGTGTTCGTGACCGGAGGCACCGGTGCCATCGGCACCCATACCGTCCCCGCACTGGTCGCTGCCGGCCACTCCGTCACCGCTCTGGCCCGCGGCGATGCCAAGGCCGCAGTGTTGCGGAGCCAAGGCGCCGAACCGGTTTCGGTGTCGCTGTTCGACCGCCGCGGATTGGCCGGCGCATTCGGCGGCCACGATGCGGTGGTCAACCTGGCATCAGCGCTCCCTTCGACGACGGCGTTCATCCGCAAATCGGCGTGGGCAGAATGCGAACGGGTGCGTTCGGCGGGCTCCGCCACCGTGGTCGACGCCGCGCGAGATGCGGGTGTACAGAGGCTGATTCAAGAATCTGTCGTGATGATCTACCGCGACGGCGGAAGCGACTGGGTCGACGAAGACCAGCCCGTCGACCACTACCCCATCACGCGTGGCAACCACGCCGCTGAAGCCAGCGCGCGACGGTTCGGCGAGCAATCGACGATCCTTCGGTTCGGGGTGTTCTACGGTCCGCACGCCGCGCACAGTGAACAGATCCTCGAGATGGCCAAGTGGCACATCGGGTTTGTCCCGGGCCGAAGCAGTACCTACATCTCGTCGATCCACGTCGCGGATGCGGCGAATGCCGTCGTCGCTGCGCTCGCGGTCCCCGGTGGCACGTACAACATCGTCGACGACACTCCGCTGACCAAACGCGAATATGCGGACGCCTGCGCTGCAGCCGTCGGGCGCCGCATCTGGATCAGTGGGCCGGGACGAGTTGGACTTCTGCTCGGTGACCGGCTTACGTCCATAACGCGATCACTTCGCGTGAGCAACAAGCGCTTTCGTGATGTTTCGGGCTGGCGGCCCCGGTACCCCAGCGCCGCCGAGGGGTACCGCGCGATGGCGCAGCTAGGCTGAAACACACTCCGACGGTGCGGATTCGCACCACGGCGTGACGCCACGGAAGTGGTAACGATGCGTGGCGATCCAACGGTAGACACGCTCCTGGAGCGCACCGACTCCCGGAATGGCGTAAACCCACAACGGCAACCGAGTGCCCAGGGCTGCGGACAGCGCCGCGTTGGCCGCCTTCGCACCGCCGAACACGTCACCGGACGAATCCAGCCACCACACCGATTCCATGAGATGTTCCGGTGCCACACCGAGTCGCTCGGCGGTGCCGGGCTTCTGCAGTGGTTCGGTGCGGACCCGACCGGTGCGATTCATCCGCAGCAGCGCGTTACGCGCGCGGGTACACATCCCACACTTGCCGTCGAAGAACAGCACACCGTCCATGACTTCATCATGCGCCGCCACGCGCAATCCGTTGCCGTGAGTCGCCACACATTTGGCTAGTCACGCAGAACCCGCGGACGCGATCCCTTGTCGATGATCGCGAGGTGGACCCGGCGGGTCAGGATCTGCAATCCGCTCGGCATCGGCGGCGCGGTCGAGGTATAGACCGCGCCGGTCGGCGTGGTGAGCTCTGTCGTGTGGCGGCCGTACCGGTCATAGCTGGCACGGGAGTGCCAGCCGGGTTCTTCTTTGACGTAATTGCAGTGCTCGCACAGGCCCTGGCCGTTATGGCCGGCGGTAGGTCCGTGGTGCGCATGCGGGGTGATGTGGTCGAGATGCCGGACCGGAGCGTTGCAGTACGGAGTGCGGCAGGTTTGGTCGCGGGTGGCGATGAACCGGGCGAGACCTTTGGGGAAGGTCCGGGACTTCGATTCCATCGCGACCAGATTGCCGGTGGCGGGTTGGGCGTACAGCCGCCGCAGGGATGCCTCGGACTGCTCGTCGAGGACGGCACGTTCGATGAGTTGGCGGGCCAGGGGTGCCGGGATCGGGCCATAGCCGGGCAACTCCGCCGGTTCGGAGCCACCGGCGAGCAAGGTCTCGTCGGACAGCACCAGGTTGACCGCCACCGGGGTCGGCGATGCCGCCGCACGGCCGGTGACGCGTTCGACGACGGTGTCGGCCATGATCTGGCTGCGGGTCCGCCCATCGGCGCTGCCATCGCGTGCGGCCTCGCCGGCAGCGGCCTTCAACGCCCCGTGCGTCTCGTAGGCCTCGACCACCGGCAGCAGCACCGTCAGGTACGCCATCGCGTCGGGTGCGGGTCGGACGGTCACCCGGCGCCCGCTCAGGGCTTGCCGAATCTTGTCCAGCACGGCTTCGTGGTCGAGCCGATACGCGATGCGCTTGGCCCGAGCCGTGATCTTCTTGTCGCCGAGGCCTTCGAGCTCCCGGGGATCGGCGCACATCTGGGCATCCAGCTCCGCCCGATCAGCCGTCGACAGGCAGGCCGCTTCGCGGCAGATCAGCCCGGCCCGCCACTCCGGCAGCGCCCCGGATTCGAGTGCGGCCAGGGTGTGCGGCATGTCCGTGGACAGCATTCGGGCCGTGGCCAGATACTGCTTGCCCTGGTGCGGCGACTGACGCCGGGCCAGCCCGATCTCGGTACCCAGGCCTCGCCGCGAAGCCCCACCGCCGGCCTGCCGGACCGCGTCCCATGCCGCGGTCACCCGCACCTGCTGCGCGGCCACCAGTCCTTTGAGCCGTTCGAGTTCAACGAGCTGATCCCGCAGAGCCGCCTCACCGGCGTCGGGATCGATCGCCGCCAATACTTCGAACACATGTACTGCTTATCTGCTTAAGTGGACCCGGTGGCTAGAATTCGCCAAAGGTGTTGCTAGGCAACAACTCTTGATCGATCTCCGGTAGGCGTTCAATGTCATGCAGTGGGGCGTCGGTTCCACCGAT
>NZ_JXST01000051.1 GCF_000878195.1 Mycolicibacterium llatzerense | reverse complement strand
CCGCTTGCCTTCATGCGAGGGCATCAAGGGTTCCACGACAGCCCAGAACTCGTCAGAAATCACATCCATCCGTGTCACCGATCAATCGTCGCCGATAACACCCTCACATTCGGGAGACACGCCCTAGCCGCCAACATCGATACATGGCGCTCGAAGAGATCTTCGCTGTCCACGATGGCCTTGCGACTGCACAGCAGTTACTCGCGACCATGACCGATCGGGCGCTCGCTCGCAGGATCCGGGCAGGAGAATTTTTCCGGGTGTGGCACGGCGTCTATTCCGCGCAAGCTCCGGACACCGAATGCCGCCTCCGCGCCTTGGACCTGTTGTCCGACGTCCCCATCGTCGCCTGCATGAACACCGCCGCGGCGATCTACGGCTTCGATACCGACCCAGACAACCGGACCCACATCTTGGATCCCGGTGTACGTATTCGCACCTCCCGAGATCTCATGGTGCACCAGCGAATTGGCGCTCCACTCAAGAAGATTGACGGCCGACTGGCCACCGCACCCGCGTGGACGGCAGTCGAAGTCGCTCGTACCCTGAAGCGTCCGCGGGTACTGGCGATCCTGGACGCCGCACTCCGCAGTGGCACCTGCAGTCAGGCGGAGATGCAGAACGCCCTTGAGGAGCAACGCGGCCGCCGTGGCGTGGTCAGCGTCCGCGAGTTGCTGCCCTTGGCCGACGCGCGAGCCGAGTCACCTATGGAATCGGAGATGCGGCTGGTATTCATCGATTGGGAGCTGCCCATCCCCGAATTGCAGTACGAGATACGCGATCTCCATGGCCAACTGTGGCGATTGGATTTCGCGTGGCCGGAATTCCGTGTGGCAGCCGAGTACGACAGCATGGAGTGGCACTCGAATCCCGTTGCAGTCAAGCATGATCGGATCAAGATGGCACGACTGCAGGAGATGAACTGGACCAGCGTTCCGGCCGTCGTCGACGATATCCGGAAATACCCGGTCGAGTTGTGTACGCGGATCAAGCGCCACTTCGACCGCGCTGCATGACCGAAACACTCGCGAGCAGACGTAAAACTGTCGTTTTCACGGCCCAAAACGACAGTTTTACGTCTGCTCGCGAGAGGAAGGTGACCGACCTACCCGAAGCGGCCGGAGATGTAGTCCTCGGTGGCTTTCTTGGACGGGTTCGAGAAGATCTTCTCGGTGTCGTCGATCTCGACCAGCATGCCGGGCTTACCGGTGGCTTCGAGGTTGAAGAACGCCGTCTGATCACTCACGCGCGCCGCCTGCTGCATGTTGTGCGTGACGATCACAATGGTGAAGTCCTGCTTCAGTTCTGAGATCAGGTCCTCGATGGCGAGCGTCGAGATCGGATCCAGCGCCGAGCAGGGCTCGTCCATCAGCAGCACATCGGGCTGCACCGCGATCGCGCGGGCGATGCAGAGCCGCTGCTGCTGACCGCCGGACAGGCCGCCGCCCGGCTTCTCGAGCCGGTCCTTGACCTCGTTCCACAGGTTGGCACCCTTGAGCGACCGTTCGGCGACCTCGTCGAGCGTCTTCTTGTTGCGCACACCCTGCAGCTTCAGCCCGGCCACCACGTTGTCGCGAATGGACATGGTGGGGAACGGGTTCGGGCGCTGGAACACCATGCCGATGGTCTTGCGGACGCCGACGGGGTCCACGCCCGCGGCGTAGATGTCGTCACCGTCGAGCAGCACCGATCCGGTGGCGCGTGCGCCCGGAATCACCTCATGCATACGGTTCAGGGTGCGCAGCACCGTGGACTTGCCACAGCCCGACGGCCCGATGAAGGCGGTGACGCTGCGCGGCTCCACCGACAGCGAGACGGACGCCACGGCGTGGAACGAGCCGTAGTAGATATTGAGATCCTTGAGATCAAGCCGTTTGGCCATTAACCCGCACTCCTGCTCAAACTTTTTTCGGGGCAAAGAACTTGGCGCACAACCGCGCTGCCACATTCAGCAGAGCGATCAGCAGCACCAGGGTCAGTGCCGCTCCCCACATCCGGTCGGTGGGGACCTCGTTGGCGCCCGCGCCGGCGCCGATCTGGTCGTACATCATGCCGGGCAGCGAGCCCATGAAGCCGCCGAACATGTCGAAGTTCATGGCCTGGGCGTAGCCCACCAGAACCAGCAACGGTGCCGTCTCGCCCATGACGCGAGCCAGGGACAGCATGACGCCCGTGAGGATGCCCGACAGCGCTGTCGGAATGACAATGCGCACAATGGTTTTCCACTTGGGAATGCCCAGTGCGTAACTGGCCTCGCGCAGATCCATCGGGACGATGCGCAGCATCTCCTCGGTGGACCGCACGATGACCGGGATCATCAGCAGCACCAGCGCCAGCGACACCGCGAAACCGGTGCGCTGGAAGCCGAGAGTGGCCACCCACAGCGCGTAGATGAACAGCGCGGCGACGATCGACGGAACACCGGTGAGGATGTCGACCATGAACGTGGTGAGCTTGCCCAGCTTGGTGCCGCCGCCGTACTCGACCAGGTACACCGCGACCAGCACGCCGATCGGGATGGAGATGACGGCGCACACGAGGGCCTGCAGCACGGTGCCGACGATCGCGTGGTAGACACCGCCGCCCTCCACGAACGCGGTCATGCCGGACTGCGAGTTGGTGAACCATTCCGCCGCCGTCAGGGCCTTATAACCCTTGGTGACAACGGAATACAGCACCCACACCAGCGGGATCAGCGCCAACAGCACCGACATGCTGACCAGCACCGTGGCCAGGTTGTCGACCACCTTGCGGCGCAGGCCGACCCCTTCGAAGGACTGGTGCTTGACCGGCCGATCCAGCATCGCGGCCATCTTGGCGTTCATTTCGCTCCCCTGCCGGCCACCGCGGCGCGTGCCGCGGAGTTCACCACGAAGGTGAGAATGAACAGCACCAGGCCGGCGGCGATGTAGGCGCCGGCCTTGAACTGGTCGTTGAATTCGCTTGCGGTGGCGGCGATCTTGCTGGCGAACGTGTAGCCGCCGTCGAACAGCGTCCAGCTGAACTGGGTCTGGGTACCGCGCAGGATGATCAGCAGCGCGATGGTCTCGCCGAGAGCGCGACCCAGGCCGAGCATGGCACCGCTGATGTAGCCCGACAGACCGAACGGCAGCACCGTGGTGCGGACGACTTCCCAGCGGGTGGCGCCCAGCGCCAGCGCGGCTTCGATCTGGCCGCGGGGTGTCTGGATGAAGACCTCGCGGGTCACGGCGGTGATGATCGGCAGGATCATCACCGCGAGCACGATGCCCGCGGTGAAGATGGTGCCGCCACCGGCGACCGAGGCGTTACCGGTCTTGAACAGGAACAGCCAGCCCAGATCCTTGTTGAGCCACAACGCAAACGGCTTGATCACCGGGGCCAGCACGTACAGGCCCCAGACGCCGTAGACGATCGATGGCACCGCAGCCAGCAGGTCCACCATGTACGACAGCGGACCGGCCATCTTGCGAGGGGCGTACTGCGTCACGAAGATCGCGATACCCAAGGCGACGGGCATTGCGATCAGCAGCGCGAACACCGACACGAAGACGGTGACCTGCAGCAGATCGAGGATGCCGAAGTGCATCGCCGAGGTGTCGGTGGTGACCCAGTTGCCGCCGAAGGTGAAGAAGTTCTCCTTGTTGCGGGCCAGCGCCGGGATGGCGCGCCACAGCAGGAAGACGCCGATGGCCGCGATGAGCGCGACGATCAGTACGCCGGAGCCCTCCGCGAGCAGGCGGAAAACCCGGTCGCCCAGGCGAACTTTCGAGCCCTTCAATGGGTCGAGAGACACCGGCGTCGGCTCCGGGACTGGTGCGGCGAGCGCCTCACCCGACCCCGCGTCGGCTGGATTCGGTGTTGTCACTGTCATCCTGTCAGGAACCTAACGGTCGTGGGCTCCGGTTCCATCCTCACCGGGATGGAACCGGAGCGCCAGCAGTACTGCTTAAGCGATTGCGTCGACCGACTGCAGCAGACGCGCCTTGAAGGCGTCGGGCAGCGGGATGTAGCCCGCCTTCGACAGGTTGGCCTGGCCCTGGTTGGCCGCGACCTTCAGGAACGACTTGACCGCAGCGGCGGTGTCGGCGTCGTAGCCCTTGGAGCAGACGACCTCGTAGGTGGCCAGCACCAGCGGGTAGGCGCCGGCTTCCTTGGTCGAGTACAGCGACTTCAGGTCGAGCGCCAGGTCGTTGCCGTCCTTGGCGAACTTGGCGGAGGCAATGGCCTTCTTGGCGTTGTCATCGGTCAGTTCGACTGCGCCGGAACCGGTGTCGATCTGCGCGAACGGCAGGCCCGCGGCCGCGGCCGGGCTCTTCTCGACGTAGCCGATGGCACCCGGGGTGGCCTGCACGGCCTGCACGACGCCGGCCGACTTCTGCGCGCCTTCACCGGCGCCGCCCTGGAATTCGCTGCCGGCGCCCTTCTTCCAGCTCTCCGGAGCCGCGGCGGCCAGGTACTTCTGGAAGTTGTCGGTGGTACCCGACGAGTCCGAGCGGTAGACCGGCTTGATGTCGGTGTCCGGCAGGGTGGTGCCGGCGTTCAGCGCGGCGATGGCCGGGTCGTTCCACTTCTTGATCTCGCCCTGGAAGATCTTGGCCAGCACGTCGGCGTTGACGACGAGCTTGCTCACGCCTTCGAGGTGGTAGGCCATGGCGACGGGGCCGAAGACCAGCGGCAGGTTCCACGCCGGGTTGCCGCCGCAGCGCTCGGCAGCCTTCTCGATCTGCTCCTTGGCCAGCGCCGAGTCGGAGCCGGCGAAGTCGACCTGCTTGGCGATGAACTGCTGGCGGCCGGCGCCCGAGCCGGTGCCGTTGTAGGACAGGGTCTTGCCCGAGCAGACCTGGCCCCAGGCCTTGTTGAACTCGGCGATCGCGTTCTGCTGTGCGGTCGAGCCCTCGGCGGTCAGCGCGTTCTTGCCGCCGCATTCCGCGGCGGAACCGCCGGTCGACGACGCGGTGCTGGACTTGTTGTCGTTGCCACACGCGGTCATGCCAACGGCAAGCGACGCGGCCGCTGCGGTGACGACGAGTGCTTTACCGATGATGGTGAACTTCACGGGTCCTCTTTCGGTGTCGGCCGATGGTCGGCTTCAAGGGTCGGCTTCCGACTCCCGCGCAACGTATGCGGCCGTGGTGGACGAATTCCTGATGCGAAATGAACACGGGGTGAACACGGTCAGCGACTTTTCAGCCAACTCGCTGTTTCAGCTAACGGTCGACGCTCCGGCGTACGCGACGTCAGCGCTGTAGAGCTCGAACCCGAGACGTTGATACGTCTTCACCGCCGCAGTGTTGTCTGCCTCGACATACAGCAGTACTGTCCCGTCGGTTCCCAAACGGTCGGCCAGATAGTGCAGCCCGGCCAGCGTCAGCAACGCACCGAGCCCGCGGCCCTGAGCGTCGGGGCCGACCCCGACGACGTACACCTCGCCGAGCCCTGAGCCCGGGTGAATCTTCGTCCAGTGGAAGCCGAGCAACCGTTCCCCGGCGAGATCCACGGCGTCATAGGCCAGGAACAACCCCGCCGGGTCGAACCACGACTCACCCCGGCGCTCGTCGACGTCAGCCTGCGTCCAGCCGCCTTGCTCGGGGTGCCAGTGGAACGCGGCGTTGTTGACGCGCAGCAGCTCCGTGTCGACCTCAGATCCGGGATAGGTGGTCAGCCGTACCCCGGGCGCATCGGACAGCGGCGGCAGCGCCGACAACGAGCGGCGCATCTGCCAGAGCTCGCGCACCGCCGTCAGGCCGAGTGCCGAGGCGGTCGCGCGCGCGGCATCGAGGTTGCCGTGCGCCCAGATTCGGGTGTCCGGGCCACCGGCGGCCAGGCCCGTGCGGATCAGGTCGCTGCCGATCCCGCGGCGCCGCGCCGGGACGGCGACAACGGCCTCGGCCATGTCCGGCGCAAGATTCAGATAGCCGACCAACTCACCGGCGTCATGGGCCAGCAGATGGCGGGTGCGGTCCAACGGCAGCTCCCGCAGCACCTGGTCCCCCACCGGGGCCACCCCGTCGGCGGCAGTCGCGGCCGCGACGAGTGCGCGGATGCCGGCCTGATGGTCAGCGCTCAGCGCGGTGTGCCAGGTCAGTTCCGTCACTGGGCGGGCAGGGTCTGGCGAACGTCAGGCCCGGTTTCGGCGTCGTCGGCGTCGTCCTCGTCTTCGACGTCGTCGACCGCCTCGGCGGCACCATTGGTGCGGCCGCGCGCGGGCCGCACGGCCTTGTAGCCGACGTTGCGGACCGTGCCGATCAGCGACTCGTAGTCGGGGCCGAGCTTGGCGCGCAGGCGCCGCACGTGCACGTCGACGGTGCGGGTGCCGCCGAAGAAGTCGTAGCCCCACACCTCCTGGAGCAGCTGGGCGCGGGTGAACACCCGGCCGGCATGCTGGGCCAGGTACTTCAGCAGCTCGAATTCCTTGTAGGTCAGGTCAAGGGGCTTGCCACGCAGCCGGGCTGTGTAGGTGCCCTCGTCGATGACCAGCTCACCGAGGGTGATCTTGCCGGCGCTCTGCTGGTCGGCGACGCCGTTGCGGCGTCCCACCAGCAGTCGCAGCCGGGCGTCGATCTCGGCGGGCCCGGTGCCGGGCAGCAGGATTTCGTCGATACCCCACTCGATGTTGACGGCCACCAGACCGCCTTCGTTGACCACCGCCACGACGGGTACGGACGCGCCGGTGCTACCCAGCAGACGACAGAGTCCGCGGGCGGCCGCGAGATCGGTGCGCGCGTCGACGATCGCCACGTCGGCGTTGCCGGCTTCCAGCAACGACGACACCTCGGTGGGTGCCGGCCGCACGTTGTGCGGCAACAGCGCCAACGCCGGAAGTACCGACTCCGGGTGCGGGTCGACGGTCAATAGCAGAAGATCCAACGGGTCCTCCAGTGCGTCCGGAGCCGCACCGGACCGTTCCCGGCGACGACGCTGTCGCGGTTCGATCCAGCTTGACTCCGGAGAATCATGGCTGACACATGGCCGTTACCGGCCAAGATCACCTAACGATAGCTTGCCACCTGCGATTTAGCGGCTTGGAACGGCCGGTCGCGGCACCGCGTGGCTGGGCGTACGCCAGAATGTCCGGATGCGCAAGGTGCTGACTCGGCTGCTGATCCCGGTGGCCGTGCTGATCCTCGCGGTCGTCGGCACCGATTTCGGGTTCGCGATCTTCGCCGAATACCGGATGGCCCGCAGCGTCCGGACCGCGGCGCACCTGCACTTCGATCCGTGGGTCGCGATCCTCGGGTTCCCGTTCGGACCGCAGGCCGCGCGCGGCGAGTACGACGAGGTGGAGATCAAGGCGGGCAGCGTCTCGCATCCCGTCGCCGGCAAGGTATCGCTGGAAGCCACCATGTACGACATGGTCTCGTCGCCGAAGTCCTGGCTGATCGGACCCGACGCCAAGCTCTCGGCGTCCAAGCTGGAGAGCCGCATCATCATCGACTCCACCCACGTCGGCCGCTTCATGGGTATCAAGGACCTGCTGGTGGAGGCCCCGCCGAACGAGACCGACGATGCGACCGGCGGCACCACTGAGTCCGGCATCTCCGACAGTCACGGGCTGGTGTTCACCGGCACCCCGACCGCCGCGGGCCTCGATAAGCGCGTCAGCGTCGCGGTGGATCTGTCGATCACCGGCGCCGACCACACCAACCTGGTGTTCACGGCCACCGAGGTGCTCACCGGCCCGGGTACCGCCGAGCGGCAGGTGCCCGACGACAAGAAGGCTGCGGTGTTCCGCGCCTTCTCCATCACGATGCCGGGGATGAAGCTGCCGTTCGGGCTGGCCCCGACCAGCGAGGGCGCGCGCGGCTCCGACGTCATCATCGAAGGCATCGCCACGGGAGTAACCGTGCCCCTGGATGGGTTCAGACAGTCATGAACTCCACCGTTCTGGTGCTGACGGTCCTGGTCGCCGCCCTCGGGATCGCGTACATCGTCGGCCGGCTGCTCACCCTGCGTGCCGGGCTGATGAAGGAAGTCCCGCCGGCCGAACCGTCCGCCGAAAACGACAACTCCGATCTCGGCCTGTCCACCACCGGCCCGACCGTCGTACATTTCAGCGCAACGTGGTGCGGACCGTGCGCGGCCGTCCGCCGCGTCGTCGACCAGGTGTGCGACGAGCTCGAGGTCGCGCACGTCGAGATCGACCTGGACGCCAATCCTGTTGCGGCCCGACGACTGTCGGTGCTCTCACTGCCGACGACGTTCATCTTCGACGCCTCGGGGCAGCAGCGGTACCGCACCGCGGGGGTCCCGAAATCCGCTGACCTGCGGGATGCCCTGCTACCGCTGTTGGCTTGAGCACCCCGTCGTTGGGTAAGCTGTCTGCCGTGTTGTCCCCCCGCGAGCTCCTGCTCACCAAGCGTCGCGCAGTTGATCTGTGCCGCGTTGCGGGTTGTTGCTGTTGTTGTTGTAGCTGCTGAGAGTCGCGCCGTCGTTTCGTGTTGCGCTCCGAGGAGCTTTCCGCGGCGGGCCGCGAATCAGACTCTGCGGCCGCCTCCGTTTACCAACAACAGGAGCTTTCCCATGTCAGACAATTCCATCGAAACCCCGCAGGTCGACGTGCGTGGACCCCGCTTCGCAGCCTGGGTCACCACCGGCGTGCTGATCGCTGCGCTGCTGGTATCGGCCGCGAGCCCGATCGCCGCAGCCGTGATTCTCGGCATTCAGGCCGTGGTGTTCGCGATCGGCGCGGTCGGCGGACCGCGCAAGCACCCGTACGGCCGCATCTTCGCCACCTTCATCGCGCCGCGGCTGGCACCGGTGACCGAGAAGGAACCGGCCGCGCCGCTGAAGTTCGCCCAGCTCGTCGGGCTGCTGTTCGCCATCGCCGGTACCGTCGGCTTCGCGACGGGCATCACCGCCCTCGGCCTGGGTGCCACCGCCTTCGCGCTGATCGCCGCATTCCTCAACGCCGCCTTCGGCATCTGCCTTGGCTGCCAGATCTACCCACTGGTGGCGCGACTGCGCCGCACGGCGATCCCCGCCACCTGACCCGCTAGAGCTCAAAAGCAACCGAAAGGAATTCGTACATGGCACGTTCCGACGTCCTGGTCTCGACCGAATGGGCCGAGAACAACCTCGACACCGCCGGCGTGGTGTTCGTCGAGGTCGACGAGAACACCAGCGCCTACGACGACGAGGGGCACATCCCCGGCGCCGTCAAGCTGGACTGGCGCGATGATCTGCAGGACTCGGTCAAGCGTGACTTCGTCGACCAGCAGCAGTTCTCGAAGCTGTTGTCCGACAAGGGCATCAGCAACGACGACACCGTCGTCCTGTACGGCGGCAACAACAACTGGTTCGCGGCCTACGCTTACTGGTACTTCAAGCTGTACGGCCATGGCGACGTCAAGCTGCTCGACGGCGGCCGCAAGCGCTGGGAGCTCGACGACCGGCCACTGGTCAAGGACGCGACCGTCCGCGCTGCCAAGTCGTACGAGGCCAAGCCGATCGACAACAGCATCCGCGCGTTCCGCGACGAGGTGATCGACGCGATCAACACCAAGAACCTGGTCGACGTGCGTTCCCCCGACGAGTTCTCCGGCAAGATTCTGGCTCCGGCTCACCTCCCGCAGGAGCAGAGCCAGCGCCCCGGCCACGTGCCGAGCGCCATCAACGTGCCGTGGAGCCGGGCCGCCAACGACGACGGCACCTTCAAGTCCGACGAGGAGCTGGCCAAGATTTACGCCGACGCCGGCCTCGACGGCGAGAAGGAGACCATCGCGTACTGCCGCATCGGTGAGCGTTCGTCGCACACCTGGTTCGTGCTGCAGGAATTGCTCGGCCACCGGAATGTAAAGAACTACGACGGCAGTTGGACCGAATACGGCTCCCTGGTGGGTGCCCCGATCGAGTTGGGAAACTGATATGTGCTCTGCACCCAAGCAAGGCCTGACGCTGCCGGCCAGCGTTGATCTGGAGAAGGAAACCGTCATCACCGGCCGCGTCGTCGACGGCTCGGGCCAGCCCGTCGGTGGCGCGTTCGTGCGGTTGCTGGACAGCACCGACGAGTTCACCGCCGAGGTCGTCGCATCGGCCACCGGTGACTTCCGGTTCTTCGCCGCCCCCGGCACCTGGACGCTGCGTGCACTGTCCAAGGTCGGCAACGGCGACGCCGTGGTGGCCCCGACCGGTGCCGGTATCCACGAGGTCGACGTCAAGGTCGCCTAGTTTCTTTGGCCGCGAGCGGCCGTATCGGTACCCGGACTTCATGCCCTGGTGTGCCGATGCGGCCGCTCGTCGCATTTCCCGGCCGGTGCGGCGCACGTCACACCGGCATCGCGAGTAACCTGTCTCCCCGTGGTGCTTTTCTTCGAGATCCTGCTGGTCGTGGCCTCGCTGGCCATCACCTGGTTTGCGCTCTACGCGCTGTACCGACTGATCACCGACGAGTTGTGACGTCCGCCCCGGACCCTGAAAACGGCCCGGGCGATCCGAGCTCCGAGCTCGGCGCACTGGCCAGTTCCGGCGACCGCGCCATCGCCGCGGCAGCCGATCGCGCCAAGGCCACGGCCGCGCGCAACGTGCCCGGGTTCGACGACCTGCCGCTGCCCGCCGATACCGCCAACCTGCGCGAAGGCGCGCACTTCAACGACGCCCTCCTGGCTCTGCTGCCGCTGGTCGGCGTCTGGCGCGGCGAGGGCGAAGGCCGCGATGCCGCCGGTGACTACCGGTTCGGCCAGCAGATCATCGTGTCGCACAACGGCAACGACTACCTCAACTGGGATGCCCGCTCCTGGCGGCTCGACGAGAACGGCGAATACGCCGGTCCGGGTCTGCGCGAGACGGGCTACTGGCGATTCGTGAACGACCCGACCGACCCGCACGGACAGGACGAGTCGCAGGCCATCGAGCTACTGCTGGCGCATTCGGCCGGCTACGTCGAGCTGTTCTACGGTGGCCCGCTGAACCAGGCCTCCTGGGAACTGGCGACCGATGCCCTGGCCCGCAGCAAGTCGGGCGTTCTGGTCGGCGGCGCGAAGCGGCTCTACGGAATCATCGAGAACGGCGACCTGGCCTACGTCGAAGAGCGCGTGGACGCCGACGGCGGCTTGACCCCGCACCTCTCCGCGCGCCTGGCACGTTTCGTCGGCTGACACTCCGGCGGCGCAGCCAGTTCACAGCCGACCCCGGACATGAGGCGACCCCCGAGCCAAGGTTCCTGGTTGGACAAGACCGGGAGGCTCGGGGGCCGGGTGGCTGCGGGATTTCGCGAGTGCGCTCGGACGAAATACCCGGCGCTACTAGCGGGCAGCCACCTCACATGTCCTCAAAGTTTCAATCAATTTGTCGGACCACCTCCTTCCCTGTGTACGTGCGACCGTACTCCCAGGTCCGAGCCCCGACAACCGATTTTTCTCGGGCTCAGAACTGCCCGTCGATCAGCTCGGCGACCACCGACTCGAACGGCGATACCGCCAACGCGCGCCCGTCCAGGGTATGCACGCGGGCTGCCAGCGTGATCGCCGACAGTAGCCAAACACCTTGTGCGGCAAGCAAATCCGACACGGTCACCCGCCGGTACCCACACTCGACACCCCGCGCCGCGGCGGCCGCGAACAGCGCGCGCTGCGTCGTCGACGGCAGGATCGACGACGCGTCCGGCGTCACCAGAACCGGCTCGCCGCCGGAGCCGGAGACCGCCAGCACGACCGCGGACCGCGGCCCTTCGAGCACCGCGCCCGTGGCATCGACGAACACCGCGTCGCCCGCGCCGGCCAGTTCGGCATGCCGCAGCGCGGCCACATTCGCCGCATAGGACAACGATTTCGTAGCAGCCAGCGGCCAGTACGGCCGCACCAGCGTCACCGCTGCCACCCCCTCCCGGCGGGCCGCCGCGACGCGATCCGGCACCGCGGAGATCATCACGAAGGCCACCACACCGTCGACACCGCGTCCGAGCACCAGCCGCAGCACGGCCTCCGCTTCGGGCCACTGACCGACCGCGGCCGACGCGGCCGCCCGCCACCGGACGGCATCGGGACACGGCAGGCCTGCCAGCGCAGCCGACGCCGTCAGCCGCGCCAGATGCTCGTCGAGCAGGAAGACGACGCCGCCACGCACCAACGCCGTTTCGAAGACGCCGTCACCGCGGGAGAACACCGGATCGTCGACGCGGACCGAGGCCCGGCAGCCCTCGACCGGGACGACGATCGGCGGCGGGGTCATGGGCAAAAGGCTAGTCGGAGCCGCACTCACTAGGCTCGAAGGATGAGCGCTGTTCCCGCCCCTGAATCCGGACCCGACGCCGGCGCCGTCTGGCACTACGGCGACCCACTCGGGGAGCAGCGCAGTGCAGCCGTCGACGCCGTCATTGTGGACCGCGGCCACCGCGCGACCATCGAACTCACCGGCCCCGAACGACAGACTTGGCTGCACACCATCTCCAGCCAGCACGTCAGCGCCCAGCCGGAGGGGTCCGTCGTGCAGAACCTCAGCCTGGATCTGCAGGGCCGCGTCGAGGACCACTGGTTGCAGACCGAACTCGGCGGCGTCACCACGCTCGACACCGAGTCGTGGCGCGGGCAGCCGCTCGCCGACTTCCTGCGCAAGATGGTGTTCTGGTCCAAGGTCGAGGTGAACCCCGCCGACCTCGCGGTGCTGTCGCTGCTCGGGCCTGCCGTCAACGCACTCGACCTGCCGACCCCGGACGCCGAGTGGACCGCGGCCCCGCTGCCCGACGGCGGTTTCGTACGCCGTGTCGGGCCGCAGGAGATCGATCTGGTGGTGCCGCGGGCCGATGCCCCGGCATGGCGGCAACGGCTGCTGGACGCGGGCGTCCGGCCCGCCGGGCTGTGGGCCTACGAAGCCCTTCGCGTGGCGGCGCTGCGGCCGCGGCTGGGTGTCGACACCGACGAGCGGACCATCCCACACGAGGTCGGCTGGATCGGCGGGCCGGGCGTCGGCGCCGTGCATCTCGACAAGGGCTGCTACCGCGGCCAGGAGACCGTCGCGCGGGTGCACAATCTGGGCAAGCCGCCCCGCATGCTGGTCCTGCTGCACCTGGACGGCGGCGAAGACCGTCCCGCGACGGGTGATCCGGTGCTCGCCGGCGGCCGGACGGTCGGCCGCCTTGGCACCGTCGCGGACCATGTCGACCTCGGCCCGATCGCGCTGGCGCTGCTCAAGCGTGGCGTGCCCGCGGACACCGAACTGACCACGGGCGGCGAGTCCGAGATGCCCGCCGCGATCGACGCGGATTCGCTGCCGGACGCGGACCAGACCGCCGGTGCGGGCCGGGCTGCGGTGGACCGGCTGCGCGGCGGCGCCCGCTAGGTGCCACCGCGTCCGGTCAGGCCCGAGCGCTGCACTGATTCGCCTCCGACGCCCGGGGAGGGTGGCCTGCCAGCATGAGACCGCCGGGCACGGTAAGCTAGCGGCAGGACAATAAACACACTCAGATCGGAGCCGCCTGCACATCGGGCCGCTCCGTTATTGCGCGAGGGGGTCCCCCATGGGCCGCGGCCGGGCAAAGGCAAAGCAGACCAAGGTTGCTCGAGACCTAAAGTACAGCTCACCGCAGACCGATTTCGGTCGGTTGCAACGGGAGCTGTCGAACGACACCGTTGGTTACAGCACCAGTGCCATCGATAACGACCTGGACGACGACTCGGGCGACGAGCCCGTCGGTCGCTGGGCCGTCCCCGAAGACGACTGGCGTCACTAGACCCCACGTGCGGCCCTGAGATCAGGGCCGCAGGCCCAGCCCCGCGCATGACTCGTCTGGTCAGAAGCGCGGGTGCTGGCCCACCAACTCGGCGCGAACGCTGCTCTTGCCACCCTTGTTCACGGTGCCCAGAGTCCAGCAGTCCAGGTGCCGGGCAGTCAGAATCGCCAGTGCGCGGTCGGTGTCCTCCGGCGCGACGACGGCGACCATGCCGACTCCCATGTTGAACGTCTTCTCCATTTCGGCACGCTCCACGCGGCCGCGCTGAGCGATCATCTGGAACACCGGTGCCGGCGTCCAGGTGCCGCGGTCCAGCTCTGCGGTCAGGCCGTGCGGGATGACGCGTTCCAGGTTGCCTGCCAGTCCACCACCGGTGACGTGGCAGAAGGTGCTCACCTTGGTCTCGGCGGCCAGCGCCAGGCAGTCCTTGGCGTAGATTCTCGTCGGCTCGAGCAGCTCCTCGCCGAGCGTGCGGCCGAACTCCTCGACGTGCGCGGTCAGGTTCATCCGGTCGATGTCGAGCAGGACCTTGCGCGCCAGCGAATAGCCGTTTGAGTGCAGGCCGGTCGCGGCCATGGCGATGATCACGTCACCCGGCTTGACCCGCTCGGGGCCCAGCAGATCGTCGGCCTCGACGACACCGACGCCGGTCGCGGAGATGTCGTAGTGGTCCGGCTCCATCAAGCCCGGGTGCTCGGCGGTCTCGCCGCCCAGCAGGGCACAGCCGGCCTGCACACAGCCCTCGGCGATGCCCGAGACGATCTCGGCCACCCGCTCGGGCACGGTGCGTCCCACGGCGATGTAGTCCTGCAGGAACAGCGGCTCGGCACCGCACACCACGAGGTCGTCGACGACCATCGCGACGAGGTCGATGCCGACGGTGTCGTGCTTGTCCATGGCCTGGGCCACGGCGAGTTTGGTGCCCACACCGTCGGTCGACGAGGCCAACAGTGGCTCGCGGTACCCAGCTTTCAGGCCGAACAGGCCGGCAAAACCTCCGAGGCCGCCCCGGACCTCGGGCCGGGTGGCCTTCTTGGCGTAGGGCTTGAACAATTCGACAGCGCGATCGCCTGCCTCGATGTCAACCCCCGCCGAAGCGTAGGAGGCGCCAATCGATTCAGCTCGCTCATCCTGGCTAGTCATCGGCCCCAAGGCTACCGGTCGCACCCTGGCCGATGCACGTCGCGCCCGGGTGACGGCCGCTGGTCAGGGACGACGCAGGGCTGAGGCGTTGTCGTTGTCGACGGTCAGCGGCAGTCCGGTGCGGGCCGCGGACGCCAACATGTGCTCGACGACGTTCTTGCCGAGGGCAGCTTCACCGGGCAGTTCGATCGGGTAGTCGCCGTCGAAGCAGGCGCTGCACAGCCGGGTGGCGGGCTGTTCGGTGGCGGCGATCATGCCCTGCTTGGAGATGTAGCCCAGGGAGTCGGCGCCGATCGCGTGCCGGACGGCCTCGAGCATCTCGGCTTCGCTCGCCTCGGTGCTCTTGGCGTTGGCGATCAGCTCGGCCGGGGTGGCGAAGTCGATGCCGTAGAAGCACGGCCACTTCACCGGCGGCGATGCGATGCGCACGTGCACCTCGACGGCGCCGGCCTCGCGCAACATGCGGACCAGGGCGCGCTGGGTGTTGCCGCGCACGATCGAGTCGTCGACGACGATCAGCCGCTTGCCGCGGATCACTTCCTTCAGCGGGTTGAGCTTGAGCCGGATACCGAGCTGGCGGATGGTCTGCGACGGCTGGATGAAGGTGCGCCCGACGTAGGCGTTCTTCATCAGGCCCTGACCGAACGGGATGCCCGAGCCCTGCGCGTAGCCGACAGCCGCGGGTACGCCGGATTCCGGGACCCCGATGACCAGGTCGGCGTCGACGGGCTTCTCCTGGGACAGCCGGCGGCCGATCTCGACGCGTGCCGCGTGGACCGAGCGGCCGGCGATGGTGCTGTCCGGGCGGGCCAGGTAGACGTACTCGAAGACGCAGCTCTTGGGCTCGGGGTTGGCGAACCGGGTGGAGCGCACGCCGTCGGCGTCGATGGCCAGCAGTTCACCGGGCTCGATGTCACGGACGAACGAGGCGCCGACGATGTCCAGCGCGGCGGTCTCTGAGGCGACGACCCAGCCGCGGTCCAGCCGGCCGAGGGACAGCGGACGCACGCCGTGCGGGTCGCGTGCGGCGTACAGCGTGTTCTCGTCCATGAAGGTCAGGCAGAACGCACCGCGGACCGTGGGCAGCAGTTCCAGCGCGGACTGTTCCAGGGTCGAGTCGGCGGCGCCGTGGGCCAGCAGGGCGCCCAGGATGTCGGAGTCGGTGGTGGCGGCGACGTGGCCACGCGAGTTGATCAGCCCGGCTGCGCGGGCCCGGGTGGCCAGTTCGGCGGTGTTGACCAGGTTGCCGTTGTGGCCCAGCGCGACGCCGGTGCCGGCCGCGGTGTTGCGGAACACCGGCTGCGCGTTCTCCCACGTGGTGGAGCCGGTGGTCGAGTAGCGACAGTGCCCGACGGCGACGTGGCCGTGCATGGCGGCCAGGGTCTGTTCGTCGAAGACCTGACTCACCAGACCGAGGTCCTTGAACACCAGAATCTGAGACCCGTCAGCGACTGCGATGCCTGCCGCTTCCTGCCCTCTGTGCTGCAGCGCATAAAGGCCGTAGTACGTGAGCTTTGCCACATCCTCACCAGGGGCCCAGACCCCGAATACGCCGCATTCCTCGCGTGGCTCGTTCTCGGTCTGTTCGGTCACAATAGGGCTGCTCCCAGGGAGGCGGTTGGTGACACCACTGAGTCTACGGTCCTGCCGCCCGGTAAACGGAATCGAATTGCCGGTCCGCCTTCGCGTCCCGCTCCACCGGCGCACCGGCCGGGCTCAGATCCGGCTCGGCTCCCGCGCCTCAGCGGGCTTCGCGCATGGCCGTCAGCCGCCTCATCAGCCCACTTCAATCCAGCTGTTTATATGGATTTCATGGCCAGTCAATTTTCGGGGAACACCGGTACCGCCTTTGTCGATTCGGTCACCGCGGAGCCGGCCCGGCCATGGTCCACAGTGACGAAGATCGCATTCAGGTTTTGTTTTCTGTACTTCGGCCTGTTCTGTGTCCTGTTCGCGCAGATCCTCTTCG
This sequence comes from Mycolicibacterium llatzerense, assembly GCF_000878195.1. Lineage (GTDB taxonomy): Bacteria > Actinomycetota > Actinomycetes > Mycobacteriales > Mycobacteriaceae > Mycobacterium > Mycobacterium llatzerense. The sequence goes on along the minus strand of NZ_JXST01000051.1, from coordinate 21,262 downwards.
CCTTCTTCGGGATCGTGGGCGAGTGGCTGCCGAAGCTTGCCGTCATGTGGCAGATGGCCGTGCTGGGCCCGCCGCTGAAATGGGTCGGCCGCGAGGTCTTCGGTGTCGAGGCGGTACTTCACCAGGACTCCGGCAGCGGCGATCAGACCGTGGTCTGGGTGATGGTGTTCGCTCTGGTGGTTGTCGCGGTCGTCGGGACCGCGGTGTGGACCCTGGTCGACCGACTGCGGCCCGACTACGAGCGGCTGTCGGCGTGGTTCCTGACGTTCCTGCGGTTGTGCGTTGCCGGCCAGATGCTGTTCTACGGGTTCGCCAAACTGGTGCCCACCCAGATGCCGTCGCCGCCGCCGAGCGCGTTGCTGCGGTCCTACGGGGACTTCAGCCCGGCGTCGGTGCTGTGGCTGCAGGTGGGCAGTTCCCATCCGTACGAGATGGTGCTCGGCGCCGTCGAGGTGCTGGCCGGGTTGCTGATGTTCCTGCCGCGCACCGCGACCCTGGGGACGCTGCTCGGGCTGGCCAGCATGGCTCAGGTGTTCCTGTTGAACATGACCTTCGATGTGCCGGTCAAGATCCTGTCCGGGCATCTGCTGCTGATGAGCCTGGTGTTGCTCGCCCCGCAGCTGGGCCGGCTGACGAACATGTTTGTCCTGCAACGCCCGTCGGAGCCGGTGAGCCAGCCCGCGCTGTTCAGCTCGGAGCGGGCCAATCGGCGAGCCGCCACCGCGCAGGCCTTGCTGGGTCTGTGGGTGATGGTCGGCTGCATCTTCGGCAGCTGGCAGGCGTGGCACGCCTACGGCGGCGGCAAGGCCAAGCCTGAGCTGTACGGCATCTGGTCGGTCCGGGAGTTCAGTGTGGACGGCAAGCCGGTGCCGCCCTTAGCGACCGATCAGACCCGTTGGCAACGCCTGGTTTTCGAAAAAGACGGCGCACTGACGTACCAGCGGATGAACGGCGAGCTGGTGGACGCCGCCGCCACCGTCAGTTCCGACACCATCAAGGCGACGGAACCCGGCGGTGCCCCGCTGGCCGACCTGAGGGTGTCACGCCCGTCAGCCCAGCAACTGCGGCTGACCGGCACGCTGCGGGGCCGCCCCGTGCTGATCGACCTGGATCAGGTTGACCTCGACCAATTCACCCTGCGCAACCGGGGCTTTCACTGGGTCCAGGAGTACCCGTTCTTCAAGTGAGCGCCACCAGCGGCAACCAGTCGGCGATCTCCGCGGCCCTCGATCCGGACATCTGCAATCCGGCGGCGTCGGCCACCGCGCACAGTCCGGTGGCCAGCAGCAACCAGGTGCGCGGGTCGGTCTCGACCACATTGGGCGGGTTGCCGCGGGTGTGACTGAGCCCCGAAATGCACTGCACCGCAACGAAAGGCGGGACGCGTACCTCGACGCTGGCGCCGGGCGCGACCGCCGCCAGGGTACGCGCCGTCAACCGGACGGCGTCGGCGATCGCGGCCCGCGGAGGCGCTTCGGTTTGCTCGTCGCGCAGCCAGTCGGCGACCAGCAACACCGCAGCCCGGGTCTTGGCCGGGTCGGGCGCCTTACGCCCGGTCATGGTTCAGCCTCGGTGATTTGTGCACGTTTTTCCGCGGCGAGCGCAGATTTTCGTGCACAGATCACTCGTGGGAGAACAGGGCGGGCAGCACGCTCTCGGAGGTGCGCCGCAGCTCGTCCAGCGTGACGCTGAACTGCCCCTGCACCTCGACCGAGTCGCTGCCCGGGTCCACCACACCGATGCGGACGGCCGGCAGCTCGCGGGCCTCGCACATGGCCAGGAAGCGGCTCTCCTCGGTGCGCGGCACCGCGACCAGCACGCGGCCGGCCGACTCGGAGAACAGCTGCACGAACGCATCCGAGTTCTCGGGAAGCAGGACCCGGCAACCGGTTTCGCCCGCCAGGGCAGCCTCGACGACGGCCTGGATCAGACCGCCCTCGGACAGGTCGTGCGCGGCCGAGATCAGGCCGTCGCGCGAACCGGCGGTCAGCACCTCGGAGAGCAGCTGCTCGCGCGCCAGGTCGACCTTGGGCGGCACGCCACCGAGGTGGTCGCCGGTGACCTGGGCCCAGACGGAGCCGTCGAACTCGTCGTGGGTGTCGCCGAGCAGGATCAGCGTCTCGCCCGGCTCCAGCCCGATGCCGGTCGGGATGCGGCGGTGCACGTCGTCGATGACGCCGAGCACGCCCACCACCGGGGTCGGCAGGATCGCGGTGGAGCCGGTCTGGTTGTAGAAGCTGACGTTGCCGCCGGTGACCGGAATGCCAAGGGCCGCACAGCCGTCCGCGAGGCCGCGCACGGCCTGCGAGAACTGCCACATGACGCCCGGGTCCTCCGGCGAACCGAAGTTGAGGCAGTTGGTGACGGCGACCGGGGTGGCGCCGGTGACGGCGACGTTGCGGAAGGCCTCGGCCAGCGCCAGCTGCGCGCCGGTGTACGGGTCCAGCTGGGTGTAGCGGCCCGACGCGTCGGTCGACACCGCGATGCCGCGGCCGGTGGCCTCGTCGATGCGCAGCACGCCGCCATCGGCGTGCTCGGCCAGCACGGTGTTGCCGCGGACGTAGCGGTCGTACTGCTCGGTGATGAACGCCCGGCTGCACAGGTGCGGGCTGCCGATGAGCTGCAGCAGGGTGGCGCGCAGCTCGTCACCGGTCTTCGGCCGGGTCAGCTTGGCGGAGGTGTCCGCGATCAGCGCGTCCTGGGTGTCGGGACGCTGGACGGGCCGGTTGTACACCGGGCCCTCGTGCGCGACGGTGCGCGGCGGCACGTCGACGACGGTCTCGCCGTGCCAGCTGATCTTCAGCCGGTCCCCGTCTGTGACCTCACCGATGACGGTCGCCAGCACGTCCCACTTGCGGCAGACGGCCATGAACGCGTCGACGTTCTCCGGCGTCACGACCGCGCACATGCGCTCCTGCGACTCGCTCGAGAGCACCTCGGCGGGGGTCATGCCCGTCGCGCGCAGCGGCACCTGGTCCAGGTCGATGTGCATGCCGCCGTCGCCGGCGGACGCCAGTTCCGAAGTGGCGCAGGACAATCCAGCGCCACCGAGGTCCTGGATGCCGACCACCAGGTGTGCGGCGTACAGCTCGAGGCAGCACTCGATGAGCACCTTCTCGGTGAACGGGTCGCCCACCTGAACGCTCGGCAGCTTCTTGCGGCCGGCGCCGGACTCGTCGCCGGAGAAGGTGTCCGAGGCCAGCACCGACACACCGCCGATGCCGTCCAGACCCGTGCGGGCACCGAACAGGATGATCTTGTTGCCGGTACCGGAGGCGAAGGCCAGGTGCAGGTCCTCGACGCGCAGCGCGCCGACGCACAGGGCGTTCACCAGCGGGTTGCCGGCGTAGGACGGGTCGAAGATGGTCTCGCCGCCGATGTTCGGCAGGCCGAGCGAGTTGCCGTAGCCGCCGACGCCGCGGACGACGCCGTCGAGCACCCGGCGGGTGTCGGGTGCGTCGGCCGCGCCGAACCGCAGCTGGTCCATCACCGCGACCGGGCGGGCGCCCATGGCCATGATGTCGCGGACGATGCCGCCGACGCCCGTGGCCGCGCCCTGGTAGGGCTCGACGTACGACGGGTGGTTGTGCGACTCGACCTTGAAGGTGACGGCCCAGCCGTCGCCGATGTCGACGACGCCCGCGTTCTCGCCGATACCGGCCAGCATGCCGGCCCGCATCTCGTCGGTGGTGGTCTCCCCGAAGTAGCGCAGATGCACCTTGGAGGACTTGTAGGAGCAGTGCTCACTCCACATCACCGAGTACATCGCCAGCTCGGCGTCGGTGGGCCGACGGCCGAGGATCTCGCGGATGCGCTGGTACTCGTCATCCTTGAGACCGAGCTCGCGATACGGCTGCGGCTGATCGGGCGTGGTAGTCGCGTTATTGACGGTATCGACCGAGGACGTCACGCAGAGAGTCTACCGTTGCCGACCTGGCCCGCCCGCCACGGCGAGCGCCGGCTACTCGGTCCCGCTGACCAGCACCTTGAGCAGTGCGGGACGCCGCAGAATGAGGGCACCCCAGATCAGCAGGCCGAAGGCCACCGCGAAGACCACCGGGAACCAGGCCTGCTCGTGCAGGTCGATGGTCACTGCACCGCCGAGATAGGCCGTCAGCCCGACCGCGCCCAGCACTGCGGTGCGGGGAATCGCCCACGCGATGACGCAGGCCAGCAGCACCCATCCGATGAGGTACGTCTGATAGGGCGGGAAGCCGAGTCCCTCGGTCGCGGTGCGCGCGAACTCCACCCCGAGAATCTTCGGGATGGCATCGGCCAGCAGGAACAACAGGAGGAAGGCGCTCAGCGCAAGGCCGACCTTCTCCGGTGTGGTGCGGCCGGCGAACGCGGACCGTGATTTCGATACATCCTTGGCGCCGGTCATGGCGACTCCGTTCTCGATCGGTGTTTCGACACTATGTCGACTGTCGCGAGCGCGGAGATTCATCGCGACCGCACTCACAGCCCGCAGCTAAGTAGCGCCAACGCCCGGCTTATCCAGCAGATTTAGCGTGGCCGAATGAGACTCCAACTCGGTATCAACCGAGCCACGATCGCGGTGTTTGCCGTGGTCGCGGCCTTGGTGTGTATCTGTGCCGGCGCGATCGTCGTCGCGTCCAAGGCGTGGCATGCCGCGTCTGAGCCGTATGTGTCGACCAGTGTCGAGCTGGTCGACGACAGTCAGGGTCCGTAAGCCGTCAGGCCGCGCCGGCGATGCAGAAGGCGTTGCCCTCCGGGTCGGCCAGCACCACCCAGCGGGCCACCTCGCCGAACGCGTGCCGCTCGGTCTCGCTCGCGCCGGCAGCCTTGAGCCGCTCGATCTCGGGCTCGATGTCGCCCTCGAGATGGAAGTCCAGGTGCAGCCGGTTCTTGCCGGGCGTCGGATCGTCGACCTGCTGGAAGCCCAGGTTCGGGCCTTCGGCGAAGTTGACGACGAAGAACTCCTCCGGCATCAGCGTGTGCACCTTGCCGCCGAACTGCGCGGCCCACCAGTCGGCCAGGGCCTGCGCGTCGGTGCAGTCGAACGTGACCATCTCCACTTTGAGTGCCATGGCCGCGACTCTAGGTCAGGCCGGTGACAGAAACGCCTGCAGCGCAGCGGCATAGGCCGGCACGTCGAGAGCGCCCATCACCTCGCGGGCCGAATGCATCGCCAGCTGCGCGGCGCCGACGTCGACCGTCGGGATGCCGGTACGCGCGGCGGTCATCGGACCGATCGTGGATCCGCATGGCAGGTCGGCGCGGTGCTCGTACCGCTGCAGCGGCACCCCGGCCTGGGCGCAGGCCAGTGCGAACGCCGCGGCGGTCCGGCCGTCGGTGGCGTACCGCAGGTTGGGCTGCACCTTCAGCACCGGACCGGCGTTGACCTCGATGAGGTGGCCCGGTTCGTGCCGCTCGGGGTAGTTGGGGTGGGTGGCGTGCGCCATGTCGCCGGAGGCCACCATCGACCCGGCCAGCCGGCGCAGCAGATCTTCCCGCGTCCCGCCGGCGGCCAGCACGATGCGTTCCAGCACCGTCAGCAGCAGGTCGGACTGTGCGCCGTGATCGGACGTCGACCCGACCTCTTCGTGGTCGAACAGCGCGAGCACCGGAACGTATGCGGCAGCCGGGGCGGCCAGGAACGCCTCCAGCCCGGCGTAGCAGGTGCCCTGGTTGTCCAGCCGGGGTGCGCTGATGAGTTCGCTGTCGACACCGATCAGCCGCGACGGCGTCAGGTCGTGGGTCATCAGGTCGGCGGCCAGCACGTCCGCGCCCGCCACGCCCGCGCGCTCGGCGACATAGCCGACAAAGTCGCGGGTGCCTGTCCCGACGCCCCACACCGCGTTGACGTGCCGCTGCGGATCGAGGCTGACGCCCTTGCGGTCGTCGGACAGGTGGATGGCCAGCTGCGGCACCCGCAGGATCGGGTCGTCGATCCGGACCAGCACGTCCTCGACCGCGTTGCCGCGCCGCACCGAAAGCCGGCCGCTGATGCCGAGGTCGCGGTCCAGCCAGGAGTTCAGCCAGGCGCCGCCGTACGGCTCCAGCGCCACCACCTGCCAGCCGCTGACGAACCGGTCCGGGTGCTGCTTGACCCGCAGGTTGGGGCTGTCGGTGTGGCCGCCGACGATGCGGAACGGGTTCGGTGCGTCCGTCGTCTGCCACGCCACCAGGGAGCCGGCCCGCACCGTGAAGTAGTTACCTGGGGTGGCGGGCCAGGCGTCGCTCTCGGCGAGTTCGGTGAAGCCGGCGGCGGTCAGACGCGCGGCCACCGTGGCGCACACGTGGAACGGCGAGGGCGACGCGTCGATGAACCCGCAGAGGCCCGCGGCAGTAGCTCCGGTCATGAGGCCATCATCACCCGGAAATCCGCGACGCTTGCCGCTAGGGTCGAATTCGTGCGTCCGCCTAGATCGCAACCGGTCACCAGTCCCCTGACATCCGCGGCGATCTTCCTCATCGCCACCATCAACGACGGCGCCGAGTCCGCGGTCAACGACGCGCTGTCCGGCTTGTCCGGTCTGGGCCGGGCCGTCGGATTTCGTACACCGGCAAGCGCTTTGACGGTGGTGACGTCGATCGGCTCGGACGCGTGGGACCGCTTGTTCTCGGGGCCGCGCCCGGCCGGCCTGCATCGGTTCCCTGAATTGCAGGGCGCGCGGCATCACGCCCCGTCGACGCCGGGCGATCTGCTGTTCCACATCCGGGCCAACTCCATGGACGTGTGTTTCGAGATGGCCGGCCAGATTCTGAAGTCGCTCGACGGCGCCGTCACGGTGGTCGACGAGGTGCACGGGTTCAAGTTCTACGAGAACCGCGACCTGCTCGGGTTCGTCGACGGCACCGAGAATCCCGACGGGCCGGACGCCGTGGCGGCCGTGCAGATCGGCGACGAGGATCCCGAATTCGCCGGTGGCAGTTACGTTCACATTCAGAAGTACCTGCACGACATGTCGTCGTGGGACTCACTCAGTGTCGCCGAGCAGGAGCGGGTGATCGGCCGCAGCAAGCTCGATGACATCGAGATGGCCGACGACGTGAAACCCGCGAATTCCCATCTGGCACTTAACGTCATCACCGATGACGACGGTAACCAGTTGCAGATTCTGCGGGCCAACATGCCCTTCGGCCGGGTCGGCTCCGCCGAGTTCGGCACGTATTACATCGCGTATTCGGCCGATCCCGAGGTCACCGAGCGGATGCTGCGGAACATGTTCATCGGCGACCCACCGGGCAACACCGACCGCATCCTGGATTTCTCCACCGCCGTCACCGGTGCGCTGTTCTTCACGCCCACAACGGATTTCCTCGACTCTCCCCCGCCGCTACCGGCGACACCCGCAGTACCCGAGCACGTCAGCCCCTTGTCCATCGGCAGTCTGAAAGGTCAACCGCAATGAACAACCTGTACCGCGAACTGGCTCCCGTCACCTCCGCCGCCTGGGCGCAGATCGAAGAGGAAGCCGCGCGGACGTTCAAGCGGCACATCGCCGGTCGCCGCGTCGTCGACGTGAGCGGCCCGAACGGCCCGACAGCCGCCGCCGTCGGCACCGGCCATCTGGTGGACGTCGCCTCGCCGGCCGAGGGCGTCCAGGCGCACCTGCGCGAGTCCCGGCCGCTGGTGCGGCTGCGCGTGCCGTTCACGGTGTCGCGCACGGCAATCGACGACGTCGAGCGCGGCGCGCAGGACTCCGACTGGGATCCAGTCAAGGACGCCGCCAAGAAGCTGGCCTTCGCCGAGGACCGCGCGATCTTCGAGGGCTACGCGGACGCACAGATCGAAGGCATCCGCGCCTCCGGTTCCAACCCGGCGCTGGCATTGCCTAGTGATCCGCGCGGCTACCCCGACGTGATCTCGCAGGCGTTGTCGGAGCTCCGGCTGGCCGGTGTGGACGGGCCGTACTCGGTGCTGCTGTCGGCGGAGGCCTACACCAAGGTCACCGAGACCACCGAGCATGGCTACCCGCTGCTGGAGCACCTGAACCGGCTGGTGGACGGCGAGATCATCTGGGCACCCGCCATCGACGGCGCGTTCGTATTGTCCACGCGCGGCGGCGATTTCGATCTGCAACTGGGCACCGACGTGACCATCGGATACCTGTCCCACGATGCCGATTCGGTGCAGCTGTACCTGCAGGAGACGCTGACGTTCCTGTGCTACACCGCCGAGGCGTCGGTCGCGCTCGACAGCTGAGCTGTCAGGCGCTCAGGACCGCGTCGAGCGCCGAGAAGAAGATGCCGAGCCCGTCGTCCGACGGGCCGGTGAGGGCCTCGGTGGCGTGCTCGGGATGCGGCATCAGGCCGACGACGCGGCCGTTGGCCGAGCTGACCCCGGCGATCGAGCGCATCGAGCCGTTCATGTTGTCCCGGTAGCGGAACACCACGCGGCCTTCGCCCTCGAGTTCGTCGAGCACGGCCTCCGAAGCGACATACCGGCCTTCGCCCGACTTGAGCGGGATCAGGATGTCGGCGCCGGCTTCGTAGCGGCTGCTCCACGCGGTCGAGGTCGCGGTCACTTCGAGCCACACGTCGCGGCAGATGAAGTGCAGGCCCTCGTTGCGGGTCAGCGCGCCCGGCAACAGCCCGGCCTCGCACAACACCTGGAAGCCGTTGCAGATGCCCAGCACGGGCATGCCCTTGCCGGCGGCTTCGACGACCGAGGTCATCACGGGCGCGAACTTGGCGATGGCGCCGCAGCGCAGGTAGTCGCCGTAGGAGAAACCACCGGGGACGATGACGGCGTCGACGCCCTTGAGGTCGGGATCGGCGTGCCAGAGGTTGACGGCCTCGCCGCCGACGGCGCGCACCGCGCGCTCGGCATCGACGTCGTCGAGCGTGCCGGGGAAGGTGATGACACCGACCTTGGTGGTCACGCGTCCTCCCGGTGCACCGAGAAGTCCTCGATGACGGTGTTGGCCAGCAGCGTCTCGGCGACGTGCTCCAGCGTCTCGTCGGACACGGTGTCGTCGACCTCGAGCTCGAACCGCTTGCCCTGCCGGACATCGGACACTCCGGTGATTCCGAGGCGCCCCAGCGCTCCGACAATCGCCTGGCCTTGCGGGTCCAGGATCTCGGCCTTGGGCATCACGTGCACAACGACGCGGGCCACGCGCGCTCCTTTGTTCGGGTCGGATTGCTCGCGCTTACTCTACCGGCGCCGGGAAAAGCCGCGATGCCGCCCGAGTGCCGCCAGAATGGACTGATGGAGCTGACGCACTTCGGACATTCCTGCCTGCTGGCCCGATTCACCGATGGCGACGCGGAAGCGACGGTGCTGTTCGACCCGGGCACCTTCTCGCACGGGTTCGAGGGCATCACGGGACTGGACGCCATCCTGATCACCCATCAGCACCCCGACCATGCCGACCCGGCGCGCCTGCCCGCCCTGGTCGAGGCGAATCCGCAGGCCAAGCTGTACGCCGACCCGATGACCGCGGCGCAGCTGGGCGGGCCGTGGCAGGCGGTGCAGGTCGGCGACACTCTGTCGATCGGTCACCTGACGGTGCGGGGCGCGGGCGGCAAGCACGCCGTGATCCACCCGGAGCTCCCGATCATCGACAACATCTCGTATCTGGTCGGTGACGCTGGTCACGCTGCCCGCCTGATGCATCCGGGCGACGCGTTGTTCGTCCCGGATGAGCCGGTCGAGGTGCTCGCCGCACCGGCCGCCGCGCCGTGGATGAAGATCGCCGAGGCCGTGGACTTCCTGCGGGCCGTCGCGCCGCAGCACGCGGTGCCGATCCATCAGGGCGTCGTCGCCGAACAGGCCAAGGGCATCTACTACGGCCGGCTCGACGAGATGACCGACACGGACTTCCGGGTGCTGACGCCCGAGCAGGAGACGCGGTTCTGAGCACGCGGCGGTTCCTGGTCTGGTGGCCCCTGGTGGGGTTCACCGCGACGATCGTGCTGGGCCTGGCCGTGAGGTCAGGTGACTCGGGCCTGGACCGCTGGTTCGTGGAGACGTCGCAGGAACTACTCGGCAAGCACCCGTACTGGATGCTGGCGCTGAACCGGGTCCGGGTGCTCGTGCCGCTCTACCTGCTCGCGATCGGCATCCCGCTGTGGCGGCGCGAGTGGCGGCTGGCCACCGTGGCCGCGCTGTGCCCGCTCATCTCGATCATCGGCGCGAAGGTGCTCAAGGTGCTGTTCGGCCGGCCTTGGTACGGCGAGAATCTGGCGTATCCCAGCGGCCACACCACGGTGGCGATCACCGTCGCGGCCATGCTGTTGCTCGCGATCGGGATTCACCCGTGGAGTGTCACGCTCGCCGTGATCGGTGCCGCCATCCCCTCGATTGGCATGGCCAGCAACGACTTCCACTACTTCACCGACATCATCGGTGGTGCGTTCTATGCCACGTCCATGGTGTGCCTGGCGGTGTTGGCCGCCGGCCCGCAGGCCCTGCACCATTCGCGAACCAGGGGCGCCTCCCACTGGCGAAGTGGGAGTGTTCGGCGGTAAGCCTCAGCCCACGGCGCGGGCGGCAGCACGTCCGGCGGCCCGGCCCGAGAAGATGCAGCCCCCGAGGAAGGTGCCTTCCAGCGCCCGGTAGCCGTGCACCCCGCCGCCACCGAACCCGGCAGCTTCACCGGCGGCGTACAACCCGTCGAGCACCGCACCCTCCGGCGTCAGCACCCGCGAATCGAGGTCGGTGTGCAAGCCACCCAACGACTTTCGGGTCAGGATGTGCAGCTTCACCGCGATCATCGGGCCGGCCTTGGGATCGGTCAGCTTGTGCGGGCCGGCAATCCGCGCCAGCCGGTCGGGCAGATACGAGCGTGCCGCCCGGTAGGCGACGGTCTGGCCGTCGCTGGTGAGCTTGCTGGTCATCTCCTTGTCGCGGGCGGTGACCTCGGCTTCGACGCATCCGTAGTCCAGCGGCACCACGTCGGGCACGTTGTTCATCGCAGTCACCAAGTCCCGCAACGTCTTCGCCGACACGAAGTCCACGCCCTTGTCGACGAACGCCCGGACCGGGGCGGGGCCGCCATTTCGGCTGCGGGCCAGCACTTCCCGCAGGTTCTTGCCGGTGAGGTCGGGATTCTGCTCCTGGCCGGACAGCCCGAACTCCTTGGCGATGATGCTCTGGTCGAGCACGAACCAGGTGTAGTCGTAACCGGTTTGGCAGATGTGTTCCAGCGTGCCCAGGGTGTCGTAGCCCGGGTACAGCGGGTCGGGCAGGCGCTTGCCGGTGGCGTCCAGCCACAGCGACGACGGGCCGGGCAGGATGCGGATGCCGTGCAGCGGCCACACCGGGTCGTAGTTGGTGATGCCCTCGGTGTAGTGCCACATCCGGTCGTTGTTGATGACGCTCGCGCCGGCGGCTTCACTGATGCCGAGCATGCGACCGTCGACGTGCGCGGGGACGCCCGACAGCAGCTGGCCGGGCACCCGGCCCATGCGCTTGGGCCAGTTCTGCCGCACCAGATCGTGGTTGCCGCCGATGCCGCCGCTGGCGACGATCACCGCCTGCGCCCGGAACTCGAACTCCCCCACGGTGTTACGCGACGACGCTTCGCCGCGGGCAGTGGTCGACGGCTCCAGTACCGCGCCGCGCACGCCGGTGACGACGCCACCGTCGACGATGAGCTCATCGACTCGATGCCGGTGCGCGAACTTCACCTTGGGATGCCCGACGACCCGGCGGGCGAAGACGTCGACCAGCGCCGGACCGGTGCCCCAGGTGATGTGGAAGCGCGGCACCGAGTTGCCCGGTCCCTTGCCGTCCCAGCCGCCGCGCTCGGCCCAGCCGACCAGGGCGAAGGTCTGCAGTCCGCGCTCGCGCAGCCAGCTGCGCTTCTCCCCGGACGCGAAGTCGACGTAGGCCCGTGCCCACTGCTCGGGCCAGTGATCCTCGCTGCGGTCGAATCCTGCTGTGCGCAGCCAATCTTCCAGCGCCCGCTCGTAGCTGTCGCGGATTCCGACGCGCCGCTGCTCGGCGCTGTCGACGAAGAACAAGCCCCCGAACGACCAGAACGCCTGGCCACCGATGTTGGCCTCGTTCTCCTGGTCGACAATCAGCACCGACCGGCCGCGCTCCAGCAGTTCAGCTGCGGCGACCAATCCGGCGAGCCCGGCCCCCACGACGATGACGTCAGCGTCCATGGGGCCACGCTAGCGCCCCGGCCTTCAGGCCGCGTCGGTTAGTGCCGGGTCCGCCACCCACTCGTAGGCCGCGGGGCCGCAGCGGTGCATGAGAGAAAGATCGATGGCGTCGAGCATGGCCTGCCGCGGACCGATCCGCCGCAGCTGGGCGGCCGCCACGGCCAGCCGGACGGTGCCGCCGCGCCGGGCTGTGCGTTCGGCGGCCAGCACCAGGGTGCGACACCACCAGGGCTCGGTGAGGAAGCCTTCGCCGATGCCGAGGACCCGAGCCCGCAGGGTCGTCGACCGCACCAGATCGGTCATGCCGCTGTCTCCGGCCAGCAGCCGGAAACCGTTGCGCGGCAGGGCCATCACGGTGCCCTGCGACGCCGTCCAGCCGGGTGCCGCAAACAACCGGGTGCGCAGGCCGAGGTGTTCGAGCACCCGGTCGGCGCCCATGAGCCGCAGGTTCGCTTCGTGGGCAGGCAGCGCGGCGAATTCGCCGCGGCGCTTCTTGCTGGCCGCTTCGTCGAATCCGTGCAGGACGACAGAGGCACCTGCTGCGCGTTGTTTGGTCAACCACTCGACGGTCGGAATGTCGCGATCCAGCCGGTAGCCGCCCTTGAGCCGCGGGGCGACCAGCAGCGATGCGGGAATCTGGCGTGCGTCGAGTTCGCTACAGAAGTCGGCGACATCGCCCAGCGTGCGGTCCCGGATGCCCGAGATCGAGACGATCAATTGGCCAGCCATGTAAGCAGTGTGGCAACTCCAGGTGTCTCGATGGTTGCCGTGACATTGGTGCCACCTGAACAGTTCCCGCTACCGCGAGCGGGACGTTTCAGCCGGAGAAGAGGATTCGGGCGAGGCGCTCGGCGGTGTCGACGGGGTCGGTGTCGGCGACCGTGCCGTTGAGCGTCAGCAGCGCGAAGCCGTGCACCAGCGACCAGGCGGCCAGCGCCGAGCCCTCGGGGTCACGCTGTGCGTTGGGATCGGTGAGGGTCGCGACGCCGCCCGTGAGTTCGGCCGCCGCCTCGTCCTCGGCGGCACGCAGGGCTGGGTCGGCCGGGTCGTACAGCATCTTGTCGAACATGACGGCGTAGTGGCCGGGGTGGTCGAGGGCGAATTGCACGTACACCCGTGCGGCGTAGGCAAATTCAGGCTTGGCGTCAGCAAGTGCTGCGGCCAGTAGCGTGAAGCCCTCGGTCGCCAGCGCGGTGAACAATCCGCGCCGATCGGTGAAGTGATGGGCGGGCGCCGCGTGCGATACCCCGGCCGCGCGGGCCAGCTCGCGCAGCGAGATGCCGTCGGCGCCGCGTTCGGCGACGAGCGCGGCCGCCTGCGCCAGGATGACGACCCTCAGGTCGCCATGGTGGTAGCTGCCCTTGGCCATATCGACATCCTATCTTGACAGCGACTAGTTCAGCGCTATCCTCAATCTAGACACCGACTAGATGAGGGAGGCGCAGTTCGTGGCCGTACTTCTTGCTCTCGTTCTGGGCAGCCTGGGCGCCCGCACTGTGGGCTGGCTCGGGGTTGCCTACGTCAACAGCTGGCCGAGCGCCATCGCGGTCGGCCTGGCGCTGATGTTCGTCATGACGGGGATCGCGCATTTCGTTCCCGGCATGCGCGGCGACATGATCGCGATCGTCCCGCCGCGGCTGCCGTCGCCAGAGCTGCTGGTGACGGTCACGGGCGTGCTCGAACTGCTCGGCGCGGCCGGCCTGCTGTACCCGCCCACCCGCGTCGCCGCGGCCATCTGCCTGTTCCTGTTGATGCTGGCCATGTTTCCCGCCAACATCTATGCCGCGCAGATGCCCGATACCCCGCCTTCGATGGCATCGAACCTAAGCGTGCGCTCCGTCGAGGAGGTCATCTACCTGGCCGCTGCCATATTTGTCGCGGTCCGCGGTGGCTAGCACCCACGCGTATTGGAACGCCGCTTCCTTCCACCGCTCATAGCGCCCGCTGGTGCCACCGTGTCCGGCGGCCATCTCGGTCTTGAGCAGGACGGGATGGTCGTCGGTCTTGGTGCTACGCAGGGCGGCAACCCATTTGGCCGGTTCGACGTAGTAGACCCGGGTGTCGTTCAGCGACGTCATCGCAAGAATCGCCGGATACTCCTGCGCCGTCACGTTCTCGTACGGCGTGTAGGACTTCATGTACTCGTAAACGTCCTTGTCCGCCAACGGATTGCCCCACTCGTCCCATTCGGTGACGGTGAGCGGCAGCGACGGATCGAGGATGGTGGTGAGCGCGTCGACGAACGGCACCTGCGCCAGAATCCCGGCGAACAACTGCGGCGCCATGTTGGCCACCGCACCCATCAGCAGACCGCCGGCGCTACCGCCGAGGGCCACCAGGTTCTCCGGCCGGGTGACCCCGGTGGCGATCAGATGCTCTGCGGCACTGATGAAGTCGGTGAAGGTGTTCTTCTTCTGCAGCAGCTTGCCGTGCTCGTACCAGCCACGGCCAAGCTCGCCACCGCCACGCACGTGGGCGATGACGAACACCACGCCACGGTCCAGCAGCGACAGCCGCGCGATCGAGAAGCGCGGGTCCTCGCAGGACTCGTAGGCGCCGTAGCCGTACAGCAGCGCCGGCGCCGGGGTCGGCGCACCGGCCCGCTGGATGACCGACAGCGGCACCTTCGTGCCGTCGGGCGCGACGGCCCAATCCCGGCGCTCCAGGTAGTCCGCCGGCCGGTAGTCGCCGAGAACCGGCTGCTCGCGCAGGAGGATTCGCTCGCCGGTGGCCAGGTCCAGGTCATAGATCCGCACCGGGATGACGAACGACGTCGCCCCCACCCGCAGCCGCGGCGACGACCAGTTCGGGTTGCCCGACAGGCCTACCGACATCAACTCCGACTCGAAGGTGATCTCCTGAGGATCGCCGTAGTTGCCGTCGGAATCCAAGGGCCACAGCTGGATTCGCGGCAGAGCTTCGCTGCGGTAGCTGATCACCAACTGGTCGGCGAAGGCATCGACACCGTCCAGGCGGACGTCGTCGCGGTGCTCGATCAGCGTCCGGGCGTTCGTCAGGCCGGCCAGCGGGGCATCGGAAACCGGCACATCTACCAGCGTGAAGTTCTCCGCGCCGTCGTTGTGCAGGATCAGGAACCGGTCCTCGCCGCCGATCACCGCGTGCTCGACCGAGTACTCCACAGAGTCCTTGCGCGGCAACACCACTGCGAACTCGGCTTTGGCGTCGCCCGCGTCGGCGTACCGCACCTCGGAGGTGACGGCGCTGCCCGCGGCGATGAAGACGTACTTGTCGCTGCGGGTGCGGCCGACCCCGACCCAGAACCGTTCGTCGGATTCGTGGTGCACCTTCTCGCCGGGCAGCCCGGAACCCAGCCGGTGCCGCCACACGGTGTCCGGACGCCAGGCGTCATCGACCGTGACGTAGTACAGCGTGCGGTTGTCGGCCGCCCAGGTACCACCGGCGCCGATGCCGGTGATCCGGTCGTCGTACAGCTCGCCGGTACGTAAGTCCTTGAACTTCAACGTGTATCGCTCGTCACCGACGGTGTCGACGGAGTACGCCAGGATGTTGGCGTCGACGCTGACGGTGGCCGCGCCGAGCGAGAAGAAGTCGTGGCCCTCGGCCTCGACATTCTCGTCCAGCAACACCTGTTCGCCGGGGACCTCGGTGTGCTCATCGAGCTGCGGCGGCGTCCAGTCGTCGGGATCGCTGATGGGGCAACGGCAGTGGACGCTGTACTGCTTGCCCTCGAAGCTGCGCGCGTAGTACCACCAGTCGCCGCGGCGCGTCGGCACCGAGAGGTCGGTCTCCTTGGTGCGGGCCTTGATCTCGTCGAAGATCTTCTGCCGCAACGGCTCCAGCGGCGCGGTGATCTCCTCGGTGTAGGCGTTCTCCGCATTCAGGAGCGCGAGCACCTCGGGATCGTTCTTGTCCCGCATCCACTCGTACGGGTCGATGAACACGTCGCCGTGGTGCTCGCGGCGGTGTTCGACCTTCTTGGCGACGGGAGGCTGGCTCATGCGCCGATCCAGTCGGCGAAGCGGCGACCCGAAATCCGTTCGTACGCTTCGATGTACCGCGCCCGAGTCGCCTCGACGATGTCGTCGGGCAACGCCGGTGGCGGGGTGTCACCGGCGCGGTCCCAGCCGGAGTCCGGCCCGGTCAGCCAGTTGCGGACGAACTGCTTGTCGAAGCTGGGCTGCACCACGCCTTCGGTATAGCCGTCGACCGGCCAGTACCGGGACGAGTCCGGCGTCAGCACCTCGTCGGCCAGCACCAGAGTGCCGTCGGCGTCGATCCCGAACTCGAACTTGGTGTCCGCCAAGATGATTCCCTTGGTGAGCGCGTGCGCGGCGGCGGCGCTGTAGACCTTCAGGGTCTCGTCGCGCAGCTGCTCGGCCCGCTCGGTACCCACCAGCTTCTCGACGGCGTCGAACGCGATGTTCTCGTCGTGCGCACCGATCTCCGCCTTGGTCGCCGGCGTGAACAGCGGCTCGGCGAAGGGGCTGGCCTCGGTCAGCCCCGCGGGCAGGGCAATACCGCACACCTGCCCCGTCTTGCGGTAGTCGATGAGCCCCGAACCGGTGAGGTATCCGCGCGCCACGCACTCGACCGGCATCATCTCCAGGCTGCGCACCACCAGGGCGCGGCCCAGCACCTCGGCGGGGATGCGCTCGTCGTCGGCCGGGCCGGCGAGGTGGTTGGCGGTGCCCAGCTGCTCGGCCAGGTAGTCGAAGAAGAAGACGCTCATGGCGGTCAGGACCCGGCCCTTGTCCGGAATCTCGCTGTCGAGCACGTAGTCGAACGCCGAAATCCGGTCTGACGCGACGAACAGCAGGTGGTCGTCGTCGATGCGGTACAGGTCGCGAACCTTACCGCTGGTCAGATGCCGGTAGTCGGACAAAGCTGGGCGCATCGGACCACCCTATCTGTTGGGATAGCTGGTATGAGTTCGCGCTACGTGCCCTACGCCCGGACGCCGGGCCGGTTGCTCGCCCAGCTGACCAGCGACGTCGTCGCGCTGGTGTGGTTCGTCATCTGGATCTCGGTCGGCGTCGCGGTGCACAGCGCCATCGCCACCATCGCCGACGTCGGGCGTCAGGTGCACGACGGCGCCGGCGGCGTCGCCGACAGCCTGGCCTCTGCCGGCCACAACGCCGACGGGATTCCCCTGATCGGGAAGGCCTTCGGGGGTCCGTTGCGATCGGCCGGCAGCGCCGCCGTCGACATCGCGGGCGCCGGTGACAGCCTGAACAGCACGGCCAGCTGGCTGGCGTGGGTGCTGGCGCTGGCGGTGGCGTTGCCGCCGATCCTGGCCGTGGCGATGCCGTGGCTGGTGCTGCGGATCCGGTTCTTCCGGCGCAAGTGGACGGCGGTGACGTTGGCCTCGACCGACGCCGGCGAACAGCTGCTGGCGTTGCGGGCGCTGGCCAACCGGCCGTTGGCCAAGCTCACCGAGGTCTCCGACGACCCGGTGACCGCCTGGCGCACCCACGACACCATCGCGATCCGGAAATTGGCAGCGCTGGAGCTGCGGTCCGCGGGCCTGCGCCCGGCGCGCCCCGAATCTCGGTGACTGTTGCCGCGTTTCCACTTGCCTAGCAGCTGAGTCGTTGCTTCACTGGAAGGCGGTCGGCCAATATATTCGGGACGTCTCTGGATGATCGCTCCAGCAGCGTGGGCGCCGCCGGACCGCGACGTCCTGCCCTGCTGATTCCTGCCCAACTCCATTGCTTCAGCAGTTCGTACCCATCAATTTCGATGTTCGCGCCATCCAACTGAAGTTTGGCGACGAATACCCGAATGAATGCCTGGCTGGTCCGGCGAACCACGCTGCCCCCGCTTACGTGTTCTGAACATCGCATCGCGTAGGGACCGTCGCTGTGGCCGGCCCGACAGATGTGTACGTGACAGCACTCCACATCCACTGCCGGGAAGGAAAAGCCATGGCAGACAAACTCAAACCGCACTTCGCGGACGTCCAAGCTCACTACGACCTGTCCGACGACTTCTTCAGGCTCTTCCTGGACCCCAGCCAGACCTACAGCTGCGCATACTTCGAGCGCGACGACATGACACTCGAACAAGCACAGATGGCGAAAATCGACCTGGCGCTGGGCAAGCTGGGCCTGGCCCCCGGGATGACGCTGCTCGACGTCGGCTGCGGCTGGGGCGCCACCATGCGCCGCGCCATCGAAAAGTACGACGTCAACGTCGTCGGCCTGACACTGTCCAAAAATCAAGCCGCCCACGTCCAACAACTCTTCGACAACATGGACACCACCCGCTCCCGCCACGTCCTGCTCGAAGGCTGGGAACAATACGACGGAACAGTCGACCGGATCGTCTCCATCGGCGCATTCGAACACTTCGGCCACGACCGCTACCCAGCGTTCTTCCAGATGGCCTACAACGCCCTCCCACCCGACGGCATCATGCTGCTGCACTCCATCTGTGGCTTCGACCCACGCCAGGCTGCGGAACTCGGTATTCCGATCACCTTCGAGCTGGCTCGATTCATCAAATTCATCACCACGGAGATCTTCCCGGGCGGCCGGCTGCCGTCCACCGCGATGGTGGAAGAGCACGCCACCGCAGCCGGATTCAACGTGACCCGGGTCCAATCGCTGCAACCGCACTACGCGAAAACACTCGACCTCTGGGCCGAAGCCCTGGAAGCCCACCGCGACGAAGCCATCGCAGTGCAATCGGTCGAGGTCTACGACCGATACATGAAATACCTGACCGGGTGCGCAAAGGGTTTCCGGCTGCGCCAAGTCGATGTCGACCAATTCACCCTGGAGAAGTAAACAGATTCATGTCCAATGGTTCCAATGATGAAATGCGACCACACTTCGAGGAAATCCAAGCCCACTACGACCTGTCCGACGATTTTTTCGCCCTGTTCCAGGACCCGACGCGAACCTACAGTTGTGCCTATTTCGAACCATCGACGCTGACACTTGAGCAGGCGCAGATCGCGAAGATCGACCTGAACCTCGACAAGCTCGATCTCAAACCAGGTATGACGTTGTTGGACATCGGATGCGGCTGGGGCGCCACCGCCAAACGCGCGGTCGAGAAGTATGACGTAAACGTCATCGGACTCACGTTGTCGAAGAACCAGCAGGCCTTCACTCAGCAGCTCCTCGACGATATCGATTCGCCGCGGAGCCGCCGCGTGCTACTGCGTGGTTGGGAGCAGTTCAACGACCCCGTCGACCGGATCGTGTCCATCGAAGCCTTCGAACATTTCGGTTTCGAACGTTATCCGGATTTCTTCAAGAACTGCCATGAAATTCTGCCCGACGACGGTCGCATGACCATTCAGAGCAGCGTCGGCTATCACCCGTATGAGTTGCATGCCGATGGCAAGAAGGTCACCTTCGAGACGGCCCGATTCATCAAATTCATCGTCACGGAGATCTTCCCGGGTGGGCGAATTCCGACGACGAACATGATGGTCGAGCACGGTGAGCACGCAGGATTTACCGACATCGAGACCCTGTCCCTGCGGCCGCATTACATCCGCACCCTCAACATCTGGGGAAACGCACTCGAGTCGAACCACGACAAAGCCGTCGAAGTGCAATCTGAAGAGGTCTACCAGCGCTTCATGAAGTACCTGCGCGGCTGCGAACGCTACTTCACCGAAGGCCTGCTGGACGTCACTCTCGCCGCGTACCGCAAGGACGCGACCTAGGACCGACTCCCTCGCGGGTCCGCACCGTGACTCCCGAGGGAGTCCGGACCGGCCCACTGTTCCCGGAACAGCATGCGCGTGCGAACTGACGGGTTGCCGACGGTGCCGAGTACGCGCAGCCCCAGGCTCGCGATCGTCGGCACCCCGACCAACTTGTGGAACCACCGGCCGCGCCGATACTCCGTACCCCACGCCTCCTCCACCCGCTGGGCGTAGTTGGTGAAATCTCACGCTGCGGGTCGCAGGAGTGATTCGGAACCAAGGGCGGCCCGGATGGGTGCGGCAGCGAATTCGGTGTCTTCGGGTACACGAATCTGGCAGCTTCCTCCCGTCAGTCGAATCACGTTGGCGGACAACCCTCATTCCATCTGCCCGCAGACCTATCCAAAAGCGTCAGGGTTCCGAATCAGTAAACAAAGAACAAACCACGGCGGCAGTCGTCCGCACAAAGGAGACCCGGATGCAACACCCTCGCTATCGACACATCGCGGCCGCAGGCATGTCGATCGTCGCCGTCATCGGCTTATCAGCGTGTTCGGACGCCAGCACCAAGTCGGCACCCTCGGCTGCGCCAAGTACAAACATGGCGTCGATGCCAAGTGCTGCCACGGCAGTGACATCGGCTCCGCCCGTCACGGCACTCGTGGGCACCGGTTGCCAGGCCTACGCACAGCAGGTTCCCGCCGGGCCGGGTTCGGTCGCCGGGATGGGGTTACACCCGGTCGCGACGGCTGCCTCCGACAATCCGATGTTGACCACGCTCACGGCGGCTCTGTCGGGCAAACTGAACCCGAACGTCAACCTGGTCGCGACTCTGAACAGTGGCGAATACACCGTTTTCGCGCCCACCGATGATGCCTTCAAGAAGCTGCCGGCAGCGACCCTGGATTCACTCAAAACGGACTCCGCCACCCTGACCAAAATCCTCACGTATCACGTTGTGCAAGGCCAACTCTCGCCCGCGGCGGTGGGCGGGAACCACACGACCCTCGAGAGCTCGCCGGTGCGCGTTACCGGCGACGGCGCAGATCTGAAAGTCAATGACGCGGCGCTGGTATGCGGCGGAATCAAGACCGCGAATGCGACGGTGTACATGATCGACTCGGTCCTGATGCCGCCGACCTGACGGAAGCACGACGCGATCCGGCGCTGGGGCAGCCGGAGTCGAAGCCGTCAGATCGACATCCGCTGCAGTTCAACGTTTTTCATAACCCACTAAATCCAGGCCAACGGCCCGGAAGGAACATCATGGCGCAGAAACTTCAACCGCATTTCGCGGACGTTCAAGCTCACTACGACCTGTCCGACGACTTCTTCAGACTGTTCCTGGACCCCAGCCAGACCTACAGCTGCGCATACTTCGAGCGCGACGACATGACACTCGAACAAGCGCAGATGGCGAAAATCGACCTGGCGCTGGGCAAGCTGGGCCTGGCCCCCGGGATGACGCTGCTCGACGTCGGCTGCGGCTGGGGCGCCACCATGCGCCGCGCCATCGAAAAGTACGACGTC
>NZ_JXST01000050.1 GCF_000878195.1 Mycolicibacterium llatzerense | reverse complement strand
CCCGCGCCGCCTCCGCCGCCGAGCCAGAAGTACAAGCCGCCGGTGACCCATGCGCCCGCGCCGACGCACACCACCACGACGCACGCCCCGACGACGACTGCGCCGCCGTCGACCACCACCACGCCCACCACGACCGAGCCGCCGCCTCCGCCGCCACCGTCTACGACGGAGACGACGACCTCGGCGACGCCGACCATGACGACGAGCTATATCCGGCTGCCGTTCGTCCCCGTGCCGATCCCGATCCAGGTGCCAAAGGGGCCCGATCAGCCAGTGGAATCTCAGCCGCCGGCCAACCCGTACTACCCGCCGCAGCAGCAATATCCGTACGGGCAATACCCGCAGCAATACCCGCAGCAGTACCCACAGCAGTACCCATATTGATGATTTGAACTGCGTCAATCGCTATTGACGTGAGCGTCAGAATGTGGTGTGAACAGGAATTTAACTTGCCCGCATATCACGAATGCGGGAACCTTGTTCTATGAATTTGGCAAGAACTCGTTTGGTGGGCCTGGTCGGCGCCGCGGCGATGGTAGCTGTCGGTGTGATCGGCGCGGTTGCCGCCGGAGTCACCGACGGCGGCGCGGTCGCAGGTTCTGACCACGCTCCGACCAACACCGTTTTCAACAAGCCTGAAGTGCCGGATGTGAACATCGGCGCGACGCAGACGTGGGCACCGGCGACTTCAACTGCGCCGACAATGAGCGCCGCGCCGGCAATTAAGGCAGGATAGGCGCCTATGAAAACTGCATGGGGTGTTGCTGCGGCAACGTCGCTGGGTGCTGTTGCGTTGATGTGCAGTGGCGTGGCCTCCGCCGGCTCTGCACCCAATGTGGTCGGCCAGAAATTCAGCGACGCACGATCTGCGCTGGCCAGCGCGGGTTTCAAGCCGTTGGTGTCGACGACGGTGGGCGATCAGCTCCAGTGGCCGAGCTGTGTGGTGACCAATCAGGTCGCCCGCACGGTCTCGGCGCCGGCCAACAGTGGCGGTTCGAGCAGCAATCAGGTTTTGCTGTCGCTGAACTGTGAGGCCGCGTTCGCCACCCCGGGCAACCCCGGCAACTCGCTGGGCAGCCCGGCGGGCTCGCAGGCGTACGCGTCTGCGTCGGCATCGGCGGCTGCGGCCGCCGCGTCGTCGTCCGCTGCCGCCGAGGCGGCTGCGGCTGCCCAAGCGGGCCAGGTCTGGGAGGGTCAGCAGTCCGGACGCTGAACCGGAACCGGTTGTTACCGGACGGTTTCAGTTTTTTTCGGCGGCGTCGAATACGCTTTTGGCCGTAAATCCGGCGGCTCGACATTGCTGATTCGGAGAGTTCGCCATGGACTCGCTGGCTGGCGCCGATATTTCGCATGAACCATGTTTTGCTGACGGCGTGCTGAGGCATGCCCGAAGACGATGAGAATTCCACTCTGACAGGTGATTTCAAGCGTGTCGCAAGTTGCGTCAAGTCTGCCTGAGCGGCTTGTATATTCCACTGTGCCGGAAATGGATCGTCGTAACTTGATGCGCGCGTCGGGGCTGGGCCTGTTGGCCGCCGCCGCGATGCCGTCCCCCGCCGCTCTGGCGGATCCCCAACCGGGCAGTTCGCCCACGCCGCCGCTGGCCCCGCCGCCGGCCGCGCAAACGCCTTCCTACATCTTCCACGACGAGTTCGACGGCCCCGCTGGTTCGCGGCCCGACCCCGGCAAGTGGAACATCTCCCCGCAGCGCGAGACCATCAAGAACCCGGTGTTCTGGGACCGCCCGGAGAACATGGGCCAGTACCGCGACGACCGGGAGCACGTCTTCCTGGACGGCAAGGGCAACCTGGTCATCCGCGCCACGCGCGACGCCAACGGTAGGTACACGAGCGGCAAGGTCTTCGGCACCTTCTGGGGTGGCATCAACACCACCTGGGAAGCCCGGATCAAGTTCAACTGCCTGACCAACGGTTGCTGGCCGGCCTGGTGGCTGTCCAACGATCACCCCGTCGTCGGTGGCGAGATCGACCTGGCCGAGTGGTACGGCAACGGCGAATGGCCGTCGGGCACGACCGTGCACGCGCGGTCGGACGGCACGTCGTTCGATACCCACCCGCACCCCATCGACGGCGGCTGGCACACCTGGCGCGTCACCTGGAACGACGCCGGTATGTCGTTCTGGCAGGACTACGCCGAGGGCATGCAGCCGTACTTCTTCGTGCCTGCGAACTCGCTGGACGACTGGCCGTTCAACCTGCCCGGCTACTCGGTGTTCCCGGTGCTTAACCTGGCTGTGTCCGGTTCCGGTGGCGGCGACCCCAAGGGCGGCAGCTACCCGGCCGAGATGCTCGTCGACTACGTGCGGGTCTGGTAGACCGCCGACAACTGTCAATGGGCCCCGCTTCGGCGGGGCCCATTCTCTATTGCGGCCCGCGACCGCGGAACGTGGTGCCGGCCCGCTCCAGCAGTCCGCGCACGCGGGTGATGCCGTAGCCGGTCTCCTCGGCGAGCTGGCGGATGCTCTCGCCGTTCTCGTAGCGGATGCGCAGTTCCTTGCCGATGCGTTCGGACGTCGTCGGGTCCAGCCGAACGTGCTTGGTCACGGGTGGCACGTCGATGGCGCCGCCGGCGTAGCCCTTGTGCACCTGGCCGCGCGGCGTGACGTCGTCGGCGGACTCGTCGCCCCAGGCGGTCCAGCCCGGCTGCGGGTGCCGGGCGAACAGTTCCAGGTACGGGCCGGGGGAGCAGGCCTCGATGAAGCCGTACTGCTCGTCGGGCTTGCGGGAGTGCTCGCGCTTGCGGGTCTCGATCATGTTGACCTGGCTGCGGGCGTGCGGCAGCGTGCGCATGCTGCCGCGCACACCGAACAGGATGATCTCGGTGACGTTGCGGAAGTAGAAGCCGACACCGCGGCCGTCGGGCCCGCCGTCCTTGCGCCGCTTGGCCCAGATGACGTTGGAGACGTAGCGGTAGCCCCAGGCCTCCATCACGCGGAGCCCCTCGGGCAGCAGCGCGTTGGGCACCCACAGGTACAGATGCGAGTCGCGTGCCGCGACGGTGGACACCGGGATGTCGCAGATGGCGTCGAGGTCGAGGGTGGAGTAGCGGTCCAGGCGCCGGTGTTCCGGCGCGACCTTGCCGGTCCGGTTGGTGAAACGCCAAGGGGGATCGGCCAATACGGTCTTCCAGCCGCCGTCGACGGAGGGCAGCGGCGGCGGCGCGGCGATATCGCGCAGGGGAGCGGCCTGTTCCTGGTCGCTGCGTTTCGCCACGTTGACACTCCTACCTTCGAATTAGATCTTTTCGAACGGAGAAGATCTTCACGAAATCGTAGGCGATGACACCGACATTTTCGGGACGGCTGATTTCGGCGCGGGTTGGGGCAGCATCGCTGTCGTTCGCCCGTGTCGTCTGCCAATCGCTAGTTCAGGAAGTAAGCGATGACCTTCTCCTCGGAATCCAGGACCTCGTGCGAGGCCACGCCGAGATACAGCGCGAGCTGCACCGATCCGGCGAGGGCGCTCTCCAAATCGGGTGAGAACGCCCGTTCGAGCACCCCGAGGTAGTCGGACATGCTCGCGTCGAGCTGTCCGATGAGGTCCTGGTATTCGGCCGCCAGTTGATCGTCCAGCGTGCGTTGCTCATCGAGGTAGCGCTCGATCAGCGCTGCCTCGCGCTCGGAGAGGGAGGACGACACCGCGTTGTACATGATGTTGCCGACGGTGTTGCCGATCACGGCGCCGAGTACGGGTACCGGAATCAGCGCTTGTCCGACGAAAGAAGACAGCGCGCTGACGGCGGCTTCCAGAGAGACGAGCTCGGCGTTCTCAATGAACTCCAACTCATCGATCTCGCCGCGGCGGAGCTTGTTCGCCTGCTCCGCTACGCCGAACGCAGCGGTGACCATCGAGCTGGCGACCGCCGCGGACGTCGCGGTGAAGTTCGTGAGCGTGTAGACACTGAGCCCTCGGACACTGCCCTTGATCGCACCGCAGCCGGTCTCGCCCGCAATGGAGGTCCAGTCCTCACCAGTGAAGTCCTTGAGTTCCTTACCCGCGCGGCGCTTCTCAACCACGGCCTGCACCAAGGCGGTGCCGCCCTCGACGGCTGCGGCGACGAGCGTGGCGTTCGCGGCCTCTGCCGACGTCGGCCGGCTCTCCTGGTAAGCGTCATCTCGCAGGCGCTGGTCGGTTGCGCGGATGGAATCCTCCTGCGCCTTCATCGTTGCGCCGATGGTGCCCCTCTGCACCTCGCTGTATTTCAGTTGCGACGGCTCCAGCGACTCGATCCCGATGGATCGCTCTTCGAAGAAGGCCTGCACGCGCTTCCAGTCTCTGAGTGACGGGCCTCCGTCGGCGTTCGTCAGCCTATTCGCCTGATCGGGTGGCATGGCCCACAGCGTGTGGATCATTTCGAAGTGGTCGCTCGGGATTTGGTACTTCCCGCCATTTGCCACGAAGTCGGGATACTTCCGGAGGTGTTCCTCGATGGCGCCCAGGCCGAATCGACCACCGGCCGCGACGAACTTCTGCTGAATCGCCACGCCGCTGCGCATTAGGTCCACAGGTCCGTTGTCATCAACCCACTGGTAGACGCGTCCCCCTCCGAGGACCTGACTCCGAGCGTTGCCGACGCCCACCTCGGCGACTTCTGCGATGAAGCCGTGCATGCCCTTGACTCCGCCGCGGTCAGCGGCGACCACTTCGAGGTCGATGGTGCGAGTTGCCTCAGCGACGCTGGCGAGCGCGTCGCGGAGATTCTGATCCTGCCGTCTCAATGCGCCCAGCAAGGTGTCCAGTCGAAGTTGATTCAAGTAGTTCACCCACGAAGCGACGGCCTGCTCCTGGTTGCTCTTCGCGAGTTTCGCGGTGTCACTCATCAGCGGCATCTGGCGTGATGCGCGTGCTTAGCAGGGCCGCACACGCCTTGGTGGTGTTGACCAGCGCGGCGAGCCGGGACTGCTGCGGCGCTGACAGCGCGCGGAAATCGGCACCGAAGAACTCCACCGCTTCGCCGTAGCTCTTCATGAGCAGTTCACGAATGGAGACGGTGCGCTCGAGGAGATCGTCGATGCTGGCCTCCAGGCCCTTTATGAGCGCGGTGTTCTGCTTCACCGCGGTCAATGCGGCCTGCTGCGCCTCTCGATTGTCGGACTTCTGCTTGGCGAAGACCGCGATCGAGGCCAGGAGAGAGGCTCCCGCCACCGTCCAGCCGATAGGGCCTGCGAGTGCGAGCAGGGCGCTGCCTGCAGCAGTTCCTCCTCCGCCGGCTGCTACCGTGCCGCCGCCGAGCCATGCGAGAGCCGCCTTGGTCGCGACGGCCCCGGAGAGGGTAGAGATCGCGGTACCGGTCGATGCAGTGCCGAAGGTGGTAGCGACCCAAATCGCTGCGGTCGGGGCCACGCTCGCGACCGCAGCGCCCGCCGTCACCCCAACTCCGGCGCTGGCGGCTGAAACTCGTGCTGCTTCGAGGTCCTTCCGGGCGAATTCCTCCGCGTCCAGGAACTGTTCCTTGTGGACGTCGATCTCGTCGAAGTCAGCCTCAAATGATTTCGGAGTATTGGCGATGCTGTTCACGAGCAGCTCGACGAGCTCGACCAGGTCCGTCGAGCGCTCACGCTGGCGTAGGACGGACTGACCTTTGTCGTTCATCGCGACGAACGCGGCGTTGTACTCGGCGATGGCCTCGGCGTATGGGTCCGATTCCTTCGCTGTCAGCTTCTCAACGCTGTCCACAGCAGCGTCCATGAATTCGCCGGCCTGCTCGAACAACTGCGCTGAGGTTCTTCGCGCGAACTTGCTGATGTCGCCAACCGTCTTGCCAAAGCCTCCCCCGGCCTTACCCATACCGTGCGGCTCAACCACCGCGACCTCCGACCTCCCGTTGCTGATCCCCTACAGCCGAGAGACTATCGACCGGGGCTGACAGGTCAGGTCTCCCAGAGCCCGATGTCGGGTGTTGTTTCGGCAGCCTCAGGGTTCGGAGCGTGCTGAACCCAGGTACGGGCGCAGATCGCGACCGCCAGCAGCGGGCAGCCGCCACTGTCGCCGCGTTGCATCCGCGGCCGCAGTTTCTCGGTGTTGGTGGTGGTCGTGGTGGCCAGAATCCGGCGGGCGCGCTCGTCGTCCATGCCGGCTTCGATGCCCAGCCGGTAGCCCAGGGTGCGCAGGTCGGTCTGGGTGCGGGTGATGATGACGGCGACGTCGATCAGCGCCGCGTCGTACAGCGCGCGGTAGGCGCTGAGATCGCGATCGAGGTTGCCGTCCTTGGCATTCCACTCCACATCGAGTGCCAGCCGGTCGACGAAGTTGTCGACCTTGTAGCCCTCGTTGAACACCTCGGTGTCCGCCAGGGTGGGGTGCGCTTCGCCGGCGGGCTTGTGCGGCATCTTGCGCAGCTCGAGGCGGATACGGGTGTCGACGCGTGCCTCGCGCCAGCCCTTGTCGCGGAAGGCGGTGTTGAGCCGCGCTGCCAGCTCGGTCTCCTGGCCCCCTGGTTGGACGAGGTCGTCGGTGCGCAGCTGAAATTCGTGCAGGGCGCTGAGGAGCTCGTCGAACCGCTGCGGGTTGGTGGCGGCCAGGATCGCGGCGGCGTTGCGGGTCTCGATGAACTCGTACCGGTCGCGGATGTGCGGCGGCAGCACGCGGGTGTACGAGTCCGTCAGATCCACGGGGCGACGGTAGCAGTGGGACACCTCGGGGACTTGACGCCTGTGCAATCGTCATCGAATGGATCAGCGTGACGATATTGACCTCGCCGAGCTTGCGGCGCTGCTTCGTGAACGGAATGCGCTCGATGCTCGACTGGGACGGCTGTTGGGCAGGCCTGCACTTCCTGGACATATCGGCGAGTGGATCGCGTCCCGGGTTTTTGATGTCGAGCTGGAGCAGGCCGCGAACGCCTCGGGCTACGACGGCCACTTCACGACGGGCGAGCTGTCCGGTCGCACCGTTAACGTAAAGGCGTATGGAAAGCGCGAGGGACTACTCGATGTGAACACGACTGTGCCCATTGACTATTACCTGGTCTTCACGGGCCCAAAAGCTGCGGCAGCGTCGTCGCGCAATTCCCTCCGGCCGTTCTGTATCGAGTCTGTGTTCTTGTTCGACGCTGTGCGTCTGCATGCTGAGCTGCTCGAGCGAGGTGTGCAACTCGGGGTTGCATCGAGTGTGCTTGCGGCCCAGTGGGAGGCGGCGGAGATATACCCACGCGCCAACAATCTGGACCTGGTGGTCAGCGAACCTCAGCGCGGACAGTTGGAGATGTTCGCGCCTGAGTGGACTGCCTAACGAAGCCTTCGGCCAGCCAATTCGTGGACGACAAGCGACGCGTTCGCCGTAGCACGGTAGCTGATATTGACCTTGGGGCAGCCTAGATTCGGCGGACGACGGTCACCGCCCTCGCAGCACCGTCTCCAACTGTTGGGCGGTGAGCTCCCAGCCATTGTGGAAGTTCTCCTGTTCGTGAGCCGGCAGCAGGGAGTGCTCGATCGCCATCAGCGTCTCGCCCTCGCCGTGGGGTTCGAAGGTGACGTTGACGACGCTGGCCATCGTCGGATCAGGCCAGTTCGAATTGCTCCACGTGAAACGCAGCAGACGCGGACGGTCGATCTCCAGGAAGCGCCCGATGATCAGGACGAGGCTGCCGGAGTGTTCGACGTCGAACTGCAGCTTGCCCCCGACGTGCGGTTCGACGGTGATGGCGACACAGCGGTCGGGGCGCGGACACATCCAGTCCGCCAGTGACTCGACGTCCAGCCATTCGCCGAACACCACGTCCGGCACTGCCGGCATGATGCGCTGGACGCGTACGGTGACGGGCTCTGTCATTGGCCATTCCCTTTGCGGCGCAAGCGGTCAGCGAGGGCGTCTGCCCGCACCGACCAGAAGTTGGATTGTTCGTTGATCCACTGCTGCGCCACGGTCAGCCCATCGGGGCGCAGGGACACCCAGCGTTCCCGGCCGCGAACATCGCGTTGCACCAGGCCCGCCGATTCCAGCACGCCGATATGGCGGGAGACGCCGGCGAACGTCATCGGCAACGGTGCGGCCAGATCGGTGATGCGCGCATCGCCTTGCCGCAGCGTCTCCAGCAGCCATCGGCGCGTCGGATCGGCCAAGGCGGCATAGGCCCGATCCAGCAGTTGATCTTCAACCATCTTGTTGACTATAGCGATGGATCATGCTCTGCTGGAATAGAGATATTCAACAAAGTTGTTTAATGATTCTGTAGAGGAGGAACACCATGCAGAAACCCGAAATCGTGACAGCGGCCGAGTGGGACGCCGCGCTCGAGAAAATGCTCGTTGCGGAGAAAGAATCGACCCGGCAGCGGGACCAACTGGCCGCGATGCGGCGCCGCATGCCCTGGACGCCGGTCACCAAGGACTACACGTTCATGGGACCCGACGGTGAACTGAGCCTGACCGAATTATTCGGTGGGCGAAGGCAACTCGTCATCTACCGCGCGTTCTTCGAAGAGGGCGTCAAGGGTTGGCCCGAGCACGCGTGCCGTGGCTGTTCGATGATTGCCGACAACGTGGGACACGTCGCGCATCTCAACGCTCGCGACACCACGCTGGCGTTCGCGTCACGTGCGCCGCAGCCCGACATCGCGCGGATGACGGCCAAGATGGGCTGGAAGATGCCCTGGTACACCATCACCGACGACTTCGACGTCGACTTCGGCGTGCACGAGTGGCACGGCACCAACGCCTTCATCCGGGATGGCGACGCCGTCTTCCGCACCTACTTCATCAACAGCCGCGGCGACGAAGCACTGGGCAGCTCGTGGAGCTACCTCGACATGACGGCGCTGGGCCGGCAGGAGACCTGGGAAGACTCCCCACCCGGGTACCCGCAGGACGCGCCCTACGAATGGTGGGACTGGCACGACACCTACGGCGAGCACCAACCCTCCCGCTGGTTCGGCGACCCCGACCCCAGCAAGCCCAATGATCCCCGTCCGCCGCGCGTAGAAGGGTGCGACTCCTGTGAGCGATGAATCCGAACTCGCGGTGCTGTACCAGCAGACCCTGGACCGCATCATCGAATTGGTCAGTGCGCCAGGTGCTTCGGCAGATGCGGCGGTCGCCGCCTGCCCTGGCTGGTCGGTGCGGGATGTACTCGCACATATGGCCGGAGTCGCACAGGACTGGGCTGCGGGCCGCCCGGCCGCACCGCCCACCGACGCGCAGACGGCAGCCCAAGTGGCCCGGTTCGACGGGCGCGGCGTGGACGACATCCTGCGCGCCTGGGGCGAAGCGGCAACGGAAATGCCGCGGCTGGCCCGGGAGGGCATCGCCCCGCCCCTCGGCGACATCGTCGTCCGCGAACACGACATCCGGGACGCGCTCGGCCGGCCGGGTGTGCGGGATTCCGCTGCCGTGCAGAGTGTTTCCGATCAACTGCTGCGCATGCTGGAGACGCCGGTGCCGGTGCGGGTCATCGTCGAGGACGGCGAGTACCGCTGTGGTCCGGATGGGGACCCGGCGATCGATCTGAAGACCACGCGATTCGAATCGATCCGCTGGCGCACGGGGCGGCGCAGCCGCAGTCAGATGGCGGCCATGGCCTGGTCGGGTGACCCGGCGCCGGTACTTGATCAGCTGTACCTGTTCGGGCCGGCGACTACCGATCGCGTTGAGTGACAGTCAGTTCCAGTCGACCAGGCCCAGTTCGATCAGCCGGGTGGCGGTACTGAGGGCGTCGGTCCTGATCTGATCGGGGGCGAAGCCGGTCGCGTCCGCTGCGGCGACAATGAGGTCGCGCAGCGGCCGTCGCCCGTCGAGCTCGAGCACCACAGGGAGCGCTACCGGAGATACCGTGGCGCACACGCTGAGCCCCGGTAGGGTCCACAGCTGCGTCGGCGCCGGTTCGTAGCCGCCGTCCCCACGGGACAACGTCTGGTCCAACCGGTTACCGGGCAGCGGGGTCAGCACCGCGTCGAGCAGGTCCTCGTCGGTCAGCTGGGCCAGCCGTCGCCGGTGCGCGAACACCCGTTGAATCTGATCACTGGCCGACCCCGTGGGGGAGCCCGGCATTTCGTCGGTCCACAGGTGCTCGGTCCGAGTGTCATTGCGCTGCATGATGATTGCGCCGGTCGTCAGCGCCTCGATGCCCTGGTCGCGATAGAACGCCAGCCAGCGATCGAGGGCGGCCGCGAAATCGGCGGTTGCGTGCACGCTCTGCACCAGCCAGGTCTCGGCATGCTCGATGGGATCATGCGTCGCGAACCGCAGAACCCAAGCGTCGCAACCTGACTCCGCGAACCACGAGCGGACCGGCGCCACCCAATCGCCGTCCGCCGGATGCGGCCAACTCGCCAGCATGGTGGCCCAGCCCCCGGTGCGCAGCCGCGGCGCGATGTCGTGAACCAGCTGCTGGCCCAGGCTGCCGGGCTTGCGGGCTGCCTGACCGGCGTCGCGCCACAGGTAGGTGTTGTCGGGCGAGATGATGAATGGCGGATTCACCGTGATCAGGTCAAAAGTCTGATCGCCGACGGGTTCCAGCAGGCTGCCTTCGCGCCAAGTGACATTCGACAGGCCGTTGAGTCCCGCGCCGAACTCGGCCAGCCGCAATGCTCGGGTGTTCACGTCGGTACCTGTCACGTGGGCAGCGTGGCCGGCGGCTTGGAACGCCTGCACACCACCGCCGGTGCCGACGTCGAGCGCATCGACGTCGGGGAGGCGCACCGTGAGGTCGGCCAACGTCATGGACGCCTGCGCGACGGCGACGACGTGTTCCCGGCCGGTCGGGCGCCCGTCCTGCCAATCGTGGGCGACGAGCATGTCGTCGGCCCACCCGATGCACATCGTCGCCTGCACATGGTCGTCGCTGCGGGTGAGCAGGCAGGCGTCGACCAGGTCGTCGATGTTCAGTGGGTGTAGCGCCCCCGCTGCGTCGGCGGTGGGCACCGCCAGGCCGGCCAGGAACAGGTTGACCAGGGTGGCCAGTGGATCGGAGCCCAGGCGGTGCGCCAGCACAACCGCCTCAAGGGGATTCGGCGCGATGCGGCCGCTGCCGAGCCCGCTCGGTGAGTAGCGCGCGGCAGCGAGCACCTTGCCGAGGTCTGCGGCGCAATCGACCAGTCGTGCGCCGGCTTCGGTCACTTGTGGAACGGGTTGGTGATCGAAAGCGATGGTGCGCCAGTGATCTTCTGGAACACGTTGAACTTCTGGAAGACGTTGACCTTCTGCAAGTTGTCGAACTTCTGCAGGTTGTCGAACTTCATGAACGGGAAGTTCACCTTCTGCATGTTCCAGAATTTGATGAACGGTGCGTTCAGCTTCAGGAACGGGGGCGGGGCGGTATTGATGCCACCGACGTCGCAACCCGTTTCGCAGGTTGCCGGCGCAGCCGCAGCCGACGAGGCGGTGGCCAACGTGACACCCGTGGTCGCCGCCAGCGCCACCAATGACAACGTCACGGTCCGGTTCAACTTTTCGCTAGCCATGGCAGCCTCCGATTAGCCACACGGTGCAAAAACATGCAGGTCAGATGCTATCAGCGAACAGTCCGGCGGACCTAGGAAAATATCTCCGTATGGTTTGCCGCTACCGTCGCGGCGGGGTCAGCAACGCGACGACGGCATCGGTCAGCGCCGCGCGGGCGACGTCGAGATCCGAGGTGAAACCGATCTGCCGTTCGTTGCTGAGACCGCGGATCGCGGCGGGCAGCAGGCATCGCACGCGATGCAACTGGTCCGGGTCGACGTCGAGCCCGTCCATCAGATAGTCGAAACCCTGAATCCAGTCGAGCTCACGGGCCGCGAAAGCCGCTGCGGTGCGCGGGTATTCGGCGGCGATATCGGAACGCCGCGCCGGCAGTGACGTGCGCAGTGCGGTCAGGGCTCGTCCCTCCGCGGTATCCAAGTAGCGCCAGACGGATTCGATGGCCCCTTCCACCCGCTCCCGCAAGGTGCCGCTGCGCGGCGTTTCCGGACCAGAAGACCAACTGCGGGAATGGATTTCGGTGATGACCGCAACCCAGAGCCCGTCGAGGTCGGCGAACTGGTGCTGCACCGTGCCCCAGGTGACGCCCGCATCCTTGGCGATGCGGTTCGCCGACACCGGCTCGCCACCGCTGTCGGCCAGACAACGGATGGCGACGTCGAGCAGGCGCGCCCTGGTTTCCAGGCCGCGTTTGTTGAGCTTGGTGCCGGCGCCCGACTGGGTGACGACGGCCTGCCACTGCTCCCGGGCCAGGGCCGCCTGCGGGGAATCCCGGGCCGCGTGCTCAGGCAAATCGACCGGGGTTCGCCGCGACCGCACGGTGCAGCGTCGGTCGGTTGGCGCGGTAGGCCTCGACCACGGGTGCGAGCTCGTGCGGGCTGGCTCCGTGCATGATCACCGAGTGCACGCCCAGATCAAACTGGCGGGCAATGGTTTTCGCGCAGTCCTGCGGCGACCCCTTGGCGACGGCGTCCAGCCATTCGGTGGGGATCAACTCGGCGATCCGCTGTAGCGTCTCGAACGACGCACTGGCATCGATGGGTCCGGCGGTGGCCGCATCGGTGAACAGGTCGGACTGGCGGATGCGGTCCCACGTCGCGCGATCCCAGCCGTTGGCCGAGACCAGCACATCCGGGTAGGCCTGCAGATAGGTCGCGAGCCGCCCGACACCACGCCGGATCTGGTCGTCCTCGGACAACGCGTCGGGCACCGTCGCCAGACATGCCCAGATGCGGACGCTGTCGGGGTCCCGGCCCGCCTTCTCGGCGCCCCGGCGGACCGCGGCAACCGACTTCTCCGTCGCTTCATCGGAGAAAAAGGTATGCAGGACAACAAAATCGGCGATCTCGCCGGCGAGCTCCATGGTCTTCGGGCCGACTGCCACCAGGCCGATCGGCGGTCCGTCGTCCAGGCCGTTCACGTGGCGCAGCATGGGCCATTTCCCGGCCGGGCCATCGTGATTGAGGATCATCTCGCCGGCCCAGAGCCGGCGCAGGATGCCGAAGAAGTCGCGCAGGCGGGCCTCGGTGACCACCGGCAGCCCGATCGCCTGCCAGTACGGTCCCATCCCGCGGCCGAACGCCATGGCGAACCGGCCTTCGGTCAGTGCGTGCATCGTCGACCCGATGGTCGCGGTCACGGTGGGGTGACGGGTGTGGTGATTGGTCGACGGCGCGATGCCCAGCGTCGTGCTGGCGCCCGCCACGGCGCCACTGAGGACGCCGGCGTCCTTCACGGTGAAGCGCTCGCCGATGTGGCAGGAGCCCAGACCGAGCGCCTCGGCGGCCCGGGCCTCGGGCAGCACCACCCGGGCATCGGCGGGGTGCCGGGTGACGGCGTAGTAGCCGAGCTCGTTGAGCTGGTCTGGCGTGCTCATAGTGCGCCTTTCATTAGAGACGCTTAGCACTGTTAATCATCTAGGAGCAATTGTCAATGAGGGTTCTCAATAACTTGGGGACGGCGTATCCGTCGAGGCGCCCGCTGCGTCGATGCTGGGGAACCGGGCATGCAACCGATCGATCAGGAACCTGGCCTCGTCGAGGTCGCGGCGGAGGTCGCGGGCGCGTCGCCGCATCGATCGCGCCCGCTCAGACCACGCCGACGCATCCGGTAGCGACTCAACCCGGGACAGCCTGGACGCCAGGTCCCACGCATGCCTGCGTAGCTCCGCGCGCAATGCCCGAGCCTGTGCCACATCGGCATCTTCAGTCACAAGAGACATATTTACACCACGGTAAATTGCCTTGCATGGCGGCCTTCGGCTTGCGGAGCCCTAGCTGGCCGGCTCTGGGTTGGATGACACCTTCTTGCGACTCGATGCCGACACTGTCAGGACCACGTCGACAACGGCGTCGAGGAACGTGTCGTCTATCGGTTCGCCCGTCACGATCACGCGATGATGAATCGGGCCGACGAGCCACTCGGCCAACGCGGCCACGTCGGTCTCGGGGGGCAGCTCATTGCGTTCGATCGCGCGAAGGAACGGTTTCTGGTCGCGGGTGCGCTGATCATCGAGGTAGCGGGATCGAAAGGTCTGTGCCAATTCCGAATCGTGTTGGGCTTGTCCGATGAGTGCGCGGTAGACGACGCCCGCGTCATCGGTGGTGAGGAAGTGCGCGGTATCGCGCAGATGTGCGCGCAGATCGGAGTCCAGGCGGCCGGTATCGGGTGGCTCCAAAGCTGCGGCGGCATCTTCGAGGAATGCGTCCATGAGGACTTCTGTCTTGGAGCCCCACCAGCGATAGACGGTCTGCTTGGCGACGCCTGCCGCTTTGGCGATGCCTTCGATGGTGACCCCGGAAAAGCCCTTTTCGACGAGCAGATCATCAGCAGCGCGCAGTACGGCTTCCCGCGCGGCTTCACTGCGACCGTGCCGGTTTCCGTGATGTGGTTGCGCGTCTGCCATGGCTCGATTGAACACCATCGTAGCCCTAGACTAGACACAACGTTGCGTCTATTGTAAATCGCATGACCTCAACCTTGAACCGACCGGAATACGCCTCGATCATCGATCGCCTGTTCGCCGATGCGAAATTGGATGATCAACGGCGGCAAGGGCTTTCGCCGACCGACTATGCCATCGTCGAACGTGCCGACATTTGCCAGGACTTCTACCTTTCTGTGGCCCCTGACTCGGGCCGGCTGCTTTACAGCCTGGTCCGCGCACTGAAGCCCTCGACCATCGTGGAATACGGGATGTCCTATGGCATCTCCACCCTGCACCTGGCCGCTGCAGTCCGGGACAACGGTGTCGGACGGATCATCACCACGGAGATGAGTTCGCAGAAGATATCCGCAGCCCGCGCGACGTTCGCCGAGGCGGGCGTTGCGGACTTGATCACGATTCTGGAAGGGGACGCGCGCACGACCCTCGAGACCGTCACGGGCCCAGTGCAATTCGTGCTTCTCGACGGCTGGCCCGATCTGGACTTGCCGGTGTTGAAGATCCTGGAGCCGGTGTTGGCGCCCGGCGCGCTGATTCTCGGAGACAACGTCAGGCTCGACCCTGACCACGTCTACCGCGACTACGTCAACGCGCCGGCGAGTGGTTACGTCAGTGTCCCGATTCCCCTCGACAAGGGTATGGAATTGACCGTTCGGGTGTAGTTCCGACCTACAACTCGCGGATCACCCGCGCCGGCGAGCCGACCGCGAGGACGCGAGGTGGCAGGTCGCGGGTGACCACCGAACCGGCTCCCACGACGGTGTCGGCGCCGATGGTGACGCCCGGGCACACGATGACGCCGCCGCCCAGCCACACGTTGTCGCCGATCGTGATCGGTTCGGCTGCTTCCCACTTGTCCCTGCGGACGCTCGGCTCCAAGGGGTGGGTGGCCGTCAACAGCTGCACATTGGGGCCGATCTGGACGTCGTCACCGATGCTGATCTTGGCGACGTCGAGCAGAATGAGGCCGAAGTTCGCGAAAGTGCGCGCGCCGATGGTGGTTTGGTATCCGTAGTCGCACTGCAGCGGCGGACGGATCTCGCTGCCCTCGCCGAATGTGCCGAGGAGTTCGCGAAGCAGGCGGTTTCGTTCCTCGAGGTCGGTGGGATCGAGGGCGTTGATCCGGTGAGTGAGCTGCTGTGCGCGTTGCGAGTCGCGGATCAGTTCGGGGTCGTCGGCAATGTAGAGGTCACCAGCGAGCATGCGGTCGCGCATCGAACGATCCATAGAACCACGTTAGGTGCTTCGGCCGCGGTGAACCTTTTTGACGGCCGCTTCGTTCAATTGGTATGAGCATCATCGACTTCCGCCGCCGGCGCTCCGCAGCGCCGACCTTCGTGGTGGTCGACCGTCTGCATGGCCGGCGCGCCGAAGAGGTGCCCGGCGAACAGATCGCGGCGACGGTCTCGACGTGGCTCGCCGAACTGGGCGTGGAGAGCCCGCTGATCGACGCGCTGGAAACGGCCGCGCAGAGTCAAGACTGGCCGACCGTGTACGCCCTTGGGGAGCGCCTGTCGGTCGACGTCATGGTCGCGTAGCCGAAACCGTAAGTGCCACTGGTCAATCCAGAGCCAGCTTCGTCGGCATGCCGTCGATGCTCGACAGGTTCTTCTGCTGCCAGTACTCGGCGACGCCCTCCGGGCCTTTCTTCTCGGCCCAGGTGTCGAGCAGGACGCGCTCGGACTCGACCGACATGAGCGGCACGCCGAAGCCGCACGAGGTTTGGACCAGGTCCACGGTCATGTCGTAGATCTGGCGGGCGCTGATGTGGGGCGGGAACTCGCGGTAGAGCTCGTCCCAGTCAGGGTCTTCGGGCTGGACTTCGCGAGCCGTGCCGTACAGCCGCAGAATCAGGGGCTCGCGGTCGAACGAGCAGAACATCAGCGTCATCCGCGGGTTGTCGAGCAGATGCGCCGAGGTCTCGTTGCCGCTGCCGGTCAGGTTCAGCCACGCCACCCGATTCGGGCCGAGGACCCGGAGCGAGTCCAGGCCCTTCGGGGAGAGGTTCACTCGGCCGTCGCTCGCCGCCGTCGCCACGAAGTACATGCTTTGCGCGGCAATGAAGGTGCTGAATCTGTCGGTGATCTCCGGGAACTGCTTGGCCATAGGGGCATGGTTTCATGGCGGAGCGGAATCGGTCGACAGAGTTTCGAGCGCGCTATGGAGCTGTGTTGGCGACT
This sequence comes from Mycolicibacterium llatzerense, assembly GCF_000878195.1. Taxonomy (GTDB): domain Bacteria; phylum Actinomycetota; class Actinomycetes; order Mycobacteriales; family Mycobacteriaceae; genus Mycobacterium; species Mycobacterium llatzerense. The sequence continues at coordinate 23,849 of NZ_JXST01000050.1, read as the reverse complement.
GAGTCGTGATGCATCTGGACTGCCGGCGCGACCCAGCGACGGAGGAAGGCGCGCAGTTCCTCGCCGTGCCGCTCGGGGCCACCGGGATCCAAGATGAACGACTGCAGTGTCCGCAGCATGAACTCGACGAGCTCGTCGAGTTGCCTGCCGCTGAAACCGGCTGCGGGCCAGTCGACTTGGAAGCGCTCGAGGATCGACCGACCGAACGAAATCGACGTTTCGGAGGTGACGCCGGCGGCGAAGGCGCTCGCCCTGCCGGGGTGCATGACCAAGCTCAGATAGCGGTCGTTGGGGAGTTGTTCCAATGTGTATGCGATGCCTTCGATCACGGCCTCGGTGGGGTCGGTGATCGATTGCAGGTCTTCGGCCAAGCGGTCCAGAAAGCCTTCGACTGCCGACAATGCGGTGCCGGTCATCAGCGCGTCGAGGGTGGGGAAGTAGCGGTACACGGTCTGCCGGGTGATCCCGAGTTCGGTGGCCACATCGGACACGCTCACCGAACCCCGCTCGTCGATCGATGACCGGGCCGCGCTGACGATGCGGCGCACCGCCTCGTCGTCGTCGACGGGGATGTCACCAGACCAGCCGTGTCTGCGCATCACCGCATACTTCCATCCCGCTGCTCCCCTGCGGACCCCATCTACTCTTGACCATACATAGTGTCGCTACTGTATGGTCCGATTACTCCCGAGTGTGAAATGAGGTCAGCCATGACGGCGATCGCCGAAGGACCGGTCAGTAGTCAGAACGAGGCACTGACGAGGCGTGCCTTGCGCCATGCAGTCGACAAGACGACGGATATGGCCGACCGCGAACTGCGGGTGCCGTTGCACTACTACCGAGATCCGAAGATCACTGAGATCGAGGAGTCGCAGGTGTTGCGGCGCGTGCCGCTTGCGATCGTGCCGTCGGCCCAGATTCCCAACGCCAACGACTACGTCGTGCGTTCGGTGCTGGGTGATTCGCTACTGGTGACCCGAGATCGCGACGGTGTCAGTCACGTGTTCCTCAACTACTGCCGCCATCGCGGCGCGAAACCCGCGTGTGGAGCTGGCAACGCTGCGCGATTCACTTGCCCGTACCACGCGTGGAGCTACAAGAACACCGGCGAACTGTTCACCGTTCCGGGCAAGGCAGGTTTCGATTCGATGGACAAGGCCGACTACGGACTCGTTGAGTTGCCGAACGAGGAGCGGCACGGCTTCATTTGGGCCGTCCTGACCGCCGGTGCCGCCATCGACGTCGACAGCCACCTCGGGTCCATCGGTCCGGAACTCGAGCTGATGAATTACGCCGCGTACGGGTATCACACCGAGAAGGAGTTCCAGTCGCAAGTGTCGTGGAAGGGAGCCCTCGAAGCGTTCGCCGAGGGGTACCACTTCCCATTCGTCCACGGCGAGAGCGTGATTGGGCAGAACACCCTGCCCAACACCGGGGTGTACGACGAGTACGGCAAGCACCACCGAATCGGCTTTCCCTTCAACTGGGTCGCCAATCTCGCTGACGACCCGTCCGGCTCCTGGGACCCGCACCAGAACATGGGCGTCATCTACTGGATCTATCCCAATCTGATCTTGGCGAACAGCCCGATTGGAGTGGAGATCGTCGACATCCTGCCCGCTGGGGAGCCAACCCGATGCTCGGTGCGCCACAGCTGGATGGGGCGCGTGCCGGCCACCGATGACGAGATGCGTGCGGTCTATGACCAGGTGTACGACAACGTCCACGCCGCGGTCGTCGACGAGGACTTCGCCATGTTGCCCCAATGCGGGGAAGGTGTCAGACACGGCCAGCACGACCACATGATCATCGGCCGCAACGAAATCGGAGTGCAACACATGATCAGGGTGTTCGCCCAGGAGCTCGGTGTAGCGCTCCAATAAGGACGCACCCCTCGCTCATTGGGGCGATCTCAGAGTCGCCAATCGGAATCTGCCGTCCCGCGGTCGTCCGAGGGCTAGATTCGGTGCCAAATCCGGACCGAAGAAGGTGCGCCCATGCCGAACGCCCGCGGACTGCTGCTCAACCCGAACGATTTCGACCCTCAACACCTCGATCCGGAGTCGCGGCGCCAGTTGCGCGCGCTGATCGAATGGTTCGAAGATCGCGGCAAGGTGCGGTTGCTGCAGGACGACCTGGCCGCGACCTGGGTCACCGACTTTCTCGAATTCATCAAGCGGGAGAAGGTTTTCGCGACGTTCCTGACGCCGTCGGAGTTCGCCGACGGTGATCCGAACAAGCGCTGGGACACCTCGCGCAATGCCGTGCTGAGCGAGATCCTCGGCTTCTACGGGCTGGCGTATTGGTACGCCGAACAGGTCACCATCCTCGGCCTCGGCCCGATTTGGCAGAGCGACAACATCAAGGCCAAGGAGCGGGCCGCCGCGCAGCTCGAGGCGGGCGGCGTCATGGCGTTCGCGCTGTCCGAGCGCGAGCACGGCGCCGACATCTACAACACCGACCTGCTGCTGACGCCGACGACCGACGAGGGCGTGGTGTTCCGGGCTTCGGGGGAGAAGTACTACATCGGCAACGGCAACGTGGCCGGCATGGTGTCGGTGTTCTCGCGCCGCACCGACGTCGACGGACCGGATGGCTATGTCTGGTTCGTCGCGGACAGCGGCCATGAGAACTACGAGCTGATCGACAACGTGGTGCACGGCCAGATGTACGTCAGCACCTTCCGGCTCAACGACTATCCGGTGCATGAGGAGGACATCCTGTGCACGGGGCCGGAGGCCTTCTCGGCGGCGCTGAACACCGTCAACGTTGGCAAGTTCAATCTGTGCAGCGGCTCGATCGGGATGTGTGAGCACGCCTTCTACGAGGCGATCACGCACGCGAACAATCGGATCCTCTACGGCAACCCGGTCACCGACTTCCCGCACGTGCGTGCGTCATTCGTCGACGTCTACTCCCGGTTGATCGCGATGAAGTTGTTCAGCGATCGCGCCATCGACTACTTCCGCAGTGCCGGCCTCGACGACCGCCGCTACCTGCTGTTCAATCCCGTCACCAAGTCCAAGGTCACCTCCGAGGGCGAGCGCGTCATCACTCTGCTATGGGATGTGCTGGCCGCCAAGGGGTTTGAGAAGAACACCTATTTCAACGAGGTGAACCGGTTGATCGGTGCCCTGCCCCGACTGGAGGGCACCGTGCATGTGAACGTCGCACAGATCCTGAAGTTCATGCCCAACTACATGTTCAACCCGGGCAGCTACCCGCAGATCGGCACCCGCGACGACACGGCCGACGACGTGTTCTTCTGGGCGCAGGGGCCGGCGCGTGGCGCGTCGAAGGTGCAGTTCGCGGACTGGGCGCCGGTATACGAGCGGAACCTCTCGGTTCCGAATGTGGAGCGTTTCTACGAACAAGTGTTGGCGTTCAAGGACCTACTGGCCACAGCGGCGCCCGATGCCGACCAACAATGCGACCTCGACTTCGTGCTCGTTGTCGGCCACTTGTTCACCCTGGTGGTCTACGGGCAGCTGATCCTCGAGCAGGCCGAACTGACCGGGCTCGACCGTGACCTGTTGGATCAGATCTTCGACTTCCAGATCCGCGACTTCTCGTCGTATGCGGTTGCGCTGCATGGAAAGCCGAGCTCGACTGCGGCGCAACAGGAGTGGGCTTTGGCCGCGATCCGTAAGCCCGTCGCCGATACGGCGCGCTTCGATCGGGTCTGGGCGCAGGTGGCCGCCTACGACGGTGCCTACGAGATGCGGCCCTAGGTCAGGGGACGAAACACCGGCAGCGCCCGGTAGCGCACGCTGAAGGTGGCCTCGCTCAACGCCTCGCCGACCTCACCGTCGTGGGCAACGGTCGTCGGTCCGTCGACAGAGACGAAGCGGAACTCTGGCACCTGCAGCTCGTGATAGAGCGGGCTGCGTTCCAGTCGGCCCAACGCCACGGACGTCGCAATACGCAGCCGGCCGAACCGCCGCCCGGTCTCGAGGATCCGTACGTCGATCAGCCCGTCGTCGAGACGTGGTCGCTGCGACGGGGCGAATCCGGATGGGAAGTACTTCGAATTGCCGAGGAAGAAGAGTTCGGTCTCAAGTGTCTTGTCGTCGTAGCTGATTCGCACCGGAGCTTCCCGGCGCAGCGTCAGATAGAGCGCGCACAGCCCGGCCAGCGGCTTGCCCATCCGGCGCTCGAGCTTCTCGCGGGTCCGCACGTACTTCGGGTAGGCGCCGATGCTGGCGGTGTTGATCACCATGCGTTCGTCGTTGAGGCACACCAGGTCGACGTAGGCCGCGGTGCCTTCGGTGATCGCTTCGACGGTCCGGGCCACCGAATCGCAGCCGATGTCCTTGGCGAAGTGGTTGAACGTCCCACCGGGGAACACCGCGAGCGGGACACCCTGCTCGACGGCGATGCCCGCCGCGCACGCCACCGTTCCGTCGCCGCCACCGATGGCGAGCACCTCGACGCGTTTGGCTGTTTCGCGCAGCACCGCTTCGATGTCGTCGTCTTTGTCGAGTTCGACGATCTCCATGCCCGGCAAGGCTTTTCGGGCTTCGTCGATGATCCGTTTGCCCGTCCCGTCACCGGAGGCCGGGTTGATGACGAGTGCGACGCCTGTGCCGTCCGGTCGCGGCTCGGTGTGGAATCGCAGCGGATCAGAAGTCGGCAGTGTGGCCGCAGGGATGGTGGGGACGATGCGGGCGCCGACAACCGCGATCGCGGCGCCGATGCCGAATCCGGCGAACACGTCGCCTGGATAGTGCGCACCGGTGGCGACCCGCGACAGTCCGACCAGGCCGGCGAGTAGTGCCAGCGGCAGGCCGGCCAACGGGGATTCCAGCCCGACGGCGACCGCGAAGGCCGCGGCGCTCGCGGAGTGGCCGGACGGCAACGAGTGTGACGTCGGCATTCTTCTGGCCCGGCGCACCACCGGGATGCGGCTATGGTCCGGCCGGGGACGCCGCCAGATCCGTTTCGCCAGCTGGTTGGTCACCAGGCTGGTCACTGCGAGGCTGACGACGCCGCGCGCGGCCCCGCGCTTCACCGACGTGGTGCCGAGCGCGCCCAGCCCGGCCGCGATGGCGAACCACAGCTTGGAATGGTCTGCGGCCCTGGTCAGCCGGGGCATCACGGTGTCCAGGAATGGGCTGGGGGATTCGGCGACCGCCTCGAAGACCTCACGGTCCAGAGTGCCCAGGCCCTTGCCGATCGCGCGGACGTCCATGGGGCCAACGTATCTGTCGCGGCGAGATCGTGCCGCAGGCTTTCGTGGAGCCGATGACGGGAATCGAACCCGCGTATTCAGCTTGGGAAGCTGATGTTCTGCCATTGAACTACATCGGCACGGTGGTGCTGACGCAGGATATCAAGCTGGCCGTTAGTCTCGTCGGGTGCTCCTCTCCGACCGCGATCTCCGGGCCGAAATCGCTGCTGGGCGTCTCGGCATCGATCCGTTCGACGACGCCATGGTCCAGCCCTCCAGCGTCGACGTCCGGCTGGACAGCCTGTTCCGGGTTTTCAACAACACCCGCTACACGCACATCGACCCCGCACAGCAGCAGGACGAGCTGACCACTCTGGTCGAGCCCGACGAAGGTGAACCCTTCGTCCTGCACCCGGGCGAGTTCGTGCTGGGCTCGACACTCGAAACCTGCACGCTCCCAGACGATCTGGCGGGCCGGCTGGAAGGCAAGTCGTCGCTGGGTCGGCTCGGGCTGCTGACGCACTCGACCGCGGGCTTCATCGACCCGGGCTTCTCGGGCCACATCACGCTGGAGCTGTCGAACGTCGCCAACCTGCCGATCACCCTCTGGCCCGGCATGAAGATCGGCCAGCTGTGCCTGCTCCGCCTGACTAGTCCGGCCGAACACCCCTACGGCAGCGACAAGGTCGGCTCCAAGTACCAGGGCCAGCGCGGCCCGACACCCTCGCGGTCGTACCTCAACTTCTCCAAGCCCTGACCTGCGTTGACCGCGAACTGACGCACAACTTTTGCAAGTAGGGAACTGCGTAGATTCGCAGTCAACGCCTGCTGGGGCTGGGTCTGCTCTGGCGGCGTCAACCACTCGGCCTTTCCAGCCATAGATTCAGGGTCAACGGCCACGGACGAGCTTCTGCAGTTGATCCGGTAACCAGGGCGTTCATTACTCGCACTTTTGCGCCCTCACGTGAGAGTCAACGGAAACTAGCCGCTCGGGGCCGGGCTCGTCGGCCCGACCGGGCTGGTGGGCACCGTGGTGGTCGACGTAGTCGGCGCTGTGGTCGAAGTAGTGGTGGTGCTCGCCGAAGACGAAGTAGTAGTTGTCGTCGGTGAAGTAGTGGTCGTCGTTTGAGTAGCAGGCGGCGCCACCGGAACGCCCGTGGTCTCGGTAACAGTCGCGGTCGCCGTCGACGTAGAAGTCGAGGCCGAAGAAGAACCAGCCGGAGCCAGCACCGCACACGCCACACGCCCGCCGGCGTCGCCGGTGGCCAGTGTCTCGGCGTCTGGACCTGAAACACCGTCGTGCGTGTACCGCGGCGGGATGTTGGCGAAGTTGTCCGGACCCTGATGGATGATCAGCGCACTGCCCTGCGGCCCTTTCAGGGCTGACTCGGTGAACGCGTCGGTCGTCGCAACGACCTTCCCGGTGCCGTCGCCGCGGATGTTCAGCGGCGTCAGATCGCCGCTCGACGGATGGCCGGTATGTCCGGCGACCTGCAGATGACCGCCGGCGGACGCGAAGTCTCCTTCGCACTTGCCCACGGAATGGATGTGCATGCCGTGGCTGCCGGGGGCCAGGATGCCGCCGCCGGTGGTCTCCGCGGTCACCGTGGCGTAGCCATCAGAAAAGTCGATGGCGGCGTTGGCGACGGGTCTGCCGTCGGACGTCTTCAGCACGACGTTCAGCGCTGACGGATTCGCCTGAGTCCAGGTGGTGGGCGGCGCAGACGTCGACGGCTTCGACATCTGGTTGGAAGTGCAGCCCGCCAGCACAAAGACCGGCGCGGTGAGCAGGGCAGCAGCGGCAGTTGCGCGATTCAACATCCCAGCCGAATACCCCGAACGGCCACTGTCTAACCGCACGATGTTTCACGCGAAACGAAGCCCGAACTACTACAACCACCACCGAGGCGCCACTCGAAAGCCCGATGTGAGGCTGGTGTAACACGTCGGAAACGCAGTCGCCGCGTGCCGGAAACGCCACGCAGACATTCTCGTCAAGATTGTCGAAGGAGACCCACGTGCAAGGCATCGATCCCGCCGCCACCGCCTGGCTGCTCGCCAGCACCGCCCTGGTCCTGCTGATGACCCCGGGCCTGGCCATCTTCTACGGCGGCATGGTCCGTACGACCGGCGTGCTCAACATGATCATGATGAGCTTCATCTCGATTCCGCTGGTCACGGTCGCGTGGCTGCTGCTGGGATACACGCTGGCCTTCTCGGAGGGTGACGGTTTCCTCGGCAGCCTCGAACACTTCGGCATGCTCGGCATCGGCCCGAGCACGAACCACGGCGCCGTCCCGGAGCTGTTGTTCGCCACCTTCCAGCTGACGTTCGCGATCATCACCGCCGCCCTGATCAGCGGCGCCATCGCCGACCGCGCCAAGTTCTCGGCGTGGATGGTCTTCGTCCCGGTCTGGGCGATCGTCGTCTACAGCGTCATCGCGCACTGGGTCTGGGGTCCGGACGGCTGGCTCGCCAAGATGGGCGCTTTGGACTACGCGGGCGGCCTGGTCGTCGAGATCGCGTCGGGTGCCTCGGCCCTGGCGCTCGCCATCGTGCTGGGCCCGCGCATCGGCTTCAAGCAGGACTCCATGCGTCCGCACAACCTGCCGTTCGTTCTGCTCGGCGTCGGTCTGCTGTGGTTCGGCTGGTTCGGTTTCAACGCCGGCTCGGCGCTGGCCGCCAACGGCACCGCCGCCGCGATCTTCCTCAACACCCTGGTCGCGGGCTGTCTCGGCATGCTCGGGTGGCTCACCGTCGAGCAGGTGCGCGACGGCAAGCCGACGACGTTCGGCGCCGCGTCCGGCGTGGTCGCCGGCCTGGTCGCGATCACCCCGTCGTGCGGCACGGTCAACACCCTCGGCGCGCTCATCGTCGGGCTGCTGGCCGGCGTGGTCTGCTCATTCGCGGTCGGCCTGAAGTTCAAGCTCAACTATGACGACTCGCTCGACGTCGTCGGCGTGCACTTCGTCGGCGGTGTCGTCGGCGTCGTGCTGATCGGTCTGCTGGCCACCGACGTCATGACCGGCGGCGCCCGCGGCCTCTTCTACGGCGGCGGCTTCGCGCAGCTCGGTAAGCAGCTGCTGGCCATGGCCGTCGTCGCGGCATACGCCTTCACGGCGACCTTCGTGCTCGGCAAGATCATCGACAAGGTGATGGGTTTCCGGGTCAGCGCAGAAGACGAAACCGCCGGCGTCGACTTCACGCAGCACGCCGAAACCGCCTACGCCGAGGGCGTGCACGGCCACCTGGGCACCCGCCGGCCATCCGGTTCCAGCTCGCTCACCGATCTGCTGAAGCAACCCCGCCCGGACGCCGAAGACGCCTAAAACTGCTTAGGTCATCTACGCCAAACGCGGGTAGGGTTGAACCACCGGCATTGGCGGGACTCTGTCAGCCAGCGCCGCGGCCAGAACTGCATCGGGCCCATTGAGCTGGGGTAATCGGTAACGCCTCCGCCGCCCGCCACGATGAAGTTTCTAGTTGTGGCCTGCGCGTCAGGGGTTTCTCGGTGTCGGCCTAGATAGCGTAGCGAACACTATTGGAGGGTCAGTGGACATCGTTTTGGGTGTGTCTATGACGCCAACCACGGTGCGTATGGCGCTGGTTGAGGGCGATAAGGCCGACGGTGAAATCGTCGACCACGATATTTTCGAAACACAGATGGCGGACGGTTCAGCAACGCCCGTCGAGCAGGTTGTCAGCGCCATCCTGGGCACCCGGGAGAGCGCCGCGGAGGGTGGTCACCACCTCAAGTCGGTGGGTGTCGCCTGGAGTGACCACGACGCCGCCGCGCGGTTGCGCGACGCGTTGGACGCCGCCGGCGTCAAGGACGTCATGATGGTTTCCGAGCTGCATGCGGCCGGCTCTCTGGCGCAGGCCGCGGGGCAGGCGGTCGGCTACTCGAGCACCGGTCTGCTGTTCGTCGACCGCGACACCGCCACCATGTCCGTCGTCGATCCCGACGGTTCGATCTCCAAGGTGCTGAGCCGCAGCCTGCACAGCACCGACGCCATGGCCGTACTGGGCGATATGGCCGCCGCCGTCGCGAGTGCGGACTCGTCGCCGCAGGGCATGTTCGTCGTCGGCGCAGGCGTCGATGTCACCGCCGTGCAGGCCCACCTGGCCGAACTGCTCGACATCCCCGTGAATGCCCCCGGCGACGCCGACCTGGCGCTGGCTCGCGGGGCCGCCCTCGCCTCGGCCAACGCGCCGATGTTCGACGCTGCCACCGCGGGCCTGGCCTACTCGGCCGCGCCGGGTGGCGCCGTTGCCGCAGCTCCGCTCGCGACTCCGCTACTGACCGCCGACGAGTTCGGTTTCGACGAGCTGGGCGACGCCCCGGTGGTCGCTGACCAGGGCCGCAAACCGTTCCTGCTGGTCGGTAGCGCGCTCACCTCGATCTTCGTGGTCGGCGTTGTGGCCCTTGCCATCTCGCTTGCGGTGAGCATCCGCCCGACGGTCGATCAACGGCCGGCACCTGCCCAGGCCGCCATCGTGCCCAGCGCTCCGGTCGTCGCACCCGTGCCGCCGCCGGCGGCCGTCCCGCCGCCCGCACCCGCTGCAGTCCCCGAACCGGCACCCGAAGCTGTCGCCCCGGCGCCGCGCCACGTCGAAGCGCCGCAGGTGGTCAAGGAATCCGCGCCTCAGGTCCATGTGCCGGCGCCCGAAGCTCCGGCTCCGGCCCCCGTGCCGGTGTCGATGCCTGACGTCCCGGCCGCTCCCGTCGAGCCGCCCGCGGTGGTTCCCGCCCCGGCTCCCGTGGTGTTGCCGCCTCCGGTCATCGCGATCCCCGGTCCGCAGCCACCCGCCTGGAACCCGTGGGCCCCGCGCCAGCGCCAGCCCCAGTGGGTGCCGAGCGATCCGGGCAACAACTACCCGGACTACCCGAGTCGCGGCGGCCGTGGCCATGACGACGACGGCTACCCGGGCAATTACCCAGGCAATGGCTATCCCGGAAACCAGTACCCCGGGCAGTACCCCGGTGGCTCGAACGGCTACCCCGGCGATTACCCCGGTAACAACGGCAATGGCAATGGCAATGGCAACGGCAACGGCGGCAAGAAGCAGAAGCAGCCCAAGCAGACCTGCTTCCTGATTTTCTGCGCCCCGAACTGACGTAGCAGCAGTTCGTCACCTGCCGTTGGCCTGACGCTCAGTGTCGCGTAGCGACGCGCTCATCGGGGCTGCCTATCAAGGCAGTATGAGATGCACCGTGTTCGGTACTGGCTATCTGGGCGCGACGCACGCCGCAGGCATGGCGGAGCTGGGTCATGAGGTCCTGGGTATCGACATCGACCCCGGCAAGATCGCGAAGCTGGCCGCCGGTGACATCCCGTTCTACGAACCCGGGCTGCGAAAGATGCTGCGCGACAACATCGAAGCCGGGCGCCTGCAGTTCACCACCGACTACGACGAAGCCGCCGAGTTCGGCGATGTGCATTTCCTCGGCGTGGGCACCCCGCAGAAGAAGGGGGAGTACGGCGCCGACCTGCGGCACGTGCACTCCGTCATCGACACCCTGGTGCCGCGGCTGCGCCGGTCCGCGGTGATCGTCGGCAAGTCCACGGTTCCGGTCGGCACCGCCGCCGAACTCGTGGCCCGCGCCCGCCAGCTGGCGCCGGTGGGCGTCGACGTCGAGGTGGCGTGGAATCCGGAGTTCCTGCGCGAAGGCTTCGCCGTCAAGGACACCCTGCACCCGGACCGCATCGTGCTTGGCGTGCAAGCGGATTCACAACGCGCCGAAGCGGCGGTCCGTGAACTGTATGCGCGCATCCTGGAACGGGGCGTGCCGTTCCTGCTCACCGACCTGCAGACCGCGGAGCTGGTCAAAGTCTCGGCGAATGCATTTCTGGCCACCAAGATTTCGTTCATCAACGCCATCGCCGAGGTGTGCGAAGCGACCAACGCCGACGTCACCGTGCTGGCCGACGCGCTGGGCCACGACCCCCGCATCGGGCGGCGATTCCTCAACGCCGGCTTGGGTTTTGGCGGTGGCTGCCTGCCCAAGGACATCCGCGCCTTCATGGCCCGGGCCGGTGAACTCGGTGCCGACCCCGCGCTGACCTTCCTGCGCGAAGTCGACAGCATCAACATGCGCCGGCGCACCCGCATGGTCGAGTTGACCACCAAGGCGTGCCGCGGCACGCTGCTCGGCGCCAACATCGCGGTGCTGGGCGCGGCGTTCAAGCCCGAGTCCGACGACGTGCGCGACTCGCCCGCTCTCAACGTGGCCGGGATGCTGCAGCTCAACGGCGCCGCCGTCAACGTCTACGACCCCAAGGCGATGGACAACTCGCGCCGGGTCTTCCCGACGCTGAACTACTCCACCTCCGTCCTCGAGGCTTGCGACCGCGCCGACGCCGTGCTGGTCCTGACCGAGTGGCAGGAGTTCCTGGACCTGGACCCCGAGCAGCTGGCCGGCACGGTCCGCGCGAAAGTGATTGTCGACGGCCGCAATTGCCTGGACGTCGCGAAATGGCAGGCCGCTGGCTGGCGGGTATACGCGCTGGGCCGCAATCTGTCGGCCTGATATCCGACTGCAGTATGTAGCCCGACCCCGGTGGGCGTGCCTAAGCTCGGCGTCATGACGCTGAGGCAACGGCTCAACTGGTTCGCGCTACACGCCGTCATCCGTCAGCTCGCGGGCTACGGCGCGCGGCACGGAGACCTGCAGGGACGGCTCATCGCTGACCCCGCGGTGCGGGCCGACCCAGGCGCGTTCGCCGACGAGCTGCGCAGCCGCGGCCGGATGTACCGTGGCCGCGCCGCCTGGATCACCGCGGATCATGCTCTGGTGCACCAGATTCTGCGTTCGGACGACTTCACCGTCACGCAGATCGGCGGCACCCTGCCGGGCGCGCTCGGCTGGCTGGAGGGCAAGACCACCGTCAAGGGCCGGTTGCATCCGCTGCTGCCGCCGTCGCTGCTGTCGGTCGACGGGGAACAGCACACGCGCTACCGCAAGACCGTCTCGGCGGTGTTCACCACGCGCGCCGTCGCGGCGCTGCGGGAACGTGTGCAGCAGGCCGCGACCGTGCTGATCGACGAGCTGACCGCGGGTGCCACCGTCGACGTCGTGCAGAGCTACTGCTCGCAGCTGCCGGTCACGGTGATCGCGGACATCCTCGGGGTGCCCGAGCACGACCGGCCGCGCATCCTCGAATTCGGCGAGCTGGCCGCACCCAGCCTGGACATCGGGCTGACCTGGCAGCAGTACCTCAGCGTGGAAGACGGTTTGGACGGGTTCAACACCTGGCTCGGCGACCACCTCCGCGCGCTGCGGGCCAACCCCGGCGACAACCTCATGAGCCAGCTCATCGCCGCGAGCGATGGCGGCGCTCGGCTCAACGACGAGGAGCTGCGGGCCACCGCTGGGCTCGTGCTGGCAGCCGGGTTCGAGACCACGGTGAACTTGCTGGGCAACGGCATTCGGCTGCTGCTGCAGCACCCGGCTCAGTTGGCGCTGCTGCTGGCGCAGCCCGACCTGTGGCCCACTGCGGTCGAGGAGATCCTGCGGCTGGACTCGCCGGTCCAGCTGTCGGCCCGGATCGCCAAGGTCGATGTCGACATCGCCGGGTACCAGGTGCAGGCCGGCGAGCCCGTCGTCATCTATCTCGCCGGCGCCAACCGCGACCCGGCGGTCTTTCCCGATCCGCACCGCTTCGACGTCACCCGCGACAACGCGGGCAAGCACCATTCGTTCTCCGGCGGACGGCACTTCTGCCTCGGTGCGGCGCTGGCCCGGTCCGAGGGCGAAGTGGGCCTGCGGACGTTCTTCGAGCGGTTCCCCGAAGCGCAACTCGCGGGTCCCGGTACCCGGCGCGACACCCGGGTGCTCCGCGGTTGGGCGGCATTGCCGATCGCACTCGGGCAGGCGCGCGCAGCGGTACCGTCGTGAAATGGCCTTCCGCACAGCCCTGATCGAGGAAACTGCCGCCTTCGGCGAGATCATTCGCACTGCCGATCTCACCACTGAGGTACCCAGCTGTCCGGGGTGGACGCTCAAGCAGTTGTTCAAGCACGTCGGACGCGGCAACCGCTGGTGTGCCCAGATCGTCGCCGATCACATGAAGGAGCCACTCGATCCCCGCGACGTGCGCGACGGGAAGCCGCCCGAGGATCTCGACGGCGCCATCGACTGGCTGAACGCCGGGGCGCAGGCCCTGATCGACGCCGTCGAGCACGTCGGGTCGGACGCCAAGGTGTGGACGTTCATCGGGCAGAAGCCCGCGGGGTGGTGGATCCGGCGGCGGCTGCACGAGCAGACCGTGCACCGCGCCGATGCTGTTCTGGCGCTGGGTCTTCCGTTCGTACTCGATCCGGAGCTCGCGGCCGACGGGGTGACCGAGACGCTGGAGCGGGTGGCGTTGATGGCCCCCGCTGCCGATCCGCCGCTGGAGCGGGGCCGGTCGCTGCATCTGCATGCCGCGGAGTCCGAGCTGGGCCCGACCGGCGAGTGGCTGGTGGTCAACGACGAAGACGGTTTGGGCTGGTCGCACCAGCACGCCAAAGGTGATGCGGCAGTGCGTGGTCCGGCGTCCGGGCTGCTGCTGGCGGTCAACCGCAGGCAGACGGTCGAGGAAGCCGGCCTGGAAGTGATCGGTGACGCGGCCGTGTGGCAGCGCTGGGTTGATCACTCCGCTTTCTGATTGCGGGAGTAGCGTTTCAGCCATGACGACTTCCGAGATCGCAACGGTCCTCGCCTGGATCGACGCCCTCAATGACCGGGACTTGGACACCCTGGACAAGCTGTCCAGCGGCGACATCGAGATCGGTGACCCCAGTGGGGCGACCCAGGGCCGGAATGCGTTGCGGGCCTGGGCAACTGACCTCGACGAGAAGTCGACGGTCGGCCGGCTGTTCGTGCACGACGGTGTCGTGGTGGCCGAGCAGACCATCACCGGTGCCGGCGCCGACCGTCAGGCCGCCACAGCATTCCGCGTGGTCCACGACCACGTCACGTCGGCATTCCGGCACGACGACCTGGCGTCGGCGCTGGCCGCAACGGAGCTCATTGAATCGGACGCGGTGTAGCCAGCACCGCGGCGATCGCGGTGGTCAGCGGAACCGACAACGCCAGCGCGATGCCGCCGACCGCTGATCGCGCGATCTCGATGGCCACGCTCTCGCTGGTCAGCACGTCGCCGAGCGACCGGTTGGCCACACTGAACAACAGCAGCAGCGGGAGCGCGCTGCCGGCGTACGCCAGCACCAGCGTGTAGACGGTGCTGGCGATGTGGTCGCGGCCCACGCGCATGGCGCCGGTGAAGATGGCCCGCCGCGACGCGCCGTGCTCGGCCAGTTCGAAGGCCGTCGACGCCTGTGTGACGGTGACGTCGTTGAGCACACCCAGCGAGCCGATGATGAACCCGGCGAGCAGCAGTCCGGTGATCGACACCGACCCCATGTAGGCCGCGATCTCGTTGTTCTGATCCTCGGACAACCCGGTGAGGTGCGCCAATTCGATTGCTCCCCAGGACAACACCGCGGACAGTAGCAGAGCGCTCAACGTGCCGAGCAGCGCCGCACTGGTGCGCAGGCTGACTCCGTGCGCCAGATAGATCACCGCGTACAGGATCACCGACGACGCGACCAGGGCGACCGGGATGGCCGGGCCGCCGTCGCGCAGCGCCGGTAGCAGGAACACCGTCAGCACGACGAACGCGACGGCGATACCGACCAGGGCCCGCAACCCGCGCCAGCGGGCCACCGCGACGACGACCACGGCGAAGACGGCAGCCAAGGCGGTCAGCGGCCAGGTGCGCTCGAAGTCGAAGAAGGCGTAGGTGGTGGTGCCGGAGTCGTCGACCTGACGGGTCACCCGGATGTGGTCACCGGCGGCGAGATGCGGCTGACCGGGGCCGTTGCTGAACTCGAGCAGCGTATTGGCGCCGGAGTTCGGCCCGGAGTCGATGCCGATCAACGACTGCACGCAGCTGCCTGCGCCGGGAGGTGCGGTGACCGGGCCCGAGGTCAGGACCGCGCCGACCGACGGGCTGCCGCAGTTGTTCATCCCCGTCGACGCGACGTGCCCGGCCTCGGTGCTGACGGCGCCGCCGTGGGCGTTCTGGAACGGCAGCGGGATGTCGACGGCCTTGCCGTGCGGCCACAGGAGCACAGCGCCGATCACGGTGGCCAGTCCGATCACCGCCAGCAGCCCGACGACGATCTTCGCCGCCAGGGGACTCAACGGCGCAGGGCCGGAACTGTGCGAGTGGGAATGGGAGTGCGCCACCCGAGCCAGCCTAGGGGGTCGGCCTGAGAGCTTCCCGTCGCTCGGCTTCGATCGTCAACTTGGTGGCCAGCGTCGTCAGCACGTACTTCACGACGGCGCGGTAGCCCAGACCGACGACCCGCCAACGGCTTTCGAACGTGCCGTGCCAGTCGATGCGGGTGCCGTCCTGCTCTGGGGTGAAAGTGACCTGCGCCTGGTAGTTCCGCACCGGGGTTTTCGAGATGATGGTGTACCCGTGCCGATGTCCCGGCTCGTGGATGGTCGTCTGCTCCCGGGCGGGAAAACGCGGCGTCCCGACGGCGCGGATGGCTCCGACGCCGCCGTCATCGGCAGGTCCGCGGGTCTCCCAGATGGAGTAGTTGATCAGCGGTCGAGCCCACTCGGACCAGCGGGATCCGTCCGCCACCACGTCGAACAGCGTGCTCGGCGTGGCCTGTGTATGCCGGGTGACCAGGACTTCGTAGCGGTGTGTCATGTTGACCAAGTTAACGGAACAGTGTTCTATTAAGCAATGGATTCGCCGGATTCCGCAGTGGCGCTGCCTTTTGCGCGGGCCCGCAGCCCGCAGCAGCGCGAGGATCGCGTGCGCCATCTGACCCAGGTGACCCGCGACCTGCTGGACGACACGCGGGCCAGCGAGCTGACTCTCGGTGAGATCGCGGCCGCGGCCGGCTTGGCGAAGTCGGGCGTACTGCGTTACGCGGGTTCGCGGGAAGCCTTGCTGCTCTTGGTGATGTACCGCGAGCACCTGGGTTGGCTGGAGGACCTGCACATCCAGCTACAAGACGAACGACGCACTCTGGCAAAGGCTTTGGCGCACACGCTGGCCCGGCGCCCGGTGCTGTGTGACCTGATCAGTGCCACCCCGGTGCTGATGAACCGGCTGACGCCCGAGGCGGCCGAGGCGGTGCGCGGTCAGGCGCGCGACATCGAAGACCGGCTACGCGAGGCCCTCGAGCCCCGGCTGTCGTTGGACCGGCAGCGCCTGGTGCTGCTCACGGCCGCGATCCATGCCTTCGTCGGCTCGGTATGGGGTTGGGCCGCAATCGATTCCGATAAGCAGCCCGAACCCGGCACCGAACTCGAAAACACCCTCGCCGCGCTGCTCCGGACCTTCATCGCCGGCTTGCAACAGTGATTTCGGCGTGATCCGTAACGCTAACCGCTACGAATCACGCCGAAATCGCGCGAGATTATTGGCGGTAGCTCGCCAGGAAGTTGCCCAGCCGCTCGATGGCGTTGGACAGGTCCCGGGCCCACGGCAGCGTCACGATGCGCAGGTGATCCGGTGTGGGCCAATTGAATCCGGTGCCCTGGGTGAGCAGGATCTTCTCCTGCAGCAGTAGGTCGAGGACCAGCTGCTCGTCGTCCCGGATCTCGTGTACCTCGGGGTCCAGCCGGGGGAACGCGTACAGCGCGCCTTCGGGCTTGACGCAGGAGACGCCGGGAATCTCGTTCAGCTTGGTCCAGGCGACGTCGCGCTGCTCGAGCAGTCGGCCGCCGGGCAGGATCAGGTCCTCGATGCTCTGGTGTCCGCCCAGGGCCACCTGAATGGCATGCTGCGCAGGCACATTCGGGCACAGCCGCATGTTCGACAGCAGGCTGATGCCCTCGAGGAAGCTGGACGCGTGTTCCTTGGGGCCGGTGATGGCCAGCCAGCCGGAGCGGTAGCCCGCCACGCGGTACGCCTTGGACAGGCCGTTGAACGTCAGACACAGCATGTCCGGCGCCACCGACGCCATCGGGATGTGCTTGGCCTCGTCGTAGAGGATCTTGTCGTAGATCTCGTCGGCCAGCAGCAGCAGCTGGTGCTTGCGGGCCAGGTTCGCGATCGACTCCAGCGTCTCGCGGCTGTACACCGCGCCGGTGGGGTTGTTCGGGTTGATCACGACGATCGCCTTGGTGCGGTCGGTGATCTTCGATTCCAGGTCGGCGATGTCGGGGTTCCAGCCCTGCGTCTCGTCGCACAGGTAGTGCACCGGGGTGCCGCCGGCCAGCGCTGTCGACGCGGTCCACAGCGGGTAGTCCGGGGCCGGGATCAGCACCTGGTCGCCGTTGTCGAGCAGCGCCTGCAGCGTCATGGTGATGAGCTCGGAGACGCCGTTGCCGAGGAAGACGTCGTCGACGTCGAAGCGGGGGAAGCCCTCGACCAGTTCGTAGCGCGTGACCACCGCGCGGCGCGCGGACACGATGCCCTTGGAGTCGGAGTAGCCCTGGGCGTACGGGAGGGCGGCGATCATGTCGCGCATGATCACGTCGGGCGCCTCGAAGCCGAACGGCGCCGGGTTACCGATGTTGAGCTTGAGGATCCGGTGGCCCTCGGCCTCGAGCCGGGAGGCCTGCTCGTGTACCGGGCCACGGATCTCGTAGAGGACGTCCTGCAGCTTGGTCGACTGCGCAAACGTCCGCTGGTTACGAGGGTGGCCGCTATGCCATGTGCGGTCAGCGGGTACCTGGTGGGTGGTCACGGTTTCCATGCTCTCATCGGTGTCGAATTCTTTTGCCCATCTGCGATCTGGGCCACATATGCCAATGGCCAGCTACGACGCTCCTGGAGGCGGGTCGTAGCTGGCCATTGCGGTGTACTTCGCGTTACCGCTTACCGGGGCGCCGTGCGCCCGGCTTCATGCCCAGTCCGACGACCGGCGGTTCCGGCTTGGCCTCGGCCGCCGGGGCCGGTTCGACCGCAGTCGAGGCAGGCTCGGTGGCGGTCGATGCCGGCTCAGCAGCCGCGGGAGCAGCCGGGGCAGCCGGAGCGGCTGCTGGAGCAGCGGCCTTCTTGGCACCCGGACGCTTGGCGCCGGCAGCCAGACCCAGACCCTTCACCGGAGCCGCAGGAGCGGCCGGTGCGGCGGGAGCCTCGGCAGCGGGAGCGGCCTCAGCAGCCGGGGCAGCAGCTGCAGCCGGAGCGGCAGCCTTCTTGGCACCCGGACGCTTGGCGCCGGCAGCCAGACCCAGACCGGCAGCCGGAGCGGCGGCCGCGGCCGGAGCTTCAGCAGCCGGAGCAGCCGACGCAGCCGGAGCCGCAGCCTTCTTCGCGCCCGGACGCTTGGCGGCCATGCCGAGACCGGTCACCGGCTTGGCGGCCGCGCCACCGGCGGCCGGGGCGGCAGGTGCCTCGGCCGCGGGTGCGGGTGCGGCTTCAGCGACCGGCTCCGGAGCCGGAGCCGGCTTCGGGGCTTCCTTGGCCTTCTTCTCGGCCAGTGCAGCGGAAGCCTTTGCCGCCGTGCCCTTCTCGGGCAGCGTCACCTTGCTGGTGTCCAGCGAGTTCAGCAGCAGCTGAGCGACGTCGAGCACCTCGGTCTTTTCGATGCTGCGGGTCGCGGCGACGTCGTCGACGCCGTCGCTCATCATCACGCGGCAGAACGGGCAGCCGGTCGCGATCGCCGAGGCGCCGGTGTCGACGGCCTCTTCGGCGCGCTCGGTGTTGATGCGCTTGCCGATGTGCTCTTCCATCCACATGCGGGCACCACCGGCACCACAGCAGAGGCCGCGGTCGGCGTGGCGAGGCATTTCGGTGAGCTTCGCGCCGGCAGCACCGACCAGCTCACGCGGGGCCTCGTACTCCTTGTTGTGGCGACCGAGGAAGCAGGGGTCGTGGTAGGTGACCTCTTGGCTGGTCGACGACACCGGGATCAGCTTCTTGTCCCGCACCAGGCGGTTCAGCAGCTGCGTGTGGTGCACGACGGTGTAGTTGGCGCCCAGCTGCGGGTACTCGCGACCGATGGTGTTGAAGCAGTGCGGGCAGGTGACGACGATCTTGCGCTTGGCCGGGTCGACGCCCTCGAACAGCTCGTTGATGGTCTCGACGTTCTGCGCGGCGAGCTGCTGGAACAGGAACTCGTTACCGGCGCGGCGGGCCGAGTCACCGGTACACGTCTCGCCGGTGCCCAGCACCAGGAACTTCACGCCCGCGGTGGCGAGCAGTTCGGCGACGGCCTTGGTGGTCTTCTTGGCGCGGTCCTCGTAGGCGCCGGCGCAGCCGACCCAGAAGAGGTACTCGAAGCCGTCGAAGCTCTCCACGTCCTGGCCGTAGACCGGGATGTCGAAGTCCAGCTCGTCGATCCAGGTGGTGCGTTCCTTGGCGTTCTGGCCCCAGGGGTTGCCCTTGAGCTCCAGGTTCTTGAACAGCACACCCAGCTCGCCGGGGAACTCGGACTCGACCATGACCTGGTAGCGGCGCATGTCGACGATGTGGTCGATGTGCTCGATGTCCACCGGGCACTGCTCGACGCAGGCGCCACAGTTGGTGCAGGACCACAGCACGTCGGGGTCGATGACGCCGCCCTGCTCAGCAGTGCCGACCAGCGGGCGCAGCGCCTGCTCGGGGCCCGAACCTTCGATGCGGGCGAAGCCGTCCTCGGGGACGCCGTGGCCGTGCAGGCTGTCGCCCAGCGCGGCGAAGTCGACAGAGCCCTCTTCGGGAATCTGCTTGCCCTCGATGATGTACGGCGCCTTGGCGAACAGGTGGTCGCGCAGGTTCATGATGACGAGCTTGGGAGACAGCGGCTTTCCGGTGTTCCACGCCGGGCACTGCGACTGGCAACGACCGCACTCGGTACAGGTGGAGAAGTCGAGGTTGCCCTTCCAGGTGAAGTCCTCGATCTTGCCGCGGCCGAACACCGCGTCCTCGGCGGGATCGTCGAAGTCGATGTTCTCGCCCTGGTATTCCATGGGCAGCAGCGGGCCGAGGCCGTCGGGCAGGCGCTTGAAGGTGACGTTGATCGGGGCCAGACCGATGTGCAGGTGCTTGGAGTGCAGCACGATCAGCAGGAACACCAGCATGACGCCGATGTGGCCCATCAGTGCGATGGTCTCGATCCAGACGTTGGCGGTGTGGCCCAGCGGGGCGAGCAGGGCGGCCATGCCGTCGGAGAAGAAGGCGCCGTTCTGGTACGGGAAGTGCTCGCCGAGGACGTTGACGGCGGCACCGCGGAAGATCGCGTAGGTCAGGATGACCAGGAAGATCATGATGAGGATCTCCCACGCGCCACCGTTGTGCGATCCGTAGAACCGCGACTCACGACCGATGTTGTCGGGGTTCTTGGTCAACCGGATGATGGCGAAGACGATGATGCCGGCCAGCACGGCCAAGGCGAAGAAGTCCTGCAGGAAGCCCAGGACGGCCCAGTGTCCGACGAATGGGATGGCGAACTTCGGATCGAACAGGACGCCATAGGCTTCCAGGTAGACCGATGCCAGGACGAAGAAGCCCCACATGGTGAAGAAGTGCGCGATGCCGGGGATCGACCATTTCAGGAGCTTCGACTGGGCGAAGACTTCCTTGTTCTGGTTGAGGAACCGGCGGACGAGATCGTCCTTGCGGCCACGTTCGTCGCCGAGCTTCTGCCCGGAGCTGATCAGCTTGGTCAGCCACAGGACGCGCTTGGCGGCGAACCCCAGGACGATGACCGTTGCCAACAGCCCGATGACCAGTCTGGCCACGTCGAGCGTGTGTTCGAGATTCTCCACCGCGCCTCTCCCAAATATGTAGCTACCAACCGGTAACTTGTTGAGGTTACTGATCGGTAACTTAAGCTAGATGCCTGCTCATAGTCGCATCCTGGGTAGAACGGACGCTAGCAAGGCTGTCCTAACTTGAGCTGCGGGTTCGGGCCGGCTTTTTGCCGTGATCCGGCGTTCGCCGGGCGCGTGCTTCGCGGCCCTATATATAAGGCCCGGCGTCAGGCCTTTTCGACGAGCAGCGCGCGCAGCATCGACAACATCTCCGACCGTGATTCGGCCCCCAACCTGCGGCGAATGCGGGCGACATGGTGTTCGACGGTCTTCGCTGAGATCAGTAGACGAGCCCCGATGTCGCGGTAGGGCATGCCCTGCAGCACCAGCTCGGCGACTTCGCGTTCACGGTCGGACAGCCGGGTCCAGGCCGGTGTTGCGGCGGATGTGGCCCGAGCGTCGCCCGAGGCAGGAGGTGGTGTGGTGTTGCGCACATCTGGGCTCGGACGCGGAATAGCCGGGGCCGCAGGCTCGACGGGGTCGGCTGCGGCCTCTAGGGCTGCGTCCTGCTTGAGGTCGCGCGCCAGCTGCAGCATGGCTCCCGAGATCCGGCCGTCCGCCGAATGCAACGCCGCCTGACTGGCCAGGCGCGTGGCATCCCACGTCAACCCGAAGCGCGCCAGCCCGCGGGCGGCCGTCGTCACCTCCGCGGCGTCGACGCCGTCGGCCAGCACCCGCAGCCAGGCGCGACCGGCGCCGGCCAACGCGGTGGCGTACGCGCCATGCGCACCCTCTGCCCGGCTGGCCGCGGCCAGCGCCTGCCCGTGCGGGGCGACGGCCTCGGGCGCGTTGGCCAGGATGCCGGCGTGCACGCCCGCCCAGTGCAGCGGAACCGACCACAGCGCCGGATTGCCGGCGGCCCGCAGCAGCCCGAACGCCTCGGCCAGGGGCTGGCGCAGCTGATCGACCTGCTGCAGCCGGGCCGCGGCCACCCACAACTCGCCCAGCGGCAGTAGCGCGAACATGTCCAGCGAGTATTCGGCCAGCACCTCCATGGCCGCGTACCAGTGTTTCTGCAAAGCGCCGGTGTCGCCGCTGCGCCGTGCGACGGCAGTCTGCAGCGCGCTGAACCACAAGGCGTCGCGGCGGTGCAGGTCGGCAATCTCGGCTGTGCCCAATGCCGGGACCGCGGAATCGAGTTGGCCGTCGAGCATCCGGATCCAGCCGAGCAGCAGTCGGTGGCGAAGACCGGAGAAGCCCTGGTCGGTGCCGGTCCGGACCGCCCGGCCGATGACGCTGCGCGCGCGGACGGCGTCGCCGCCGTGCAGCGCGACGAGGCTCAGCAGCGCGGCGGGGCTGTCGGGCGCGACGGCGTGGACACCGTTGGTGGATCCGACGGCCTGCGTGAGGCGCGCCATCGCCACGGCGAACGGCTGGTCGAGCGTCAGCAGCAGGCCCTCCGCCATGCCCCGCGCCGCACGCGCGGAAGATGTT
Source organism: Mycolicibacterium llatzerense (assembly GCF_000878195.1). Taxonomy (GTDB): domain Bacteria; phylum Actinomycetota; class Actinomycetes; order Mycobacteriales; family Mycobacteriaceae; genus Mycobacterium; species Mycobacterium llatzerense. The sequence goes on along the minus strand of NZ_JXST01000050.1, from coordinate 1,491 downwards.
GGTGGCATGGAGTTTTCGGCCTGCAGACAAACCCGGGCCAGCTCCGCGTCGGCCGTGGCGACACCGACCACGGCACCCGCGGCAGCGACGAACGGGTCGGCATCAGGGCCGAGCCACCGGAACAGGTCCGCGGCATGCGCGGCGGCACCGTCGTGCATGGCGACGCTGGCCGCGATGCGCACTGCCTGGGCGCGGACGCCCGCATCTGTCGCGGTGAGCAGCTCGTCGGCCAAGGTGCCTGCGGTGGTGCAGTCGCCGGTGACGGCCAGCGCATCGGCGAGGTGGACGTCCGCCGGGGCGGTGCCGGCGCGGGCCGCGGCGCGGTACAGGCGAGCTGCCTGCCGGGGCTCGGCGGTCGCGGCGCGGTGGATCAGGTCGGCCGCCAGCAGGTCGTCGACCGTGCCGTGCTCCGCCAACTTGAGTGCCAATTCGGTGGACAGCGTGGATGATTCGATCTGCGAGCGCAGCAGCCGGGACTCGGTCTCGCGATGCCGCGCAGCGCCGACCAGGCGGGTGAGGCACCGGTGCAGCGTGTCGGTGAACCGCGGGTGCAGCGCCGCGGACAGCAGGCCAGTGGCACGGGCCCGGTCCATCAGCACCGCTGCCGCGTCGCCGGGCAGTTGCAGCGCAGCGGCGATGTCGTCAGGCCCCAGTTCGGGGCTGAGCGAACACAACAACAACGTGTCCAGCAGGTGCTCGTCCAGCCTTCGCAACCGCTCGCTCAACGCGACGGACGCGGCTCGCACCGGATCGCCGCCCGCGGCCAGGGCCGACAGCGCCGAATACACCAGCAGCGGGATGCCGCCGGTGCCGGCGATCAGCCCGGGCACCTGGGCGCCGGAGACGCCGGCGCGGGCCAGCGCCTCGTTGATGTCGCGGGGCGTCATCGGCGCCAGCTGAATCGGCGGATGCTGCCGGCTCAGAGTGGTGGTGAGGGCGTTGAGCGCGCGCTCATGCGCGAGCGGCTCGGCGCTGACCACCACGGTGCGGCCCGGATCGCCGGCCAGCTCGGTCAGGACATCCAGTTCTGCCGGGGAGAGCAGCTGGGCGTCGTCGATGACGATGGCCGCGTCCGGTGCTTCACCGGACTTCGGTACCCGAGCGAGCATCGTCGTGCCGTTGGCCCGCAACGTCTTTCGCACCGCTTCCAGCGCGGTGGTCTTGCCGCTGCCGATTCCGCCGAGCACCAGCGACGTGCCGGCTGCTGCGGTCATCAGCTGGTCGACGCCGCGGGGACAGAAGTTACCGGCGCCGACGCTGCGGGCGCCGATGCTGCGGGCGCTGACGCCGATACGGCTGATGCCGTCTTGGTGGGCTGGACCGTCGGCGTACTGGGCTCCTGGGTCGGCGCAGCCGTGGGTGTCTGCGTGCTGGGCTGCGTCGTCGGCGGCTTCGTCGTGGTCGGCGGCGGCTGCGTGGTGGTGGGCGGCTGCGTCGTCGTCGGCGGTTGCGTCGTTGTCGTCGGCGGCGGGGTGGTGGTCGTGGTGGGCG
>NZ_JXST01000049.1 GCF_000878195.1 Mycolicibacterium llatzerense | reverse complement strand
GCCACCCCCTTCTCCCCCGCCGCCGGATGCCGGGCTGGTCTCGCCCGGGCCGAAGTCGGTCGGGTCACCCTCGGGCGATCCTCCGTTGCCGTCCCCAGGTCCGCCAGGCAGCTGAGGGGTCTCCATCTGCGGCATCCCACCCAAACCGGGGAGGGAGGACAGACTCGACAACGCTGAGAGAGGCGAGCCGCCGCCGGTGAGCCCATGCAAGGTACCCGCGACCTGCCCGGCTGCACCTGCCCCTGCGCCCATGATCATGCCGGCGACGTTGGCGACCATGCCGGGAGCCGCCTGGTCGGCCGCGGCGGCGGGGGCGGCCGCGGCGGCAGCAGCGGGCGGGGTACCGGTCGGGGTTCCCGGCGGCGCGTCGGTCGGTACGGGCGAGTCTTCGTCACCAGGGCCGTGACCATGATGGGCCGGGCCGTGGCCAGGGCCATCCTGCTTGAGGTGCGCCGTCTGGTTGAGCTTCTCGACCTGGCCGCCCGCGTGCACGATCGGCGGCGCCGGGGCCGGGGGCGCCGCGCCCGCTGTGGTGGCCGGGGCGGCGGCCGCGAATGTCTCATAACTGGACAGTGCGGTGGACTGCTTGTTGGCCAGATCGGATTGCAGGGATGCGACCTGGGCGGCGTTGCGGCCACCGGTAGCCCGGTAATTCGCCATCGCCACATTGAGCCGCTGGTGCAGGTCAGTGAACTCCTGCGGCGTGGGCGTGTTCTTGATCAGCGTGTCGGTGTGATCGGCGGCCGCGTCGGCGGCGTCAGCGACCGACATCAAGCTTGGATGCAGGGTCGATTCCAGCCAGTCTGCGTGCGCGCCGACCTTCTGGGCCGCCGTGGTCTGGCCGTCATCCCAGTGGTTGTGCACCGACTGGCTGGAATTGCGGACGTCCTGCGCTGTCGTCATCACCGCCGGGGCGATAGTGGTCCGGATGTGGGTTGCGAACGCGCGCAGGCTGGCCGGCCCCGGTCCGGCGTGCACCAGGGCTGAGACCTGTTCGCCGGTCATCGGAGCGAGAGGATTCAACGTCGGTAGCGTCGGCAACGTCGGGGCTGGGACGATCGGCGGCGACGCGGCGGGACCGCCGGGGGCCGAGGCCGGGGCCGATCCCGCGCTGTCGATCACATTGGAGATGTGGTGGGCGTTGGTGTCGTCCATGGATTGCAGGTCCGTGCCGGTACCGGACAGCGCCAGCCCGCCGGCGACCCGCAATTGCCCGGCGTGGTCCATCAGCGTGTGCAATGACTGCATCCACGTCGTCAGCGTGTCTGCAAGATGAGTGGAGACGGTGTCGGATGCGGCAGCCGGGCATGGCGCGACGGTGCTGCCCTGGCTTGCTGAATCAGCCAGGGCAGCACCGTCGGCGCGCAGACCGTCGGGATCGACCTTCAAGTCCATAATCGCAGGCTACGCGTCCACGATGCGGTTGATCCGCGCCGCGGCGTCATCGTCGGTGGTCTCGAAGATGGTGGCTGTGTTGGACAGGCGCTGCGCGTGACCACGCGCGGTGGCCGCAGCCCGGGCGTAGGCCGCTTCGCGGGCCTGCATCTCTGCCTGCTTCGCCGCGACGAACGGGGCGTAGGTGTCCCCCACGGCGACGCGGATTTCTTCGAGGGTCATGTGGTGGTTCTGGCCGTGGGCATGCACCTTGTCCGCATAGGCATGCCACTCCTGGACCGCCTGCTTGGCGGCCTCGTCATCAAGAGAAATCGGTTCCGACATCTCTGACCCCTTTCGAAAGTTCGTCTCGTAATAGTCGCTGGTCGCGCAGACCCTGAACAGAGGAACCGTTAGAACTGCATGCCCGCGCCAGGAAGATCGGATTTGGCGATGCGGTCCATGTTCTCCACGTTCAACTGGGCTTCCTCGTCACTGACGGTGTTGTTGCTCACCGGCCGAATGCTTTGCGTCCCAGGGAATTCCGGGCCGTCAGCCAGCAGGGCGTTCATACGTACTGCGGCGTCATCGTCGGTGGTCTCGAAGATGGTGGCCGTGTTGGACAGGCGCTGCGCGTGGCCATGAGCGATGGCCGCGGCCCGGGCATAGGCGGCTTGGCGGGCCCGCAATTCGGCTTGCTTGGCATCGACGTAGGGGCTGTACGCGTCACCGACCGTCGCGCGCAGCTCATCAAGGGTCAGGTGGTGGTTCTGGCCGTGGGCCCGCACCTGGTCACCATAGTCACGCCAGGCCAGGGCAGCCTGCTGCGCGGGCTCGGTATCGAGGGTTATCGGTTCGGTCATCCCAAATCCTTTCGACATCACAGATGCGAATCAACAATTTGCGTCACTTGCGTTTACTCATTGCCTAGTGTGTAGCATCATTCGTCTAGTGCGCAAGGTTTGAGTGCATCAGGTTCGTCCCGGCTCGACCCACACGACGGCTTCGGCCACATCCAGGGGGAACTCACCGTGAGAAATGCGATCCGTGCGGCCACTGACGGCCGCCTCCCTCACATCCGCCCGAGAAGGGCCGAAAAAGCACCTAGTCCGAAGCACCTACCAACCGGGGCCAAACGAGCCGCCGTGCGTGGCGGTCGCCCAGTGGGTTGGCTTTCGCCACCTGACCGGCGTGTCTACGCGGTATTACCGCGCACCGAGTGTCAGACTTGCCCGCAACACGAGTCCCACCGGTAACGAGAGGAACATCAAGCCAGCCCGCGCAGCATCGGGCGTCACCAACAGTCAGCACACCACAACTGCATATCCATACGCGGTAGGCCCACCAAGACCCAGAAAAAGCGAAACCCCCGGTTAGCGGCCGAGGGTAAACGCTTCTGAACTTGTCACCCGAGTAGCAGCTCAGGTGTTCGGTGCCTCCGCACCACCCTTTAGAAGGGCGCTTTGATGCCAACCAGCTCAAGCAGTCCTCACGGTAGCGCATACCCACAACCAGGTCTAGGGGACTGCGCAAACTGTGACCAACCGGATTGCTCACCCAGAGACAACCACCGCACCGCCTGGCCCACCCGCCCGGCGGCCGATACAGCGCTGCCGCACCAGCCATGACGGTGACCGCAGCCCACCCATCGGTCGCTCCAGAGTCACCCGAGCGTGTCTGGAAGACCCTTGCACCACTGATCAGCGCGCCTGGCCGGCGCTCGATGCGCCTCTACAACCCGGCTACCGGCAAATTCTCTGACACCGCGGACCTGACCAAGACGCTGCCCACCCGGCCCGCCGCGCTGTACCCATTCACGCGCAAAGGCCTGCGGACCGCACTCCTGTACCTGGATTTCGACGACAAACGCGGCGATCGCGCCCAGGTCGATGCCGACATGGCCACCGCAGCCGAATGGATCACCCGCTGCGGCGGCAAAGTGGTCAGCGACCACTCCCCCAGCGGCGGCCACCTGTTGTGCCCCTTGGCCATCGGCACCACAGCCAGCTTCGCCGAGCTGAAAAACATCGCCCGACTGCTAGCCGCGCGGCTGCCCACACTCGACTCCAACCCCAACACCACCGACCCGCAATACGCCTGCCTGAGCGCACCAGGAACACCGGCCAAGAACGGCGGGTACCGCCAACTCGACGGGACCCTCGCCGACGCCGTCGAGGCGTTCGCCACCCGCTCGGAGCCCAGCCTCCTGCCCCGCCTCTACGAGCTGCTCGGCGCCGTCAAGCCCCGACCGATCGACCCCGCCGAACCAGACGCCCCAACACAGGCCGGCACCGTCGCCATCGACGCGTACTGCACCGGCACCGGCGACGATCAGCGCCTGGCGCCGGCCTACGTACGCAACGACCCCATCGACCCGGAAATCACCGACTTCGCCGTCCACGGCGTCATCGCCAACGGGCAACGCCAATGGGACAGCCCCTCTGAAGCCCGGATGGCCGTCATCTGCGCCGCCATCGCGCGCGGCCACAGCCGCGCCAGCATCGCCGAACTCATGGCCCCCGGCGGGCCATGGCAGCACGGCCTCGGCCAAGCCTTCGCCCGGTACCAGCACCGCGCCGGCAACGCCCTCGACAGGGACTTCACCAAGGCCCTGACCTGGCTGTGCACCAACACACTCAAATACCGCCACCCGCAGCACAAGGGGAAGAACTCACCGGGGGGTACAGCAGGAAGCGGGGAGAACCGGACCGGTCCGTGGGGACCGGCAGAACTACGGCGCTGGCTGTCCACGGCTATGGAATGGGCCGACTACGAATACGCCGGGAAACGGTACCGCTGGACCGTGCACGCCGTCCTACAAACCCTCGCCTGGCACGCCCTGACCGCCGGTGAACTCATCAACGGGGTTTGGGTGGTAGGAGTAGGCGGCCGCAACCTGTCACTCGGCGCCGGCCTGCTCAGCCCGGATGCGGTATGGCGCGTGCTGCGCGACTTGCGAGACCGCCCGGGAGCACCCCTCATCTTGACTCGACAAGCCGTGAACGGGGACGCCGACTACTACGCCCTCACAACGCCACACGGCATCGCCAGCGACCCGGCCAGGGCCGAACAGGTACGGATCGAGCCCGTCCACGACGGTTGGTGGGTCGCCGGCCATCACCTGCGACGCGTCTACGAGCTCGTCGCCTACTACGGGTTGACCAACCGCGCGGACATTCTCGCCGCGGCTCGAGTGTCTGCAACCGCCGGCGACGAGTCACTGACGGCACTGGAAATCCTCGGCTTGATCACCCGCACCGGCCGAGGCACCGTTGCCCCCGGTGCAACAACACTCGACAGCCTTGCCGCCGCCCACGACACCGACAGCGTTCGCCAGGAACGCATCGCCCGCTACCGGGCCCAACGTGACCAATGGCAAGCATGGCTCGCCGATCGCGACCAGAGCCGCGCCGACGCCGAAATGAACAAAATCACCCGAGCAATGCCCCCCGAGGACCCCGAGGTCGACCGGACCTTTTGGGCCGCCGCGCTCGCCCACGGCCCACCAGCTGAGAACGACATCGAGGCTGAACGCCAAGCGCTCGACCTCGTGGCCGAAATTCTCGGCGGCCGCATCGTCGCTAGCCGCTAGACGACGGAAGGCTCAACCGCCAGCAGTCCCAATCAGAAAGGGCTAACGCGCAGCAGTTAGGAGGCTTGCCTGTGCTGTTCGCCGTCGATCAGGGCGCTCGCCGTCTTCCGCAACAACTCCAACGGGTCAACACCCATGGCATCGGCAACCGGCAGCATTTCAGTCAGGTAATCCCCGTATTGCCGGATCAGCTCGGGTAGACGGTTGCCCCCGCGCGCAGACAGAGCTTCAAGAGCATCCTGGTTGTAGCGGACCTGCAAGGTCGCATTCAACTTGCGGGTTTCCGAGCCTTGGCGCCGCTTGCGGCGAGCTGAGGCTTCATCAAGTACCGCGGTGCTGGACTTGTCGGCCATCCGTGCTCCGTTTCCTGTCTGCGACGTGCATCCACTACCGCGGCGACGGAGCCGATTCCGGAATCCGTTCCGTTCTACTGCCGGGCTGTTGAAGCAGGTCACACGTCATTTTGTTACTGGTTGAGAGTCTAAACGAGCGCGCGTGATTCCGGAATGAAGCCGGAAGTCGTGTCGCGGCTACGGCAACAGTGCTCAGATTGCGGAAAGCTGCTGCACCAAAGCCGGAATCATTCCGGAATAAGCTACAGTTGCACCCATGAACGGCCCAGCGGGGACGCCGTGGCCAGGCGGCGAGCATGGCGAGGTGATCAGCCCAACAGGCCGCCGCGCCTACCTCGCCGGACAAGCCGGAAAGCTCGCCGGCTTCACACCACGCTGGGCCACTGATCTGGCCAGCCGCGACGACTCCCCCGTGCAGAGCGAGCGCGGGCACATCGCAGGCCGCCGGGGCGCAGAACAATGGTTCTTGAACGCTGACAGTTTCGAGAATCACCTGCGCACAATCGGACGGTGGCCGCCCGCCACGGCCGCACCCACGCAGGACTTGGAGCACCTTGTGCTGCTGCAAGGCGCGGACTTGGAGGCCTCCCGCCGACGGGAGCATGAACTTCAAGCGCGCATTGATCGACTCGAACACGATAAGAACGAGCTCCTGAACACGATTGCGTCCTTGAGCCAGACCATCACTACCCTGAGCCAGGTCGCGAAAACGTAGAAACGGCCGCCGATCGGCAACGTCCAGCCCTCGTATCGCGACGCTGGCACGGCCACCAACAGTCAGACGCCGCGGACAACACGCAGCGACTTGCCTGACGGCGGCCCGAGGACTTGGAGACCGGCCCGCCTGCACGCATCGGCACCCGATGCCGGGGCTGGATCATCCGGCCACGACTTCGCCCCGGCATCGTCGAACAGCGCGTACGCGTTCGGCTTGGTGACCGTGGTGAACCTGGACTCGTACAGAATGCCGCGCAGCCCCAGTGCGTGGAACCGCCGCGCCCACAAGCGGGTCAGCCCGTAGCCGCGCCGGGCGTAGGTGGCAATCTCGCGGGTCAGACCGTGCTTGGTCGCCTCACGGTGGCACGTGTTCGCGACGCGACCGCCCCTGAACACAGCCACCTTCGATACCACCGTCTCGTCAGCCCAGCCCTGCGACACCACTCCCCGCCGGACCATCGCGCGGCCCAGGCGCTCCCGCAGCGCTGTTTCCTCGTCGATCGCCAGATAACAGGTTCCCGCCGGCGGGTCCAGGTTGAAGCGGCCGCCGTCGTCGCTGGCAAACCACCACGGCCCCACGTCCCTGCGGTGAGCCCGATAGAGCGCCTTGCCTTTACGGAGCTGCTTGGTTGGAAACCCATCGATGTTGGCCGGAGGCTTGCGCAACCCCAGTCCTGTGCGACTCAGTGGCACCAGCGCTCGGCAGTCTGTTCAGCAACCGCCTGCACCACCGACGCCCCCTCCCGCAAGGCCGCAACCGGCGTGCGGCCCTTCAACTGCTCGTTGGGCGTCGTGAGCCACAGCGCGACCTGCCAGTGATCGGCCGTACCCGCCGCCAGCGCGGTCAACACACGATCCAGACCGGCCACCACGGCGCCGTCGGAATTGAATTGAAAAGTCGGAAACACCATGTCGCCCTCGGCGGTGGGGCACGCCAGAACCTCATGAGCAGCCGCCCGAGCCCGCGCCGTGTCCTCTGAGACGTGCATCCGGTTGGCCGCGCCGGTGAGGTCGTAGAACGGTCCGATGGTCTTGTCGAATGGGTGACTTGCAGGCAGCTGAGAGAGCATATTCTCGGCTACGGCATCGACTGGGCCGAGCACGGCTAGATCAATGTCAGCAGCGTTGATCGTGCTCAGCTGGGCCTTCAACTTGACTTCGATGATCGCCAATAGCTGGTCGGCGTATTCCCGCACGTTGGCCGGGGCCTCGGTGGTCACGTCGTGGCCAGGCGCGGCGACGAGCAGCTTGGGCGTGCCAGGGATATTGGCAACCCAGTCTGGTTGCGCGTACCTGATGCCCTCGACCACGATCGGCGGTGACGGTTCCCGCACGGGGGCCGCGCGCTTCCATCCACGAATCTGACGATGCCGCCGCCTCTTCCCCTGCGTGGCAACAAGCTTCGCGTCCTTGGCACGGTGCAGCGCGACCTCGCGATCGAAGCCTTTCGGCTTGAGCATCCCGTCGGGCACGACAATGTAGTGAGTACCTGCTCGCAAGTTCGCGCCAACGCGAGTCACCTCGCCGCGAACATCGTCCGCCATGGCCACTCACCTCCGATCCTTGCCACGTCCACCATATCGGCCGCGCCGCCACCGTGGCTCAACACGATGCGCCAGCCGGCGCCGCCGCGGAGGATCGATCTCACTCTGTTGCGCGGCGTCGAGAACTGATGACCGGCCCGGCCAGGACACGCTTGAGAGCCGCGACCTGGGAAAACCCGCTGGTGTCCACGCAGCGGCGCAAACACAGCCCAGGTAAGGGGTCGGGTGCCGAGAGCGCCCTGCGTGCCGTAGCCGACAGATCAGGCGTGATTCCGCGGGTCCGGCGGTGTGGACGCCTTATCGGAGTGTGGCGTTTCCGCAGGTCGGCGCGTTTTCGGGTAGTCAGCCCCTTCCCTTCCGCCCTGCCGACATAGTGTCTGAAATCCAACTCCGCGGGCGGCTCTGGCGGACCGCCGAGTCCGGCCACCGCGTGCGGGCGCGCGGGCGGCGGCATTCGAACAGCAGGGGTGTGACCTCGCGCCGCTTCGCGAGCATTCCGTGGCCGTAATGACGATGGAGCCTTGCTCGCTACGACGAGGCAGACTGCATGCACGACCGTCGTACAGCGCCACGGCATCGAGGCACTGGTCGCCCAATCAAGATCAGTTGAGGCGGTCCCCGTTGTTGCCTCTCGGTGGTCGGCACTCCTGACCGATCGTGTGACCCTCATCGGCGGACTATCAGGTGGAAATTGCGGACCCCGAGGAAGGTCCCGGCGTTTCGACGCGCGACCCCTGGAGGGCTGCGATGCAGCGTTCCTTTGTGAGGGCCACATGCTGCCCAGATAGGGACACCTTCTGACTCCACTTAACTGTCTCCTGAACGTCCAACGAGGGTGCGCGGTACCAGTGCGAATGATGGCGAAGAACCTGTGTTCTCGTCTGTCACGATTGTGCGAATCTCGCCTCACTCTTTCCGTCCCATTGAGTGTGTTCGTGACGGCAACTGATTGCGTTCGCCGGGCGTTGCTGTCACCAGGTGATCGGACAGTTCTGGTTTCGTGCAACCCCTCCCCTGCTCGTCCGTTGCGCCAAGCAGGCGTCACCTGTTATCTATGCCGAGCGGGTCCAGCCCCTCGGCGTTGGCCGCCGTCGGCTGCACCGCGAAGCACTGGGAGCGGTGAGGATTGAGGTGTTGTGGCCTGCTCTGTCCGTGTCGCTGCCGCACCCTAGCGCTTGTCGGGTTTACGTTCGATGAGTGCAATGCAGGGAAATACCGCTCCTGATCAGGCGTGATGATGCTCCTGATGCGTATCCGCAGCCCCTGTACGCACTCGGCGGACGTTCTGGCACACGCTGGGGGGCCGCCTCCACTCCCCCATGCACTACACGCCAGCTATGCGCAGACCGCTATGCAGCCGGATAATCACACCCAGGCTAACGCCGCTAATCACGCGGCAGGTACCACGAATGCTGGCACGGCTCTGCAGCTAGCTGCACTTAGGGGAGAAATAACCCATGGTCAGCCGTAACAGTAAGCGTATAGCTAGCCGTAGTCGGAAACGGTTTGGCAGCCATGTTGTTAAGGGGATTCAGCAACGTATTCCGTCATCTGTGGATGTACGGCGCACGACACGTGCCGTTTACCTGAAACCGTGCGGTTTTGCTGATCACGTCGGGACCCGTGTCGATATCCCAGTAGGGAAGTGGTTCACTTCCCGCTTCGCGATGCATGCGTGGGAACCCGCTACTACCCGTTTGCTGACGTCGATGGTAAGCCCCGCCATAAAGCGTTGGAGTACAGGTCTCGTCAGCCGTACAGAGGTGCGTGTAGGGAACCGCGTCTTCCTCCCGGTCACGATTCCTACATACAAGCGCAGTTCGACAGCTTTGGAGATACGTGCGCTCATGAGTGATGCGACGCAGTCAGCGACACGGATACCGGTCCGTATAGTGACGCGTGTGGCCTAACGATGTAACAATCGTGTCACCATGGGTAGTGCGACGTGGACAGCAATTCGCATGTGGAGCTAGTATCGGCCGCATGACAGAGCTCCCAGATTCCGTGCTCTTCGCCACGCAGAAGGGTGGCAATGGCAAGACCACAACGGTGGCGAACCTCGGTGTCGCGATTGCCCGAACCGGCAGAAAAGTGCTGGTCATCGACGCCGACCAGCAGGGAAACCTCACCGCGGACGATCTCGGGGTACCGGAAGATCAGTCCGACCAGGGCCGCAACCTCGCCATCGTCCTGCAATACGGCTTGCGTGGCGGGGTAAAGCTCGAGCCGTACCGCAACATCCGCCCAAACCTGGACATTCTGATGGGCGGGCCTGCGATCGGCCAGGTGTCCACGGCTGTTGCCGCAGCTGGCGAGACTGTCGACTTGGCGGAAAACTTCGAAGTTGCACTCTCTGAACTGTGCGCACGCGAACAGTACGACATCATCCTTGTCGACTCTGGGCACGGCGACAAAGTGCTCCTCATCGCGCTGATGCAGGTCTGCCGCTACCTGGTGGTGCCAACCAAAGAGGACAACGGCTCCCTGAACGGTGTGCGCCAGCTCGCCGCCAGCTACCGGCGGGCCAAGCGCTACGGTTCTCCCATCACCCTGATCGGCGTCGTGCTCTTCGACGTCAACCCCAACGCCTCGGTGCGGCTGGCACACGTCTTCAACCAGGTCAAGGAAATGCTCGGATCTGAAATCGAGCCGTTCCAAGCGACCATCCGCAGCTCCCAGGCACTCGCCGTCGACATGCGGGAACGGCATCTAACCGCCCAGGAACTGGCCAAGCCGAGCGAAGAGCAGAGAGCGGGCCTGCTGACTGCGCTGCGCAACCGGAACAAAGCCGGAGCAACCGACAGGCTCTGGGCCAAAGACCCGGCCGCCGTTGCCGAGGATTTCCTGAAGCTCAGAGGCGAGATTCTGAGGCGAGTCAAAGAGCGGTCGGCGGCGGCTGTGGCTGGAGTTCAGGAGTAGGAGAGTCCCATGGCTAAGAAGAGTGTCTTTGACGAATCCGCCTACGACGACGAGCTCGATGAGTACATGCCGAGGGTTGGCCTCGGCAACCGGGCCGGACAGCCGGAACCCCCCGCTGAACCGCCCGTCGAGCCTGCAGCTGCCGAACAGACGACACCGGCCGAAACGCCGACGCCCCCAGCACCCGTGGAAACCACGCGGCCAGCGGGGGAGAGGGCGCCACGCGTTGCCACCCCGCCGGCTCCCCGGCCCCCCCGTGTCGCCAAAGCCATCGACCGTGACGGCGAAGGTAACCCCACCGCGGAAATCTCCGCCGACAACCTGACCAAGCTCCGCAACCTGAACCTGGCCGAGAAGAAGAACCCCGCCAAGGCTCGCACTTACGGCCAGATTGTCCTGGACGCCATCGACGCCGGCCAGGAGGAGCTGGCCCGCCGCTGGAAGCAAGCGGACACTGCCCAGAAAGCGCCGGGAAGCTTGTTCACCCGCCAGCCTGTGGTTCGGCAGCGTCGTCGACACATCGCTCCGCCGGCGAAGATTGCACTGACCGGGCTCAATCCCGCTGACGCCAGGACGATCGATGAGCAGCTGGTGCCGCAGTGGGGTGCACCGTCACGCAGTGCTCTTGTGGACGAGGCGCTGACCTTGTACTTCAAGCGGCGTCGCGGCCCGGCCCGGTCCAAGAAGGCTGTTGACGCAGAGGAAGCCGCCGCCTCTTGAGCGCCCAACGCCGAGGCGGGACCTACAAATGCGCACGTCACAGCCGCAAATGGGGGAGTGGATGTCGCCCCCAGCGGGTAGACTTGGCGACATGAGCCCGGCGAGCACCAGCACGCATCCAGCGGATACCTACGAGGACATCTTGGCCGCCCTGTCACCCCAGGAACGCCGCCTCGTGCATGACGTCGTGGTCAGTGGCGCGATCGAGGGCTACACACCCGACCGCGAGTCCGTGGCCCGACTCGCGGACCTGGCGAGCGGGAAGATCACCGGCGACCAGTACCGGGCCGAGCTGCTCGCCAGCGTCCGTCACCACGCGCAGCCGTAAGACACGCCTCGCTTTCGCGTCCCCGTGGAGTGGAGCGACTACTTCTGGCCGGGCACCACCGTTCTGCGCAATCACCTCGGTATCCGCGACGCCGCGGAACTGGAACGCCTCGAGCAGCATTTCGCCTACAGCCGAGGGATGGAGCTCGCGCGCGGCCAGGCACCGGTACCGGAAACCTTCGACGCCGAGCATCTACGGCGCGTGCATCGGTGGCTCTTCCAGGACGTGTACCCCTTCGCCGGCGAATTCCGTGAAGTCGAGGTGTCCAAGTGGAGCAGCTTCGCCAGCACCGACAACATCGCGGCCTGCATCGACCGCGCAGCGGCCATCGTCGCCGAGACGTCCTGGCCCGACCTGGACGACGCGCAATTCGCCGACAAGGCCGCCCAAACGTACTGCTGGATCAACTACGCACACCCCTTCCGGGAGGGAAACGGTCGGGCCACCCGGGCGTTCATGAACGCTGTCGCGGCCCAGGCCGGGCGGGGACTCGACTACAGCGCGATACCCCGCGAGGTGTTCGTCCAGCGGGCCGCGTTCTCGTGTCCGGACATGTCTCAGACCGAGCCGACCCACGAATGGATGGTCCCGGTCTTCGAGCAGATCAGCCGGCCGGCCAGCGACCTCAGCGCCCCCACAGAGTTTCTGCCACCCAAATCACAGTCGCAAGGCTACGATCGAGGCCTGTAGCTACGCCGCTCATCTCAAGCGGTAGACCCGTCGCCGCCGGCATCCGATCACATGCGTCTTGCAAATCCGGCCCCATTTGCTTAACTTTCGTAAACACCACTGTGTTGCGGGCGTGTCGCGGTTGCTCTATTGGTGCCATACTGAAACATGTACTATCCCTGTGAACGGGGGACCACCGGACCGGTTAGACCAGGAGGCGACCATCACCGCCGCGCCGTTAGACGAGGATGCCGCAGTCGATTTGGCGCGGTCCTTGCTCAGCGAAGGCCACCCCGTAGATGAGGTTGTGGCCCGCACGGGCCTGACCCAAAACCACGTGGAGATGCTGGCCAGCAGCAGCGTCAAACCTGACGTGCCCCGTTTGGCGCAGTTCGTCAACGACAGGCTCCGCGAACTCGGGATGAGTCAACTCGAAGCCAGCAAACTTGGCCTGGTGTCCCGCTCCACACTCAACTTGCTCGGTAAACCACGAGGTGACGGCAAAGAAATCCGGGTCCCGGGCCGCAACGTGCTGTCCAAACTCGACGACCTGTGCTCGTGGGAGTCGGGCTCGGCGCACGCCATCATGTTCGGCTCGATGCCCACGCCCCGTGAGGCTCAGGTCGGTAAGCGCCCTCGGCCGGTGATCAACCCCGACGCCGAAGACGATTTCGAGAACCTCGGAATGTGGATCGAAAAGCGGCTCCTTGAGCTCCAGATGACCAAAAGCCGGCTCGCTGCCGTGGGCGGACCCGGACGCACCACACTGGCCACGCTCGGCAAACGCGGGTATCAGACCAGCCCTGAAACCCTGGAGCGACTCGACACCCACCTGATGTGGGAGCCGGGCTCGGCGCTGGCCGCGCTCAAAGGCGGTACCCCCGTCAACCGGCGGATCGAAATCAAGCCGCACCCCGCACTGGTCCCGGTCACCTCCGTGATCGACAAGCTCAAAGTGCTCAAAAGCCGCGCCGAGCGACAGCAACTCACCCTGGACCAACAGATCAAGGACATCGACCAAGCACTGACCCAGGCATACTTGGTGGTCGAGGATTTGGGCTCGCCCAGACCAGTCAGCACCCCGACAACACCATCGTCGCCATCATCATGACGACGACCGCGTCCCAGCGGCGCACACCACAGGCGACCACCACGGTGGCGCCGGGCACGGGCACGGCCATCCCGGTCGATGCCGCAGATCACGAGGACAACTCATGACCAGCGGTACCGGGAGAACGCTATGGCGCGCAGGCACAACACCAACCAGCCGGATCTGTTCAGCATCGAGGAAGGCGACGACACCCGTGACCGAATGGATGCGCCAGGCGGTCAACGACGTGTACCCGAGGTGGCTGCCGCTGCCGGAGGACTGGACGCCCGAACAGACCGAACAGCACCTGGCCGCCGAGACAGCACGGCTGGACCGGATGGCCTCGGAGCTGGCCGACCAGCTGGCGAGCACCGCGATCGAGAGCTGGACCGAACGACAGGGAGCACACCCGGACTACCTGACCACAGTCCGGCTCCGGGAGACCGCATTGCAGAACGCCCGGGAGCTGATCGTTCGCCAGGAGCTGTACGACCTGATCGAGCAGGAGGAGGAACCGGAGCAGACGGTGCCGGTCGACCCGCCGCTGCACCAGCCGGTGCCCGCGAGCCAGGTGCCGTGGAATCTGCGGTGGAACGACGCCCGCTACCGAACGGACCCCGGGGAGCAGATCGACGCGCTGGCCGAGATGGTGTGGCCGGACCCGGACTTCTCGGTGATGTTCCGCATCAAGGCGGCGTACCTGCTGATCGCCCGAATCGAGGACCAGCTTCCGGTACCGGACGGCCCCCGACATCCGTTGGCAGCGGAACTGGCACCGCTGGTGTACGCGGACCTGGTGGCCGACGGCTACCCCGAGCAGTAACACCCGAGCCACAGCTCTCCCTCTTCGAGGACTTCGACCAGCCCACCGACCCGCGCAGCATCGACCCCGGCGGCACCCCGCTGCCGCCGCCGCGCATCCCCACCCCAGTCACCGCGGCGCCGGCAGACCTTCCCATTCGGCCGATCCCGGCGCCAGCCCCGGCCGCCCGGGGCTACCGGATCGTCTACACCGACCTGGCCACCGGCACCATCACTGCCACCGACCTGGCCGGCGACATCGCCGCCGCTGTCACCACGGTGCGCGACCTTGGCGGCTACGACGAGTACACCCGCGACGAGACCACCGCGGAGTTCCACAGCGCCACCGGACGCGCCTACATCGAAGCCGCCACCGGACCCGAACCGGTCGTCGGCCGGCTCTTCACCGGCCCATCCGAGCGCCGGACCCCACCGGAGCCCCGGCACCAACACCCCACTGACACGGCCCCCACGCCCACACTCTCGCCAACCACGGTCACCACTGCTGCCGCAGCGGCGACACCCGCGAACGTCGAAACCGCTCCTGCCCGAACCGAAATCGTCGCCGACGCGGCAGAAACGCCCGCGGCCGAGGCCCCGGTCGCCGCCGAACCCATCACGTTCCGGCCCGGCACCAACGTCCGCGTCCCCTCGGGCACCAAAGCCCGAATCCAGGCCAACCTCGCCGCTATCGACGTCATCGAACGCCTCCGGCGTGAGGACCGGCCCGCCACCGCCGTTGAGCAAGAGGTGCTGGCCAGCTGGTCCGGGTGGGGCGCCTGCGCGGACCTGTTCGATCGGCGCAGCGACAACTATGCACGCGAGCGCGAGCACCTGCGCGACATCCTCGGCCCAGACGGCTACCGCGCCGCCGAAGCGAGCATCCTCAACGCCCACTACACCGACCCGGCCATCGCCCAGGCCATGTGGGACGCCGTGCGGGACGCCGGATTCAGCGGCGGACGCGTCCTCGAACCCGGCTGCGGCTCAGGCAATTTCATCGGCCTGGCACCCCCGGACGCGGTGATGGTCGGCGTCGAGAACGACCCCATGACCGCCGCCATCGCCGCCGCCCTGTACCCCCACGCCCAAATCCGCGCCGAAGGCTTCGAAACCACCCGCGTACCGACCGCGTCGTTCAGCGCCGTCGTCGGCAACGTCCCGTTCGGCAACTTCGCCCTGGTGGACCCGGCCCACAATCCGGGCCGATTCTCGATCCACAACCATTTCATCAACAAGGCCATTGCCCTGACCGCGCCCGGTGGGTACGTCACCGTGCTCACCTCCCGCTACACCATGGACAGCATGGACACCCGGGCCCGTCGCGCGATGGCCGCCCAGGCGGAGCTGGTCGGCGCGGTGCGGCTGCCGTCGACCGCGTTCAAGCGTGTCGCCGGCACCGAAGTCGTCACCGACATACTGGTGTTGCGCCGCAAAGACATTGACGCCGCCGCCGACGAGGACATGACCCGGTGGATCGACACCGAAACCCTCGTCCTCGAGGACGTCGAGCAGCTCGTCGACGACGGCGTGTTCAAGCCCGAGCATGTCGAGGGCGCGCTCAACATCAACGAGTACTTCCGCAACCACCCAGAAAACGTCCTGGGGCGGCTGGCCCTGGGCCAGGGCATCCACGGATCGGCGACCCTCAAAGTCGTGGGGGACCACAGCGCCGACGAGTTGGCCGGCCAGGTGCGTAACCGGCTGGGTGCGATCATCGAGCACGCCCAGGACCGCGGCCGTGGCCTGACGGCCACCCCGGAATCGCTGATCGACGTTGACGCCACCGTGTTCGATCCCGGGTTGCTCACCGCCGCCGACCGTGCCGAACGCCCCATCCCGGACACGCTGCGCTACAACGAAGCCACCGACAGCATCCAACGGTGGAACGAATACGCCTGGGTTGAGCAGCGTCTCCCGAAAAAGCGCTTGCGCGAGACTCGTTCGCTCATCGAGCTGCGCGACGCCGCCCAGTCGGTGATCGCCTCCCAGCGCGACGATCAGCCACTTGAGGTGCGCGAGCAGCTACGCGCGCACCTCAACCGCCTCTACGACGCCTACGTCGCCGAACACGGCGCCGTCAATCGGTTCAAGTGGATTTACCCCGCCCCGCCCACGCAGGAATCGCACGACCGAAAGGTCGCCAAGGCCGAAGAGCGATGGCGCAAAAGCCACGGCGAGGACGGTGTTCCGTATCGCGGGCCGGTCCCCGAGCATCTGCGCGAGCAGTGGTCGGAAGAGGCGTGGGAACCGGCCAGCCC
Organism: Mycolicibacterium llatzerense; assembly: GCF_000878195.1. Lineage (GTDB taxonomy): Bacteria > Actinomycetota > Actinomycetes > Mycobacteriales > Mycobacteriaceae > Mycobacterium > Mycobacterium llatzerense. Next base: position 24,788 of record NZ_JXST01000049.1, on the reverse strand, counting down.
GTTCAAGCGCCGGCCCCACCTCGAAGGCGGGATGAAAGACGATCCCGGCTGGGCACACGTGGCCAGCTTGGAGATCTTCAACGAGCTCACCGGCGTCGCCACCAAGGCCCCGATCTTCTCAGTCGATGTCCTCACCGCCCGCACCGTGCCCGAGGCCGCCGCCACCATCAGTGACGCCCTGGCCATCAGCATGGACCAGCGGCACCGCATCGACATCGACTACATCGCCACGCTTTTGGGCGTCGACACCGACACCGCCCACGAGCAGCTGCGCGGCATGGCCTACCCGTCGCTGTACGACCCTGACGAACTGGTGCCGGCAGTAACGGCACTATCAGGCAATGTGCGCGAAAAACTCGCCGCCGCAACCGATGCCGCGCAGCGCAACCCGGTCTACGACGAGTACGTGACCGCGCTGCGCGAGGTGATGCCCCGCGATAAGGAAGCCTCCCAGATCAAGACGCGGCCCGGAGCCCCGTGGATCGACGCGAAATACATCGCCCAGTTCGCCAAGGAGACGTTCGGCGCCGAGCGGGTCACCGCCGACCACGTCGCCGGGTCCTGGTCAATCGAATGCGCGCAGCGTGAACGCGGCACAGTCGCCATGACCGAAACCTGGGGCACCGATTCCAAAGACGCAATCGAACTGCTCGACGCCCTGTGCAACTCCAAACCCATTGTGGTCAACCGTCCCGCCGAGGTCGTCGCCGAAACCGGCGGACCAGCCATGGATTTCGAGGCTACATCGGCAGCGCAGGCCAAAGCCACCAAGATCACCCAGGCATTCCAGAAATGGATTTTCGCCGACGACACCCGCCGCGACATCTTGGTCGCCGAGTTCAACCGCCGATTCAACAGCCTGGTCGCCCCCAAGCACCGCGGCGAGCACCTGACACTGCCGGGACTGTCCGAGAAATTCTCCCCGCACCCTTACCAACGCGACGCGGTGGCGAGGATAATCGCCGAACCGACAGTGCTTTTGGACCACGTCGTGGGCGCCGGCAAGACAGGGTCTGCCCTGATGGGCATGATGGAACTCAAGCGCCTCGGCCTGGTATCGCAGCCCTGGTTCGTGGTGCCCAACCACATCATCGAGCAGGTCGGCCGCGAAGCCGCCCAGTGGTATCCAGCGGCACGCATCCTGCTCGGCGCCGCCGGAACCGACCCCGAGGACCGTCGCCGGTTCGTCTCCCAATCCGCGGCCGCCGACTGGGACATGGTCATCGTGCCCCAAAGTCTTTTCAGCAAAATCGGAGTCAACGACGACACCCTCCGCGACCACATTCAGCGCCATCTCGACGAACTCGACAACAACAAGGATCGCGCAGCGACCTCGGTCAGCAAGAAACGCATCGAGGCGCAGAAGAAGCGCCTGGACGCTCGACTGAAAGACCTGACCAAACAGGAGCGCAAAGACAAGGGTCTGCGGTTCGAGCAAAGCGGGTGCGACTACCTCGTCATAGACGAGGCCCACATGTTCAAAAACAAAGGGCGCCTGAGCAATATCGAAGAACTCTCATGCGCCAGCGGTGCGCAGCGCGCCGAAGACCTCGCCATGAAACTCAACGTACTGCGCGAACGGCGCCGCCAGGAAGGCCGCGCCGCAGGACTGCGCGAGGACCAGATCGTCGAACGTGTCGCCACCTTCGCCACCGGCACCCCCGTGGCCAACAGCCTCGGCGAACTCTGGGTGATGCAAAACTATCTGCGACCCGACCTGCTGGCGGCCGCCGGCGTCGCCGACATCAACGACTGGGGCGCCAACTTCACCACCACCGTCAGCACCGTCGAATTCAACGCCACCGGAACATCACTGCGCCCGGTCACCCGAGTAGGAAAGTTCTGCAACCTGCCCGAGCTGCTCGCGCTGTCGTCGATCTTCACCGACGTCGTCACCCGCGACGAAGTACCCATGCAGTTGCCGACACTGGTCGATGGCCACCGCAGCGTCATCAGCCTGACCCCCGACCAGGTCGTCAAAGACTTCATCACCGACCTCGGCTGGCGCCTGGACCACCTGGACCCGCGCCGACCCGACAAAGACAACACCCTCAAGTGCGCCAACGACGGCCGCAACGTCAGCCTGGACCCCCGGATGGCGAACCTGCCCGCACCGCAAGAGTCCCGAGCAGGCCGCGCGGCCGACGAGATCATGCGCATCCACCATGCCACCGCCGACCGCGTCTACCGCGACGCCGACACCGGGGACATTTCACCCATTCGCGGCGGCCTGCAGATCGTGTTCTGCGACCGTGGAACACCATCAAAAGACAAGCGGCAGTTCACCATGTACGGCGCGATCCGCGACGAACTCGTCGCTCGCGGCATGCCCGCCGACAAGATCGCGTTCATCCACGAAGCTGTCAAACCGGCCGACAAGCTCGCCTTGCAGCACCGCTGCCGCAGCGGCGAAATCTCTGTGCTGATCGGCTCAACCGAGAAGATGGGCACCGGCACCAACGTCCAAACACGCGCCACCGCACTGCACCACATCGACGTCCCCTGGCGGCCAGCAGATCTAGAACAGCGCGAAGGACGCATCATCCGCCAAGGCAACCAGAACGACGAAATCGAAATCCTCACCTACGTCACCGAGGGTGCGTTCGACACCGTCATGTGGCAGAAAGTGGAAGCCAAAGCCAAATTCATCGAACAGGTCAAGCGCGAGAACGTCGACGTCGACGAAATCGAAGACCTTGGGGGAGGGGATATCTCAGGCGCGGCGGCCGAAACCAAAGCCATCGCCACCGGCGATCCCCGGTACGTCAAGCAGGTCCAGCTCGACGACGACGTCAAACGACTCACCGCCCTAGAAAACGCCCACCTGGACGCCGGCGCCCGACGAGACCGACAGCGCCGCGACACCGAACGCGAACTGGCCGCCACGAAACAAGAACTCGCCAACATGGAGCCGATCTTCGCCGACGTCACCGCACGCGCTGACAAACCCGTGCACGTCACCGTGGCCGGCCAGGCATTCGCCGAACGCAAAGACGCCGCCGAACCGTTCGCCGCCGCCTGCCGTGATGCCTTCTTGAAACTGAAAAACGCTAGCAGCCTGCAATCCCGCCCCCTGGACGCCACCATCAACGGCATCACCATCACCGCCAGCCGCAGCTACGTCCGCGGCGAACTGTGGCTCAAGCTCGACGTCCCATCGACCACCGTCACCATCGAGGACGCCGAAGTTCTGGCCACCGCACCCACCATCGGCGGCGACACCCACGCCGCGAAAGCCCGAGGGCTCCTACAGCGGATGGAGAACGCCTACAAGGACATTCCCAACCACCGCACCCGCCTGGAAACACGCGCGGCCAGACTGCAAGGCGAGCTGGACGACTTCGACAACACCAGCCTGGGCGAGTTCGAGCACGCCGACGAACTTGAAGCCAAACGCCTCGAACTGAGCACCCTGAGCGCCCAACTGCGCATGGAAGCCCAAAGCGAAGCCGCCCAAGCCAAAGCCCGCGCCGCAGAAGAACGGATGCTCGAAGCCGGCCGTCAACCCGGCTGGAGCCTCGAACTCAATCCAACACCAGCGCTGATCGCCGAATCGGGCCTACCCGACGCCACGAGTTACCGGGCCGCCACACTGCTCATGGAGCAGCACCGCGCCACCGAATACGTCAACAAGCAACGCGAACGCGAGCGGGAGAGGGAACAAGCAGCCATGCAGACCAACGACGGCAGCGCGCGCGACGAACCCGGCCCCGAACACAGCGTGTTCTCCTTCCGCGCCGAGAGCGAAATCGACGCCGAAGAATTCTTCAACGGCTGCGAGGACGCCGACATCCCCGTGGACGAAGTCACCGTCACCGCGCCCGACGAGGACTCGCTGGAAGTGATCGTGGAATTCCGCTCAACACCGGAAACCACCGCAGAGCGCCTGCGAGACATCGCCGCCAACGGCACCGACCTGCACACCGTGGCGCAGACGCTGCGGCCAGTCCCGTTGCCGGACAACACACTCGAACGACTGGACCTCAGCGACACAGGCCTACCCGACGGGGCCAAAACCGTGCTCCAGCGCCTGATCGACCGTCACAACAGTGCCGGCCATGACCACTCAGGACGAACCAGCGACCGTGACCGCAATCCCCAGGAGAACACCGGCCTCGGTCGGTGAGCGCCCGGTCCACTGGTGGAACTCGTGCTGCCTGCTGGGCTTGTTCGGCTGCGGGGCGACCTGTGCTCGGCTGAAACGGGAATGCAAGCCACGCAGCGAGCGGGTACCCGACGGCCGCCGCTACTCAGGCAGCAGCTCTACGCGGTACGAACCACCACCACGGAGGTCCCCGAGCCGTGCGCGGATGGCCGCTCGAGGACCTCCGAGCACGATGGCGATCAGCGCGTCGCGGGCGTCGCCGGGAATCCAGTGGCCGTACATCTGCTCATCCCGGAAGCACCGGGTACCGCGGTCAGCGTCGAATCGCGTGTGGACTCGCCGTCCGTCATCGACATATTCGTTGGGGTATAACGATTTATCGGGTCGCCACGCGTCGTCAGTGCCGGAAGGCGTGCACACGTAACTGGGTTTGGCCTGGGTGCTGTCGAGCACGAGCATCGCAGCGATGCTCCTCGTGGGCGGGTACTCCCAAGCTTTGTCGGCATGCCCAGTCGCGAAAAACGCGGACCCTGGAGGAACGTCGAGGCCATGCTCGAGGACGTCACCCAACGCGTCGGCACCGAAGCCGCGATACAGCCCGAGCGGTGCCTCCCACCCAAATGGCGGCAACCACAGCGGCACGGCGCAGGCCGCTGACTTGTCGGTGCGCCAGATCGCGACGCCGCCCGACCGGGCGATCAGAGTGCAATCGCGTAGGTGCCCAGTCCTTTCCGCGACGATGATGTCGGCGTGGGAGGGCTCGGCACCCAATTTCGCCCCGGTGACGGTGCGCTCGCCGGCGCTCATGGACGTGCAACCGCCGATCCATACCGGAATTCCCGTATGACCCTGTCGGCCCCGGGACGGGTGTCATCGATAACCAGCGCGGCCCGGCCGACGCTAACGACGGAAACGATCACCCGAAACATGCCGCTCTTACGCAGATAGTCCATCTCCGGTACCGCCCGATCGAGATTGCCGCAGTACCGATCGCCCTCAGCCACGTCACCGGCACCCTCTGGGACTGGAGCCGCAGCGCCGGCCACCACGAAGTCGATGCCCAGCGATCGCCCTATCCGAGACCAGCCGAGAATAGCTTCCGTCAACTCCAGGTCAGGACGGTCGATGAAAACGACCACGGTCGGGATGCGGTGCCCGTGGGCGCGGGCCTTTTCGATGTCAGGGACATCGAATTCCCTCAGCATGCTCTGGCGCGTGCACGCCAGACTGTCCACATGGTCGACGAGCTGCCGATGGGGGATATGCGTGTGCTCAGCACGTATGCGGTACCCCGGAAACTGTGCTGTGCTGTAGATGATTTCGAGGTCACGCTCGTCTTGTTCAGCCGACAACGTGTCCGCAAGCGCTGGCAATAACGCCGGCGCGTCGGCCCCGATCAGCAAAGCGTGCGGACCGGACGCCCACTCCAAGTTCACCGCGACGGGCTGACCGTCTTCGCCGGGAAAAGACGCGACCAGAGGCGCGCGAGTGGAGGACGTGGCGGCCGTGACCATCCGCTTGGCCCGGGTGTACGACACCCCTGGATGGTCGGCCTGATACTGCCGAGCGGCCCGATAGGACGATTCGTCATTACGCATTACAGGGCGATCCCTTCAAAGAGAGTGTTCTGCCAGCCCACATCTGCGCAGAACGATCTTCGTTGGGTGGTGCGGAAACCAGAGGTCTTGTCTCGATCGTGAAGGTGACTGACCGATGTGGGCGGTGCAGCCGGATGTCGAGATTCGTGGCACCCGCGAATGCCATCTCCCAGCGTACAACACGGATCCGGCATCCTGACCTGTTGATGATCCGCGTGGCGCGTTCGCGAACTCGCCTGCCGCACAGCACAACCGCGCCACTACCACGATGGACTCTCGATTTCGCGCACATCGGTCGGTCAGTACAAAGTGTCGGGCGAGTCGATGCGTTCGGCAGCCGGCCCCAGGCCATCTCGCCCGCGAGCCTGCCAAAGGCCGAACGCACCGCGCACGCAGCTTTGCGCCAGCCCAGCACACACGATCACCCCAAGGATGCGCACGATGGCCGGAACCGTGTCCCAGCCGCCGGCACCAGTGGCAAGATTCCACATCCCACCAGCGAACAACGCAGCCAGGAGCAGACAGCGACCGACCCGGATCGGTAGACGGCCCGGCAGCACGAACACGGTGTCCAGCTCGTCGAACGGCTGGCTGCCGCGTCGGCGCGGGCTCTCACTCATCAGGCACTGACCGTCGTGATCAGGGTCGAACATCCGACCTCGTGAACTCGGGAAGGCCTCGTCGGCCCGCCAGGGCGCCAGGACACGATCGCGTCGAGGTCGGCCGCATCAGCGAACCAGGGAATGTCCGTGCGCAGCAGGGCGACCACGTCGAACCATGCCCACGCACTCAGCGGAGAGGTCCCGCGCTCGGCCACCTCAACCGAAGGCTGGTGGTCCCCGAATTGACCTCCGGGGATCGTCATCGCCCGCACCTCGGGGATGATGACCGCACTGACCGTCGGCAACTGGCGCAATAGCCGGCCAGCAGGGGCGGGCACGTCGTCGACGCCGGCCCGATACGCAACGGCCACCGCGCCCCGGCTATCCCCGGGCAACCACAGGTGGACGGCGTAGCGGTGCACATTGCGCCCGCCGCCCAGGACCTGTGTGCCGATGAATTTTGCGGCACTGCTTGACCCAGGATCAGGGAACAGCCGAGGAATACGAGCGTCCAGCGCGGGGAAGCGATCCCAGATCGCGCTGAACACCGCCAGCTCAGACCATATGGGTTTACCCAACCCGACCTCCCGCGGACGTGGATAGACCGGTGAGCCCGCCGCGACGTCCCGCAACAGAGTTTCGACGCTGATGTCGAACAGGTCAGCTACCAGCTGCGGGTACATGTCCCGGTAAGCCCACCGCGAGTACCGTGTCCACTGATCCATCACGTCCCATCCCCTTTGAACGTCTTCTCCGGTCGCCAAAAGCGTTGCCGTCCAGACCATCTGGTCCCCACTTGGAAAGGTCTCTGGGTGTGGCAGCTGCCGTCCAACTGGCGGCGCTGCCACACCCAGGGCCCGGTCCTACCAGCAGCCGCTCACCGGGTACCACCTTCGGAGGTATGCCCGTGCGCCGCGTTGACGCCCCCTCCGGACGTCGGCCGGGAGGGGCTCTCGTTGCGACGGTGCCGCCCACCCGACTCCGACGATACGACCGCTGCGGAGCTGCTGGCGGATGCGCTCGCCGGCGCCCGATGCTTGCCCGTGCCGCTGTCGGCGGGGGCGCGGCTCACGGTCGACGCCTTGCCGTCGGCATCGTGCCGGGTGGTCTGGTTACCACCGACATGGCTGCCGGGTGCTGACTTACCAGGCGCTGCGGTGCCCCCGGACTGCTCTGTGGACTTGCTCGTTGCTGTGGCGTCTGGTCCTGTGGGCGAGGCCGGTGCGGCAGCCTTGGATGGGTTCACCCTGACCGCCGGTTCCTGCGTTTTCGTCGAGGACCCCACCGCGCTGTGACCGGGGTTGGTCGTCGTTGCGCCGGACTCTCCCGCCGCGCCGGGAGCCGCCGCGGCGGTCTTCGACGGGCTCTCGGTCGCCGTGATCGCCTTCGCCTTCGCCCCCGATGCTCCGGCCGATGAGACTACCGGCGTGGCCGCCGCTGCGGAGATGATCTTCGTGGTGGCGGGAATTGTTGTGGCGGCCAGCGCGTTTGCGGCCGAGACCCCGGTGCTCACCAGGTTGCCCACACCGTTGATGGCGGCCGCGACAGCGTGCGCGGTGAGGTTCATGGCCGTGATGACCGTGCCGGCAAGGTCATGGGGGAGGTTGGAGATGAAGCGCGGCGTTCCGAGCATCGTCAACAGGCCGGACGCGACGTACGCCGCGCCGTTGATGAACGCCCCGGCGACCTTGGCGGCCGCGATTGTGGCCGTGGCGGTCGCGTAGATCGGTGCGGCGACTAGGGAGCCTGCGGTGGTGATCACCCGGTAGCCGGTGTCCACTGCCGCATTGACAAGGGCTCCGACGGCGGTCGTGTAGCTCACGGGGGACAGGGGATTGGTGCCGATGGCGGTGACGACGTTCTGCAAGGCGCCCGGCACGGTTCCGTTGCCCACCCAATCGGTCGCAATGGCCGATGCTCCGGCGGCGACCTTGTCCAGCACCGTGGTGCCGAACGTGGTGAGCACCGAGGACACCCCGTTGACGAGTTCAACAACCGCCGAGGTGGGTGCGATCACGATGCCTTGAGCGGCAGTAAGAAAGCCGTCGATGATGTTGTTGTCCGCGATAGCCTCGGCAGAGTTCACCACCCCGTTGACCACGGACAGCAGATTGCTGATCTGCGCGGTCACGCCGTGGACCAGGGTGTTGGCCGCCGTTAGTGCGTTGTCACCGAGTTGATCGGCCGCGGTGATTGCGGCGTTCGCCGCCAGGCCCACGAGGTTGAGCGGCACGTTCACCAGGTTCGTGTAGCTCGAGAGTGCCAGCGGGTTGTTGACGACGGAGGCGACCGCTTGGGCGGCTGTCCCGGCCGAGCCGGTCAGCACCGAGGTCAGCAGGGTTGCCACTTGGCCGGTGGTCAACGTCAGCGTCCCCGACAGCGATCCCGCCGTGGCCGCGAGGCTGGTGAGGCCCCCGTTCGACGATGCGCGCAGCCCCGCCAGCAGAGCCGACAGTGCGGAGTTGTTTGTGGCACCGATCAAACCCGTCCAGAACGAATTGTTCAGCGTCGCAGCCGTATTGAGCGCATCCTGCAGGGTAGTACCTGGTACCGACGCGATCGAGGCCAGCGTCGAGTCGACAGAGTGCAGCACAGTGTCCAGGTTCGCCACCAGTGCGTCGACGTCGGCCTGTGTGACGAGTGCGGACAAGTGCACGTTCGTGGTGGCGATGTGCGGGGTGTGGATCGGGGGAGCGGCGCCGTTCCCCGCGGCGGTGAGTGGGGTGACTGCGATGAGCACCGCTGACGACATCGCCAGGCCGGCATTCAGATACGGGCGTGTGGTGATTTCCATGATGGCCTTCCGAATAGCAGTGGGGTAGAGGGGATTTGGAGCGTTTATGGCGTGACGCAACCCGGACAACGGTCGTGATGCGTCGGTCTGAGAGGCGCAATGGCGCGCCACGGGTAGGGGAAGGCGACCAACGAGAGGCGCGCTGTCGCGTGCCGTGCACCGCCGCCCATAGAGCCCCCGAGTGTCCAGTGCCCTTCAACCGGTTTGCTGGTTGTGGCGGCACCAATTTTTCTGGTTCGGATGATACATCAGATCATGCAATCCGTGAACAGTCCTGTTACACTTTCGGGTGATGACCATATCTGCCAGTGTGACGCGGCGCATTTGGAGAACATGCGCGGATATGCTGCTGCCACTGGAACAGAATGGTGCGACTGTCTGCTGTTCACCTATAGCTTCATGGGGTCGCGATCCAAATTCGCCGAAACTGTGCACCGACGGTGTTATCGTCGGGGTGGCCGTCACGGGCGGACGGGTCTCACCCCCTGACCCTTATGCCGCTGGGCACTCTCCCCGCTTCGCGGATTCCGCCCGTGACGCCAGTTTCGGCGCTTGTCATACCGTCGCGGTACGGTCAGGACATCAGCTACATCCACGGGGGTGGACACGATGAGCATCGAGGTTTTTCCCGGCGGCGATCCCTGGTGGGATTACGCACGTGCGTGCGCCGTTGCCCTGTATCGCGGGGAGCCGGCTCCAGCCGCGCAGGTGTACGGCCCCGTGCTCGAAGACGGCGAGGTCGCTCGACTGTGCACGTCCGCGGTGGCCAGCCGACTCATCGCCGGCGACGGGAGTTACCGCCGATCGTCCAGCTTCCTGATGGGCAGCCCCGGACTCATGTTCGGAATGCTTGCCGCCCAGGGCGTTATGAACCGCCGACGCCGCAAGCAGGCCGAGCGCGACCTCGTCGCACAATGGCGCGACCCGCGTCAGGCAACCGTTGTCGTCACCGACGAACGCATCATGTGCAGCGGGTCCGACGGCACCCTCGTCGACTTCTGGTTTCAGTACGTCACCGAGTTCTACCCCGATCTGATGGCCCGATCCGTGACGTTCGCCTTCGGGGATCGCTGCTCCCCGCTGCGCCTGGACGGTCCCACTGCGCCGGCCATCGCACTCTGGTGCGCGCACGCGATCTACGGCCCGGCGTGGGTCAACGACGCTCGCCTGCGGCCACTCCTGACTCCCGCGCAGGGCACGCCGGCGCAGGCCATCACTACGTAAGCCGAGACTCGTAAGGAGAAACCACAATGGGCCAGGTATTGGCGAAATCTATCGGGGCCGGAATCATCGGTGTCCTGGTGGTGATATGCCTTGCGCTATCGGGCATCTCGCTCCCGCAGGCCTGGGTGATCCCCGGATCAATCTTGCTCGGCATCATTATAGGGATCGTGGCGTAACCCGCGACATCAACAGAGGGGACAATGGGCATGTCGCACAACAGATTTGGTGGCGGTCAAGGGGACCCTGCTACCGATTCACCCGTGCCGTCGGAAGCAGAACGCAGAGCCGATCTGCTCATCTCCCGCTACGCCAGACTCACCGACGGCAATCCCGGGTTCCACTATCACCTCCACATGGACATGTCCGACCCCGTGGCCTCAGCCCTGGTTGAAAGCCACCACAGTCGCGCCGACCTCATCCCGCTGATGAGCGACGACAATCGATACCAGACGTGGCGACTACGGCTCGAACACCCCAACTGGTGGATCGGCCTGCGCGCATGCGACACAACACCACTGCTGCACGAAGTCATTACACGCCTGACACCCACGGCGCAACCCGAGTACCTGCGCATCCCGATCGGTTGCAACGCCGAAGGCGAGACCATCTGGGTCGACTGCGTGCCACACAGGGGGGCGTCTGGGTTCGTTGGCTCCCACTGGGTCAATCAGACGATCGCAGCGGTCACCCCACTGTCCGACGAGGCCAAAGCGAAACTCGCTGTGGCACTGAGGCGTGAGCTGCTCGGCCGCAACTTGTGCCAGGGTTGGCCCACGTGGATCATCGAGACCCATTCGGGTTCGGAGAATGCCGACCCCGCCACAGTGTTCCCTGAATCGGAGATTGACGAGAACATCGACGTTGATGCACTCACCGCGGCCATCACCGCAGGAGAAGGCATCCACGGAACGCAATGGGCGGATGCGATCAGAACAATGATCGGCGACCTTGACTTGACTACGTGGCCCGGTGTCACAGACGCGTTACGCACCGAAAGTCAGACGCTAAGCCGTCCATAACTACGGCAAGGAGAACCGCATATGGGGATACTGGACGGTGCCATGGCCGGCGGAACAGTGCTGTGCTGGTCGGTGGCGCTGCAGCACCCGACATCCAGGGGCAACGACTTTCTTATCTACGCGCTGGCCGAAGACAGCGACGAATCCGCCAAGGCGGTTGAAGCGGCGCTAAAAGCTGCACAACCCGGTGAATTCGTCTGCATACCAGTGCGTTTCACAAACCAAATTCACGCGACAAACGTGTACATTCAGCCCCACATGTGGGGCATGTGGTGCGTGGTTCAACAAGCTATCGACGTCAACCAGATGTACGGCAGCACCGCCTAGTTGCCCTTGTCTCGTTGAGATTGGTTGAGCCGTAACGCCATCGAAATAGAGCGTTCGCGAATGGTCGGCACGATGGACAACCACGCCCAGGTACTCGCGCGAGCACCCTGGCTCACCCGGTGCGGTTTTAGCCGTGAGAGATTGCCCAGGCGACGGCGAAGTAGGTGACCACCAGACCCATCCCTAGGAGCAGGGGCGCGATCCGGTAGGTGGCGGTGTGAGGGTGAGCCCTGTTGACGCGGATGTAGATCAACGGACCCGCAATCAGCCACAGCACTAATGCGACATAAGAGCCGATATGCAGGGCATAAAAGGAGAATCCCGCGGCGGCGAGGACAAAGGTCACAAGAAACCAGAATCCGACTCCGACGACGAGACCTAACACTAGAAAGCCCAGCCACACAAGCCTGTACTTACCCACACTGATCACTTTGCGAAGCAATCGGCTAGGACCGCACCAGAGCCGAGTGCGGCGGTCCCCGTGGCCAGCGCAGCCGCGATGCCTGGCGGGGTCCAGTCGACAGGGAGCGTCAGCAGAAACGCCCCGGAGGCTCCGACAAATGCCAACGAGTTTCCCGTCCAGGTCAGCGTGCTACAGCCTTGGTGCAGCGCCTGTTCGGCGATTTGGCGCGCCTGGCGCGCCTCCTCGAGCGCCGCGTCACCCGGGCCGTGTTGATTGATGATCGCGGTGAGCTCGTCGTAGAACTTTTGAGCGCCGCCGGGGATGGTGAACGGCGCCGGCATGGTCGGCAGCAGCGTCCTGTTGAGCGGATTGTCCGGTGGCACCAAGGGCATATTCTCGGCCGCCTTTGCGATCTCCGGCGGGACGGGAAATGGCCCGATCTGGGGGGCTTTACCAGGGTCGTCGGAGAACTTCACACCGTTGTCGTTGTCCACCAACTGCACGTGCGGACCCTGATGTGGGCCGACGATCGTGTCGTCAGGGCCGCCCCCCGTGGCGATCGCCGGGGCAGTTTTGAACGTCGAGTTCATCGACTGCCAGGTCGCTGCTGTCACGCCGGCGTGATAGTCCATTGCTGACGAAGTGGCTTGTGCTTGTTTGGTCGCCAGGTCTTGCGTCCACTGCTGCACCTCTACGGCGTTAGCCCCACGGCTAGCCGCGAAACGCCGCATCGCAGCTGCCAGATTCTCGCGGCTCCGCGCAAACTCCTCGGGGCTAGGTGTGTTCGCTTTCGCGGACTCGAACTCGGCCGCCACGTCGCGGGCATGGCGCGCCATGGCATTGGCGTGGTCCGCCATATCTGACACCCACTGAGCGTGGTTGCGTGTGTTAGCGCCGGCCTGCTGGGTGCCGTCCTCCCAACCGTCGTCGATCGCGTGCGCTGCGCTTGACACCGTTGCCGACAGCTCGCGTAGCTGCCCACTCATGCTCGACCAGTGATCAGCGAACGCGTACAACGACTGAGTACCCGGCCCGCCGTACAGCGCCCGGGCGTGGGCTTCACCCGGCATGGCTGGCGCCGTCGGTGGAAGGGCAGGGATGGCGGGCACCTGCGGTTGGGAGACCGTCGGCAATGAGGCAAGCCCGGTAGCGGAATCGGGGGACTTTCCGCTACGGATCGCGGTTGCGTTGGCGTCGTCCTGGCCCTCCAGAAACGTTGCGGTATTGGCCACAGCCAGGCCACCGACAGTGCGCAACGCGCTGCCGTGATCCAGCAGCGCCGCCAGCGCCGCAGACCCGGTATTCAGTTGCGCCACAGCGGCGACTGATGTCGCATCAACGCCAGGCGGTTGAGCGACTACAGGCGCATGCGACTGGCCGCTCGCTGACAGCTGTCCAGCGGCCGCAGCGAGCGCAGCCGTGTCGACGCGAACATTCATGTGGTGGCCCCCTTGGTCCCCACGATCGTATCGCCGCTGTTGCACCCGAACCGACGGCAAATGCGGTGCGGTTGCAGCTAGGAGCCATTGACGTCCTCTCCGGGCTTCAGCCAGGAGAGGACGTCAACCTTGGTGGATACCTAATCAACAACGCCACGTGCGACCACCCAACGGTGCTGCAGCGGCAGAACATCGGATGCGATGTCGAAATCGGAGTCGTAGTGGATCAGCGTCAGGTCATGGGCGATTGCCAACACGGCGATAAGAAGGTCAGCCATGCCGACAGCGCGGTGCCGGCCGGCCCTCGCCAACTCTCGCTGCGCACCCAACGCTGTCTGCCAGTGCTCGTCTTCTGTTGGCAGGTACTCGTAGGCCAGTCTCCGGTCCGCCCAAAGTTGTTCGTACTCAGCCGGATTGCGTGCACTGTACAGGGCTTCGGCGTCGAGTTGGGCCGTCGTGGCGACCAGCCCAGCCTCGATTAGCGGTGCCAATCGGGCAGCCACCGTGGGCGATTTCATCCGCGCCGCGGCACTGGTGTCGACCATGTAACGCGCGATCAGCGCCACACGTCGCCTCGCTGTTCGGTGCCGGCCATCTCGTCCAGACCGCCAGATCTCAACCAAGCCACCTGGCGCGCACGGGCGGCCCGAGCTGCGGCTTGCTGTAATGCCACCCGGACCGTGTCAGACACGCCGGTCGTCTTCAGCTCCTTCTGCGCTGCCGCCAGAAGGTCGTCGTCTAAGTCGATCAAGCGTTTCGTCATCAGCCAGCCTCAAGGGTATATATCGAATGTCAAATAAGTATATAGCGTGGTAGCGCGTCGGGCTAGCGGCCGATCCTCGGGCGGGCACCGATTCGTCACAGTGACGTTTCTGCGGGCGTCCCTGTGCGCCAACGGCCACAGTCCACTGTCGTCCGACCAGGGGCCGACACCCATCACCAATCCACTCCTGGTCGACCCGCACACCTGATCGACAGGGGCACATCGATCGCCGATCGTCATCATCCTCGGGAACAGGAGTCCGCAGTTGATTGTCCGTTCTCATTGATTCTGGGGCATTCTCATTGAATCTGGGGTAAGTGCGTGTCTTTCTCATTGAATCTGGGGCACGAGGCTTAGCGTTTATGTGTGCTGACGTCGGCTGTTTCGGCTGGGCCAGGTGTAGCGAGTGCAGTGGACTTGGAGTTCAACACCCGCGAGGGATGCACGCGGCAATCGCTGGACCGATGTGCTGCAACCCGGTTTGAGTTGGACTGTTCACCAGTGCGGAATTTCCCCTCGTTTCGAGGTCAGCGTAACTTTCCCGGGCTGTGGTGGTTCGCCACAACCGGCGCACATGTAGGTCACGAGTCCTGGGTAGAACGTGACCAGTTGATGGCGTTGGATGCCGATCCGGATGTTGTTGGTGTTCTGTCGCAACCATTTTGGATTCATTGGCGTGACGGCACGCGGCATGCTCCTGACTACTTCGTGCGGCGCCGCGATGGATCTGTCGTCGTAGTCGACGTTCGTGAGGACGACCGGATCTCTGACGCTGATCGGGACGTGTTCGATCGGTCTGCCGCCACGTGCGCGATGGTCGGTTGGGATTACCTGCGTGTCGGTTCCCTCGATCCAGTGCTGCGGGCGAATCTACGTTGGTTGTCGGGTTATCGGCATCCGCGAGTATTGAAGATCGGTTTGGCTGATCAACTGGCGGAGGTCTTCGCTCGGGTCCGTCCGTTGATGGCTGGTGTGCACGCGGTCGGGACTCCTTTGGTGGTGCTGCCCGTACTGTTTCATCTGCTCTGGCACGGCCGTTTAGTTGCCGATCTGCAAGGAGCGGCACTTGGCGACGACACGGCGATTGGCCTCGGGACCGGGTGGTGACCTGACGTGCGAACGGGTGTCGTCCGAGAGGGAGACGAAATCCGTTTATCAGCAGGTGTTTTCACCGTCGTAACCCTGTCGGGCGGATCAGCTCGACTGGTTGACGCTGTCGGCGAGCAGATTGTGGTGCCGCTCTCGCAGCTGATGGTTGATCCGGCATTGGAATTGGTGTCGGGGTCGCGACCGCCACTGTGTTCTGAGGAAATGCTGGCTGGCATTCCCGAGGCAGCCGTCGAGCAAGCACGGTGGTGGGAGCGCCACATCGTGGAGATCCTCAGCGGCCGCCCGCCTGGGACGGCCGCGGGCATTCGTCCCCGCCCAGAGTTCGACACGGCGAAACGATCTCTGCGGCAGCGTGAGCTGGCCAAGTTGGACGAGCTGCGTGCCGCCGGCCACGACGTGAGTCGGAATGCGTTGCAGCGTCGCCGATTTGCCTACGAACGGGACGGGCTCCTGGGAGTGGTTGACGGGCGCCATAATCGGCGGCGCGCGGTATTCGGCCGTGTGGACGACCGTGTCGTCGCCGCGGTGCGGGATGCGATCGAGGGCGAGACCGACCTGTCAACGGGAACGGTGCAGCGTCTGCAACGGCGGGTCGCCAAGACGCTGGTGGCCACCTATGGTGCCGACGACGCGCCCGCGATGCCGTCGCAGCCCACCTTCTACCGGCTGGTCAAGCGCCTCGCGGAAGGACGGCACACGTTCGGGTCAGCACGGACGCGGCGATCGCTGTCCAAGCAGCCCGATGGCCCATTCGGGTCGATCACCGTGGTGCGCCCCGGCGAGATGGTGGAAATCGATTCAACCCTTCTGGATGTACGGGTAGTGCTCGATGACGGCATGGTAGACCGAGTCGAGCTGACTGCGATGGTCGACAACGCTACGCGGTCCATCCCGGCCGCGGTGCTGCGACCGACGACCAAAGCAGTGGACGCGTCACTGCTCTTGGCGCGGGCATTGACGCCCGAACCGATGCGCCCGGGATGGGCCGATGCGCTGCGGATGTCCCGGTCGGTACTTCCGCACCACAGCCTGACCAGTGTCGATCAGCGCCTGGCCGATGCTGCGGCCAGGCCGGTGATCGCTCCCGAGACGATCGTCTGCGATCACGGGAAAGCGTATCTGTCCCAAACATTTCGGCAAGCGTGCTGCACATTGGGGATCAATCTGCAGCCGGCTCATCCCGACTGCCCGACCGATAAGCCGAAGATCGAGCGGACATTGCAGTCGGTGGGCACCCTGTTCGCACAGTACGTGGCCGGTTACGTCGGTTCATCGGTGGAGCGGCGTGGGAAAAACGCCGAGGACGACGCGGTGTGGTCGATGATTGAGCTGCAGGCGCTGCTGGACGAGTGGATCATCGCGGTGTGGCAGAACCGCCCCCACGATGGCCTGCGGGATCCGGTGACGCCGGGGAAAGCGTTGTCTCCCAACGAGAAATACACTGCCCTCGTTGAGGTGGCTGGCTATGTACCGGTCCCACTGGACGCCGACGACTATATCGAATTGCTTCCCGTGCAGTGGCGCACAATCAACAGTTACGGGGTCCGGATCAACCATCGCACCTATGACGCCAAGGCGCTCAACCCATACCGGCGCCAGCATTCCGGGGTCGATGCCCGTAACGGACAGTGGGAAGTGCACTACGACCCGTATGACGTGTCGAGGATTTGGGTGCGCAATCACCACGAAGACGGATGGCTGGCCGCGACGTGGACGCACCTTCGGTCCTCGCCGGTGCCGTTCGGCGAGACACTGTGGCGCCACGCCCGCTCCGTAGCCGACCGCAGAGGGGCCCAGAAGACCCAGGAAGCGGAGATTGCGGCCATCGCGGAGGACTTGCTGGACCGCGCCGCCGCTGGGCCGCAGCAGCAGACGAAAGCCGAGCGCCGAGTGACTGGACGGACCAGCGCCGCGAGCGCCGGCCGGGACTGGCCGGACCCGACGGAATCATCCGAACATCATGGCCCGTCACCGTCGGAACGGGCCGCCGACAACGAGACTTTCGACGATGACGGCGAGATGGCGGAGGTCATACCCCTGCCGGTGTTTGATGCACGCAAGGAGGCCCAAACGTGGCGACTGTGACCGAGATTGCGGCGGTGGGTCAGTTAGAGGATCGCCGCCAGCCGACCACGACGCTGGAGGGCTGGCGGCGTTTTGTTGATGCCGATCCGCCGGAGTTCACGTTGCTCGCCGACGACGAGTGGGCCAGCCTCGGTGAGGACGAGCGGACGGCCTACAACGAGGCCCGGGTTGCGCATCATTCGGAGCTGGTGGTGGTCACCACGTCGGCGATCGAAGCGATCACCCATCAGGGCCGGCTGTTGACATTGCTCAACCAGCGCGAGATCGGGGCCCGGCGCGGGCTGATCATCTCCGGCGGGGCAGCGACGGGGAAAACTACGGCGATCAAGCAACTGGGTCGGTTTCACGAATTGCGCACCCGTGCACGGTTTCCCGGCGATGAGAGCCGGATTCCGGTGGTGTATGTGACGGCCCCGCCGAAAGGGTCGCCCCGCAAGTTGGCGATGGAGTTCGCACGGTTTCTGGGGCTTCCCACGCTCAATCAGCGGATGAACGTGACCGATATTTCCGATGCCGTGTGCCAGGTGCTCATCGATGCCCGTACCGACATCGTGGTGGTCGATGAAATCCACAACCTCAACCTCGACACCCGCGCCGGCGAAGAACTGTCCGACCACCTCAAATACTTCACCGAGCATCTGCCTGCGACATTCGTTTACGCCGGGATCGAAGTGGAACGCTCGGGGCTGTTCACCGGCACGCGGGGACGGCAGTTGGCCGGCCGTTGCGGGGTGATCCACACCAGCGCATTCCCCGACGCCAAGGAGTGGCGACAACTCGTCGCCGCCATGGAAGGTACCTTGCGTCTGCATCGACACGAACCGGGAAGCCTTGTCGCCCAGGCCCGTTACCTGCACCGCCGCACCGGCGGGATGATCGGCAGCCTGGCCCACTTGATCCGGGCTTCAGCAATCCAAGCGATGCTCGACGGCACCGAGCACATCACCCGCGAGGCCATGGACGATATTTTGATCGACTACGCCGCCCACACGGCCGCGGCCCGCACGGCCAGCTGACGTGGCAACTGTCAGGCCGTGGCCGCGCGGACCACGCCAGCGGCTCCCGCGAACGATCGCACCGTTCCGTTGGGAAGCCGTATCGTCCTACATCGACAGGCTGGCCCGCGCCAACCATATCGGCGTCTCCACACTGCGCGGCCATGTCGCCGAATCATGCGCAGCCCGGCCGCGACCGGACTGGTTGGCCGTCGTCAGCGGCCAACCTGAGCAGGTAATCCGGTCCCGTCTCTGCGGGCTTGCTGGCGACCCCACCGCGCTCAAGCAATATCTCCGCCGCCCTTTGTGTCAAAGATGTATGGCACGCAAGGGAATACACGAACCCGTCTACTGCTACCTGCCTGCACATGTCTCCGTATGCCACCGTCACCGACGCTGGATCGGTTCACCAACGCGCGTTCTTGACGACCAGGTGGATCTTCGTGACCGGCCCACGGTGCTCAGTGCCGGGCGCACGCATCGGCGCTTGGCCCGTCAGTATTCAGAGGTCGACCTTCATGACGCCTTGGGCGACGCCCGCCACATCCTGGTCTTCTGGGCTCACGCAGAGCGTCACGTGGCGGCGGGGATTCTGCAGAATGGCCTAGAAGCGCACGTGGTGGCCTACCCCGATGTGATCGCCGTAGCCGCAACATTGCTCACAGCTCGCCCTCGGGTTGAACAGCCCAGGACGCCAACGGAACCCGCCTGGCCGACGCTACTGCTCGACCGCATCAACGAACGCACCGGCGCCCACCATGCCGACGCCACCCCCGTCGAGCAATGGGCGCAGTACCGACGCCTATTCGCCACTGCCGTATTGACGACACGCTCAGACGGCGCAGAACTGGCGTGTCGCGCTTAGGGGTCGGCAGTCTTGAATGTGCCTTATCAGTAAGGCACTTGTGGTGTGCATCTGACTGTGTCCGACGGTTGTATCTATCGGCTTTCTAATCGTTAGGGACAGTGGTATCTGGCTGGGTGTATCGGCCGGTGAATCATCACCGGCGGCGCTGCTTGCCGGTGATTGGCCGGCGGTGGGTGGTCCAGCACGCGGCCACCGCGCTGACCACCACAGCGAAGGCGGCAATGACGCTGGCCGGGAGGGCGTGGTCCTGCAGCCATCCGGTCGCGGTGGCCGACCAGCCGGTGAGCAGGTTGCCGCCGCTGGCGGTGTGCCCGGTGGCCGCGGGCAGCCAGTACCACGCGAGGTAGGCGCCGGTGGCGATGAGGACAACGGCGGTGACGCGGGTCCCGTGGCGGGCGAGGATACCCAGATGCCGGGTCAGGGCCGTGCCGGCGATGGCGGTGCCGACGCTGACCAGCATCAAGATGGTGGCGGCACCGGCTGTGTATGCGGTGAACACTGCCAGCAGACCGCCCCATCCGCTGGTGGCCTGGGCCTGGGCGATCACCGCGAGCAGTACCCCGAAGGTGCAGGACAGTGACGCCAGGGCGTAGCCGATTCCGGCCGCGAGCACACCACCGGCTGTTGGGGAGTCCGGCCGATGACGCGTCCGGGCAGGCATACGCAGACCGATGGTGCGGCCGGTGAGCATGAAGCCGCCCAAGATGGCCAGGGTGAGCCCGATCGTGATCCCGAGCCAGGGAGCAGCCGTCACCAGGGTCCGGGCACCGGCACTGATCGCGATACCGGCGAGGGTGAGGGTGCCGGTGAACCCGATGGTCAGGACGGCCCCGGTGCGCAGTGCCCGGGCCAGCCGCACGAGCACCGCATCGGTGCCGCCGGTGGCGATGGTGCCGGTGATCCACGCCGGTAGCAGCGCGAACCCGCAGGGGTTGACCGGGGCGAGCATGCCAGCGGTAAACGCGAGCGCGAGCAGGTTCACCGTGCGGCGCTGCTGCCGAGGGCGGCCAGGATCTGATCCTGGGACGGGGCGTGGCCGCGGTAGCTGATCTGCCCGGACGGGTCGATGACGAGGGCGGTGGTCGGCGCGGTCACCTGGTAGCGGCTGGTCAGGGCCCCGTTAGTATCGACGACCGCGGGCAGGCTGGTGCCGCCGATCTGGTCCAGGAAGTGGCGAACATCGGCGGGTTTCTCGGTGGGGACGATGTCGACGGCTAGGAACTTGGCGCTGCCTCCGGCTTTCTCCACGGCCGCCCGAGCAGCGGCCAGGGATTTACCGCCGCCGACGCATTCGCCGCACCCGTAGGAGAAGAACAGGATCGCGGTCGGGGCGGCAGCGGGCAGTTCGACGGTTTTGCCGTCCACCGTGGTCAGTGTCGCCGCCGTCGCCTGGGTTGTGGCGTTGGCGTGTGGCGGTGAGGTCGGATTGCTGGTTGTGGCCGATTGGCCGCACGCGGTCAGCGCGCCCGCTGCCAGCATCACAGCCGTAACGCCCGCCCACCTGTGGGGTGTAAACGAACGCGTTTCAGACATTGTCGATGCTTCCTTTCGTCAGGTCGTCGAGCGTGTGCGTCGCGGGTGAATGGCTGTCGGCGGGACAGCAGTGATCGCCGCGTTGACCGCGGCGGGCGAAGGCGACCACAGCCGCCAGCAGCAGCGCGACGGCTGCCCCGATGACCCATGGATTCTCGAGCAGTCCACACACGGCGGCGAGCGCGCCGCCGGCGATCAGGACTGGCGCGGCGCAACACAGGGCCGTCACCAGCACCGCTGCCGCACCCAGCAGCACGGGATTTCTTCGTGGACGTTGATTCATTGATTTCTCCTCATCAGGTTGGGTGCGGCTGGTCAGCTGCAGCAGCCGGGGTGGGCAGTTGGCGGGGTATGGAGCTGGGTAAGGATTTGTGTGGTCAGGGCTGCGCCGAGTTGGTGGGCCTCAGCGACGCTGACGATCTGACCTTCGGGGTGCTCGGCGAGCCACGGCGCGGCGTCCTGCGCGCAGGTGAAGTAGTGCACCTGGTTGCAGAATGAGGACCGGATCGAGGTGAGGTCGTCGGGGTTGACCAGCGAGACCACCGCGGTCTCGGGCTGCACGCTGGTGACACCGTTTTCGCCGACCGAGACCCTGATCGGGTGCCCGCTGACGGGTGATTCGGATTCGATGCTGGCGGGCCGGTCCAGGATGGTGGGAAAGATGAGGGTGTCCAGGGCGCACCAGGTGTAGAGCTCTTGGCCGGCCACGGTGAATCGGTGGCGGGTCGGGCGCAGGGTCAGGCCCTGGCCGACGATGCGGCCCTGCTCGTCGTATTCGGTGTCGGGTACCGCGGCCAGACGCCGGGTCACCTCGTCAACCGGGAGGCCGACGGCCGCGGCGAGCGCCTCCACGGTGACCGGCTCGCCGGCGGCGAGCAGCCGCAGCAACGGCACCAGCATCGTCGGGTCGAGCCCGGACTCTTCCGGAATGGTCAGGCGGTCAAGGAAATTGGGCATCAGGAACCTTTCGAGTGAGCCATGCGTCAGGATGCGCAGCAGGACAGTCGGGACATATCGGCGCTGAAGGACTGGGCGGCGATTTTGATGCCTTCGGCCATGGTCAGATACGGGGCCCAGGACCCGGCGACCTGGTCGACGGTCATCGCGGCGTCGAGGATGTAGACCGCGGCGGCGGCGATCTCGCCAGCATCCTTGGCGACGGCGGTGATGCCGTGGATGCGGCCGGTGCCGGCGTCGGCGACGAGTTTGATGAAACCGCGGGTGTCTCGGTTGACCACCGCACGCGGCACATGTTTTAGCGGCAGCACCCGGCAGTCGCACCGTGTCCCGGCGGCGAGGAGCTCGGCCTCGGTCGTCCCGGCCGCACCGACCGCGGGGCTGGTGAACGTCACGCGGGGCAGATGGCGGTAGTCGACCCTGCGGCCGGCGTCGGTGAAGATGTTGTCGGCGACCATCGCGCCGTGATGGGCGGCGACGTAGACGAACTCGCGGTGCCCGGTCACGTCGCCGGCCGCCCAGATCCGTGGGTTCGACGACTGCAGCCCGTCGCTCACCACGACCTCGTTGTTCTCGCCGGTTTTGACCTGCACCGCTTCGAGATTCAGGCCGTCGGTGTTCGGACGGCGGCCGGTGGCGACGAGGACTTTCGCGGCACGGAACTGCTGCGTTCCGCCGGTGATGGTCGCGGTGACCGTGACCTGATCGTCGGCCTGCTCGACCTCGCTCACCGTGGCGCGGCGCACCACCCGGATGCCGTCGTCGGCGAACACCTCCAGCAGCGCCATGCCGACTTCCGGCTCTTCCTTCGATGCCAGCGTGGAGCGGACCAGCACCGTCACCGTTGACCCGAGCCGGGCGAACAGTTGCGCCTGCTCCAACGCGACGTAGCCGCCGCCGATCACCAGCAGCGACTCCGGGACCTCGGTGACTTCCATCGCGGTGGTCGAGGTCAGGTAGGCGACGCCCTCGAATGCGGGCGGGATGACTGGGTTCGCGCCGGTGGCGATCAGGTAGTGCTCGGCCTCGATGGTGGCATCGCCGACCTCGATGACGGGCGCGTCCGGGGTTCCGGCGAACCGCGCTTGGCCCTGAATGCGCTGCCAGCCATACGATTCGGCCACGTTGAGGTACTTCTCTGAGCGCAGCGACTCCACCAGATCGTGCGTGCCGGCGATCAGGGCCGCCATGTCCACCGGGCCGGCCGTGGTGGCGATCCCCGGGAACCGGGCAGTGTCGGCTGCGGTATGCCGGGCCTCGGCCGCTGCGATCAGGGCCTTTGACGGCACGCAGCCGGTGTTGACACACGTGCCACCGAAGATGCCGCGCTCGATCATGACGACGGACTTGCCGAGCGCGGTAGCGCGGATCGCCGCGGCCATCGCCGCGCCGCCGGAACCGATGACCGCGAGGTCCAATCCCTGACTCATGCACCCATCCTTGACCTTCAAGTAGGCTTGAAGGTCAAGTGTTCTGAGGAGACATCGTGAGAATCGGGAAGCTCGCCGAGGCGACCGGGGCCACCACCGCGACGCTGCGCTACTACGAAGACGAAGGCCTGCTCCCGCCCGCCGAACGTTCCCCGGCGGGGTATCGCGACTATGCCGCCGACACGATCGCCCGGGTCGGCTTCATCCGACGGGGACAGGCCGCCGGGTTCAGCCTCGCCCAGATTCGGCAGATCCTCGACATCCGTGACAGCGGCCACGCGCCGTGCACGCACGTGCGCGACCTGCTCGACATCCGACTGACCGACCTCGACGAGCAGATCAGCGCACTGGTGGCACTGCGCGAGACCATCGCCCGGCTGCGGCAGGGCGCCGAAAGCGTCGACCCGGAATCATGCAGCGCCGATGACGTATGTCGATACCTCTAGGAGCCACCTCCGTGGCACCGGAGGCATGTATTTCGTCAAGTCCGTTGACCCCGGCAGTCGTCATGAATTTCCGCCCCACTGGAGGTCGTTGGTGCGCGGGAGCGCGGGGCCTGCTGAGCAGTAGGCTCACCCGATGCGGTGGGATTTCACTCGAAGCTGGTCGCATTGGCCGTGCTGAGCCCAGCCACACTCGTTCAGGCGATCGCCACCTTCGCCATCACCAATATCGACGACATCGTGGTCCTCGCGGTGATGTTCGGCCAGGCGCCCGGTCATCGTGGCGCAGCCATCCGAGTGACCGCCGGTCAGTACCTCGGCTTCACCGCCATCTTGGCAGTTTCGGTCGGCGGCGCACTCCTGGGTGCCACGCTGCTTCCTCCAGCCGCACTGCCGTACTTCGGGCTGCTGCCCATCGTGTTGGGGCTGCGGGCGGCATGGCTGGCCTGGCGGGATCGCCGCACCCAACCGGCGCCGACCGATGATCCCGCAACACTGTTGACGCCTGGCACCTGGCAGGTCGCAGTCATCACCTTCGCCAACGGCGGCGACAACATCGGCGTGTACGTTCCGATCTTCGCCGTCTCAACGATCGCCACCATCGGTGTTTACATCATCGTGTTCCTCATCGGTGTGGCCATCTGGTGCGCGGCCGGCCGATATTTCGCCTCCCACCCGATCATCGCCAAAGCACTCTCACGCTGGGGCCACATCGTTCTGCCCGTTGCACTGATCACAATCGGGGCCCTCATCCTCATCAAAGGCGGAGCGTTCGCCCTCTAGCTCGGAGCAACTTCACCACTCAGGGCCAGGAGGCGCTCCTGCATCGGCATGTGTTGGCGTTCAACCACTTTGGTGATGTCCCGGCCCGTATCCGCTATGACAATCTAAAACGGGCGGTGGCCAAGGTGCTCAAAGGCCGCAGCCGGCACCCGAACTACCAACACGAGCGAGCGCACCACAGAATCATGATCGTGTGTCACGAGAGACACGATCACAGTAGTTATACCGAAGACGTACCCGAGCCAACGGAATCGACAGGAGACCATTCCGGCTACCCTGCTGCGCTCGCAGCCGGGCGCGGAAGCAGGGT
>NZ_JXST01000048.1 GCF_000878195.1 Mycolicibacterium llatzerense | reverse complement strand
TAGAGTTACGGCGGCAACAGCGGCAGGGAAACGCCCGGTCCCATCCCGAACCCGGAAGCTAAGCCTGCCAGCGCCGATGATACTGCCCTGCACGGGCGGAAAAGTAGGACACCGCCGAACACAAATTAGGAATCACCCCCCACATTTATGTGGGGGGTGATTCTATTTGAGGAATTTCTATTTCTCGGCTCGGAAATAGGCCCCGGACCGGCCGCCGATGGGTTCGGCGCCGGTGCGCGGATGGAGAGTTTCGCGGGCAAAGTTCGGCCAATGACATGTCGGGCCGTATTCTGACCTGAGATTTCGTAGGGAAAGGTTCCAGTGGTCGACAACAGGCAGGGCGACGATCGTCGCCCCTCGCGCAGAGACGACGGCGACGCACGGCGGGGACAGCGGCCTCAGCGTGACCGCACGCAGGCACCCCGGCGACCCGGCTCCGATCGGAACGGCCGGCCACCTCAGTTCCGTGATGCCGCGTCTTCGTCGGATCGGCCGGCTGGTCCCAGGCTGCCCGATGATGTCGAAGCCAAGCAGCTGTCGCCCGAGGTCCGTCGTGAGCTGACGACCCTCGACAAGGCGACTGCCGACTATGTGGCCAAGCACCTGGTCATGGCCGGCGATCTCATCGAAGAAGATCCTGAAGCAGCACTTGAGCATGCGCGGGCCGCGCGTGCTCGTGCTTCGCGCATCGCCGCAATCCGTGAAGCCGTCGGCATCGCGGCCTATTACTGCGGGGACTGGGCGCAGGCCCTGTCCGAGCTGCGCGCGGCGCGACGGATGGGGAGCAAGTCACCGCTGCTTGCCCTGATCGCCGACTGTGAGCGCGGCGTCGGCCGTCCGGAGCGCGCCATCGAGTTGGGCCGCAGTCCTGAGGCAGAGCAGCTCACCGGTGACGACGCCGACGAACTGAAGATCGTCCTGGCTGGTGCGCGGTGCGACCTGGGGCAGCCGGCTCAAGCGCTGGCGCTGCTGTCGAACCCGCCGCTGGATTCCACGCGCACGGGCCAGACCGCCGCGCGGCTGTTCTATGTGTACGCCGAGACGCTGCTCGCCCTCGACCGCACGAATGACGCACTCCAGTGGTTCCTTCATGCGGCTGCCGCTGACCTGGAAGGCGTCACCGATGCCGAGGACCGCGCCGCCGAATTGGGCTGACGTGACGACGCTGACACTGCTGCACGACTGTCTGCTCCTGGATCTCGACGGCACGGTCTTTCGCGGCCATGAGGCCACCGAAGGAGCTGTCGACGCGCTCGCCGCGGTCACGTCCCGCAAGCTCTACGTCACGAACAACGCCTCACGAAGCCCGGCGGAGGTGGCCGATCACCTCGACGCGCTCGGCTTCTCCGCGCATGCCGACGATGTGGTGACCAGCGCCCAGAGTGCGGCACACCTGTTGGCGCTGCAGCTTCCGCAGGGCGCGAAGGTTCTGGTCATCGGGACCGATGCGCTGGTGGCCGAGGTCGCTAACGTCGGGCTGCTTCCCGTGCGGCAATTCTCCGACGATCCCGTCGCTGTGGTGCAGGGACATTCGCCGCAGACCGGGTGGGCTGACCTCGCCGAAGCGGCCTTGACCATCCGGGCCGGCGGTCTGTGGGTGGCGGCCAACGTCGACAAGACGCTGCCGTCGGAACGTGGTCTGCTGCCGGGCAACGGATCCATGGTCGCTGCGCTGCAGACCGCCACCGAACAGGTGCCGCAGGTCGCCGGCAAGCCGCAGCCGACGTTGATGAACGACGCCCTGGCCCGCGGCCGGTACGAGACCCCACTGGTGGTAGGGGACCGGCTCGACACCGATATTTCGGGAGCCAACGCCGCCGGTCTGCCGAGCCTGATGGTGCTGACCGGCGTGAACACCGCAGCCGACATGGTGCACGCCATCCCCGCCGAGCGGCCCGATTATGTGGCGCCGGATCTGCGCTCGCTCGCAACTCCTGCGGACGTGCTGCGGATCGGACCGCACCCCGCGTGGCGGGTCGAGACGTCGGGTGATGATGTCACTGTGCACGCCACCGGCGAACCCATCGACGACGCACTGTCGGTGGTCCGGGCCACAGCAGTCGCGGTATGGGCCACATCCGCCAACGGCCGGGTGCGGATCACGGCCGCCGACGACACGGCTCGCGCCGCATTGGATCAGTGGTCGCTGCTCGACGGCACCGATCCGCTAGCGTGAACATCGCTATGAGTACCGATCCTGACCAGATCCGCGAAGACATCGCGGTCCTGCTGTCCCACCTCCCGGATCTGTCCGGTGAAGGTGACGAGACCCCGGACCTCGAAGCTGTCGCGGCGGGTTTGGACCACGCCCACAATCTGCTGGTCCGGGCCCTGGAATCGGTCGAGAAGGGGTGATCGCACGTGACGCGACGCGCACGTGTTGATGCTGAACTCGTCCGCCGGGGGCTCGCCCGGTCTCGTCAACAGGCTGCCGAACTGATCGAGGCCGGCCGCGTGACCATCGACGGGATGCGGGCGTCGAAAGCCTCGACCGCAGTCACGCCCGCGGCCAATCTCCTGGTCGCCGAATCTGCCGAACGCAGTTGGGTGTCCCGCGGTGCCCACAAGCTGATCGGTGCCCTCGATGCGTTCGGCGTATCGCCGGAGGGACGGCGCTGCCTGGACGCTGGGGCCTCCACCGGGGGTTTCACCGAGGTGCTGCTGGACCGTGGCGCGCGCGAGATCGTCGCCGCCGATGTCGGGTATGGCCAGTTGGCCTGGTCATTGCGGTCCGATGATCGGGTCATCGTCATGGAGCGGACGAACGTGCGGGAGCTGACGGCCGAGGCCATCGGCGGGCCGGTCGACCTGGTGGTGGCCGATCTGTCGTTCATCTCTCTGGCCACCGTCCTACCGGCACTGACCGCATGTGCGTCGGCCCAAGCCGATATCGTTCCCATGGTGAAGCCGCAGTTCGAGGTGGGCAAGGATCGAGTCGGAGCCGGTGGTGTGGTTTCCGACCCAGAATTGCGCGCCGATGCCGTGTTGACGGTGGCGCGGCGGGCCGCTGAACTCGGCTGGTACGCAGTCGACGTCACGGCCAGTCCGCTGCCTGGCCCGTCCGGCAACGTGGAATTCTTCCTGCGGCTGCGGGCCACCACTGATCAACCGCTCGAGGGTGAAGCGCTGGTCGCCGCCGTCGGCCGCGCTGTCGCCGAGGGGCCGCAGTGACGCGCGAACGCACCGTCTTGCTGGTGATCCACACCGGGCGCAACGAAGCCACGGAGACCGCGACCCGGGTGGAAAAGGTACTGGGGGACAACGGAATCGGCTTGCGCGTGCTCGCAGCTGAGGCCGTCGATCGCGGTGCCCTGCACCTGGCCCCGGACCACATGCGGGAACTCGGAGTCGACATCACGGTCGTCGATCCCGACCAACACGCGGCCGAGGGCTGCGAACTGGTCCTGGTGCTCGGTGGCGACGGCACCTTCCTGCGGGCCGCTGAACTGGCCCGCAATGCCGAAATCCCGGTGGTCGGGGTGAACCTGGGGCACATCGGCTTCCTGGCGGAAGCCGAGGCCGAGGCCATCGACCACGTCCTCGAGCGCATCATCGACAAGGACTACCGCGTCGAAGAGCGGATGACGCTCGACATCGGGGTCCGCGTCGACGGCGAGATCGTGCAGCGCGGCTGGGCCCTCAACGAGGCCAGCCTGGAGAAGAGCAGCCGGTTCGGTGTGCTGAGTGTGGTGCTGGAGGTCGACGGCCGGCCGGTCTCGGCGTTCGGCTGCGACGGTGTGCTGGTCTCCGCCCCCACCGGGTCGACGGCGTATGCCTTCTCCGCCGGCGGCCCGATTCTGTGGCCGGACCTGGAAGCAATCCTGGTGGTACCCAACAACGCTCACGCGCTGTTCGCCCGTCCCATGGTGACCAGCCCGGACGCTGCGATCGCGATCGAGGTCGAATCGGGCAACAATGACGCCATGGTGTTCTGCGACGGCCGTCGCCAGATGGTGGTCCCGGCCGGTGGCCGGCTGGAGGTCACCCGGTGTCACACGTCCCTGAAATGGGTTCGTCTCGACAGCGCCCCGTTCTCTGACCGTCTGGTGCGCAAATTCCGGTTGCCGGTGAAAGGGTGGCGCGGCCAGTAATGCTGACCGAGATTCGCATCGAGGCGCTGGGCGCCATCAGTGCGGCCACTGCCGAATTCGGGCGTGGCCTGACTGTGCTGACCGGGGAAACCGGTACTGGCAAGACCATGGTCGTGACGAGCCTGCATCTGCTGGGCGGTGCGCGGGCCGATGCCAGCCGGGTGCGCTCGGGCTCCGCTCGGGCGGTGGTCGAAGGGCGTTTCACCACAACAGAACTCGGTGACGGGGTCTCCGAGCGGGTCGACGGGATCCTGGAAGCCTCGGGCGCCGACCGGGACGACGACGGCAGCGTCATCGCCGCGCGGTCGGTCAGCAAGGACGGGCCGTCGCGCGCCTACCTGGGCGGCCGCAGTGTGCCGGCGAAGTCGCTGGCGACGTTCACCACCGAACTGCTCGCCCTGCACGGACAGAACGATCAGCTGCGCCTGATGCGCCCCGACGAGCAGCGCGGCGCGCTGGACCGCTACGTCGACGTGACCGGGCTGCTGGCCAAGTACCGCAAGTTGCGTGACGAATGGCTCACGGCACGTAGGGATTTGATCGACCGGCGCAACCGGGCGCGGGACCTCGCGTTGGAAGCCGACCGGCTGCAGTTCGGGCTGGGGGAGATCGACGCCGTCGCGCCGGAAGCGGGCGAGGACGACGCGCTGGTGGCTGATATCCGCCGGTTGTCCGAACTGGATGCGCTGCGCGACGCGGCGCAGACCGCACGCGCGGCACTGTCCGGGGAACTCGGTGACGGCCCGTCGGACGACGCCGCCTCCGCACTGGATTCCGCCGCGCAGGCCAAGTCGGCGTTGTCGGCGACGGACGACTCGGTGCTACGGGCCCTCGGCGACCGGCTGAGCGAGGCGCTCGCGGTGATCGGCGACGTGTCCGGTGAACTCGGTGACTACCTGTCCGAGTTGCCCAGTGACGCAAGCACTTTGGAATCCAAATTGGCCCGCCAGGGTGAGCTGCGCAACCTCACCCGCAAGTACGCCGCCGATATCGACGGGGTGCTGCAGTGGGCCGCCGACGCCCGGCAGCGGCTGTCACAGCTCGACGTCTCCGAAGGGGCCCTGGCTGAACTGCAGAAGCAGGTCGACGAACGGCACGACAAGGTCGTGCTGGCCGCCGCCGAGGTCACCAAGGCGCGAACCAAGGCATCGAAGTCCCTGGCCAAGGCGGTGACCACCGAGCTGGCGGGTCTGGCGATGGGCGGCGCCGGCTTCAGCATCGCGGTCTCGCCACTGGAGGCGCGTGCCGACGACAGCGCACCGCTGACCTTGCCGGACGGCACCGCGGTGCACGCCGGCCATGATGGCGTCGACGCCGTCGAGTTCGGTTTCACGCCGCACAGCGGTTCGGACGTGCTGCCGCTGGCCAAGAGCGCCTCGGGCGGTGAGTTGTCCCGCGTGATGCTGGCTCTCGAGGTCGTTTTGGTCGCATCGCGCGCGAATTCGATGGGCACCACCATGGTGTTCGACGAAGTCGACGCCGGTGTCGGTGGCCGCGCCGCCGTGCAGATCGGTAAGCGGCTGGCCCGGCTGGCCCGCACACACCAGGTCATCGTGGTGACGCACCTACCGCAGGTCGCCGCCTACGGTGACGTGCACCTGGTGGTGGAGAGCGGCCCGAAGTCGAGCCGCGTGGTCCGCCTGGAGGACGACGACCGGGTCGCCGAGTTGGCCCGCATGCTGGCCGGACTCGGCGACACCGACAGTGGCCGCGCGCACGCCCGCGAGCTGTTGGCGGCGGCCCAGCAGGAGCATGCCGCGCCCTAGTCAGTCAGGGTTCGCGGGTGACAGCTCTGCCTGGCCCCACCGCAGCGGGCTGACGTCGGTCAGCTCGATCACCTCATCGACAGTGAATTCCACTGAACATTGGGAGCCCGCGACGCCGCCGTCCCACACGATCTCGGCGGTGCCGGTGAGCTGGAGGGTGGTCCCGGTCTCCCAGTCCGGGATCAGCAAGCCGCAACGCGGGTTGGCGCTGATATTGCCCAGCGTCATGAACATCGAGTTCCCGCGATAGTCCGGCCACCGCAGCCGGTTCGGCGAAAGCACCTGCAGGAAGCCCGGATTGCCGCCGCGGTGCGAGGCGTCGGCGTTCCCCTCCGGATCGGCCGATCCGATGAAGAACGTGTCGGCGCGCGCGACGATCCGCTGTAACCGTTCGTCGAGCACGTCGGCGCGGCGAACGACCGCGGGAGATGCCACGTCGGCCACCTCGTCTACGTGCCTGCGCGCGATGTATTTCGGGCAGTTCGAGTACACCTGGTCGGGGTGGATACGCAGTCCGGTCGCGGCCGGTTGGACGCTGCCGTTCACCCGCATGCGGCGTCGGGTCTGCGGTTCGATCGCGATCATGCCGACCTGCCGGCCCGGCCGGCGCAGGACATCGTGCAGCGGGTCGCCGGGGACGGGGAGGGCCTCGACCGTGATGGTTTGGTCGTCTTCGGCGTGCACGAAGCCGGCGGGGCCGGTGACCAGGCTGGCCCACACCCGGCCGGCGTCGTCGGTCGCGGCGAGCACGATCATCGGCTGCTCGGACAGGAAGGCCGCCGCGGCGGCCGGAATCTCCGTACGGATCATCCGGCCGACGCGGGCGGCGATCTCCGCCTGTCCCATGCGCCGCTGCACTGCCAGCTCACCGGCGTGGTAGGCGTTCATGGCGCGGCTCAGAAGAATCCGCAGGTGGGGGCGGCGCCGCTCGGCGCCGGTGCGGTCTGCGCGCCATTCGGTGCGTAGATCTCCAGCCGGATGCCGTCGGGGTCGGTGAAGAAGATGCCGCCCGACGCCGCGCCTTCTCCGTGCGCCACCACACCGTCGTGGGCGAAGGTCACACCCAGCTCCTTGAGCGCGGCCTCCACGGTCTGAACCTGCTCGATGGTGTCGACCTGGAACGACAGGTGGTGCAGACCCGGGCTGTGGGTGGAGAACGCGCCGTCGCTCTGCTGCCACAAGGTCAGCCGCAGGGTGCCCTCGGAACCCAGGAAGGCGAAGCGGTGCTCGCCCTCGTCGCTGATGCCCAGCTGTTCGAAACCCAAAGCGCGGCGGTAGAAGTCGACGGATCGGGACAGGTCGGTGACGTTGAGTCCGACGTGTCCGGGGGCGAGTTTGGGTGTGATGGCGGTGGTCATCGGTTCCTCCGTTGTAACTAGTTAACTGACATTTGAAGGTTAGAATCGGTAGCGCAAGGTGTCAACCACCAAAATTGAAATAGATGGTTAGTGGACTGTCGGGAGGCTGTCGATGCAGGAGAGGCGGTTAATCTCAGCTATGCGTGATCCGCGCCCGCATGTCGGCGAACCCCTCGCGCTGGACCTGCTGAACACCCGCTGGATGTCGGCGGACGGGCCGCAGGATCTCCTGACCGATGTGGCGGGGCTCCGATGCTGGCTGGTCGCCAACGATCTCGACGACCGGTGCGGCGCCGACGAGAAAACCCGGGCGGCATTGGTGCGTGCCCGCGAGGCGATTCTGCAGGTGGTCACCGACGGTTCAGCTGATGAATTGAACGCAGTCCTGGACCACGGTCGTATCCGGCGCTTCCTCGCCGACCCCGGGCCGCAGGACGACGTGGAGGTGCCGCGATCTGAGTGGCTGCCCGGCTGGCTCGCCGCGGACAACCTGCTGCAACTGCTGGCCGAGTCGGCCGGGCGGATCAAGCAGTGCGCGCACCCGCATTGCGTCCTGTGGTTCTACGACACATCGAAGAACGGCACCCGGCGCTGGCACTCGATGACGACCTGTGGCAACCGCGCCAAGGCTGCTCGGCACTACGCGGCGAAGCGAGATTGAGACCAATTGGCTGTTACAGATGTGACAAAAGAAAACTTCTGAGGCTGATGTTACGGCGCGCCTCCACCTCTACTTGAGGGTTCATCGCCAGAATCGACGCATGAAGATGGCAGCGCTGCTCACCCGAAATGCCGGACCGAAGCCGGGCGTGACTGGAACCGCCCGCGTTGACCGCGACATCGATCGACTGCTGCGCCGCGTCGGTCCGGGGGACATCGTCATCCTCGATGCACTGGACCTCGACCGCATCACCGCCGACGCGCTGGTGGAGGCCGAGGTCGCCGCAGTGGTGAACGCATCGTCGTCCATCTCCGGCCGTTACCCGAACCTGGGCCCGGAAGTGCTTGTCGCCAACGGAGTTACGTTGATCGATGAGACCGGCCCCGAGGTCTTCAAGAAGGTCAAGGACGGCGCCAAGGTGCGGCTGCACAACGGCGGCATCTACAACGGCGACCGTCGCCTGGTCCTCGGCAACGAGCGCAGCGACGAGCAGATCCACGAGATGATGCACGAGGCCAAGAGCGGTCTCGTCGCGCACCTGGAGGCGTTCGCCGGCAACACCATCGAGTTCATCCGCAGCGAGAGCCCACTGCTGATCGACGGCATGGGCATCCCGGACATCGACGTCGACGTGGCCCGTCGCCACGTCGTGGTCGTGACCGACGACCCCAGTGCCGAAGCCGACCTCAAGGCCATCAAGCCGTTCATCAAGGAGTACCAGCCGGTGCTCGTTGGCGTCGGGGGCGGCGCGGACGTACTGCGCAAGGCCGGCTACCGGCCCGCGCTGATCGTCGGCGACCCCGAGGAGATGAGCGCCGACGTGTTGCGCTCCGGCGCCCAGGTGGTGCTGCCGGCCGACGCCGACGGTCACGCCAAAGGCCTTGAGCGCATTCAGGATCTGGGCGTGGGCGCCATGACCTTCCCGGCCGCCGGCTCGGCTGCGGACCTGGCGCTGCTGCTCGTCGACCACCACGGCGCCGCGCTGATCGTCACCGCCGGCCACCGCGCCAACATCGAAGAGTTCTTCGACCGCACCCGGCAGTCGAGCACGCCGTCGACGTTCCTGACCCGCCTGAAGGTGGGGGAGAAGCTGGTCGATGCGAAAGCCGTTGCGACGCTGTACCGCAGCCGGGTCTCCGGTGGCGCCATCGCGCTGCTGGTGCTGGCGATGCTGGTGGCCGTCATCGTCGCGCTGTACGTCGCGCGCGCCGACGCCACTGTCCTGCACCTGGTGACCGACTACTGGAACCGCTTCCTGCTGTGGGCTCAGGGTCTGGTGAGCTAGCCGCACGATGATTTCCCTACGCTCGCATGCGATCTCACTGGCCGCGGTGTTCCTGGCGCTGGCCATCGGGGTGATGCTCGGTTCCGGCCTGTTGTCCAACACGTTGTTGTCGGGATTGCGTGACGACAAACACGAGTTGCAGAACCAGATCAACACCCTGACCGACGACAAGAACGCGCTGAACCAGAAGCTCAGTGCGGCAGGCGAGTTCGATGCGCAGATGTCGCCGCGGATGGTGCGCGACGCGTTGGCGGGGAAGTCGGTCGTGGTGTTCCGCACCCCGGATGCCGTCTCTGATGACGTCGACGCGGCCACGAAACTGATTGCGGCCGCAGGTGGTTCGGTCACCGGGACCATCGCCCTGACTCAGCAGTTCGTGGACGCCAATGCCTCGGAGAAGCTGCTGTCGGTGGTGAACTCGCCGATCGTGCCGGCCGGGCGTCAGCTCAGCACCCGGACCGTCGACCAGGGTTCACAGGCCGGCGACCTGCTCGGTATCACCCTGCTGCGGGACCGCAACCCCGCGGTGCTGCCCGTCGACGACATGCAGCGCGACACCGTGCTGGCCACGCTGCGCGACACCGGGTTCATCACTTACGGCAACCAGCGCATCGGGGTCGCCGACAGTGCACTGATCGTCACCGGCGGCGCCCTGGGCGACGACGCCGGTAACCGCGGGGCCACGGTGGCCCGATTGGCCTCGGGCCTGGCGCCGCACGGTGCGGGCACGCTGGTGGCGGGCCGGGACGGCTGCGCCTCGGGTACCGCGGCGGTCGCAGTGGTGCGCTCTGACGCCGGGCTGTCCGGAGCGGTCGGGACCGTCGACGACATCAACAGCCAGGCCGGCCGCATCACCGCCGTCCTGGCGCTGCAGCAGCTCATCTCAGGCGGTCATCCGGCGCAGCTCGGCATCGGTCGCGGTGCCAGCTCGGTGACCGTCCTGCAGTAAACCGCCCAGCCGTGGCGACCATCACCGGCGCGTCAGCTTCGGCTCGCGCCGGTCGGTGATAGGGTGAAATTCCGTGGGTCGGCAGGCCCCCAGGTAGCTCGACCGCTACCGTGCCCCATCACCACGGAGGTCATTCTTGGCATCGCTACGCAGGCACCCACAGGCCGCGACGAAGCATATTTTTGTCAGCGGCGGGGTCGCTTCCTCGCTCGGTAAGGGTCTGACCGCCAGCAGTCTTGGCCAATTGCTCACCGCGCGTGGGTTGCACGTGACGATGCAGAAGCTGGACCCGTACCTCAACGTCGATCCCGGCACCATGAACCCGTTCCAGCACGGCGAGGTGTTCGTCACCGAGGACGGCGCCGAGACCGACCTGGACATCGGCCACTACGAGCGCTTCCTGGACCGCAACTTGTCCCGCTCGGCCAACGTCACCACCGGCCAGGTGTACTCCGAGGTCATCGCCAAGGAGCGCCGCGGCGACTACCTCGGTGACACCGTCCAGGTGATCCCGCACATCACCGACGAGATCAAGAGCCGCATCCTCGAGATGGCGCTGCCCGACGCCAAGGGCAAGCGCCCCGACGTGGTCATCACCGAAATCGGTGGCACCGTGGGCGATATCGAGTCGCAGCCGTTCCTCGAGGCGGCCCGCCAGGTCCGCCACGACGTCGGCCGGGAGAACGTCTTCTTCCTGCACGTGTCGCTGGTGCCGTACCTGGCGCCGTCGGGCGAGCTGAAGACCAAGCCCACCCAGCACTCGGTGGCCGCGCTGCGCAGCATCGGTATCACCCCGGATGCGCTGATCCTGCGCTGCGACCGTGACGTACCGGAGCCGCTGAAGAACAAGATCGCGCTGATGTGCGACGTGGACATCGACGGCGTCATCTCGACGCCGGATGCGCCGTCCATCTACGACATCCCCAAGGTGCTGCACCGCGAGGAGCTGGACGCCTACGTGGTGCGCCGGCTCAACCTGCCGTTCCGCGACGTGGACTGGTCCGAGTGGGACGACCTGCTGCGCCGGGTGCACGAGCCCAAGGAGACGGTGCGAATCGCCTTGGTGGGCAAGTACATCGACCTGTCCGACGCCTACCTCTCGGTGGCCGAGGCGCTGCGCGCCGGTGGGTTCGCCCACCACTCGAAGGTCGAGATCCGCTGGGTCGCCTCCGATGACTGCGAGACCGATCAGGGTGCGGCTGCCGCGCTCGGTGACGTGCACGGTGTCCTGATCCCGGGTGGCTTCGGTATCCGCGGTATCGAGGGCAAGCTCGGCGCGATCAGCTACGCCCGTCGCCAGCGGCTGCCGCTGCTGGGCCTGTGCCTCGGCTTGCAGTGCATCGTCATCGAAGCCGCCCGGTCCGTGGGCATCAGCGGCGCCAACTCGGCGGAGTTCGACGAGCACACGCCGGACCCGGTGATCGCCACCATGGCCGACCAGCGCGACGCGGTCGCCGGCGAGGCCGACCTGGGCGGCACCATGCGCCTCGGTGCCTACCCGGCCGTGCTGCAGGCGGATTCGATCGTGGCTAAGGCGTACGACGCCACCGAGGTGTCCGAACGCCACCGGCACCGCTACGAGGTGAACAACGCCTACCGCGACCGCATTTCCGAGAGCGGGCTGAAGTTCTCCGGCACCTCGCCAGACGGACAGCTGGTCGAGTTCGTCGAGTACGACGCCAGCCTGCACCCGTTCCTGGTCGGCACCCAGGCGCACCCGGAGCTCAAGAGCCGCCCGACGCGTCCGCATCCGCTGTTCTCCGCGTTCGTCGGGGCGTCGCTGGACTACAAGGCCGCCGAGCGGCTGCCGCTGGAAGAGGCCGACTCGGAGGTGCACGGCAACGGATCACATGCGGAGGGTTCGGACGATGACGCCGAGCAGCTGCAAGAATCCCGTGGCTGAGCACGATTTCGCCACGCTTTCGAGCGAAACTGTTTACGTAGGAAAGATTTTCGCGCTGCGGGCCGACGAGGTCACGATGCCCGGTGGTGGCTCGGCACGCCGTGAGGTGGTCGAGCACTACGGGGCGGTCGCGATCGTCGCGCTCGACGAGGACGGGAACCTGGTACTCGTGTACCAGTACCGGCACCCGATCGGGCGGCGGCTGTGGGAGCTGCCCGCCGGGCTGCTGGACATGGGCGACGAGCCGCCGCACCTCACCGCGGCCCGCGAACTCGAAGAGGAAACCGGCCTGGCCGCCGAACACTGGCAGCCGCTGATCGACGTCGACTCGGCGCCCGGATTCAGCGACGAGAGTGTGCGCATCTTCCTGGCGACCGGGCTGACCGAGATCGGCCGTCCGGACGCGCACGACGAGGAAGCCGACCTGGTGGTCAAGCGGGTTCCACTGGCCGATGCGGTGCGGATGGTGTTCGACGGCGAGATCGTCAATGCCCTTGCGGTGGCCGGGATTCTGGCCGCCGCTCATCGGCCGGCCGAGCTGCGCCCGCTCGACGCGCCCTGGATCGACCGGCCGACCGCGCTGCGCACCCGGCGGGATCAGGACTGATGACCGGGGCGGTTTCGGCCACTTCCGCCCCTGCGGGGGTCCGTTCGCGACTGGAACAGCAGGTCCAGGGCTACCTGAACCACCTCAGCATCGAGCGGGGCGTCGCGGCCAACACCCTGAGCTCCTACCGGCGTGACATCCGGCGGTACACCGCCCACCTGGCCGGCCGCGGCATCGACGATCTGGGCGCGGTCACCGAGACCGACGTCAGCGAGTTCCTGGTCGCGCTGCGGCAGGGCGATCCGGAGAACGGCGTCGTCGCGTTGTCGTCGGTCTCTGCCGCGCGGGCCGTCATCGCGGTGCGCGGGCTGCACAAGTTCGCTGCCGCCGAAGGCCTCACCGACATCGACGTCGCGCGCGGCGTGAAACCGCCGACACCGGGCAGACGACTGCCCAAGAGCCTCAGCTACGACGACGTGCTGGCCCTGCTGGACGGTGCGGGCGGCGACAGTGACGCCGACAACCCGCTGACCCTGCGCAACCGCGCGCTGCTGGAACTGCTGTATTCGACCGGAGCGCGCATTTCTGAGGCGGTCGGCCTCGATCGCGACGACGTCGATACCGAGTCGCGTTCGGTGATGCTGCACGGCAAGGGTGGCAAGCAGCGGCTGGTGCCGATCGGCCGGCCCGCTGTCACGGCGCTGGACGCCTACCTGGTGCGGGGCCGTCCCGACCTGGCGCGCCGCGGCAAGGGCACGCCCGCGATCTTCCTCAATGCGCGCGGCGGCCGGTTGTCCCGGCAGAGCGCCTGGCAGGTGCTGCAGGATTCGGCCGAGCGAGCCGGCATCACCGCCGCGGTCTCGCCACACACGCTGCGCCACTCGTTCGCCACGCACCTGCTCGAAGGCGGCGCCGATGTGCGCGTCGTGCAGGAATTGCTCGGCCACGCGTCGGTCACCACGACGCAGATCTACACCCTGGTGACGGTCAGCGCGCTGCGCGAAGTGTGGGCCGGGGCGCACCCGCGCGCCAGATAAGGATGACGATCGGCCGGCGTTAGCATCCGGTGATGGCCTTCTACGAGATCATCGAGACGACCGGCAAGGTGATCGATGCTGTCGGTGTCGCGGTGATCGTGGGTGGTGCCGTGATCGCCCTGCCGGCAATGATTGTCAGGTTGCGCGGCACCAAGGGCGGATCGGCGGGCGGCGCCTACGACGCATTCCGTCGGCAGCTCGGCCGCTCGATCCTGCTCGGCCTCGAATTCCTGGTCGCGGCCGACATCATCCGGACGGTGGCCGTCACCCCGACCGCGCAGAGCGTCGCGGTACTGGCCGGCATTGTCGCCATCCGGACCTTCCTGAGCTTCTCGCTGCAGGTCGAGATGACCGGCTCGTGGCCGTGGCAGCGTCCGGCCCGGCCGCTGGGCGGCAGTCAGCCCAAGTAGTCCGATTCGAGCACCAGGTCGGTCAGCAGGTTCTGATACTCGACATGGGTCGAGTGCTCCACGGTGTTCCAGGTCTTGCCCTGCTGCTCTTTCATGTACGCCCGGTACTTGGGCGAACCGGGCACCTTCACGTTGTCGGCGACCGCGATGGCGCCGCGCCGCAGCCAGCCGCGCTTCATGACCGACTCGAGGTCGTCGAGGTAGACGTCCTTGTTGTGGTCGATGAACATGAAATCGAGATTGCCCGGCCCGAACCCGTAACCGGCCAGCTTGTCCAGGGTGGCGCCGTCGTCGCCGATGGTGCCGACCACGCAGGTGATCCGGTCGGCGACGCCGGCGTGGGTCCAGATGCGGCGCGCCACCTCGGCGTTGTCCGTCGACAATTCCACCGTGTAGATGTGCGCTTCCGGGGCGGTGCGGGCCATCAGGAGAGCGCTGTAGCCACAGTAGGTGCCCAGCTCCAGGACTCGCTCGGGGTTGGCGCGGGTCACCGCAGACTCCAGGAGTTGTCCTTTTTCGTCGCCGACATTGACCAGCATCGACTGCTCACGGGCGAACTTGTCGATGGTCGCGAGGACATCATCGACGTCGCCGGGGCGGGCATTTGCTTCCACGTACGCTGCCGCAGCGGCCTCCCGGCCGTCGCCGAATTGTCCTGTCTGGATGAACTTGCGCATCCCCAGCGCCATCTGCACGAACGACCACCGCTGCTTCCAGCTCATAGTTGACACACTAGGACAGCGGGTCTGCCGTCGTCAGCGGCGTGGCACCGTTAAACTTGCCCGGATGTTCGCTATGGGAGTCACGCCGCTGATCGGCGACGCATGACCGACGTCCCAACAGGCTTGGGGGGTCTGAGCCCGATGGAACCGGTTTCGTTGTCGCTTGATGTCGATGGCTCGGCCACGCCCGCAGATCCGGAACCCGCGATCGGTCTGACCGGACGTCCCGCCCGATACATCCCGGAGCCCAAACCCAAGAGCGTGCACGGCCCGGCCAAGGTCATCGCGATGTGCAACCAGAAGGGCGGCGTCGGTAAGACCACGTCGACCATCAATCTGGGTGCCAGCCTGGCCGAATACGGCCGCCGGGTGCTGCTGGTCGACCTCGATCCGCAGGGTGCGCTGTCCGCCGGTCTCGGTGTCCCGCACTACGAGCTCGAGCACACCGTGCACAACCTGCTCATCGAACCGCGGGTCTCGATCGACGACGTGCTGATCAACACCCGGGTCAAGGGCCTGGACCTGGTGCCCAGCAATATCGACCTGTCCGCCGCCGAGATTCAGCTGGTCAACGAGGTCGGCCGCGAGCAGACGCTGTCCCGCGCGCTGTATCCCGTGCTGGACCGCTACGACTACGTGCTGATCGACTGCCAGCCGTCCCTGGGACTGCTCACGGTCAACGGTCTGGCCTGCGCCGACGGGGTCATCATCCCGACCGAATGCGAGTTCTTCTCGCTGCGCGGCCTGGCGTTGCTGACCGACACCGTCGACAAGGTCCGCGACCGGCTGAACCCCAAACTCGATATCAGCGGCATCCTGATCACCCGGTACGACAACCGCACCGTCAACGCGCGTGAGGTCATGGCCCGCGTCGTGGAGCGCTTCGGCGATCTGGTGTTCGACACCGTCATCAGCCGGACCGTGCGCTTCCCGGAGACCAGCGTCGCCGGCGAACCGATCACCACCTGGGCCCCGAAATCCGGTGGTGCCCAGGCGTACCGGGCATTGGCGTCTGAGGTCATCGACCGGTTCGGCGCGTGATTTCGGACGTCGTCTCTGATGTTGCCGGGGACGCGGCGCCGGCGGATCCGGCGCCCGACCAGCCGGAGGAGAAGAAGGTCGGATTCCAGGTCAAGCTCACCAACTTCGAGGGCCCGTTCGACCTGCTGCTGCAGCTGATCTTCGCGCACCGGTTGGACGTCACCGAAGTGGCGCTGCACCGGGTCACCGATGAGTTCATTGCGTACACCAAGGAGATCGGCAGCCAGCTGGAGCTGGACGAGACGACCGCGTTTCTGGTGGTCGCGGCGACGCTCCTGGATCTGAAGGCCGCCCGGCTGCTGCCCGCCGCCGAGGTCCACGACGAGGAAGACCTGGCGCTGCTGGAAGTCCGCGACCTGCTGTTCGCGCGGCTGCTGCAGTACCGCGCGTTCAAGCACGTCGCCTTGATGTTCGCCGAACTCGAAGCCGCGGCCATGCGCAGCTACCCGCGCGCGGTCACTCTCGAGGACCGGTTCACCGAGCTGCTGCCCGAGGTGATGCTGGGCGTCGACGCCGATCGGTTCGCGCAGATCGCGGCGACCGCGTTCACGCCACGTCCGGTGCCGTCGCTGCGGGTCGATCACCTGCACGTGCAGGCGGTTTCGGTACCCGAGCAGGCGATGAAACTCATGGGCCTGCTGCAGAATCGCGGCGTCGGGGAGTGGGCGTCGTTCACCGAACTGGTCGCCGACTGCGACGGCGGGATGGAGATCGTCGGGCGGTTCCTGGCGCTATTAGAGCTCTACCGTGCCAAGGCGGTAAACTTCGAGCAGATTGAACCGCTTGGAGTGCTGCAAGTTTCGTGGACCGGGGAGCGGCCGACGAACGAGCATCTGGCAGCGGCGGTGGAAGAAGACTCATGACAGACAACGACGCGGTGATTACCGCGGATAGCAGCGTGGGCGAGGACGTCGACCCTGTCGCCGGTGTGACCGACGAAGCCGCCGGCACTGAAGGTGACGCACTCGACACCGAGATCACCGATGACGAACTGGGCTCGGCTCTGGAGGCCTTGCTTCTGGTGGTCGACACCCCGGCCCCGGTGGATTCTCTGGCGTCCGCACTGGACGAGCCGATCGAGCGGGTTGAGGACAAGCTGCGCCGGATGGCTGCGGAGCTGGCCGAGCGCGGCAGCGGCATCGACCTGCGCGAAGCCGGTGGCGGCTGGCGGATGTACACCCGCGCCCGGTACGCGCCGTATGTCGAGCGACTGATTCTCGACGGCTCGCGGTCGAAGCTGACCCGAGCGGCGCTGGAGACGCTCGCGGTGGTTGCCTATCGGCAGCCGGTGACCCGCGCCCGGGTGAGTGCGGTGCGTGGCGTCAACGTCGACGCCGTGATGCGGACCCTCGCCGCCCGCGGGCTGATCATCGAAGCCGGTACCGATTCCGATAGTGGTGCAACAACTTTCGCAACCACGGAGCTTTTCCTGGAGCGGCTCGGACTCAACTCGCTGGCCGAGCTGCCGGAACTCGCCCCGCTGTTGCCGGATGTCGACGTCATCGACGACATCACTGAAACCCTCTCTGAGGAACCGCGTTTCGCCAAACTCGGCGGAACCCCTGCGCCGGCGGAGCCGGCCAAATTCGACGTAGATCGGGACTGACATGGTGGCCAACGAAGAAGGCGTGCGACTGCAGAAGGTGCTGTCGCAGGCGGGAGTTGCCTCTCGGCGCGTCGCCGAGCGGATGATCATGGACGGCCGGGTGGAGGTCGACGGCCAGATCGTCACCGAACTCGGTACCCGCGTTCACCCCGATCGGCAGGTGGTCCGCGTGGACGGCAGCCGGGTGCTCGTCGACGAGGACTTGGTGTACCTCGCGCTGAACAAGCCAAAGGGCATGCACTCCACCATGTCTGACGATCAGGGCCGGCCGTGCATCGGTGATCTGGTCGAGCACCGGGTGCGTGGCAACAAGAAGCTCTTCCACGTCGGCCGGCTCGACGCCGAGACCGAGGGACTGATCCTGCTGACCAACGACGGTGAACTGGCGCACCGCTTGATGCACCCGCGGTACGAGGTGCCCAAGACATACCTCGCCACCGTGCAGGGCACCGTGCCGCGCGGGATGGGCAAGAAGATGCGCGAGGGCGTGGAGCTGGAAGACGGACCTGTCCACGTCGATGAATTCGTGGTGGTCGACATGGCCGCCGGCAAGACTCTGGTGAAAATCGTTCTGCACGAGGGGCGCAATCGCATCGTGCGTCGGTTGATGGCCGAGGTCGGGTTCCCGGTCAAGGAACTGGTGCGCACGCACATCGGCACGGTGTCGCTGGGGGAGCAGCGGGTCAACAGCCTGCGGGCGTTGACGCGCAAGGAAGTTGGCGAGCTGTACCAGGCGGTGGAACTGTGAACGGCGCCATCGTCATTGCGATCGACGGTCCGGCGGGTACCGGAAAGTCCTCGGTGTCAACGGGTTTGGCGCACGCACTCGGTGCCAACCACATCAACACCGGGGCGATGTACCGGATCGTGACGCTGGCGGTGCTACGGGCGGGGATCGACCCCGCCGACGCCGATGCCGTCGTCTCGGTGTGTGAGCAGACCGACTTCTCCGTCAGCTTCGACCCGGACCACGACACGTCGTACCTTGCGGGCGAAGACGTTTCGGACGAGATTCGCGGTGAGGCGGTCACCCTTGCCGTGTCGGCCGTGTCGGCGATTCCGGCCGTGCGGACCCTGCTGGTGCAGCGGCAGCGTGAGCTCATCGCGGAGGCCGGCTCGGTCGTCGTCGAGGGCCGTGACATCGGCACCGTGGTGAAGCCGGACGCCGATCTCAAGATCTTCCTGACCGCCTCAGCCGAGGAGCGCGCCCGTCGGCGCAATGCGCAGAACGTCGCAAATGGCTTGGGCGACAACTACGAAGCGGTGCTGGCCGATGTGCAGCGCCGGGACCATCTGGACTCCACCCGCGCGGTTTCGCCGCTGCAGGCCGCCGATGATGCGGTCGTGGTCGATTCCAGCGATATGACCCAGGCTGGTGTGGTGGCACATCTGCTGGATCTCGTGCAGCAGAAGGTAGGTGTGCGTCAATGAGCGACGACGGAGTTTGGTTCGACGAAGGCGACTGGGAGATCGGCGCGGAGGGATTCGAGGCCGAGCTCGACGAGTACGCGGGACCGCCCCCGGTGGTGGCCGTCGTCGGGCGGCCCAATGTCGGCAAATCGACTCTGGTGAACCGCATTCTGGGCCGTCGTGAAGCGGTGGTCCAGGACATCCCCGGCGTGACTCGGGACCGCGTGTCGTACGACGCGCAATGGGTCGGGCGCCGGTTCGTGGTGCAGGACACCGGCGGCTGGGAACCCGACGCCAAGGGTCTGCAGATGCTGGTCGCCGAGCAGGCCACCGTCGCCATGCGCACCGCCGACGCGATCATCCTGGTGGTCGACGCGGTGGTCGGAGCGACCGCGGCCGACGAGGCCGCGGCCAAGCGGCTGCAGCGCTCCGGCAAGCCGGTGTTCCTGGCGGCCAACAAGGTTGACAACGAGAAGGTGGAGTCCGAGGCCGCGGCGCTGTGGTCGCTGGGGCTGGGCCAGCCGTATTCGATCAGTGCGATGCACGGACGCGGTGTGGCCGACCTGCTCGATGCGGTGCTCGAGGTGCTGCCGACCCTGTCCGAAATGAGTGGCGGGACAGGCGGTCCGCGCCGCGTCGCGCTGGTCGGCAAGCCCAACGTCGGCAAGAGCTCGCTGCTGAACAAGCTGTCC
The DNA here is from genome assembly GCF_000878195.1 of Mycolicibacterium llatzerense. Taxonomy (GTDB): domain Bacteria; phylum Actinomycetota; class Actinomycetes; order Mycobacteriales; family Mycobacteriaceae; genus Mycobacterium; species Mycobacterium llatzerense. The sequence goes on along the minus strand of NZ_JXST01000048.1, from coordinate 26,607 downwards.
GGTGACGAGCGATCCGTCGTGCATGACGTCGCCGGTACCACCGTGGACCCGGTCGACTCGCTGATCGAATTGGACGGCAAGACTTGGCGTTTCGTCGACACGGCCGGTCTGCGCCGTAAGGTCGGCCAGGCCAGCGGTCATGAGTTCTATGCCTCGGTGCGCACGCACGGCGCGATCGACGCCGCCGAAGTCGCGGTCATGCTGATCGACGCCTCCCAGACGCTGTCCGAGCAGGACCTGCGGGTGCTGTCGATGGTGATCGAGGCCGGGCGCGCGTTGGTCATCGCGTTCAACAAGTGGGACCTGGTCGATGAGGACCGGCGCTACTTGCTGGACAAGGAGATCGAACGCGAATTGGTGCAGGTGCAATGGGCGCCGCGCGTCAACATTTCCGCGAAAACCGGTCGGGCCGTGCAGAAGTTGGTGCCGGCGCTGGAGTCCGCGCTGGCATCGTGGGACGCGCGCATCTCGACCGGACGGCTCAACGCGTTCCTCAAGGAGATCGTCGCCGCGACGCCGCCGCCGGTGCGCGGTGGCAAGCAGCCACGCATCCTGTTCGCCACGCAGGCGGCCTCGCGGCCGCCGACCTTCGTGCTGTTCACCACGGGCTTCCTGGAGGCCGGTTACCGCCGGTTCCTGGAGCGCCGGCTGCGTGAAGAGTTCGGTTTCGAGGGTAGCCCGATCAAGATCAATGTGCGGGTGCGGGAGAAGCGCGGCGTCAAGCGCTGACCGTCGACGCGCCGCCGGACCCGTTTAGGGTCCGGCGGAAGGTCTGAGGTAGGCTTTCCAACCGTTGCCGGTTCGTCCGGTAGCGCCGCGGGCTGTGGCGCAGCTTGGTAGCGCACTTGACTGGGGGTCAAGTGGTCGCAGGTTCAAATCCTGTCAGCCCGACAAAGTTTGTACAGGTCAAAGGCCTCGCGGTGGCTTGGATGGCGCCGTCTTACTGTCGCACCCACCCGAGGACACCTTGATGGCGATCGCCGATGTCTCTGCCTACATGCACCTCAGCAGTGAGGACGTCGAAGAGATCGGCTACGAACTCGACGTGATCCGCCGGGACGTCGAGGAGTCGCTCGGGACGAAGGACGCGGCCTATATCCGGCGGGTGATCCATTTCCAGCGGGCGCTCGATGTCGCGGCGCGGCTGATGATCGCCGGTAGCCGGTCCAAGGTTGGCTGGGTGGCCGGCACGTGCGCTCTGGCGTACGCGAAGTCCATCGAGAACATGGAGCTCGGCCACAACATCTCCCACGGCCAATGGGATTGGATGAACGACCCCGAAATCCACTCCAACACCTGGGAGTGGGACATGGTCGGGCATTCCGCGCAGTGGCGGTACTCGCACAACTATCGGCATCACGTCTACAGCAACGTGCTCGGCATGGACGAGGACATCGGCTACCGACTGCTACGCGTGACGACCGACCAGCCGTGGCGGTGGGCCTATCTGTTGACTCCGCTGCGAAACCTGGTGCTGGCAGCGATGTTCGAATGGGGCATCGCCCTGCACGGCCTGCACTCGGAGCGGCTCCGGGGCGAGACGGCAGACGCTGTCGCGGTGGAGAAGCGGAAGTTTCTCGCCAAGGGCGCCCGCCAGTTGGGTAAGGACTATGTGTTCTTCCCTGCGCTGAGCCTGCGCCGGTGGCGTCGCACGCTGGCGGCCAATGCCACTGCGAATGTGCTCCGGAACCTGTGGGTGTACGTGAACATCATTTGCGGGCACATCCCCGACGGAGCCGAGACGTTCGACCCCGCTGTGGTCAAGGACGAAACTCGCGGCGAATGGTATCTGCGACAAATTCTCGGGACGGCGAACTTCAACGCAAGCCCGCTGCTGGCGATTTCGGGTGGGCACCTGTGCTACCAGATCGAGCATCACCTGTTCCCTGATCTGCCGAGTAACCGGTTGCCTGAAGTGAGTGTCCGGGTCCGGGAACTGTGCGAGAAGTACGGCCTGCCCTACAACACGGCATCGCTTCCGCGCCAGTACTTTCGGACGCAAAGGATCATCCACGGGTTGGCGTGGCCCGACTGGCTGCTGCGTGTGGGGCGGCGGCGCGACTAACTTTTCAACGGATACGCCGGCCCGATTGGTTGCGCGGACGCGGACGAATCGGCTCCGGCAGAAAACTACCGTCGTTCTTGCCCATTTCACTGGCCACCCCGACACAGAAAAACCCACTCTGACCAGCGTCGGAGTGGGTTTTTGATTGCTTGGCGGTGATACCGTGCCGGGACCGCTTTGGGACCAGATTCCCAGAGATGCTTCGAAGGGCCGGGTCGAGGACAGCTGCAGTTTGACTGGCTGACCGAGGTGGCGGCGGCGATTCTGGAATGCATCGGGCGCAACCAGCTCGAGGCTGGCCGGCTCGCGACCCTGACGGCAGGGCGATTCTCGCCGCCGATTTCCACCGCCTGGTCAGGCTCGTGGAGCGTTCGAGCTCTATTTAATTACACAACGTCATTGACAGACCGTAATTAGGGGCGCAAGCTGGTGTCATGACCAGGACAAAGCGAGTTGTTTTCATCGGGGCAGCCGGTGAGATGTGCCGTGTCGCCATCGAACGGTTCGTCAAGGCGGCCGGCGACGCCGACTGGATGCTGGAGCTCTACGACATCCGGCCGGAACTGCTGCATGAGTTCGCGGCGAAGCTGCCTGCGGGCTCGGTGACGGTCGGCTCGTTCGACCTCTTCGACGGTGGCGCGCTGCGCAGGGCGATCGACGGCGCCGACCTCGTCGTGCTCGGCGCGGGGCCGTACAACCGCACCGCGGAGCCGGTGATGGAGGCATGCATCGAGAAGCAGGTGCCCTATCTGGATCTCGACGACGACGAGGCGAGCACGCGTGCAGCGCTGGCGCTCGATGACCGCGCGAAGGCTGCCGGTGTCCCGATCCTCATCTGCTGTGGTGCATCGCCCGGGTACACCAATGTGATGACCGCCGATGCGGCGCGCGACATGGATGTTGTTGAGCGCATTGACATCTGCTGGGTGACCGGCGATGAGGGGCCGGTGCCGTTCGGCCGGGCGGTGCTCGAGCACGCGATCCGCGGTTTCGCCGGGCCGTGCTGGACCTGGGAGAACGGGCGCGCAGTGCAACATCAGACGTTCCTGGAGACCGATGTGTTCGACGTCGGCAACTCACTCGGTGACGCCTACCGATTCTACGAGTGTGCGCATCCAGAAGCGGTGACGTTGCCGCGGCGCTGGCCGGGAGCCGACCGGATTCGGGTTCTGGGCGCCCTCGATCCGCCGCCCACCAACGGCATCATGCGTGGCGTCGCAGTGGCCGTGCAGGACAACAACATCACCATGGACGAGGCCATCGACTTCGTCAACGACCTCCTGACCGACAAGACCGGTTCGCTCAAGGTGTGGCGGTACGCGTTGTCGGGGCTCTGGGGCACCATCCGTCGCGGTGAGATCGGCGTGGCCGAGGTGCTGAGATTCCTGGCAACGTCGGCGGCAAAGAAACACCCGCCGTTCCGGGGCACCAACTATGTCCGGGTGACGGGCAAACGCGATGGGCAGCAGGTGGTTTCGGTGCGGCGTGCACCGGTGAGCGGGCCCGGTACCCCGTGGACCACCATGGCGTCTCTCACGGGTTCGGCCACCGCGGCGTTCATACTGTTGGCGGTCGACCAATTGGGCGAGCGGTCCGGGGTTTTGGCGCCGGAGGACTGGGCCGACCCGGAGACCTTCTACCACGCGCTGGCGGCCACCGGTGGGGCGCCACTGCACCAGGTGGTCGAGGCAGTGGTCACCCCGAGTACTGCGGTGACCTCCCGCAAGGTGGTGTCCGCATGAACCTGCTGACCGAAACCGGTTGGGCCCCTGTGCCTGTCGGCGAACCGGCGCTCGCCGGCGAGGTGACCTGTGATGTCGCCGTGGTCGGGGGCGGCGTCGGTGGGATGACGGCAGCCTTGCGCCTCGCCGAATCCGGCGCCGACGTCGTTCTGCTCGAAGCGCAGACCTGCGGCTGGGGCGCGAGTTCGCGCAACGCGGGCTATGTGACCAACTCGATCGCCGCCGATCCATCGTTGCTGGCACTGTTGTTGAGCCGCAGCAAGGTCCGCGCGCTGTTCCAGTTTGCCGAAGCGGCAGTGGAATTCACCCAGGACGCCATCGAGCATCGCGCCATCGACTGTGACTTCGAGAAGGTCGGCATTGTGCTGGCTGCGGTGTCGAAGGGCCAGCTGCGGAAGTCGCGGCGAAACGCGAAGATCCTGGCCGAGGCCGGCTCGTCGGCCGAGTTCGTCGATGGACGAGACGCGGGCTTGCCGGACGGCTTCCTGGGCGGCGTGCGCGAAGGCATCGGGGGGACCCTGAATCCCGGCAAGTACGCCATGGGACTGCGCGACGCGGTCCTGGCCTCTGGGGTAAGGGTTTTCGAGCACACGCCGGTGCGGAACGTCACCGATGGCGGTGCCGGGGTGACTGTCGAGACGGCGCAGGGCCGGGTCCGCGCCAAGCAGGCGTTGCTTACTGCCAACGCCAACCTCAAGGACTTCGCCATTGCGCCGCGCCGGCTGGTCTCCCCGGTGTGGACCTCACTGGTGGAAACCGAGCCGGTCGCCCCGGAACGCCTGGACGCCATCGGGTGGACCAGCCGCGCGCCCATGGTGACCGCACACATGATCTTGGAGAGCTACCGCGTAACCCCGCGGAACACCATCGTTTTCGGTACCCGGCGGTTGGAGACCACCAACGGGCCGCTGCACGCGCGAACGCCTTCGGGGCCCGTCGTCGACGATCTCGTGCGCGGCTTCCGCGAGCGGTTCCCCGGCCTGAGCGACGTTGCACCGCAACGGGCCTGGGGCGGCTGGATCGGCATGAGCTCCGCTTGGCTGCCGGTCGCCGGGGAGGCCGCGCCGAACGTGCTGTATTCGTTGGCGTGCAACGGACATGGCTTCGCCCAGGCACAGTACGTCGGAAACCTGCTCGCCGACAGACTTTCGGGCGCACCCATGCCGGACGACCTCAAGACCATCTGGCATGACGGCCGATTCTGGCCCAGCTTCGTCAGCCAGCCGGCACTGACCCTCGGCTGGTTCGGCGACCGCGTTCTCGACCGCCTGGCCCGGATATAGGCGGCAAGGAGCAAATATGGACGTCATCGGCGCGTTGTTCGCCCTCGCGGATCTCCTCATGATCTTCGCCGGCTTCACCTACGGCTGGAAGTTCATCCGGAACCATGGGAACTATCTGCTCGGTCTGGAGTGGATCATCGTCGCAACCTCCGGGGTCAACTTCTTGATCTACGCGGTGCTGCGGCTGAGCCAGGAGAGCGGCAGTTTTCACGTCGCGATCTTCTTCGACGCGTTCTCCAGATCGGTCGGGATCACCTTGATCCTGGTGCTCGGCTTGATGGCCGTGACCCACGGATACCAGCCGTCGCGCGCAGTCGATATCGGCGTCTTCGCCCTGGCCGGCGTGGTCGGTCTCGTCCTCACGTTCTACGCCTTGCGGACGGCATCACCGGTCACGCACCACATCGGCCTGACCGGCGCGGTGTTCCTCGTCGCGGTGAACGTCCTCACCACGATTTTCCTGATCTATTTCGCCACCCGGCTGTGGCGTATCGGCGAGCGGGGCCACGCGGTGCTCGTCATGGTCGTGACTGCGATGGGGTCGGTGATCGCCGCGACGTATGACTTCTACGACGTACCCGGTGATGACTCGAACCGGACGATCTTCTACACGGCGGCGCTGACGACGTGGGCGCTCCAGTTGATCGTCTACTACTACGCCTACCGCGCGATGGACGAACATAACCGGCATCGCGCCACGGTTGTGATGAACTAAGGACACGATGAGCAGACGCCCCAAACACGATCCCAAGGAGTCCGAACGCGAAATCCTCGTCGCGGCGGAGGAGTTCTTGCGGGAGCGGCCATTCCGCGAGATGACCGTCGACGCGGTGATGAGCCGGACTGGACTCAAGCGGCCGGCGTTCTACGTGCACTTCCGGGACCGCCACGATCTCGCGCTGCGCGTCGTCGAGCAACTCGGGATGGAGATCGGAGAGATGGTCGACCGGTGGCTCGTGGGCACCGACCTCGTCAACGACGCGAGGTCGGCATTCAAAGGGCTGACCGAGGTCTATTCGCAACATGGTGCCGTCTTACGTGCGCTGTCGGACGCGGCGGGTAGCGACGAGAAGGTCGAAGCCGCTTACGCAGACCTCATTCAACGGTTCATCGACGCCACCGCCAAACGCATCGCCGATGATCAGGCGGATGGGCGGATCAAGGCCGACCTCGATACCACCGAAACCGCACGGGCCTTGGTCTGGATGGACGAACGCTATCTGACACAGGCGTTTTCGCGTGAGCCCCACCCGGACCCGGACCTTGTAGTCGACGTGCTGTACAACATTTGGATGTCTGCTCTATACGGACCGCGGGCCTAGCCAGGCAGTCCCTGGCCCCCTGGGCGCGTCGAAAATCTCAGCGGGTCGATAGCGTCAACCCGGCGCAACCGGGGTCCTGCTCACGCCGATCGCACGGATGTCGGCGCAGGCGCGCTAGGCGTCGAAGGCCCGGTCTGGACAGCCGGCAGCCACAAGTCGAAGACTATGGCCATCGGCACAAGGCGCAACAATCGACCAGGGAGTGGTGATGGCGAGATATAGCAGCGCATCCAGAACTTGGGATGGCGGTTGGGCCGAAGCTGAACGCGCGGCCGAGAAGATGGTGTTTCGTGCACCGACGTTCGCTCTGGAGCTGGCCAGAGCACTGCGGCCTGACCGGCGTTCCGCGCATGTCGGCGGCAATCTGGCTACCGCCACCGAAGAGGTGGTGATCAATGTTCCTGTCGATCGTGTCTATGCGCAGGTAGCCGATGTGACGCAAATGGGCCGGTGGAGTCCGGAGAACACCGGCGCGACCATCAGAGACGGTGGAATCGTGGGTGTCGGAACAGTCTTCGACGGCCGCAACCTGCGTGGCCGCTTGCGCTGGACCACCCGCTGCGAGGTGATCGCCGCCGATGTCAACGAGTGCTTTGCCTTCAAGGTGCGGGCGATCGGATGGGACCGACCGTTTCTGCGTTTCCCGATAGCGACCTGGACGTACCGGTTCCGGCCAATCGACGAGGCGACGACCGCGGTCAGTGAGACCTGGGCGGTTGGCCCCTGGCCACGGCCGGTAGTCGATGCAGTCAATCACTGGTCAGCGAACGGCCTGACCGGAGCTGAGATTCAGAGCAGGAACTTGGCCATCACATTGCGGAATCTGAAACAGCGACTCGAAGCCGACGACTAGATCTTGTTGTCCGGTTAGCCTGACGCCATGACCGTGAACTCGAAGGTTTCGCGCTCCTGGCTCCTCGTCAATCCGTCTCGCGAGCCTGATCTCGGGGCACTTGTGGCGACCACGAGCTCCGACGAGGTGATTCTGGATCTCGAAGACGCCGTCGCTCCCGATGAGAAGGAGGCGGCGCGGGACCGGGTCATCGAATTCCTGAACTCCGGCGCCCGGGCGTGGGTCCGCGTCAACGATGCGTCCAGCGATTTCTGGTCTGCCGACTGTCGTGCCCTGGCCGAGTGCCGCGGGATGAAGGGCGTCGTGCTGGCCAAGACGGAGGGCGGGAATCACATGTGGGACACCGCGAACCGGCTCGGCGGCGAGTCGCCGGTGATCGCGTTGATCGAAACCGCGCGCGGGCTGGCGCGCGTGCATGACATCGCCGCGGCGCGACCGTGCTTTCGCATCGCGTTCGGCGTCAACGACTACACACTGGACATCGGGGTGGAGCAGGACCCGTTGGCGCTGGCCTACAGCCGTTCCCAGCTGGTCGTCGCATCGCGCGCGGCGCACATCCCGGGTCCGATCGACGGGCCGACCCGCGACCCGGATCAGCTGGCCGAGGGCGTGGCGCTCACTCGGCAGATGGGGATGACGGGCAAGCTCGCGCTGCGTTCGTCCGACGCCGACACCATCAACACCGGGCTGAGCCCGTCCGATTCTGATATCGGCTGGGCGCGCGAGTTCGTCGAGCAGTTCAACGCCCGCGGTGGAAAACCCAAGGACGGCAGCGACTTACCTCGGTTGAACCGCGCCCGGATCATTCTGGAAAAGGCGCGTCAACTCCGGCTGATACCGAGCTGAACGCCGCCCGTCCGCAACTGCTCCAGGCGAGCGAGGCGTCAGTTCAGCGGTACCCACCCGCGCGGGTCTACATCCGTGGGTACGGCGCGCACGTAGTAGCAGTTGCTGAATCCCAGTGCGCCTTCGCAATGGTTGAAGATGCCGTTGTTGTCGGATTGTCCGTCGCAGAATCCGCCCCAGGGCGTGTTCATGCATTGTCCCGGCGTGGCGTGGGCTACGCCAATGGGGCTGAGTGCGAGCGCGGTGGCGGCGATCGCTAGTGCGGTTTTCATCAGCCCATCCCTCCTTCTGCCATGAGGTTTGATCTGTCGCGAGGCTCTGGTGAGTTGCCTTCACCCGGCCCATAAATTCCGATGGTAGGCCGAGTTTTGGGGTACTGAGATTGATATGGGAGTAGGCGAGTGACCGCACCCGGTGGAGTTCGCGGGACGGGTGCGACGCGTGAGGTACGTGGGGATGCTGAGAGGGCGCTCGTCAGCAATTGCCCACGCCGCCAACGGGTTTAGATCGGAATTCTTTCGGCCCCACGGCTCGCCGAGACCTACCCGGAACCCGCCGGTGCAGGGTCGCGTACGTTCTTGGAGAATCAAGTCCGAGAACCCAACGCACCAATCGACGAAAGCCATCATGCCCGAGGATCAGAACACAGACGTCCCACCGAATCACCTCTCCATCGATCCGCGTAGCCCCTTCTATAGCGAAGAGGCGCTCATCCGAGGCGTGGGTATTCGCTTCAATGGCGTCGAGCGAACCAACGTGGTCGAATACGACGTCGCCGAGGGTTGGGTGCGTTTGGAAGTCCCGACCGCCAAAGATCGCCGCGGAAATCCGATGGTCGTCAAGCAAAGCGGCACGGTCGAACCGTACTTCCGCCTAGCGGAGTAGCGGACCCCCGCGGGTTTGATGGTGCCAAGCCATGCAGACAGCACTGCTGCGCCCACGATCACCGCAGCGGTCCCCGGCTCCTTCGAGTGGGGTGTGTTCCACGAGCGGCACCCAAAGCTGATTCGTCAGGTACTGGACACCACGCCGTACCCCTCCGCTGAGGGGGCGATGCTGCAACAGCTTCTCGCCGAAAGCACCACCGGCGTCCTCGAGCCGTTGCCCGAGACGGCTCATGACCGTGCCGATTGGCTGGCGTGGGGAGAAGGCCTCTACGGACGACCGTGGGGTGACGTGCCGTTCCTGTGGAGCGAAAGCTACTTCTACCGGCGATTGCTCGAGGCTGTCGGCTACTTCGGGACCGGCCCCTGGCACGGAGTCGACCCGTTCGCTCCGGTCAAGAACGCCGAGTTGGCGGGACCAGAGGTCGATGAAGAACTGAGTGCGTTCGCCGTATTGGCGGACGCGTCGGGGGACCTGCAACACGAGGCGCTGCTGGCTGCCGCGCTGTGGGGTAACCGCGCCGACCTCAGCTTCCAACTCCAACTGAACGCAGCTGCCGCAGAAGCCCGGTCGGAGGGCATCCTCGTCGACGACAGTGCGTTGCTCTGGGCTGCGCTGAGTGCGCAGGACAACCCGATCGTCTGCGTCGTCGCAGACAACGCCGGACGCGAGCTGCTGGCGGATCTCGTGCTGGCCGACAGTCTGCTCACGCAGCGTCTTGCGGCCGAGATCGTGCTGTACGTCAAGCCATGCCCCTACTACGTGTCGGATGCGACCATGACCGATGTGCTGGCGGTCATCCAACGGTTGAGGGCCGAGCCACGTCCCCAGATCGGCAGCATCGGCGACCGACTCTGGGACGCTGTGCGCAGCGGCCGGCTCAAGGTACGCACGCATAAGTTCTTCTGTGCGCCGCTGGCGTTCCACGACATGCCCGACGACCTCGCAGCCGAATTTGCCACGGCCACAATGACGGTGATGAAAGGCGACCTCAACTATCGGCGCCTCGTCGGAGACCGGTACTGGCCCGCCACGACACCGTTCGACGAAACCGTGGCCTACTTTCCGTCTCCGGTGACCGCACTGCGGACGTTGAAATCGGAAGTCCTCGTCGGCCTCACGTCCGAGCAAGTCGCACAACTCGATGCCACCGGAGAGCGATGGCGGACCAGCGGCGGGTACGCAGTGATCCAAGTCCGCGTGGGCTAGGGGATTCAGACGACTACCGGCGTCGGTACTGATCCACTGATGAGTCGTTCGCGCATCCACTGCGTGCCGCCCTCGAGCTCGAACGGCGCGTAGTGCGGGTTCGGGTTACTGGCCAGGAACACCGCGCCGCTGATCATCGCCTCGATTACCGCGAACACCTCGTTGAAGGGCGCGTGGAGAGTGAACGCGATCTGCCCGGCAAGGGAGAACGGGTTGCTGATCCAGTCGTTCATCACCGCTTCGTAGACGGCAGCTTTGACCGCACTTGCCTGGTCGTCTTTGTTCTCGGCGAAGATGTCGCCTTCGCGGTAGACGTCCATCCAGTTGTCGGGCTTGGCAGGGAAACCGGGCAACCCGAACCGCTGAAGCGGGTCCAGGCCGTGGGTACCGGTCGCTGTCACCCCTGGTCTGGCCCATGGCGCGATGGAATCGGTCTGCCGACACGGGTTGGCGTACGCCAGAACGCCTTTGAGATCCGGGGTGCGCCAGGCCAGCGGCTGACCGGGTTGCAGGTAGCGGAAGTAGAAGTACGATCCCACGATCGCGCCCTGGGAGTAGATGCCGAGCGACCAGGGCGTGCCCTGCGGGAACGGAACGCCGTTGTCCATCTGGGTGGCGCCGAGCAGCCGGGCGAGTTCGTTGACACCGCTGTCGTTGTCGAACGGGAGCGCGCCGTTGTTGTAGCCGATGGGCTGGTGACGGCAAATGCCTTGGGATTCAAGGGCAGTCGCCGTGTCGGCCACCGGCCCCCTGAACATGTCCGAAAGGTGGCCCTCGACCGTGAACATGATCGGGCGCAGATTCGGCGGTGGCGGAACGTAGTGGACGGCTTGCGCGGTCGTGTCGTCGAAGATTCCGGTCTGCGGTAACCCTAGGCGCCGTTGCATTTCGGTGACCGCGGCGACATCGCCGTCACCGTAAACCCGGTCCTTGATCGGTGCATACGCGCGATACTCACGCTGGAACCATGCTTGCCAGTATTCGATTTCTGTTCCGTGGGCCCCCGGCCCGTACGGTAGTGGCATCGGTCTGCTCCCTTCTTGTCATGTCGCGCTGGTCCCAGGTCGAGACCTCGCTGTTCATCGTTTGTGGCTGTGCCTCGCACGTTCGATGCCGGCACCGACGGCGCTGACCGCCAACGCGAGCGCTCCGACGGCGATGAGGGGGTACCACCACTGGGCTCCGATCCAGTAGGCATGGGCGCCAACGAAACCGCTGTGCTCGCGGGTGCCGAACAATGCCGTCCGGACTGTAGGTACGGTCAGGGCCGCGATCAGGATCACGAGCGTTGTCGAGAGCAAGGCAAGCGGCAGCTTGCTGGAGCGTTGCCAGGTTCCCAGTGTGATGAGATAGGCGCCGGTCCCGCTCGCGCCGAGACCGAACAGTCCGAGCCCGGTTGAGGATTGCATCGCAGCCGCGACACCGAGAATCAGCAGCACGGCGCCGGCCATGATGACCGGTCCCGCATTGCCTTTGGTCGACCACACGACGCGGTATGCACCCAGTGCCATGGTCCGGGCCGTGTTCAGGGGCGGCTTGAGGACGCCGGGCAGCTGCTGGACGCAGCCGACCGCCGCGGTCGCGGTGGCAACGGTTTTGGTGATGGTGCGCGACATGAGTGGCGAGCTCCTGTCGGTGGCGAGGGTCTCGCGGGCGACGGGATTCTCTGCCAGGAGAGCGTATTTGGCGGGTCCGGAGGGTTTGGCCAGTACCTTTTCGGCCCAGTCGTGAGTTGTTGTGGGGCTCCAGTCCGCGGGTTTCGGTGGTTGTGGGTTGAGCACCGCATTGGCTAGCGCGTCCAATTCCTCGTCGAGGACGCGCTTCTGCCACGCCTGCGCCAGCCACAGTGATGTGTTGGGAAGGCTGGACGGTAGCGGCATTTCTGGCTGGTCCAGGAATCGGAGTTCTGTGAGTACCGCGGCCGGCGGGGGAGTAGGACTCGGATTATCCTGTGCCCCAATCGTACTGAGCCTGCTCGCGAACCACTGGGCTCTGCAGTCCGGGCCGGCCGGCCACCCGGCTCTGTGTGTTTGGACGATCCGCTGCACTCGTCGTGGTTCCAGCAGGGCGTGGACGAGCCATCCCGCTCCGTCGAGTCGACCCCACATCCAGTCGTTGGCTCGCCATGAGCGTTTGTAGAAGGCGCCGAAGTGGTGGAACTGCATGCCGGTGAGTTTCTGGGCGGCAGTCTGGCATTCGGGTGCGAGCTGGCACCGGGTGTCGGCGCTGACCTGTATCAATTCGAGTGATTGTTCGACGTCTGCGTCGGCGGGGAGCATCGCTCGCTGGGTGGCGGCGAGGTTGAACAGCTTGGTTGCCACGGTCGCCGGATTGGTGCCTGGCGCAAGATATTCGAGGTAGGTCGTCAGCTGATCGACTTGTCGCGCGTCGGGCGCGCGCACGCCATCTGCTGCGGGGTCGGGCGTCGCTGATTGGTCGGCAATGGCGCTCAGCGTTCCGTAACCGTTGACAATGGCAGTGCCCAGCTTGCCCCAGGGATCGTCTTCGACTCCGAAGTGTTCGAGGTAGGCGTCGGCGAGTTGAGTGGCGGCGTCTTGCAACGAACCGTTCCGGGTCTGCGGGTTGGTGCAGACTGTGTTGACGAGGTCGCCGAGGTCGAACGGTTCGGGCGGCGGGCACGCATCGGATATGCCGTTGGCGATCGTCGCCACGGCGGCCATTTCGGCTGGCGATGTCGCGAGCTGGTAGGCGGCCCGGATGATGACGATCGCGCACGCTTTGGCAAGGTCGAAGGCCGGCCGTCCGTACCGTGTTAGGTCGGCTGCGCTCGTTGGCAACGAACCGCCGGCGGACTGCCAACGGTTCTTGATGGCTTCGGTGATCGTTGTGCGGCAGAGGGTTTCGGCATTGCCGCCGATCTTCAGATTGGCCCCCCAGTTCGTGGGGATGCACTGCGGTGAGCCGTTCGCCGCTGGCCATGTACTCAGTTGGCGGAGCAGGGCGGCGGTGATGGTCTGTGCGTGTCGGGTAGCTTCTTGCAGGGTGTAGTCCGCCAGCAGCTGTGGGGTGAGCAACGGCGTATCTGCCCCCAGCTTGAGGGCGAGCTGCGCGAGATGCAGTCTCGTGTTGACGCGCGCGTGCATGCGGTCTTGGTGGGTGCGGATGGCGCGCAGGTCGGCTGAGATCGACTGTGAGGTCATCGCGGTGAGATCCTTGAGCAGCGAGTCAAGGAGTCCGAGTGGTTCGTTGAGTTCGTCTTGCGGAGCTTCTTCCAGGGTCGGTGTCGGTCCCGAAGATGGCACGACGAACAGGAGGACCCGGCGGACTGGTCGTTGGGCGGGACGGTCGAAGATTCGTTGCAGCACAACGTCAATGGGACGGTTGTCCAGCATTCCGCCATCGGCGACCCAGTGCGGCCGCGTGAAGTTGGTGAAGGGTGCCATCGGCGGTCGAGCGGGCACGCCTCCCGTCTTGGCGGTTCCTTCGGTGAAGGGGATGAAGGAGGGTTCGAATGCGGCGGGGAACGAGGCGCTGCTGCGGGCGGCCAACGCCAGCGCTGACGCGGCGTCGCCATTCGTGAGGTTCTTCTCGGTGAAGGTGAAGACGCCGCGCCGGTCGACATCTTGGACCTGGGTACCGAAGGAGTCGGTGAACCTGCTGGTCTCGCCGTTGAGCAGCGTCGTCGTGATGTAGAGCGTGGTGGACGGGAGACCACCGTTGCTGCCGGCGGTGGGCTGGATCGGGAACGGCCCATGCGTGAATGTCGGAATCTCGGCGTCGAGGCTCTTGAACATGCGTTCGTCGCCGTAGAGCAACGACGGCGTGCTGGCGTCCGTCGGCTCGCGCAACAGGTCGGTCAAGGCACCCAGGTCGAGCCAGAGTTCGCGGAGATTGCCGAGGTCGGCGCCCTTGACTCGGGCCCAGGCAAGGAACGCTGCGTTGATGCCGCCGGCGCTGGTCCCTGACAGGACGTCGACGTCGACAACGACGTCGAGCACATCGATCAGTTCGGCATACAGCTTGAGGGACGCTTCCGCCGCTGTGGTCAGCGTGGAGGCGGGGAGGTCGCCGCCCTTCAATCGCCACTGAGACGCCTGGGTAAGCAGATTGATCTCGCGTGTCACCCCGGCCATCCAGATCGCGAGGCTGACACCACCGGTCATCGTGGTCGCCAGTCGCAGTTCCTGGGTGGCATCCGATGCCAATGATGGATTCTGAAAAGCCATCGCGCACCTCCCTTTACTGAATTCGAAGCTAATGGCGGTGTCGTGTACCTGTATCGAGTAGTCGACTACTCGACTTTTCAAATTCAGGTGTCATGACTCGGAATTCGCTACCGGAACGGCATCATTACCGGTGCCCAGGAACGGCGTGAGAATGGTCATCATCATCGCTCCGCCGACGGAAAGCGATCCGGACAGCAAGGTAAATGCCGACTCCGACACATTGAACTGCAGTGGCGACCCGGGCACTGTCAATCCGTAGACGGCCATAGACAACATGGCCGCCGCGATCGGCAGGTACGGCGGACGAATGCCACGTAAAGCCAAGCCGCCGGACACGCCACCGGCACCGGGGTGCAACGTGTAATTCCGTTTCGCGCAATAAGCCGCAAGAATTGTGGCTCCGCAGGCGATCACCGAAAATCCGTAGAGCACCCACCGGCCCGTGTTGTACGAACCGTCCGCGCGATAAAGCAAAGCCAACAACGTCGTGTAGGCGACCAGCGCCTCAGCGGGGATCTGCGCGGCCAGCAACTGGGCAAATCCGGCAGCTGTGTCAACCAGCGGTGCGGAGCCGGCGATTTGGCGGAGCTCAGGTGGTCGAGGCAATGTCGCGGTCGGCCCCATCGCCGGCATTTCCGACTGCGGGTACGACAGTCCGTTCGGCGGCGCCGGTGGCGGAAGATCCGCGCCTGTCGAGCCCATCGCCGGGCTCTTCAGCGGTTGGCCGGCGGGTGCGAGGTCGCGCGCGATCGCCAACGACGCCATGCAAGCCAGACTCATGATGACCTCCTCTGTGACGGCGAGGACGACCGAGTCGCCGCGTCAGCTCGCGATCCAGTTCGCCTACGCCCCAACGATGTTGCGCCGCTGGCGACTCGGGCGCCCGCGTAGCCGGCTACTCGACCTTCGCCGCGTCACCACGACATTCGGTGCCCAGATCAGTACCGATTCGAGTAGTGGGCTACTGGTGCGTGCCTGCACATTTCGTCGCGACACTTGGTTTTCCATCACTTCATCAAAGGAGGGACCGATGACCGTCACTCGCGGCGACGTGGAGTTCGCCAAACGCATATTCTTGGACCGGCTCGGCGACGAGTACGTCTACGGCGGCACCTGGGATCCGAATGATCGCGGTGTGGGTTGTGACTGTTCGGGCTTGGTGACCGATGTGCTCTCAGCGGTGTTCAACGGCAGCGAAATGGTTTGGGGCAGGCAAGGTCTGTCCACCGAGTCGTATCGCTACCTGCCGGTTGGAGAGCAGCACGTCGGGCCGTTCGATCTGATGCACGTCGCATCGTTGAGCGACGTGCCTGGCGACGCGCCGGTGGTGATCAACCTTCACCATGAGGGCGACGGCGGTCCCCACTCGCACATGAACTGTGTCGTCGACGGGGTCGCGATGGAATCGTCGGGCTCCTGGGGGTGCTGTACCACCCCCAAGGCCATCCCCTCCGACAGCAACTACTGGAACGATCACTGGTACGTGGCCGGCCCGATCGTCGAAGACGGCACACCCCCGACTCAGGGCCACGTGGACAGCTTCTTCGCCGACGTGTCCGAATTCCAGGCGCCGGTCAGCGATTCCTACCCGTACAAGATTCTCTCGATCCGCGTGTGCGACGGCACTCACCAGGATTCCAACTTCGCGCAAAACTATGCGTGGATGCGCAATGCGTTGGACTCCGGCCGGCTGGATTGCGGCATCGTTTACACCTACGTGCGGCCGAATTGGCAGGACAACGCCAACACGGTGCGGCAGATGATCGACGCCAACGGGGGACTGCACCCCAGGGTCGTACTAATGCTGGACGTCGAAAGCGGCGGGAACCCTGGTGGCGACGGATCGGCCTGGATCAATGCCCTCTACAACAATCTCGCCGAATACGCCGGTAACCCGGCGCGCATCATCGGCTACGCCAACCAGGGCGACTTCAACACGATGTGGCTGTCGCGGCCCAAAGGACTACGGGTGATCGCGGCGTCGTACGGCTCAAACCCGCTGCTGCCGGGGCAAATCGCCCACCAGTACACAGACGGCGCATACGGCGCCAATCAGGGCCTGCCGATGGGCTGTAACCCGTTCGGCAACTGCGATATGAACGTCGCAGACGGCTTGTCGCCCAACGATTTTGCCGCGGCCTGCGGCATCGGAACCGCAGCCGGCGTGAGACCGGCAGCCGCCACAGCGGCGCGAGGTGTGATCACCATGGCCCAGACTCAAGACATCTGGAACATGCTGAACGGCACGAACACCGACGGCTCGCCGCTGATCGGTCCTGACGGCGCGGACTACCGTGTGGTCGACCTGCTGGCCCCGGACACTGCGCCGCTCGACCTAAGGCAGAACGCCACCCGCTCGGTGCTGGACGAAATCACGACGTTGGCGAAAGTCCTCACCAGGACCCACAACAACAAGACGCTATTCGACATGGTGTCCGATTTGCACGACAAGATGTGACGGTCGATATTTCGGGCCGGACGTTAACTGCCGGCCCGAAAGGCGGGCCTGATATTTCGCTGTCATAACGCCTTCAACGGCAGAAACCGGCAGGTAGTCTTATACGCCGTGGCCCAGAACTGGCCGGTCGTTCACCGCGATAGTGAATTCTCGCTGATTCGCGGAGCATTGCTCGGGGAATCCGGCGAATGCGGCATCGTCCTGGTCGGTGACGCGGGTGTCGGTAAAACAACGCTCGCCCGGCTGGTCACCCAGTCGTTGCCGGTGCGCGCCCACTGGGTTGCGGCGACCGAGTCGGCACGGGGCATTCCGCTCGGGGTATTCGCCCATCTCGTGCGCAGCGCCACGTCGCGCGATCCGGTGGCATTCCTGTCCGCGGCGCGCGAAACGATTATGGCCGAGGGTCATTCGGTGATCGGTGTGGACGACGCGCATCTGTTGGATCAGTTGTCGGCGACTCTGCTGCATCAGCTGGCAATGGACGGGTCGGTGCGCATCGTGGCCACGGTCCGTTCCGGCGCGCCGGTCCCCGACGCGATCACGTCGCTGTGGAAGGACCGATATCTGCAGCGGTTGCACTTGATGCCGTTCAGCCAGCAGCAATGTGTCGGCCTCATCGAAGAGGCCTTGGGCGGGCAGGTCGAGGGGTTGTCCGCCGAGCTGATGTGGCAGGCCTCGGGCGGCAACGCGCTATTCGTCCGCCACCTGGTGGAAGGGGCCATCGAGGCGGGGACCCTGCGGCAGGTGCGGGGAGTGTGGCAGCTTCGGGGGCGGGCTGCGGTCACCTCAGAGCTGGCGTCGTTGCTGGATTCGAGGGTCGACCAGTTGCCCGACCAGGTGCTGCACGCGCTGCGGTTGCTGACCTTCTGCGAACCACTCGACCTGGACACCCTGACGGTGATCGTCGGTGCGGACGTGGTGGAAGAGGCGGAGAACCGCGGCCTGGTGCGCGTCGCCGAGGAGCCGGGTGGCATCGACGTGAGATTCACCCACCCATTGTTCGGTGAGGTGATCCGCCGGCGACTGGGGATGGCCGCGGGGCGCCGCTTGCGCGGCGAACTCGTGCGCGCGATGCGCGACCGTCCACTGGTCAGTTCGGCGCATCGAATCCGGCTGGCCGAGCTGACTTTGGACAGTGACGAGGTCCCCGAACTGGACCTGCTCGTCACGGCGGCACGAGAGGCGATCGCCCTGACGAACGTGACGCTGGGTGAGCGACTGGCCCGCGCGGCGACCAATCGGGGCGGCGGTCTCGAGGCCGGAGAACTGCTGGCGCGTTCGCTGCTGTGGCAGGGCAAGGCGACCGAAGCCGAGGAAACGCTCAGCTCCTTCGATCCCGAACAGATGACCGAACTGGAGCTGCTGCGGTGGGGATGGGCGCGTATCGCGAACCTGCACTGGTCGATGGGTGACGCCGAGGGCGCCGACGAAGTACTCGCGTTGCTCCGGGAGCGGATCACGAGTCCCGAGCTGGTACCGATCATCGATGGCACCGCGTCGGCCACTCTGACTTTCGAGAACCGCCTGCCAGAGGCCGTGGCGATGGCCGAACGGGTGCTGGCCGACCCGATCGCGCACCCGGTCGCGGTGCAGTGGGCGGCATTCGGCGGTGCACTCGCGCTGGCGCTGATGGGACGCAGTGATGAGGTGGCGGTATTGGCTCGCCGCGGTCGCATGGCCAGCGCGAAGGCGGACGGGTTGCTCCGCTACCTCACTGCGTTCGGGGAGGTGCGCGCATTGGTGCTCGCCGGAGAATTCGACGCGGCGAGCGACCGATCCACCGTCATGATGCGGATCACCTCGTCGGGTCAGTATCTGGCGTGGGGGATGGCCAATGTGCTGGCCGGCACCATCGGACTTGCCCGCGGCAACTTCATCGAGACTGTGTCGCGGATGGAGCAGACGGTGGCGGCGCTGACTGCTGAGTCGGCAGCCTCCTGGAGTTTCCCGGCCCGGCTGCTGCTGGCGCAGTCTTATTGCGCGTTGGGCCGGGTGCAACCTGGGGCCAAGATGGTGGCCGAGTTGAAAGTCCGCTCGGGCCGGCACGTCGCGGTGTTCGGCCCGCAGCTGAGGATCGCGGAGTCGTGGCTCGCTGCGGCCGAGGGAAACGTAAGTGCAGCTATCGAGCTGGCATTGGATGCAGCCCGGTTGGCCGACAGCTCCGGCCAATGTGCGGTGTCCATGCTGGCGCTGCACGATGCGGTGCGATTCGGCGACCAGGGTGCCGCGGACCGGTTGATCGAGATCGCCTCTGCCGTCGGTGGCCGTCTCGCCACCGTGATTGTGGCGCATGCCCGGGCAGTCAGTGATCGCGACGGCGCTGGATTGTTCGCCGCTGCACAGCAATTTGAGCAACTCGGTGCATTGTTGTCCGCGCTCGACGCGGCGGCGCAAGCATCGGCCGCCTTCGAAGCGGCCGACGACCGGCGGCGGAGCGCCGAGGCTGCAGCCGTGGCCAACCGGCTGGCCGCGCAGTGCGGCGGGGTGCGAACTCCGGCACTGGAATTGGCGACCCACCCCTTGCCCTTGACGGTGCGCGAACGCGAGATCGCCAACCTGGTTGCCGCTGGATTGAGTAACCGCGAAATCGCCGACCGGCTCACTGTGTCGGTGCGGACGGTGGAGGGCCACCTGTATCGGGCCTGCACAAAGCTCGACATCTCGGACCGTGAGGATCTCGCCGGGCTGATCCGCCACGGCGCCGTGAGTCGCTGAACCCAGAGTTGATCCTGCGCCGCATACGCTGGCCGATGTGAACGAGATCGACAACCAGGACAATGACGGCGAGCTGCAGATCAGCGGTGCGGTGCAACTTCGTCGCGACCGTTGCGCTGCCACGACCGCTGATCAGCGTCTGCTGGATAGTCACCGTGACACCCAGTGGCTGCACACGGACCCCTGGCGGGTACTGCGGATTCAGGGCGAGTTCGTGGACGGTTTCGATGCGCTCTCCGAAATGCCCAAGGCCGTAACGGTTTTCGGCTCTGCTCGCACGGAACCGCATTCGCCCGAGTACCGATTGGGTGAGGAATTGGGCACCGCACTGGCACGGGCGGGCTATGCGGTGATCACTGGTGGCGGCCCGGGTGCGATGGAGGCGGTCAACCGTGGGGCCAGCGAGTCCGGCGGCTATTCGGTCGGTCTGGGTATCGAGCTGCCGTTCGAACAGCGCCTCAACCACTGGGTCGATCTCGGGATCAACTTCCGCTACTTCTTCGTGCGCAAGACCATGTTCGTCAAATATGCGCAGGCGTTCGTCTGCCTGCCCGGCGGATTCGGCACCCTGGACGAACTCTTCGAAGCCTTGACCCTCGTCCAGACCCGCAAGGTCACCGCATTTCCGATCATCATGTTGGGCGTCGACTACTGGTCGGGCCTGATCGACTGGATCCGCAACACCGTCCAGTCCGAAGGGAAGATCTCCGCATCGGACCTTGACCTGATCCACTGCACCGACAGCGTGGCAGAAGCCGTGGACATCATCGTCGCGTCAGCGCGGTAGCCGGCCTGTCGCCCGCGTCTACAGCGCTGCGGCGACGTCCCAGATCGGTTCCAGCGCTGCGATGCCCGTGCGGACGAGGGGGCTGAGCACGATGTCCGTTGCACCGGCGTCGCGGTAGCGGCGCAGTTGTGCAGTCACTTGGGCGGCGGTGCCGACCGCCGCGAGGTCGATGACCGAGTCGACGCCTTCGCGTTCGATCACCCGCGCGTACGACGGGATGGTTGCGTAGAACTCGAGGGCCTCGGCGGCCCGGGCCCGGCCCTCCTCGACGTCATCGGTCACCAGTACGGGCACCGCGGCGATCACCTTCGGTGCGGACCGGCCGGCTTCGGTAGCCGCAGCGGTGATGGTCGGCACGATGAAATCCTCGAGGGTGCGAGGCCCAGCCAGATAGGGCAGCGTGCCATCGGCCAATTCGCCCGTCACTCGTAATGCCTTGGGACCCATGGCCGCGACGTAGACGGGCAGGGGCGTGCCGCCGGCGACTGTCACCGGAAACTGCGGGGCGGCGGTGAATTCGTCACCGTGGAAGTCGACGGTACCGGTGTCGAGGATCGACCTGAGCACCTGCAGATGCTCGCGTAGCCGGCCGATGGTGTTGGGCCATGCCGTCCCGAAAGCCACCTCTTCCGGCGCGTGGGCCCCCAGACCCAGCCCGAGGCTGAAGTTCCCACCGGTGGCGGCTTGGGCGGTCTGCGCTTGGGAGGCGAGGATGAGCGGATGCCGTGGGTTGATCGGTACGACGAAGGTACCGACGCCCAGGCCTGGCACCGCGGCGCCGACGTATCCGGCCAGCGAGATGGCGTCGTGGTCGAACTGCTGGGCTATCCACACCTGGCGAACGCCGGCGTCGTAGGCGCGTCGGGCCTGGTCGATCGCGGCGGCGACATGGTTGGCGGAACTACGGTCGGGATCGAGCACGACACCAGTGGGCATACCGACGACAACAATGGGGACGGGGCTACGGATTCCGTTCAGCGCACGCTGAGCAGATGTCCGCCTCAACTGAGGCGGTGCTCGATCTTGGTGACGAAAGGCGATGTCATCGCCCGCACGAGTGCGCCGTAGCCGACACCGAAAGCGATCTCGTCGCCGACCTCCACAGGGTGATCGGCGACGTCGACCACCAGGTGGTCGCTGCTCATCCCGAGGATCGTGATGCCCTCGGGAGGCTGCAGACCGTCGGGGTCCGAGTCCTGGCGACCGAGGGCCAGGATTGCTTGGCGCACAGTGCTGTTGCCGGTGCGGACGGGCGCATGGCCGAAGGCCGCCTGAGCGCGATCGCCCCAGGGTTGAGCCGGTTTCGTGGCGACCTCGATGACTTCGGCGGTCAAGGTGAAGGCATCCGTGTGCAGCCCAGGGATCGCTGTCCGGTACAGGGGATCGAGGCCGAGAAGGATGGCTTCGCCCAGTCGGAGCTCGTCGATCCGGCCGACGTCGTGGGTGTGCAGCGCCCAGTTCAGGTTCGCCGAGTTGCCGCCTGAAACGATGTCGAGTGAAATCCCGTGCCGCGCCTCGATATCGTTCGCGAGCCCGGTGAGGACGCCCATGTTGCGGTCGTCGGGTACGACGCCGCTCTGGCACGCGAGATTGGCGCCGACCCCGGCGAGCCGGAGAGCGGAATGACCGAGGACGGTCCGCGCGGCCGCTGGCAGATCGTCGAGCGAGATGCCCTCGCGTAGGTCACCGAGCTCGACCATGAGCACGACGGCGTGCGTCCGATGCTGTTGGGCCGCAGCCTGATTGAGCGCCGCCAGGACGACGGCCTCGGTGTTCAGGCTGACGTCGGCGAAGTCGACAACCTGTGCCACTTGGCTGAGCATGGGCGAGCGGATCAACGTGCGTGGTGGGGATGCATCGAGGCCGGCCATCCGAGCGAGGTTCGGCACGCGGGAATCGCCGAGGCCGCGGGCGCCGCCACGTAGCATCGCCGCGCCGACTCCCGGCGAGCCCAACGCGGCCTTGGTGACCCCGGTGACCCGGATGCCCGTCAAGGCCAGCCGGTCGACCAGGATCCGCGTGTTCTGCTCGATCTTGTCGAGGTCGGTCTCGATCCGGAGTGTCACACAGAAGTGGACGTGTCGGCCACCGCCGCGAGCGCGGGGAAGGCCGTCAGCACCATGTCGACCAGCTCCGACGCCGGGCGGGTCAGTGGGTCGGTGACCGGGAGGCCGAGCTGCGAATGATGTTGGGAGATAGCATCACTCAGCTCGTCTTCGGTCATCTCTTCGTGGTTGATCGTGATGCCGATGACGCGGGTGTCCACAAACGCCTCGATCAATGCGATCTCGGTGGCCGCGGTCGGCATCGGCACCATGGGGAAGTCGCCGAGCACCGCGCGCTTGGGCGCATGCTGCACGATCACGCCGGCCGGGCGGCTGCCACGAAGGATGTGAGCCGACGTGATGTAGGCGGGATGGCTGAGCGCGCCCTGGCCCTCGACCACGATCACGTCTGGGTCCTCACCCTCGAACGCGGCGACGACCTGGTGCTCGACCTCGCCCGAACAGAACTGGGGGACCAGCGCATCCAGCGCGACGCCGTACTTCCCGCCCTGGATCAACGTGGTCTGACCGGTACCGACCATGACCGCCTTGATGCCGTGCGCGTTCAGCGCCTGGACCAGCAAGGTGGCAGTGGTGCGCTTCCCGATCGCCCCGTCTGTCCCGAGGATTGCGATCCTCGGACACGTCACGTCGAAGATCCGGCCGGAGAACAGATGCAGGTCGCGCTTGTCCTTCGGCCGGCGCACATCGGTGATAGTGACGCCGGCGATCACGGCTGCCGCCACGAATTCGGCGTCGTCGTTGAGGAATTCGTGCAGACCGTTGATGATGTGCATGCCACGGGCGATGCCGTCGAGCAGCACGACCCGCTGCTCATCCGACAGGAGACCGTCGGCAGGCGCCAGCCCACAGATCAAGTAGTCAGGTACCCGGCCGGCGTGCGCGATGGACTCGGCGAGCGACGCCAGCACCGGAACGCCGTTCGCGGTGCCGTCGAGGAACTTCCCGGCATCGACGCCGGCCCGCAGACTATCGATGACACTGAGGATTTCGTACTTCTCCGAGTGCCGGACCAGGCCGTTGGCCGTCTTACCGTCCTGCTCGCCGAACTGGCCCTCGCAGTAGACGATCGCGGTGGAACCAACGGGCAGGGAAAACGGAGCTGCCGGAAGGATCGACTCGCTCGGTTTGGAGGTGGCGAGAGATGCGATGAGAGAAGGGGTACCACTGGTACGCGAAGACATGAGTTCCTCTGAGAAGGCTCAGAGGAGGCGACGAGATCGAGGCGAGGCGATGAGCCCAACGTCCAACGAGTTGTCTGCCCTGAGGGTCGGCAATATTACCGACATGTTTCAGACTACCCGATCGGTGCTGATTGTCCCGCTTCCGTCTGGTCGCCAGTGCGGGCCCTCGGCGCGGTTCACGCCGAGGGTTACCGCGCGATATCCGCTCAGCGGATGGACTCTGCCCGCTTCTTGACGCCGTCGGTCATGCCGCCGAAGCCCTTCTTCAGCGCGCGGCCCATGATGCCGGCGACGATCGGTGACACCGGGCCGAACAGCTGGAAATGCGAGTCATAGCGGGTGCGGCCGTCGGGCAGCGTGGTCAGCCGGTGCGAGCGCTCGCTGCGGAGCAGTCCCAGCGGGGCGGGCTTCATGTTGTAGCTGAACTCGACACCCGGGGTGAAGGTGTTGATGAATTCGCGCTGCTTCTTCGGCGGGCCGACCAGCACCACCTTCATGTCGATCGGGCTGCCGGGCTCGAACGTCGACGAGCACTCGGTGACGAACGGATTCCACTCGCCGTAGCTGGCTCCATCGGTGAGCACCTGCCAGACCACGTCGGCGGGCGCGTCGATCTCTACTGACCTGTCAATCGTGAAACTCACAGACACACCGTACGGGAGAGGGTGTACAGCTGCCGACAACTGTCCACTGATCGGCTATCACCACCCGGGCTAGCCTGGCGAGCATGTCCAACAGCATCTTCGACAACCCTGTCGCCCACGCCCTCAACAAGGCGGCGGTGGGTCTGACCACTGTCCCCGTCCTTGGCGGAATCGTCAGCCGCAACCTGGTCGAAATCCGATACACCGGCCGCAAATCGGGGCGCAGCTTCCAGACCCCGGTGAACTACCGGCTCTCTGGTGACGATGTGGTCATCAGTGTGATGGCGCCGGACGCCAAGAGTTGGTGGCGCAATTTCCTCGGCGACGGCGGACCCATCACGCTGCTCAACTTCCGCGGCACCGACCGTGCCGGCCATGCCATCGCAACGCGCGACGACAAGGGCCGGGTCACGGTGCGCGTCGCCTTGGCTTAGGGCTGGCGCGTCGCATTCCACGCCTTGTGCACGAACTCCAGGCAATTGCCGTCCGAGTCGGCGACGTTGGCGGCGTAGTAGCCCGGTGCGAAGTAGGTCCGGTCGGCCGGCTTCCCTTCGTCGATGCCGCCGGCCCTGATGGCGGCAGCGTAGGCCGCGTCGACGGCGTCGTTGTTGTCGCACACGATGCCGAGATAGAGGCCGGTCTCACCGGCTTGGCGTTGCCGCAGCCAGATACTGGAGCCGACACCTGTCCCGGAGACGTACGTGGCGTCGCCGATGCCGAAGAGGTCGGGCACGTTGGCCGGGCCCGACGAGGCGCTGTAGCTGCCGAACTCTCGCCAGCCCAAAGGCTTGAGGGCTTCGAGGTAGAACTTCAGCGCCGTGTCGATATCGGTGACCGAAATGTATACGTGGTCGATCACTTCGGACCCGCGGTTTCTGCTGTGGGCGACATGCTCCGCATCCTTGCACCGGCTACCGACAACACGGGTGTGATGAACGGCAGAAATGGCATGATCCGGATGTCGATATCAGCAGGAGGCGCGAACATGCCGGTGGCCCACCGTGAGGCGAAGGGCTGGGTCTCTGTTGCCTGACGAACTGAGGGTCGTCGACCTCGCCGATGCGCCCGGCGCCGCCGGTTTGGTGATCGGGGTCGGGGATCCCGCGGGCGACGACGCCGAGTTCTGGTTGCGGGAAGCGACTTTCACGCTGGTCGACCGCCCGTGTGCGGACCCGAGGACCGTGCAGGTGCCCGACGTGGGCGAGGCGCTGGCGCAGATCACCGAACGCGCAGCGACCTGGCCGCAGACCGCCGCCGTGTGCGACGACGTGCTCCGCGCTTTCGATCCCGCGGCGCCTGCGTTCGCCGGGGTGATCACCGAATCGCTGGCGTACTCGACGCTGCAATCCGGCCGGGAGTTCGGCCGCTGGCTGGCTGAGCGCGGCCCGAAAACCGTTCCGCTGCTGCCTGATCCGGTGGTGTCGCGCCGCGACGGCGACACGTTGCATGTGGCGTTCAACCGTCCGCAGCGCCACAACGCGTTCTCCACGGATGCTCGGGCGGCGCTGCTCGAGGCGCTGGAGGTGGCTCGGTTGGACACCTCTGTCACGGGTTTGGTGCTCACCGGGAACGGCCCGTCCTTCTGCAGCGGCGGCGATCTTGCCGAATTCGGGTCCTTCGACGATCCGGCGTCGGCGCATCTGGCCCGCACGCGCTACAGCCCGGCCCAGGTGCTCGACGAGATCACGGCGAGGCTGGGCGCAGCCTGCCAGGCCGTCGTGCACGGACAGGTGCTCGGCAGCGGGCTGGAGATGGCGGCGTTCTGCGGGCAGGTGACCTGTCATCCCGATGCGACACTCGGCCTGCCGGAATTGGCGTTAGGGCTGATCCCCGGTGCGGGCGGCACGGTGAGCATCACGCGGCGGATCGGTCGCTGGCGCACCGCGTATTTGGTGCTGTCCGGGGCGACGCTCGACGCGGCGACGGCGCAGACCTGGGGCTTGGTCGATGCCGTCTGTGCGTGACTGGTCGGCCAGCGGGCTGGCCGCGCTGACCGGCATGCCCGACGGGCCGCCGGATGTCGGTCGCGCCGCGGTGTTGGGCCGGGCACGCGGGGTCGCGTCCGAGTTGTCCGGTCATTTCGGCGTCACGGTCGACGCCGCGGAACTCCTGGCGGGGCGGGCCGCGCTGTTGGGGCTGCGCCGGCAAGGCCGGATCAGCGCGGGCGGGGCCACGCGACTGCTTGCCGGCCGAGACGGCTGGTTCGCCCTGACTTTGGCGCGGCCCGATGACGTCGCTGCGGTGCCGGCGCTGCTCGAATCCGATGTCCCGATCGACTATGCGTGGTCGGCGATCAACGAGTGGGCACGTCGCCGCCAGGTCGCCGACGTCGCCGAGCGCGCTCGACTGCTCGGGCTGCCC
>NZ_JXST01000047.1 GCF_000878195.1 Mycolicibacterium llatzerense | reverse complement strand
CATCACCCCCGGTGGTGCCGCTGACTTCGGCTGGACCGCCTACTCGCCGCTGACCGACGCGATCCACTCGCCCGGTGCCGGTGGCGACCTGTGGATCGTCGGCCTGGCCGTCGGTGGTCTTGGCACCATCCTCGGCGCCGTCAACATGGTCACCACCGTGGTCTGCATGCGCTGCCCGGGCATGACCATGTTCCGCATGCCGATCTTCACCTGGAACATCCTGGTGACCTCGATCCTGGTGCTGCTGGCCTTCCCGCTGCTGACCGCCGCGCTGTTCGGCCTGGCCGCTGACCGCCACCTGGGCGCGCACATCTACGACCCCGCCAACGGCGGCGTCCTGCTGTGGCAGCACCTGTTCTGGTTCTTCGGCCACCCCGAGGTGTACATCATCGCGCTGCCGTTCTTCGGCATCGTGTCGGAGATCTTCCCGGTGTTCAGCCGCAAGCCGATCTTCGGTTACACCACCCTGATCTACGCGACGCTCGGTATCGCCGCACTGTCGGTTGCTGTGTGGGCGCACCACATGTACGCCACCGGCGCCGTGCTGCTGCCGTTCTTCTCGTTCATGACGTTCCTGATCGCGGTCCCGACCGGTATCAAGTTCTTCAACTGGATCGGCACCATGTGGAAGGGGCAGTTGACCTTCGAGACGCCGATGCTGTTCTCGGTCGGCTTCCTGATCACCTTCCTGCTCGGTGGTCTGTCGGGTGTGCTGCTGGCCAGCCCGCCGCTGGACTTCCACGTGACGGACAGCTACTTCGTCATCGCGCACTTCCACTACGTGCTCTTCGGCACCATCGTGTTCGCCACCTACGCGGGCATCTACTTCTGGTTCCCGAAGATGACGGGCCGTCTGCTCGACGAGCGCCTGGGCAAGCTGCACTTCTGGCTGACCTTCATCGGCTTCCACACCACCTTCCTGGTCCAGCACTGGGTCGGTGACGAGGGCATGCCGCGTCGTTACGCCGACTACCTGCCCACCGACGGCTTCACCACGCTGAACGTCGTGTCCACCATCGGTGCCTTCATCCTGGGCCTGTCCACGCTGCCCTTCGTGTGGAACGTGTTCAAGAGCTGGCGTTACGGCGAGCCCGTCGTGGTCGACGACCCGTGGGGCTACGGCAACTCCCTGGAGTGGGCCACCAGCTGCCCGCCGCCGCGGCACAACTTCACCGAGCTGCCCCGGATCCGTTCGGAGCGCCCGGCGTTCGAGCTGCACTACCCGCACATGGTCGAGCGGATGCGCGCCGAAGCGCACATCGGCCGATCGCACCACTAGAAATCAGCCGACCCGCCCGCGCCTAAGGCGCGGGCGGTTCTGCGTTAGGGGACCTAACGGATGACGCAGGAAAGCAAATCGAACGGGTCGGTGCTGATCACCGTCACCGGACTGGACAAGCCGGGTGTGACGTCGACGCTGTTCGGCGTGCTGTCGCGGCACAACATCGAACTCTTGAACGTCGAGCAGGTGGTCATCCGTGGCCGCCTGACGCTCGGCGTGCTCGTTGCGGTGCCGGCCGAGGTGGCCGGCGAGGTCCTGCGCACCGACGTGCAGCAGGCCATCGGGGAGCTGGGTCTGGATGTCACGATCGACAGCAGTGACGACCAGCCCGTCCTGACCGAACCGTCGACCCACACCATCGTGGTGCTGGGCCGGCCCATCACCGCCGAGGCCTTCACCGTCGTCGCCCGCGAGGTCGCGGCCCTCGGGGTGAACATCGACTTCATCCGCGGGGTGTCCGACTACCCGGTGACCGGGCTGGAGTTGCGGGTGTCGGTGCCGCCGGTGGGCGGGGCCTACGCGCAGCTGCAGGCGGCGCTGGCCCGTGTCGCGGTCGACGAGGGCGTCGACATCGCGCTCGAGGACTACAGCCTGGCCCGGCGGGCCAAGCGGCTCATCGTGTTCGACGTCGACTCGACCCTGATCCAGGGTGAGGTCATCGAGATGCTGGCCGCCCGTGCCGGCGCCGAGGCCAAGGTCGCCGCGATCACCGAGGCGGCCATGCGCGGTGAACTCGACTTCGAGGAGTCGCTGCGGGAACGCGTGGCCACGCTCGCCGGTCTGCCGGCCGAGGTGGTCGACGAGGTCGCCGATCAGATCGAGCTCACTCCGGGGGCCCGGACCACCCTGCGTACGCTGCGCCGGCTGGGTTACCACTGTGGTGTGGTCTCGGGCGGGTTCCGTCAGGTGATCGAGCCGCTGGCCGAGGAACTGATGCTCGACTTCGTGGCGGCCAACCACCTGGAGATCGTGGACGGCAAGCTGACCGGACGGGTGACCGGCCCGATCGTCGACCGTCCGGGCAAGGCGAAGGCGCTGCGTGACTTCGCCAACCAGGCCGGCGTGCCCATGGAACAGACCGTCGCGGTCGGCGACGGTGCCAACGACATCGACATGCTGTCGGCCGCGGGCCTCGGGGTGGCGTTCAACGCCAAGCCGGCGCTGCGGGCCGTCGCCGACGCCTCGCTGAGTCACCCGTATCTGGACACCGTGCTGTTCATCCTGGGCATCACGCGTGGCGAGATCGAGGCCGCCGACGCCGTTGACGGTGTGGTGCGCCGGGTCGATATTCCCTAGCCAGGACACACTGGGACCGTTGTCGCGTTACAGTGGTGACTATTGATATTGATTTGCTGCGTAAGCGTGTGGGAGATGGTGACATGAAGCGTGCGGTTCTGGTTGGTGTGAGTGCTGTCGCGTTGGTCGCCGGCCCCTTGTCGGTCGTCTCGCTGACGGCGGCCGCGCCGGCCTACGCGTGCCCGTGGGGGACCGTGCCGAGCCACTTCGAAGGCGTGTGCGTCAAGGGCACGGCGAATGGCAGTGGCCCGCAGGCCGTGCCGCCGCAGACGTCCAACAGCGGCACGGGCGCACAGATCACCCAGTCGGTCGGTGGGTTGCAGACGGTCAACGGCATTCCGTGCACGCCGGAGCACATCGGCACCTGCATCGGCCTGATCCAGAGCCAGCAGTAATTCCGCTCAGACCATGACGGCGTGCGCATCGGGCGCACGGGCGCCGGTGACACCGCGCCACGCCTGAGCCAGCACCGCAACCGATTCGCGCAGGCGCTCCTCGGGTTGGGTGTAGGGCACCCGGATGAAGCGCTCCAGGGTGCCGTCGACCCCGAAGCGGGGACCCGCCGGGATGACGAGCCCCATCCGGGATGCCGCGGCGGACAGCGCTGAACTCATGGGTGCGGGTAGCCGCATCCACATCGACATGCCGCCGTGGCAGGGGCCGGCCGTCCAGTCCGGAAGTTGTTCTCGCAGCAGCGAACTCACGAGGTCCCGCCGGGTGCGCAGCAGTTCGCGACGAGCCGGCAGCACGGTGTCGGCCTGCCGGAGCAGGTCGGCCGAAGCCAGTTGTTCGACGATGGCGGTGCCCAGGTCGATCGACGGCCGCACCGCGGCGATAGCGGCCAGCGTGGACCGTTCGGCACGGATCCAGCCCACCCGCAGCCCGCCCCAGAACGACTTCGACATCGAGCCGACGGTGATCACCAGGTCGCGTCGGCTCTCCAGGTAGGAGGCCAGTGGCGGCGGCAGTGGCTCGTCCAGCCAGATGTCGCAGATCGTTTCGTCGATGATGGTGCGGGTCCGGGTCTCGGAGATGATGCGGGCGAGCCGTTCCCGCCCCGCGGCCGGCAGGCTCAGTCCGGTCGGGTTGTGGTTGTCGACGATCAGGTAGGCCAGATTGGGGGCCAGTTGCCGCATGGCGGCCTGCACGGCGTCCAGTTCCCAGCCGTCGTCGGTCATGCTGACCGGCACCGGTCGGGCTCCGGACGCGGCGATCAGCGAGATGGCGCCGTGGTACGTCGGCTGTTCGATCAGCACCCGGTCGCCTGGACGGGCATAGGTGGCCAGCACCAGATTGATGGCGTGCAGCGCCCCGCTGGTCACCATGATCTCGTCGGGATCGGTGGGAAGTCCTCTGGCGCAATATCTTTCGGCGATGGCCTGGCGGAGCTCGAGGACGCCGGTGAGCTCGATGCCGATGTCGTGCAGGTGCGGCGCCAGACGCTGGGTGGCGCGGGTGAAGGCCTCGAGGGTGGCGGCCGCCGGTGCGGACGGGGCGGCGTCGGCCAGGCTCAGCGTGCCTGTTCGGACGATGGGCGTCGGCCCGGCGGTCGGCGCGGTGTGTGGCAGGGCCGTGGTGCTGCGGGCGCCGCGCCGGGCGTTGAGGTAGCCGTCCTCGCGGAGCTGGGCGTAGGCCGCCGTGACGGTGGTGCGGGAGACGCGCAGGGCGTCGGCCAGCGCGCGTTCGCTCGGATACCGGGCGCCGACGGGGAGGCGGCCGTCGACGATGAGCAGCCGGATGGCGTCGGCCAGGCCCAGATAGGCGGGGCCACTGAGGCTGGAGGTGCGCCAGTTGCCCAATTCGCGTGCCAGAAGGACTTCGTCAAGTGATCTGGCTGACATCTCGATCGACATTGAAGCCAGTATCGACCAACTGGCTATTGAATAGCAAGCCAGTTGGTCGGGAAACTGGTGTCATGCGTACGAACTGGCTATCTAAACTGGCTGCCAAGCACCTCCGGTCAGGACGCGACAACCGCGCCGATATCCGTGATCTCGATGCCGCCCGAGTCCGTCACGAACTGGATGCCATCCGTGCGCGCTTCCAGGATCACGCGTGAAGCAGCAGACGGCACGCACATCCGGACGCAGGGCCACGACCACCGCCATCCGCTCGGCGCTGCTGCTGGCCGGGCTGACGGGCTACGGCGTCTCGATGGCGCTGTTCGTGCGGGCCGGCCTCGGCCTGGACCCGTGGGACGTCTTCCACCAGGGCCTGGCCAAGCACACCGGGCTGACCATCGGCGGCGCCACCGCGCTCGTCGGTGTCGTGGTGCTGCTGGGCTGGATCCCGCTGCGCAACCGGCCCGGTGTCGGCACCGTCGCGAACGTCATCGTCATCTCCATCACCGTCGACGCCGCACTGGCGGTCATGCCGCAGCCGGCGACGCTGCCGGTGCGCACGGTCATGATGGTCGGCGCCGTGGTGCTCAACGCGGTGAGCACCGTGATGTACATCGGTGCCGGAATGGGACCGGGCCCACGCGACGGACTGATGACCGGGCTGGTGGCTCGGACCGGATGGTCGGTGCGACTGGTTCGCACCGGCATCGAAGTCACCGTGCTGGCCACCGGCTGGCTGCTGGGCGGCACCGTCGGCGTCGGAACCGTGGTGTACGCCTTGGGGATTGGGCCGCTGGTGCAACTGGTGCTGCGGTGCACCCCGGCTCGCTGGCTCGCGGCGAGCGGATGGGCGCACGTGGTGGGGGACCGGGCCGGCCGATCGGACGTCGAACCGGCCGTGGCTACGATGAGCGAGTGCCCGGCGCCCTCAGCAACAACCCCGCAAGACCAGATGTCGCGCCCGACTCCAACCAGCTGATCGACTCCGCCGATGACGACCTCCTGATCCAATTCTCCGGGGTCACGCTGCGCCGCGGCGGAGCCACCCTGGTCGGTCCGATCGACTGGTCGGTGGAACTCGACGAACGCTGGGTCGTCCTCGGCCCCAACGGCGCCGGCAAGACATCGCTGCTGCGCATGGCGGCCGCCGTCGAACATCCGTCGTCGGGCACCGCGTTCGTCCTCGGCGAGCGGCTGGGCCGCACCGACATGTCCGAGCTGCGTTCCCGGATCGGGTTGAGCAGTTCGGCGCTGTCGCAGCGGATACCTGACGACGAAGTGGTGCGCGACCTGGTGGTCTCCGCCGGTTACGCGGTTCTGGGCCGGTGGCGCGAACAGTACGACGACGTCGACTACAACCGGGCGCTCGACACCCTGGAGAGCATCGGTGCCGAACACCTCGCCGACCGCCGCTACGGCACGCTGTCCGAGGGCGAGCGCAAGCGGGTGCTGATCGCCCGGTCGCTGATGACCGATCCGGAACTGCTGCTGCTCGACGAGCCGGCGGCCGGGCTGGACCTCGGCGGCCGGGAAGAGCTGGTGGCCCGACTGGCGGATCTGGCCGCCGACGCGGACGCACCGGCGACGGTCCTGGTGACCCATCACGTCGAGGAGATCCCCGAGGGCTTCACGCACTGCCTGCTGCTCGCCGAAGGCCAGGCTGTCGCCTCGGGTCTGCTGACCGACGTGCTGACGTCCGAAAATCTCTCCCAGGCCTTCGGTCAGTCGATCGCCCTGGAGTACATCGACGGGCGGTACTTCGCCCGTCGTACCCGCAGCCGCGCGGCGCACAGGAGGCGTATATGACCGAACCCGACCCATTGCATCCGAGGCCGGCCGCGACCGTGATGCTGGTGCGCGACGGTGCCCCTGGCATCGAGGTCTTCTTGATGCGCCGCACCATGTCGATGGAATTCGCCGGCGGCATGACGGTGTTCCCCGGCGGTGGCGTGGATGAGCGCGACCGCGACGCCGACATCGCCTGGACCGGACCCGACCGCACCTGGTGGGCCGAGAAGTTCGGAGTGGACCCGGTGCTGGCCGGCGCGCTGGTGTGCGCCGCCGCCCGGGAGACCTTCGAGGAGTCCGGCGTGCTGTTCGCCGGGCCGGCCGATGACCCGGACGGCATCGTCTCCGACAGCTCCGTGTACCACGACTCGCGGGTCGCGCTCGAGAGCCGCGAGCTGTCGTTCGGTGAGTTCCTGGCCCGCGAGAAGCTGGTGCTGCGCGCCGATCTGCTGTGGCCGTGGGCCAACTGGATCACTCCCAAGGAAGAACGCACCCGCCGCTACGACACGTTCTTCTTCGTCGGCGCCCTGCCGGCCGGACAGCGGGCCGACGGCAACAACACCGAGAGTGACCACGTCGCCTGGCGCACGCCCGAAGCCGCGCTGCAGGAGTTCGCGCAAGGGCATTCGTTCCTCTTGCCGCCCACCTGGACCCAGCTCAGCTCGCTGGACGGCCGCACGGTCGGCGAACTGCTCAAGGACGAGCGCACGATCGAGCCGATCGAACCCGTGCTCACCATGGGCGAGGGCAGCTGGGACATCGAGTTCTTCGACGCCGAGCGCTACAAGGCCGCTCGCGGCGGTAGGGCGCAGTGATGACGAAGCGAGAGTTCGCCGCAGAATTTGTCGAAGTCCACGTCACCGACGGCATCGGCACCCTGCTGCTGGCGAGGCCCCCGCTCAACGCGCTGACCCGCCAGATGTGCCGGGAGATCGGGGCGGCCGCCGAGGAGCTGGGGCAGCGGTCCGACGTCAACGCCGTCATCGTGTACGGCGGCCACGAGGTGTTCTGCACCGGTGACGACGACCACGAGACCAGCACGCTCGACGCGGCCGAAGCGCGCGTCGCGGGCGCGGTGTGCCGTGCCGCGGTCGACGCCGTCGCCGCCATCCCGCGGCCCACCGTCGCGGCCGTTACCGGCTACGCACTGGGCAGTGGCCTGACACTGGCGCTGGCTGCCGACTGGCGGATCAGCGGCGACAACGTGAAGGTCGGGTCGACGGAGATCCTGTCCGGCCGGGCACCGGCCGAAGGCGCTGCCGCGCGGCTGGCGGCGGCCGTCGGCGACAGCCGGGCCAAGGACCTGGTGTTCAGCGGCCGGTTCGCCGGCGCTGAGGAAGCGGTGTCCCTGGGTCTGATCGACCAATTGGTGGCTCCCGACCACGTCTACGACGAGGCGCAGCAATGGGCGCGCAGGTTCCTGGACTCCTCGCCCGAGGCGCTGGCCACAGCAAAGGCAGCGTTCGGGGTTCGCTGAACCGCTGCTCGATCCATGTACAGAACCGTGGATGTGAACTCACGGTGACCGGGCAGTTAGGCTGACCTGCATGACGAGTACCGACCAGACGTCTGAGGTCGCGGCAGCCGAGGCAGCCACCCAGGTGTCCGACGTAGTTGACCAGGCACCCAACCCGCACGCGACCGCCGAGCAGGTCGAGGCGGCACGCCACGACACCAAGCTGGCGCAGGTCCTGTACCACGACTGGGAAGCCGAGAGCTACGACGACAAGTGGTCGATCTCGTACGACCAGCGGTGCATCGACTACGCCCGCGGGCGCTTCGACGCCATCGTCCCCGACGAGGTCCAGCGTGAGCTGCCCTACGACCGCGCCCTCGAGCTCGGCTGTGGCACCGGCTTCTTCCTGCTGAACCTGATCCAGGCCGGCGTCGCCCGCCGTGGCTCGGTCACCGACCTGTCCCCGGGCATGGTCAAGGTGGCCACCCGCAACGGCCAGGCCCTCGGCCTGGACATCGACGGCCGCGTCGCCGACGCCGAGGGAATCCCTTACGAGGACAACACCTTCGACCTGGTCGTCGGACACGCGGTGCTGCACCACATCCCCGATGTCGAGCTGTCGCTGCGCGAGGTGGTCCGGGTGCTCAAGCCGGGCGGCCGGTTCATCTTCGCCGGCGAGCCCACCACTGTCGGTAACTTCTACGCCCGTCGCCTGGCCGACCTGACCTGGAAGACCACCGTCGCGGCCATGAAGCTGCCCGGGCTGGAGTCCTGGCGCCGTCCGCAGGAAGAGCTCGACGAGAACTCGCGCGCCGCGGCGCTGGAGTGGATCGTCGACCTGCACACCTTCGATCCGGCAGACCTGGAGCGCATGGCGACCAACGCCGGTGCCGTCGAAGTCGCCACCGCCAGTGAGGAATTCACCGCCGCCATGCTGGGCTGGCCGGTGCGGACCTTCGAGTCGACCGTGCCCCAGGGCAAGCTCGGCTTCAAGTGGGCCAAGTTCGCTTTCGGCGGCTGGACCACGCTGAGCTGGTTCGACGCCAACGTGTGGCGCCGCGTGGTGCCGAAGGGCTGGTTCTACAACGTGATGATCACCGGGGTCAAACCGTCCTGACAGTGTCCCCGGCGGACCTGACGCACTCGACGCTCCCGACGTGAGCGGTTACGCCTTCACGCTCGACGATGTCGCCTACCTGACCGGAGCCGGTCAGGAGGCGCTCGTCGAGGTGGCCGCCCGGCCGCTGACCGAGGCCCATCGGGTATCCGACATCGCCTGGGCGCGTTCGCGTTTCGGCGACCGCGCGGCGGTGCTGGTCGAGACGGTGCTGCTGCGCCGGCGCGCTGCCGCCAAACTGGCCGACCTCGGCGACGTGGCCGGCTGGCTGTTCACCGACGAGGCGCTGCAGCAGGCCACCGCCGGGGCCGTCGCGGTGCATCGCGCACGCCGGCTGGCCGGCCGCGTCGTGCACGACGCGACGTGTTCGGTCGGGACAGAGCTTGCCGCCCTGAGCGATTCGGGCGAATCGGCGTCCCTTCTGATCGGCAGCGACCTCGATGCGGTCCGTCTGGCCATGGCGCAGCACAACGTGGGCGACCATGCGCTGCTGTGCCGCGCCGACGCGCTGCGCCCGGTGACCCGGGACGCGGTCGTGGTCGTCGACCCGGCGCGGCGCAGTTCCGGGCGCCGCAAGTTCGACCCCCGCGACTATGCACCGCCATTGGACGAGCTGCTCGAGGTGTACCAGGGCCGCGACCTGGTGGTGAAGTGCGCTCCCGGCGTCGATTTCGGCCAGCTGGCCGAGCTGGGATTCCGTGGCGAGGTGCAGATCACGTCACTGGCCGGCAGCGTCCGGGAGGCCTGCTTGTGGTCGCCGGGGCTGACCACATCCGGGGTCACGCGCCGGGCCACCGTGCTGGACAAAACCGGCCGGGTAGCCGAGGAATTCACCGATACGGACCCCGATGACTGCCCTTGCGCACCCGTCGGGCGGTGGATCGTCGACCCCGATGGCGCGGTGGTGCGGGCCGGCCTGGTCCGCCACTACGCGGCGCGGCACGGCCTGTGGCAGCTGGACCCGGCGATCGCGTACCTTTCTGGTGACGAGTTACCGAGCGGCACAAGGGGATTCGAGGTCGTCGAGCAGATCGCCTTCAACGAGAAGCGGCTGCGCCAGGCGCTCTCCGCGCATGGGGCGTCGGCCGTCGAGATCCTGATTCGCGGCGTCGACGTCGACCCGGATGCGTTGCGGTCCAAGCTGAAGCTCCAGCGGTCGGGTGTGCAGCTGTCGGTGGTGATCACCCGGATCGGGACCGGTGCCGCGGCCCGGCCGACGGCCTTCATTTGCCGCCCATCGCGCTGAACCACCTGGTCGCAGATCATGCCCGGTCCGGGTGGGGCTGACAGGTACGCTGGAACCGGCGGCGATGTGCCGCCATTCATTCATCCCCCGGAGGATTCACCAGATGCGCCTTCCCGTACTCGCCGCAGTGATCGCTGCTTCAGGCGCTGTCGGTTGGCTCGGCGTGCCTCTGGCAGCCGCGAACCCGCCGAAATGCGCGGAGCTGGCCGGTGTCGTCGACGGCTCGCGGATGTGCCAGATTCGCGACACCTCACGCGGCTACGCGCTCAACATCAGCTACCCGATCGACTACCCGGATCAGCAGGCCGTGGTCGACTACATCACGCAGACGCGTGACGGGTACGTCAACGTCGCCAAGATGCCCGGGCCGCACGAGACCTCATACGAGTTGGACACCACGGCGACCCTGCACAGCTCCACGACGCCGAACCGCAGCACCCAGTCGGTGGTGTTCAAGACGTTCCAGGACGTCGGTGGTGCGCACCCGCAGACGTTCTACAAGTCATTCAACTGGGACCAGAACCAGCGCAAGCCGATCACCATCGACACCCTGTTCGCCCCTGGCGCACAACCGTTTCCGGTGATCCTGCCGATGGTCCAAGGAGAACTGGTCAGACAGTCCGCACAGCCGGTGCTGCTGCCACCGTCGGCCGGCCTGGACCCCGACACCTACCAGAACTTCGCGCTCACCAACGACTCGCTGATCTTCTTCTTCAGCCAGGGCCAGGTGCTGCCGGAATCCGCCGGTGCGGTGCAGGTGACGGTGCCCCGGGCCCCGGTCGACGCGATGCTGGCCTAGCGATTTGTGCACGATTTTCCGCGCTGGCCGCGGATTTTCGTGCACAAATCCCTGATCAGGCAGGCGCGAAAGCGTAGACCTGACCGTCGCTGGTCGCTGTGACGACGCGCTTGTCGTGACCGACGGACACCCCGACCGGCCAGCCGGTGGCACCCGGCAGGGGGTAGCTGTTCACGGTGTGGCCGTCGGCGGGGGAGAAGACCAGCAATGCCTGGCCGTGATCACCGTCGCGGACGACGACGTACCCGACGTCGCTACCGGCGCGCGTGGACGTCGTCAGCGGCTCGACGTCGTTGCGGGACCACGCCACGTCGCCCTTGTCGCCCTTGTCCTTGACGGCGGTGAGCTTGCTCTGCGGCCCGCCGCCCGCGACCACCAGACCGTCCGGCGTCACCGACGGCGGCGTCTGCGGTTGGAAGCCCAGATTGACGGACCACTTGGCCTTGCCGTCGGCGGAGTTCAGCGCCCAGAGGTGCTGGTCGCGGCCGTTGACGTAGACGGTCTTGCCGTCGGCCGACAGCACCGGGCTGGCGATCGGGCCGCCGCCGACCGCGGTGCTGGTCCATTCGCGGCTGAGCAGTGGCGTCTGGCCCTCGTGGTAACGCAGCCCGACGAGGGCGGGGGCGTCAGCGCCCGGCTGCCACAGACCCAGCACCACCATGTCGGTGTCGGGGGAGTACGCGGGCGCCGCCGAGATGGGGCAGGCCGCTTTGGCGGGCTGGCAATCGGCGAGGCCGCGCGCCGAGTCGGCGGGATCGACGCCACTGACCAGATCCAGCGGGGCGCCGATGGTCTGGCCGCGGTGCGCGTCGAACACCAGCACCTGGCCCAGATGCGTCACCACCAGGAGCTGGCCGGGCGACAGGATGCGCGGCGTCGTCGGCATTCCGATCACCGGCTGGCGCCACCGGATCCACTGGGTCGGCGGAAACGACATGATCGCGCCCGGTTGCCCGACGTACATGTTGTCGAAGCCATCAAAGAGTGGGCTGGACATTCCGCCGCCCTGCCACAGGCGCGTGCACCAGCGCTGGCGGCCGTGCTCGTCGCTTTCCCAGACCATCAGTGAGCAACCGTTGGCCGATTGCGCGTTGATCGCCAGATAGTTGCCGGAGCCGAGGATCACCTGGGCGCCGAGGTTGCCTTTGGCCGACCGGGCCCAGTCCTGCTTCAAGCTGCTTGCCCCGGCCAGCGTGGTCGAGCTGCTGTTGGCGGCGTCGCCGTACTGTGCCGGCCAGCCGTCCGAAGGATGGGCCTTGACCCAGGAGTCGGTGTTGCCACACCCGGCAATGGTCAGGGCGGCCGCCGAGGTCAGCAGGGTGGTGGCGACAGTGGCCGTGCTGGCGGCAAGACGGCGCATTCGGTGTGCAGACATCGAGTCCCGAGACTAGCCCGAGACCGGCGAATGTCCGATTTCGCCTCGCGTAGGCTTTCCGGCCATGACGACGATGTGGGGCGCACCGATTCACAAACGATGGCGGGGTTCGCGGTTGCGCGATCCGCGACAGGCGCGCTTCCTCACCCGCGAGTCGCTGAAATGGGTGCTCGACAACAAGGCCTACACCCCGTGGTACCTCGTGCGGTACTGGCGTCTGCTCAAGTTCAAGCTGGCCAACCCGCACATCATCACGCGCGGCATGGTGTTCCTCGGCAAAGGCGTGGAGATTCAGTGCACGCCCGAGCTGGCGCAGATGGAGATCGGCCGCTGGGTCCACATCGGTGACAAGAACACCATTCGCTGTCACGAGGGGTCGCTGCGATTCGGCGACAAGGTGGTGCTGGGCCGCGACAACGTCATCAACACCTACCTGGACATCGAGCTCGGCGATTCGGCGCTGATGGCCGACTGGTGCTACGTCTGCGACTTCGACCACAAGATGGACAGCATGGAGCTGCCGATCAAGGACCAGGGCATCGTCAAGGGCCCGGTGCGGATCGGTCCGGACACCTGGGTTGCCGCCAAGGTGACGATCCTGCGCAACACCAGCATCGGCCGCGGCTGCGTGCTGGGTGCCCACGCGGTGGTCAAGGGCGAGATTCCGGACTTCTCCATTGCCGTCGGTGCACCGGCCAAGGTGGTCAGGAACCGCAAGCTGGACTGGGAGACCTCGGCCGCCGAGCGCGAGGAACTCGCCCGGGCATTGGCCGACATCGAACGCAAGAAGAGCTCTCGGTAGTCAGCTCGTGTAGTTGAGCGTCGTCATCATGCCAGCCTCCTGGTGATAGGCGTTGTGGCAGTGCAGCATCCATTCGCCGGGGTTGTCCGCGATGAGCGCGACGGTCACCTTCTGCTTGGGTAGCACGATCAGCGTGTCCTTGCGTGGGCCGCGCCGGACTGCACCTTCATTGGCCTGCAGCACCTGGAAGGTGTGCCCGTGCAGGTGCATGGGATGCCACATGGTCGTCGAGTTGGTGAAGGTCATGGTGGCGCGCCGGCCCTGACGGACGGTCAGTGCCTGCCGGTTGTCGAACGACCGCCCGTTGATACCCCAGTCGTACTTCATCATCGAGCCGGTGAGTTCCGCGGTCAGCGTGACGTCCGGCGTGAGCGGTCCAAGGTCGACGGCTGAGGTGGCGGTGAAATCGGCGACGGTGCCGACCTTTTGGGTCAGCTCCTTGGGCCGGAATGCGGGCTCCGGCGCGGTGCCCGCGCCGGTCGACAGGATGGCGCGGGCGGCGTCGTCTTTGCCCTCGGCCGCTGCCACCAACGGGAAGACCCCGTCGCCCGCGGTGACGATGACGTCGTAGCGCTCGCCCATGCCCAGCAGCAGCGCGTCCACGTCCACCGGGTCGACCGGGAATCCGTCGGTGTGCGTGACGGTCATGCGATGCCCGGCCAGGGCTACCCGGAACGCGGTGTCGGCGCCGGCGTTGATGATGCGCAGCCGAATTCGTTGTCCCGGCTTGGCATTGAAAACTGTTGGTGCGGTGGGAATGCGGCCGTTGGCGAGGAAGTAGGGGTACTTGACGTCACCGGCGTCGCCGCCGAGCAGCGCGCTCGTCGCCATGGACATGTCGCCCATGCTGCTCATGTCGTGCCCGCCCATGTTGCCCATGGCGCGCAGGCCGTCGTAGATCTGCTGCGGTGACTTGCCGGCGCCTGAGGTCCAGTCATCAAGGACCACAATCCATTCCGCGTCGTACCGGCCGTGGTCGGCCGGGTCGTCGACGATCACCGGTAGGTACAGCCCGTAGTCCGCGTCGAGCCCGGTGTGCGGATGCGCCCAGTAGGTGCCGGCGTGCGGGACGGAGAAGTTGTAGGTGAAGTCGTTGCCCGGCTTGATGTTCGGTGTCGCGGGCGACGCGCCGTCCATGTCGTTGCGCAGCGCGATGCCGTGCCAGTGCAACGACGTGTCATGGTCGAGGCCGTTGGACACGCGGACTGCCAAGTCGTCGCCCACCGACGCGCGGATCAGCGGGCCGGGCACCTGGTCGCCGTACGCGAGGGTCTGCACGGTGACGCCGCCGAGGTCGACGGTGGCCGGCTGCGGGCGCAGTGCCACGGAGACGGTGCGGCCGGTGTGCGGACGGGCCGCCTCGGCGGCGGCGACGGCCTTCTGGTCGATGCCACTTGCCGCGGCGGGGGACGGCGTCTTGCCGCACGCGGCGACCCCGGCGAGGGTGGACGCGCCCGTGACGGCAGACGCGATCAGGAAACTACGGCGAGTGAACACACTGCCGTTTGTACCCCCGGGGGGTATATCCGTCAAGCGAAGCTCGCGGAGAAACTCTCAGCCGCGGTCGGGCAGCGGGCGCTCCACGATGGGACGACGGGCATGTGGCAGGCGTTCGCCGCGCTTGGCGGCCAGGTACACGTCCGACGTCTCGGCGGCGACGTGCTGCCACGAGAAGTCGTGGTTCAACCGGTCCCGGGCGGCCAGGGCGCGCTGCTGCGCGGCCGGCGGATCGTCGAGCACCTTGCGGACCGCGGCAGCCAGTGCGCCGACGTTCCGCGGCGGGCAGGAGACACCGGTCTTGCCGTTGATCACGGCCTCGCCGAGCCCGCCGACGTTGGACGTCACCAGTGGCGTGCCGGCTGCGGCGGCCTCCAGTGCCACGATGCCGAACGGTTCGTAGTGGCTCGGCAGGACCGCGGCGTCGGCCCGGTGCAGCAGCTCCAGCAGGCCTGAATGGTCCACGCGGCCAACGAAATTCACGGCCTTGGTGACCTTGGCTTTGCGGGCTTCCTCGACCAGCCAGTCGTACTGGGTGCCGTCGCCCGCGATGGTCAGCGTGGTGCCGGGGTGGGTCCGCCGGATGCGGGGCAGCGCGGCGATGACGTCGTGCACGCCCTTCTCGTACTCGAGCCGGCCGACGAACAGGAGCTCGGCCGGGCCGTCGTGCTTGCGCCGCATCGCGAACGGCCAGCCGGCCGTGTCGATGCCATTGCAGATGACGCTCACGTCGGGCAGCTCGGGCCCGAACAGCTCGGTGATCTCCTCGCCCATGGACACCGAGCAGGTGATCAGCGAGTCCGACTCGTGCACCAGCCACGACTCCAGCGAGTGCACCTGCCGGCTCACCGGTCCGGAGAGCCAGCCGGAATGCCGGCCGGCCTCGGTGGCGTGGATGGTGGAGACCAATGGCACGTCGAAGAACTCGGCCAGGGTGACGGCGGGGTGCGCGACCAGCCAGTCGTGGGCATGCACCACATCGGGCGTCCAGTCGCGCAGGCTCAGGCCGGCACGAACCATGGCGTGCCCCATGGCCAGCGTCCAGGCCATCATGTCGGTGCCGAAGGTGAACTCGTTCGGATCGAGCGCCGCGGAGATCACCCACACACCCTCGTGCACCTCGTTGGTGGTGGGGTGCGTGCTGGGGTCGGTACCGGCGGGCCGGCGACACAGCACCACGACCTCGTGGCCGCGGGCGGCCAGCTCGACGGCCAGATGGTGGACGTGGCGTCCGAGGCCACCGATCACCACGGGTGGGTACTCCCACGAGACCATGAGGATTTTCATCGGTGCCCTCTGCTCTTCGCGCAAGCGCTCATCGCGGCAACCTCCGCGCGTCCAGGGCGCCGAACAGTCCGTCGGCGCGGTTCCAACCCTCCGCGAGCGTCTGGGCCTGATCGCGCCGTCCAGACGCGAGGGCACCGGCGATCTCCCGGGTGGCGTGTGCGTGCAGATGCGCGCGATAGCGAGCATATTCCGCCGCGGTGTCTTTGCTGACCATGAAGGGCCAGTCGCTCGAGACAGTCAGCAGCGCCTCGCGCAGGATCTGGTCGGCCACGCGGTCCCGTGCCGGGTAGGCCGAATCCTGGGCCAGGGCCTTGTCCACTGTGGTCAGCGCGGTATCCACGACCTCGGCGTTGAGCGTGACGAAGTCGGCGACCTGCTCACCCGACCAGACCTGCCAGTCCTTGCCCGAACCCCAGGAGCTCGGCGGCAGCTCGACCGGGGAGCCGACGAAGCCGTTGTTGATCGCGTCCGAGAGGGTGCCGACCTGGACCCCGGCCTCGGGCAGCGCGCGCAATACCCGCGCCAGCCATTCCGGTCCCTCGTGCCACCAGTGCCCGAACAGCTCGGTGTCGAACGCGGCGACCACGTGGGCCGGGCGTCCGATGCGCTCGGACTCCGAGATCAGCCGCCGCCGAACGGTGTTCACGAAATCCGCGACGTGCGCGTCGATGGCCGCGACGGCCCGTTCCGGCTCGTAGGGCGCCTTCGACTCCGACGCGACGGTGCGGCCGGTGACCCTGGCGGGCTTGAGTCCGGTGAGATGGTCGTAGGTGTGGAAGTCCCGGTAGGCCGGGTGCCCCGGGTAGCCGGACTTGGGGGACCACACGCGGTAACTGACCTGCAGGTCGCGCCCGAAGGCGACGACGTCCGACTCACCGACCGGGCGGCCGAGCGCCGTATCGCCGTGCAGCGACGGGCCGTCGACCATGAAGTGGGTGACGCCGGCAGCCGCATAGCCGGTCTCCATGCCGGGGGCGTACGCACATTCGGGCGCCCAGATGCCGCCGGGGGTGTGCGCGAACCGGGCGCCGGCGTCGGCCAGGCCCTCACGCAGCGCGAACTCCCGCAGCCGGGGGTTGAGCAGCGGCTGGAACGGATGCGACAGCGGGCCGCCGAGCAATTCGATGGTGCCCGCGCCGATGAGCTGCCGCAGCACCGGGCTGCCGCCGTGCTGCCAGTGGTCGGCGAATTCGGCGAGTGCTGCACCGGCCTGCTCGTGCTCGTGAATACCGAAGGCGCGCAACGCTTCCGGTGAGTTGAAGGTCTCAGGGGCGCCGCCGCCGTCACGAACTGTGGTCGCCTCCAGCGCCCGCAGCTGCCAGTTGGACAGCCACTGCTGCATGCCGGCCAGGCAGTACGGGTCATCGAGTTGTGCGGTGACGACGGGCGTCATGCCCAGGGTCAGGAGGTGGCCGCGACCTTCCTCCGCCAGCTCGCGTAGCACGCGGGTCAGGGGCAGGTACGCCGTCGCCCACGACTGGTACAGCCACTCCTCGCCGACCGGCCAGCGGCCGTGGTGCGCCAGCCACGGCAGGTGCGTGTGCAGCACCAGGGTGAACATCCCCGGTACGGGTGCGCTGGACGAATCACTCACGGCCGCACCGCGATTGCCACCAGGTCGAGGCTGTCGTCGATATCGACGTCGGCGGCAGCGGCATCCAGCAGATCGAAGTCGTCGATCGTCACCGCGGCCACGTCGGCCAGCAGGTCCGCCGGCCACGGTGCGTCGGCCACCGCGCGGTCGATCTGCGCCTGGATGATGGAGCCGCCGTACCGGGCGTCGAGCGCACGCAGCCCGGCGCCGTGATAGACGCCCAGCATGGCCTCCATGACGAAGCCCTGTTCGGTCAGCAGCTCGGTCATCTCGGCGGCGTTGAGTTCGCGGGTGTGGAACGGGTTCAGCGGGACGTCGCTGCCGGGGGTGAAGGTGATGCGGTTCGGCGTCGACATCAGCAGGACGCCACCCGGACGCAGCACGCGCAGGCACTCGGCGACGAATTGGCCCTGGTCCCACAGGTGTTCGATGACCTGGAAGTTGACCACCACGTCGACGGAGGCGTCGGGCAGGGGCAGCGCGGCGAGGTTGCCGTGCAGCATCTCGACCCGCGGGTAGCGGGCGCGGATGTGCGCCACCGAGGACTCGTCGTAGTCCAGTCCGATCACGCGGCGCGCGACGT
Organism: Mycolicibacterium llatzerense; assembly: GCF_000878195.1. Classification (GTDB taxonomy): domain Bacteria; phylum Actinomycetota; class Actinomycetes; order Mycobacteriales; family Mycobacteriaceae; genus Mycobacterium; species Mycobacterium llatzerense. Next base: position 28,308 of record NZ_JXST01000047.1, on the reverse strand, counting down.
CGGCGATGAGATCTGCGCCATAGCCCTCGCCGGCACCGGCTTCGAGGACGTCGCGGTCGCGGCAGCGGTCGACCAGTCGCCGGTAGACCACCTCGTGGCGGCGGAACCAGTAGTTCTCCTCGGCCAGGTCCGGAACGGTGCGCTCACCGGTCAGTGGCATGACTGGCACTGACGGTGCCGCGTGGCTGTCCGGCTGGGTTTCGGGAAAAGTGCTCATTAGATAGGCAGGCTAGTGCAGAGTGGTCGCTGAACTACCAGGCCCAATTGGTTGGGCCGTCCCACCTGCTGGTTCTGCCATGTTGCCGAACCGGTTCAAGTGTGGTCAAGAAAACAAAAGGCGGCATCCTCGGGCGGCGCTCGACCAGCTATGGTGTTCCTGCGCCATGCCACATAAGTTACCGAGTAGTAACATGTTGGTCGTTGCGTGAATCGTGAATGCCAGGCCGACGCCGGCCTCATCGAGGAGGACGAACCACACCCATGACGAACATCGTGGTCCTGATCAAACAGGTCCCTGACTATGAGTCGGAGCGCAAGCTCAACGACGGCGACTTCACCCTCGACCGCGAGTCCGCGGACGCGGTGCTCGACGAGATCAACGAGCGCGCCGTCGAGGCAGCGCTGCAGATCAAGGAGAAGGAAGAGGCCGCCGGCGGCGCCGGCACCGTCACCGTGCTGACGGTCGGACCGGAGCGGGCCACCGAGGCCATCCGCAAGGCTCTGTCCATGGGTGCCGACAACGCGGTGCACGTGAAGGATGACCAGCTCAAGGGCTCGGACATCGTGCAGACCGGTTGGACCCTGGCCCGCGCCCTGGGCACCATCGAGGGCGCCGAGCTGGTCATCGGTGGCAACGAGTCCACCGATGGTGTCGGTGGCGCGGTCCCCGCAGTCATCGCCGAGCTGCTGGGCCTGCCGCAGCTGACCTCCCTGCGCAGCATCTCCGTCGAGGGCGGCAAGGTCACCGGTGAGCGCGAGACCGACGACGGTGTCTTCGGCCTGGAGGCCGCACTGCCCGCCGTCGTCAGTGTCAACGAGCGCATCGGCGAAGCCCGCTTCCCGTCGTTCAAGGGCATCATGGCCGCCAAGAAGAAGCCGGTCACCGTGCTGACCCTGGCTGAGATCGGTGTCGAGGCCGACGAGGTCGGTGTCGCCAACGCCAGCAGCAAGGTGCTGTCGTCGACGCCGAAGCCGGCCAAGGCCGCGGGCGAGAAGATCGCTGACGAGGGCGAGGGCGGCAACAAGATCGCTGAGTACCTCGTTGCTCAGAAGCTGATCTAGCCCCCACCCCACCGAAACTTCCACGAAAGACACAGAGGCAAATACGCATGGCTGAAGTACTTGTGCTCGTCGAGCACGCCGATGGTGCCCTCAAGAAGGTGAGCACCGAACTGATCACCGCCGCTCGCGCGCTCGGTGAGCCGGCTGCCGTGGTGGTGGGTGCCCCGGGCACCGCCGCCCCGCTGACCGACGCCCTCAAGGCCGCCGGCGCGGCCAAGATCTACGTCGCCGAGTCGGCTGACGCGGCGAACTTCCTGGTCACCCCGACCGTCGATGTGCTGGAGGCGCTCGTCGAGTCCGCCGGCCCGGCCGCGGTTCTGACCGTCGCCAGCACCGAGGGCAAAGAGGTCGCCGGTCGTCTGGCCGCTCGCCTGGGTGCCGGCCTGCTGGTCGACGTCATCGACGTCAAGGCCGGCGGCATCGGTGTGCACAGCATCTTCGGTGGCGCTTACACCGTCGAGGCGCAGGCCAACGACGTGCTCCCGGTCATCGCAGTCCGTCCGGGTGCCATCGAGGCCGCCCCGGCCGCTGGTGCCGGCGAGGTCGTCAACGTCGAGGTTCCGGCCCAGGCCGAGAACGCCACCAAGATCACCTCGCGCGAGCCGGCTGTCGCCGGTGACCGTCCGGAGCTCACCGAGGCCAGCGTCGTGGTCGCCGGTGGCCGTGGTGTCGGCAGCGCCGACAACTTCGCGGTCGTCGAGGCCCTGGCCGACTCGCTCGGCGGTGCCGTCGGTGCCTCGCGTGCCGCGGTCGACTCGGGCTACTACGGCGGTCAGTTCCAGGTCGGCCAGACCGGTAAGACCGTTGCCCCGCAGCTGTACATCGCCCTGGGTATCTCGGGCGCCATCCAGCACCGCGCCGGTATGCAGACGTCCAAGACCATCATCGCGGTCAACAAGGACGAAGAGGCCCCGATCTTCGAGATCGCCGACCTCGGCATCGTGGGCGACCTGTTCAACGTCAGCCCGCAGCTGACCGACGCCATCAAGGCTCGCAAGGGCTAGTTCTTCTCTGCACCAGCAGACGCGAAAGTGCCCCAGAACTCCGGTTTTGGGGCACTTTTGTGTCTGGTAAGACTGCTGACAGCAACTAGATACGGTGATGCCAATGTTGAGCCAGGGTCGCGGGCCGGCCTTGCGCGGCCGCGATAGAGAGATCGCGACGCTGCGCGGTCTGTTGTCGACCGCGCAGGCCGGTGGCAGCCAGGTGCTGGTGCTGCGCGGCGAGGCGGGGGTCGGAAAGACCGCGCTGCTGCGGCATGCGGCCGAGACGGCCGACGGATTTCGCCGCATCCAGGTGACGGGCGTCGAGTCCGATATGGAGCTGGCCTACGCGGGCCTGCATCAGCTGTGTGCACCGCTGCTGCATCACCTCGACGAGCTGCCCACGCCGCAGCGCGAAGCATTGGATGTCGCCTTCGGTCGGGGCGTGGGGGCGGCGCCCGATCGGTTTCTGGTGGGGCTCGCGGTGCTCAGCCTGCTGGCCGCGGCGACTGCCGACCAGCCCCTGCTGTGCCTCGTCGATGACGCGCAGTGGCTCGACCAGGTGTCGGTGCAGACTCTCGCCTTCGTTGCGCGGCGCTTGCTCGCTGAGCCCGTTGCGCTGCTGTTCGCGGCCCGTGACGCCGGAGCGGAGGCGCTGGGGACGCTGCCGGAGCTGGCGGTGACGGGGCTGTCGGATGCCGACGCTCGCGACCTGCTCGACTCGGTGCTGTTGGGGCGGGTCGACGAACGGGTGCGCGACCGCGTCGTCGCTGAGACACGAGGGATCCCGCTGGCGCTCCTCGAGGTTCCCCGAAGTGTTTCCGCCGCCGAGCTCGCCGGTGGCTTCTGGAGCATGGGCACCGGGCGCAGCGTGACGAGGCAGGTCGAGGACGGCTACCGGCGTCGCGTAGAGGCGCTGCCACCGGCTGCCCAGCAACTGTTGTTCCTCGCCGCCGCCGACTCGGTTGGGGACGCGGCGCTGTTCCAGAGGGCCGCAACGACTTTGGGACTGTCCGTCGGTGCGCTGGCGCCGGCAGAGGCGGCCGGACTCATCGAGTTCGGTGCGCGCGTGCGTTTCCGCCATCCGTTGATGCGTTCGGCTGTCTATCGTGCGGCCGACGTGAACGCGCGCCGGTCGGTACATCGGGCTCTGGCCGAGGCCACAGATCCCCGGCAGGACCCCGACCGTCGCGCCTGGCATTTCGCCCACGCGGCGGCGGGGCCCGACGACGCGGTGGCCGCGGATCTGGAGCGATCCGCCGGCCGGGCCAAGAGTAAAGGCGGCGTCGCCGCGGCGGCGGCCTTCCTGGAACGTGCGACGGTGCTCACCGCGGACCCGGTCCTGCGCGCGGCACGGGCGCTCGCGGCGGCGCAGGCCAAGCGTGACGCGGCGGCACCGGCTGCGGCGTATGAACTCCTGGCGATCGCCGAACTCGGGCCACTGACGAATCTGCAACGGGCGCAAGTGGATCGGTTGCGGGCCGAGATGCAGTTCGCCCGCAGCCGCGGCGGCGGGCCCGGCGTGCCGCCGCTGAGCGACTCCGTGCAGAAGTTGCTTGCCGCGGCAAGAGATCTCGAGACGCTCGATGCTGACCTTGCCCACGAGACATATCTCGAGGCGCTCGCCGCGGCGATGTATGCGGGCCGGCTCGGTGGGCCGGGCATGCTGGTACAGGTGGCCGAGGCCGCGGGCGCTGCACTCGGCGGTGCGACCGAGCTGCATCGGCCGGTGGACTTGCTGCTGAGCGGGGTGGCGAGCCGCATCGTCACCGGCGGTGGTACCGAACAGATGCGCGCCGCGCTGGACCTCATGTGCCGGCACGCGCAGGATGCCGACGGTCAGCTCCTGCGGTGGATGCCGTTGGGACTGGCCATTGTTCAGGAATCGGCCGTCGGCGAGATTTGGGATGACGGCATCCACCGGCTGCTGGCCACCGCCGTGATTCGTCAGGCGCGTGACGCCGGCGCCCTGGCCGCGCTTCCGCCCGCACTCGCCTTCGGGGCCGGTGTGCATCTGCTGGCAGGCGAATTCGACACGGCGGCAGCACTTATCGCTGAGGCCGCCGTCATCTCGGCGGCGACCGACTATGCCCCGCTGCGGTACCACTCGTTGTCGTTGGCGGCGTTTCGTGGGGTCGCGGGTGACGCAGTCGGCCTCATCGAGTCCGCGGCGGCCGATGCGGCTGCCCGCGGCGAAGGACGGGGAGTCGGCGTCACCGGGTTTCTTTCGGCTGTTCTCTACAACGGACTCGGGCGCTACGCCGAAGCCTTTGCCGCGGCCAGGAACTGTTGCGATTACGAAGACCTGGGCTTCTATAGCTGGTGTCTGGTCGAGCTCGTCGAAGCTGCAACGCGCATCGGGGACAAGGGAACTGCCGAGTGGGCGGTGCAGAGGCTTGCCGCGCGTGCGGGCTCCAGCGGCACCGACTGGGGATTGGGCGCTCTCGCACACTCGCGTGCCCTGGTGGCCGACGACGAGGACGCCGACGCCCTGTACACCGAGGCCATCGAACGGCTCGGGCGCACCGGCGTCGTCTTCCTGCTGGCCCGGGCGCATTTATGTTACGGGGAATGGCTGCGCCGGATGAACCGTCGCGTGGCAGCGCGTGAGCACCTCGGGGCGGCGTTCGAGATGTTCAATCGCATGGGAGCCGAGGCATTCTCGGAGCGGACCCGCCGCGAGTTGATCGCAGCCGGGAAGAAGGTCCGCAAGGAGCCGGTCAGTTCCGGTGACGAGCTGACGACGCAAGAAACCCAGATCGCCGAACTGGCCGCCGGCGGTCTGACCAACCAGGAGATCGGTGCGCAGCTGTTCATCAGCACGCACACCGTCGAATGGCATCTGCGGAAGGTCTTCGTGAAACTCGGCATTACGTCGCGGCGTCAGCTGCGCACGATTATCGCCGCGCACTGAACTGCACCACGGGACCACGAACTTCCAAGGGCTCGCGGCGGTCCGGGATCGGCCACGCTGATCGCATTCCGCGAAAACCCTGAAGTGAAGTGAGTTTTGTGTCCCGCATCCTGTTGCAAACGACGATCACCGAGTGCGCCGACGATTGGGACGTCAGCCGGTTTTCTCTACTGGCGGACGAACTGAGAGCGGCCGGTCATCATGTGATTGCACGCAACCGGTTGTGCCCCGCCGACGACCCGGTGCTGAGTCGTCTGGACGAGCTCGGTTTCGATCAGCTGTGGCTGATGGCGGTCGACGTCGGCGACGGTCTGACGACGGCGGACGCCGAGGGCATCCGGCGGTTTCGAGAGGATGGTGGAGGCGTACTCACCGCGCGCGATCATCAAGACCTGGGATGCTGCCTGAACAACCTCGGATCACTTGGAGTGGTCAACGAATTCCATGATCCGACCATCGATCCCCGCGGGTTGTGCGATGACGTGGACACTCCGAGCATCTCGTGGCCCAACTACCATTCCGGCGCCAACGGCGACTATCAGCCGGTGCTGGTCGACGGGCCGGTGCACGACCTGCTGCGTACGAACCGGACCGCAAGTGGGCGCATCGAATGGTTCCCAGCGCACCCGCATGAGGGATTGGTGGCGGCGAACGGTCCGTTTGCCCGCGCAATTGCCAAGGGCCGCAGCACCACTACTGGCCGACAGTTCAATCTTGCCGTCGTCATCGATGGCGAACAGGCGCAGGACGGCCGACCGATGGGGCGCGCGGTTGCCGAGTCCACCTTCCACCACTTTGCCGACTACAACTGGGACGTCGCTGCCGGGGCACCGTCGTTCGTATCCGAACCTCCCGGGAGGCAGATCGCGGACGATCCGTCGCGGCTGGAGGTCTTCAAGGATTACGTCGCCAACATCGCCGGCTGGCTGCAGCCCATGCCGACTACGGGATTCCAAGGGGTCGGTCAGCCGTCGGCGCGGCGATGCTGAATACACGAAACAGGGCTGTAGGGCCGTGACCAGTGACAGGGGATACGACATGACACTTCAAACGGTGGAAACGACCTCGCCGGTCGGTGGACCAGGACCGGAGCAACCGGTGCCGTCGCACTACGCGCTGACCGTCGGCGATATCGACGTCGTGGTGATCAGCGACGGCGTGCTACCGATGGCGGCTCCGCAGTTGGCTACCAACGCCGCCCCGGAGGTCCGGGCGGCCTGGTTGGACGACATGTTCCTGCCGGCGGACGAACTCGCGTTGCCCTTGAATCAGGTGGTCGTCCGGCACGGAGCCCAGACCATCCTCATCGACGCCGGAGTGGGCGTCGACTACCAGGACTTCACGCCACGGGCCGGGCATTGGGGCGCGCGACTGGAGGCAGCCGGCATCGACCTCGCTTCCGTGACCGACGTGGTGCTGACCCACATGCATTTCGACCACGTCGGTGGCCTGCTCGTCGATGGGGTGAGGGACCGGCTACGCCCGGACGTGCGGATTCACGCCGCTGCCGCCGAGGCGGAGTTCTGGGAGTCACCCGATTTCTCCCGCACCGCGGTGAACGCCAGCATGCAAGACGCGATGCGCTCTTCCGCTACAAGGTTTTTGGACGACTACCGCGGCGTGTTACGGCCGTTCGAAACGGAGTACGAGGTGGCGCCGGGGGTACTCGCCCATCGCACCGGCGGACATACCCCCGGGCATAGCGTCGTCCGGTTGGCATCCGGCGGCGAGAGGCTGACATTCGCCGGCGATGCCGTGCTGCAAGCAGGGTTCGATCACCCGGACTGGTTCAACGGTTTCGAACACGACCCCGAGGAGGCGGCGCGCGTGCGGGTCCGTCTTCTGCAGGAGCTGTCGTCGACCCGTGAGGCGCTGGTGGCGACCCACCTGCCATTCCCGTCGGTCTGCCACGTGGCAGCGGCAGGCAATGTCTTCCGGTGCGTACCGGCGGTGTGGGAGTCCTGAGCGCGCGATCACGTTCCAACTGGCCAGACCTGAATTCAACTGAGGAGCAACAATGTTCGATAGTGCCGACCTGATGAAGGCCATCACGACGATCCAGACCGTCACGCCGCCGTTCATTCCGGCCGATGCCCACGTGATGACGTCGATCATCGAGTGGCCGGCGGGCAGCGCGGGTGCACCGCCGCACCGGCACCCCGGTGGACCGTCGTTCGGTTATGTCTTGGAGGGCGAGATGCTCTTCGAGTTGGAGGGTGAACCGCCGCGAGTCATCAAGGCCGGGGAGGCGTTCTGGGAGCCCGGCGGCGACGTCATCCACTACTCGGACGCCAACAATCGCTCTGATGTGCCGCTGCGGTTTCTCGTGACGATGATCTGCACGCCCGGCGTGCCGATGCTCGTGGTCGTCGAGGAGGACGAACTCGAAGCCCGCAAGGACCGGCGAGTCCGATGACGACCGGGTTCGGCGACATCGTCCGGGCGCGTCGCTCGGCTCGGATGTTCTTGCCGGACAAGCCGGTTCCGCGTGAGCTGCTCGACGAGGCCCTGGCGCTGGCGATCCGGGCGCCGTCGAACTCCAACACCCAGCCGTGGCACGTGTACCTCGTCACCGGCGCGCGGCGCGCCCGGCTGGTCGACGCGCTGCTCACCGCCGTCGATACGGCGCCGCCTGAGGTGGGTTCGGCGGGTCTGCCGCCCCGGTTCGCGCACCTGCGTCGGGAGAGCGGCGCTCTGGTCTATGGCGCGATGGGCATCGAGCGCGGCGATGCGGCGGGCCGCTGGGTGGCGCAGCGGCGCAACTGGGAGTTCTTTCGTGCCCCCGTCGCGGGAGTGGTGTGCATGCACCGCGACTTCGGCGTCGTGGACGCGATGGGCGTCGGAATGTTCCTGCAGACGTTGATGCTGGCATTGACCGAGCGGGGTCTGGGGAGTTGTGTTCAGGTGTCGATCAGTTTTTACCCGGAGGTGCTGCGTGAGCAGCTCGGCATCCCCGAGGAGCTCTCGATCCTGTGCGGGATCGCGATCGGCTACGCCGATCCGGCTTTCCCGGCCAACCACCTTGATACGCCTCGAAATCCGATCCGCGAGAACGTGGCCTTCCTCGACTGATCACCGGGCGCAGACTACGGACTTTCCGGGGTCCGCCCGCCCTCGGCAACTGCCAGGTTTGAAGCTGCACAACCGAAACAACTCGAAAGGGTGTGTCTGATGAAGATCACTGTGATGGGCGCCAGCGGCCAGATCGGTTCGAAGGTCGTCGCGCTGCTCAAAGAAGCGGGTCACGAGACCGTGGCGGCTTCGCGGGACACGGGCGCCGATGTCCTGACCGGCGCGGGCCTGACGGAGGCGCTCGCAGGCTCCGACGTGCTGGTCGACGTCGTCAACTCGCCCGACTTCGCCGACGGTCCGGTGCTGGAGTTCTTCACCAAGTCGGCGACGAACCTGGTGGCTGCGGCGAAGGCGTCCGGCGTCGGCCACTACGTCGCGCTGTCCATCGTGGGGTGTGACGGCCTACCCGACAGCGGCTACATGCGCGCCAAGGTGGCCCAGGAGCGCATCATCACGGGGTCGGGGCTGCCGTACACCATCGTGCGGGCCACCCAGTTCCATGAGTTCGCCGAGGCGATCACCGCGTCCCTGACGGTGGACGGCGAGGTGCGGGTGCCAGACGGCCTCATCCAGCCGATCGCCGGCGCCGAAGTGGCCGCCGAAGTGGCTCGGGTCGCGCAGGCCGCGCCGGTCGACGGCATCGTGAACATCGGCGGGCCGGACAAGCTGACGTTCGCAGGCCTGGCCAAACTGGCGCTGGCCCACCGCGGCGAAAGCCTGCCGATCGTGGTCGACCCCGCGGCCGTCTATTTCGGCACCAAGGTTGGCGACACCGGCCTGGTCACCAGCGGCGACGCCATCATCTCGGACCTCCGGTTGGTGGACTGGCTGGCCACACGGTGACGGAGCTGACCGGGCTGACCGCGCTGGTCACCGGTGAGACCGCGGGCATCGGGTTCGAGACTGCGTGATCATGCTGAAAACGGCCCCCGGACCACAGGTCCGGGGGCCGTTCTCGTTCAGCGGTCAGTAATCCCAGGTTGCGGGCACGCACCGGAAGGTGTCGCCGACGGCCGCCACATGGCACACGGACGGGAACGGCAGGTGCGTCGCAACCAAAGCCTCGCCGGTCGCCGCGACCTCCCGCAGCAGGCGGACACGGACGCGGGCCGCCTCTTCGGGGTCGTGCTCGAAACCGTTCTGCCACTCGGGATTATCGAAGCCGGGAGCGAACACGGCGTCGCCCGCGAACGTCAGCTTCTCGCCACGAGACTCCAGCCGGACCACGCTGTGGCCGGGAGTGTGACCGCCGGTGCGGGAGATGAGCACGCCCGGTGCAACCTCGAAGTCCGTCTCGAATGTCCTTAGTTGGCCACGGTATTCGTTCAGGAACTGCGTGGCGACCCGCTTCAGCACATCCGGAATGGGCTGCGGCATGACCGTGCGCGAGAAATCGGGGGCCTCCCAGAACTCGGCCTCGGCGGTCGACGCGTGAACTCGCAGATCGGGACGCAGTCGGTCCTTCAATCCCTCGGTGATCAGCCCACCGACGTGGTCCATGTGCATGTGGGTCAGTACGACGTCGGTCACTGAATCGAGGTCGACACCAGCGGCTTCCAGTCGCTGGATGGTCTGGCCGGCACGTGGGAAGTCCGGGAATTCGAGTCCCAATCCTGCGTCGACCAGGATGGTCCGATCGCCGCTGCGCACCACGACGACGTTCAGCGGCCAGTCGACGATCTCGGGCGGCAGGAAGTTGTCGCCCAGCCAGCCGGCGAGTTCGGCCGGCGGGGTCTTGGTGGCCAACGTCGATGCGGTGATGGGCAGGACGCCGTCACTGATGACCAGTACTTCGATGTCGCCGACCTGCACCGCGTAGCGCGACGGAACCAACTCATCGAGTGCTGTCTGCCCGAGGTGGGAAATGTTGTCCAAGCTCACGTTGTCTCCTTTGGCTGGTTCGGCAGGGAGTTGACCCTGCGCGGAGTTGAACGCGAGCCGTCCCGCGAAGTCATCCATGCCGCCGCACACCACTGATTTGGGTTGTCGACTACGGACTTTCAAAGGTCCCCTGCGGCCGCCGTGCGACGAGTCTGAATTCGGCGGTGCGATATCACCGGCACCGGTTGCAAAGGGGATTCGATCGTGACGGCAGCGCCGGTGCCGGCCCCCGAACTCGCCGCCCGGTTCGTCGTCGAGGCGGTGCCGCTGTTCGACGCGCTCGGCCGCGCTGCCCGCCGGCTGACGCACAGCGAGGCTGACGCTGAAGATCTGTTGCAGGACACCCTGTTACACGCCTACGAGGGCTTCGGATCGTTCCGGCAGGGCACCAATCTCAACGCGTGGCTCTTCCGGATTCTGCACAACCGGTGGGTCAGCAGGCATCGGTACCGGCAGAGTCGACCCGCGGAAGTGTCACTCGAGGTGGTCACCGCGGGTGGCCATGAACCATGGGCCGCCCGCCGGTCCGCGGAGGTGGAGGTGCTGGATGTCATGTCCGACGCTGACGTCGTGGCCGCGCTTGCCGAGCTGCCCGACGGTGCCCGGACGGCCGTGTTCTACGTCGGGGTCCAGGGCCACACCTACGCCGAGACTGCCGTGCTCATGGGCGTGCCGGTGGGCACGGTGATGTCGCGGGTGTCGCGTGGGCGGCAGCAGCTGCGTATCGCGTTGGCGCACCGCGACCGCCAGGAGTTCGTGGACACAGAAGAGCGCACCGCATGAACCCTTGCCAGAAACTGAAACGTGTTCCAATATGCATCGATGACGCATGGGACCTCGGACACCGACGACGGCACGACGTTCGACCCCGACGCGCTGCGTCAGCGGTACGCCCACGAACGCGCGCGGCGGCTGCGGACCGACGGTATCGGCCAGTACGTGGAGATCGCCGGCCGGTTCGCCGCCTTCGGCGAAGACCCTTGGGCCGAGCCGGGTTTCACCCGTAGGCCGCTGACCGATGAGGTCGACGTCGCGATCATCGGAGCCGGTTTCGGCGGGCTGCTCACCGGCGCCCGGCTGCGGGAATTGGGCGTGGCCGATATCCGGCTCATCGACAAGGCGTCCGACGTGGGCGGCACCTGGTACTGGAACCGGTATCCCGGGATCGCCTGTGACGTCGAGTCGTATGTGTACATGCCGTTGCTCGAAGAGCTGGGCTACGTGCCGGCCGAGAAGTACGCCAAGGGTGCCGAGATCTTCGCGCACTGCCAGGCCATCGCCGAGCACTACGACCTTTACCGCAACGCCTGCCTGCAGACCGAGGTGCAGGAAATCCGTTGGGACCCGGCCGATTCGCGCTGGGTGATCGCCACCAACCACGGCGACGCCATCCGGGCCCGGTTCGTCTCGATGGCCAACGGCTATCTGCAGAAGCCGAAGCTGCCCGGTATCGAGGGCATCACCGAGTTCACCGGCCACGCGTTCCACACCAGCCGCTGGGACTACGAGTACACCGGCGCAGGCCTGGAGAACCTGGCCGACAAGCGGGTCGGGATCATCGGGACCGGCGCGACGTCGATCCAGTGCGTGCCGCGTCTGGCGCCGGCGGTCGGAGAGTTGTTCGTGTTCCAGCGCACGCCGTCGACGGTCGACGTGCGGGCGAACGCGCCCACCGATCCGGCCTGGGCGGCAGCGCTCGAACCCGGTTGGCAGCAGCGTCGCATCGAGAATTTCCAGATCCTCACCGCCGGTGGGCAGGCCGATGAGGACCTGGTGGCTGATGCCTGGACGAGCCTGGCCAAAGCCATGCCGATCGCGAAGGAAGGCACCGACCCGCGGGCCTCGACGGCGGAGCTGGCCGATTTCGCGAAGATGGAGCAGATCCGCGCGCGCATCGACGCGCTGGTGACCGACCCGGCCACCGCCGAGGGGCTCAAGCCCTGGTACGGCTACTACTGCAAGCGGCCCTGCTTCCATGACGAGTACCTGCAGGCGTTCAACCGGGACAACGTCACCCTCGTCGATACCCGGGGCCGCGGTGTCGAGCAGATCAGCGCTGCCGGGGTCGTGGTGGACGGCACCGAGTTCCCTGTGGACTGCCTGATTTTCGCCACCGGCTTCGAGGTCGGCACCGACTACACCCGGCGCACCGGCTTCGAGGTGATCGGCCGCGACGGAAAGACGTTGACCGACAAGTGGTCCGATGGGGTCCGCACCCTGCATGGCTTGCACGTCAACGGATTTCCCAACTGTTTCATCGCCAGCATCGCGCAGTCCGGATTCACGGTGAACTTCCCGTATCTGATCGACACCCAGTCCAGGCACACCGCGTGGGTGATCGCGTGGGCGCTCAAGAACGACATCGCGGAACTGGAAGCGAGCGAAGCGGCCGAGGAGGCATGGGTCCGGAATGTGGTGGCACGATCGGTGGTGATCGCCGGCCGCCGCGAAGCCTGCACACCCGGCTACTACAACCGCGAAGGGCAGCCAAGCGATCGGCTGAACCAGGACAGCTTCTTCTTCGGCAGCCCCACCGAGTACGCCGACATCCTCGCGGCTTGGCGGGATGCGGAAACCCTTGAGGGACTGACGATCACGTGAGCACCGCCCTGCTGATCGACGGGCGGCTCGTGGCGGGCCGCGGTGGCGAGTTCGCGACGATCAACCCGGCCACCGAGGAGACATTGGGGCACGCCGCCGACGCCGACACTGAGGACCTGGACCGCGCGATCGCCGCGGCCCGCACCGCATTCGACGACACCGACTGGTCCCGGGACACCGCGCTGCGGGTGCATTGCCTGCGGCAGTTGCACGACGCGCTCACCGACGAGATCGAGCACCTGCGGACCATCACCGTGGCCGAGGTTGGCGCCCCGGTTTCGCTGACCTACGGCGGTCACCTACAGGCACCAGTCGACGGTCTGGGCTATGTGGCCGACCTCGCCGAAAACTACCAATGGACAACCGATCTCGGGGAGGCCGCGCCGTTCGGTAAACCGACCCGGCGCACCGTGGTCCGCGAGGCCTGCGGTGTCGTCGGCGCGGTGACGCCCTGGAATTTCCCGCACCAGATCAACTTCGCCAAACTCGGCCCGGCGCTGGCCGCCGGCAACACCGTCGTGCTCAAGGCAGCCCCGGACACTCCGTGGTGCGCGGCTGAAGTGGGTCGGATCATCAACGAGCGCACGGACTTTCCCGCGGGCGTCGTGAACGTCATCACCTCCAGCGAGCACCGGATCGGCGCCCAACTCACCGAGGATCCACGTGTGGATCTGGTGTCGTTCACCGGGTCGACGGCCACCGGCCGGGCCGTCATGGTGGCCGCGTCGCACACCGTCAAGAAGGTGTTCCTGGAACTCGGCGGCAAGTCGGCCTACCTCGTGCTCGACGACGCCGACCTGCCCGCGGCGTGTGCCGCCGCGGCCGCCAGTGTCGCGATGCATGCCGGTCAGGGCTGCGCCTTCACCACCCGACTGCTGGTGCCGCGGGCGCGGTACGACGAGGCCGTCGCCGCGGCGGCAACGGCCATGTCCGGCATCGGTTTCGGGGATCCGACCGACCCGGCCACGGTGTGCGGCCCACTGATCTCGGCGCGCCAGCGCGACCGGGTCGAGGGCTACCTGCGGTTGGCACTCGAGGAGGGCGGCCGATTCGCCTGCGGCGGTGGCCGCCCCGCGGACCGGACCCGCGGCTTCTACATCGAGCCGACCGTCATCGCCGGCCTCACGAACGACGCCCGGGTGGCCCGCGAAGAGATCTTCGGCCCGGTGCTCACCGTGATCGCCCACGACGGTGACGCCGACGCCGTGCGCATCGCCAACGACTCGCCGTATGGCCTGTCCGGTGCGGTCGCCGGCACCGATCAGGACCGGGTCGACTGGGTGGCCTCGCGGTTGCGCACCGGAACCATCAACGTCAACGGTGGCGTCTGGTACTCGCCGGATGCACCGTTCGGTGGCTACAAGCAGTCCGGCATCGGCCGGGAGATGGGCCTGGCCGGTTTCGAGGAGTACCTGGAGACGAAGCTGGTCGCCCGGGGCATCGCCGGGATCCGTTGACCCTGTACGTACGGCACATTTCTGCGAGTAAGTACCGCCCTGGTTACAGGGTCAACATGGGGAGGGGTCAGGTGAAATCCACGACAGCCCGAATCACCCGGCCGCCCAGCAGATCATCAAACGCGGAGTTGATGTCGTCGAGCCGGTAGCGCCGGGTGATCATCTCGTCGAGCTTGAGCCGGCCCTCTTGATACAGCTGTGCCAGCGCCGGCACTTCGGTGGTCGGGTTGCACGAGCCGAAAAGCGTGCCGCACAGGTTCTTGTTCATCAGGATCAGGTCCTGCAGGTCGAGCTGCACGGCCCCGGCCGACGGTGCCGCCATCCCGGTCAGCACGCAGGTGCCGCCCTTCCGGGTCAGGGACAAGGCGTCGGAGACGTCGCCGTCACCGATCATCGACGGTGATACGACGACGGCGTCGGCCATCACGCCGCGGGTCAGCTCCCGAACGAGGTCAAAGGCTTCGGTGACCGTTGCCGCGGTGTGGGTCGCGCCGAATGACAGGGCGGAATCCCGCTTGAACGCCACCGGATCGACCGCGACAACCTGCGATGCGCCACCGAGGTGCGCGCCCTGGACAGCGGCGGTACCGATGCCTCCGGCGCCGATCACCACTACCGTGTCGCCGGCGCGCACCCCGGCGCGGCGCACCGTCGACCCGTAGCCGGTGGGCACCGCGCAGGACAGCAGCGCGCTGGGCACCAGGGGCAACGACGGGTCGATCTTCACCAGCGAATCTGCCGCCACCACAGTGTGTTCGGCGAACGCGCCGATCTTCGAGGTGTGCCGCAACTCCTCACCGGAGAGGCTGTGGTGGCGGAAGGTGCCGTCGGTCGGCATGCCCGGGATGAGGGTGCCGGCGCCGACGTCGCACAGATACTCCATACCGCTTGTGCACCAACGACATTTCCCGCACACCGCCAGAAACGACGTCACCACGTGGTCGCCGGGGGAGAACCGGGTGACGCCCGGACCCACCTCGAGCACCACCGCCGAACCTTCGTGACCACCGATCGTGGGCGGCATGCCCGGTACCGCAGCACCTTTGGGCGCGGCCAGCTGGCCCGATCGGATGTGATCGTCGGAGTGGCACAGCCCCGCGGCCGCCATCTGCAGCAGAACCTCACCGGCGCGCGGCGGGTCGAGCTCGAATTCCTCCACCGACCAGTCCCCGCCGACCTCACGGACAATCGCGGCGCGGCTCCTCATCGCGGCATCATGCGCCGAATGTAACGGACCGTGATGTTTCGCCACCGGTCATCAACGCGTTACGTGGTTGATGCCGTCGCGCCCAACGGCTCCGTCACCGTGCACAACATGAGCACTAGTTCTGTACTCATCGCCCCTGACGACACCACTGCATCGACCGACACCCCGCGGTACACACTGCTGTTGTCGGCCGACTCCGAACACATCGAGGCCGCGCAACGGCTTCGTCACCACGTGTTCACCTCGGAGCCGGGTTACACCCTCACCGACGACAGCCCCGGTTTCGAAAGCGGCCGGGACGCCGACCGATTCGACGAATTCTGCGACCACCTGCTGGTCCGCGAGGACCACACCGGCGAGTACGTCGGCTGCTACCGCATGCTCCCTCCGCCCGGCGCCATCGCCGCAGGCGGGTTGTACACCGCAACCGAATTCGATGTCAGCGCGTTGGACCGCATCCGCCCGTCGATGGTGGAGATGGGCCGCGCCGTGGTGCGCGCCGATCACCGCAACGGCGCCGTCGTGCTGCTCATGTGGGGCGGCATCCTGGCCTACCTGGACCACAGCGGCTACGACTACGTCACCGGCTGCGTGTCGGTGCCCATCCAGGGCAGCCCCGACGAGGCCCCGGCCACCCAGATTCGCGGTGTGCGCGACTTCGTCAACAAGCGGCACGCCTCGGAGTACAAGGTGCGCCCGTACCGCCCGGTGATCATCGACGGCAAGCTGCTCGACGACATCGAGCCGCCGGCCCGCGTGACCGTGCCGCCGCTGATGCGCGGTTACCTGCGTCTGGGCGCGAAGGTGTGCGGCGACCCGGCCTACGACCCCGACTTCGGTGTCGGTGACTTCCCGGCCCTGCTGGACAAGCGGGAGGCCGACGTCCGGTACCTGACGCGGCTGCGTTCGGCCGCCGCCGCAACCGACAAGGCCGGACAGTGACTGCGCCCGCGCCCGCGACGGTGCAGGAGCACCCCTGGTTGCCCAAGGCGTCCTGCGACGCCAGCTGCATCCGGGTGGACGCTGCGCACGTCAGCCGTCCGGTCATCGTCGCGCTGCGCACCGCGGCGCGGTTGGTCATGACGTTGTTGCTGCTGCCCACCCTGCCGCTACTGGCGGTGCCGTTGCCGGGCCGGTCACGCATCCAGCGGATGTACTGCCGGCTGGTGCTGCGCGGCCTGGGCGTCCGGATCACTGTCTCGGGCGGCCCGATCCGCAACCTGAGCGGCGTCCTGGTGGTCGCCGGACATGTCTCATGGGTCGACATCTTCGTGATCGGCGCGGTCATGCCCGGGTCGTTCGTGGCGCGTGCCGATCTGATCGAGTGGCCGGCGTTGGGTTTCCTGGCCCGGCTGATGAAGGTCATCCCGATCGACCGCAACAGCCTGCGCCGGCTGCCCGATGTGGTCCGCACCGTTGCGGACCGGCTCACCGCAGGTCAGACCGTCGTCGCCTTCCCTGAGGGCACCACGTGGTGCGGTCTGGGGCACGGCACGTTCGCCCCGGCGATGTTCCAGGCCGCGGTCGACGCCGGCCGCCCGGTGCAGCCGCTGCAGCTGACGTACCGGCACCGCGACGGCGCGCAGTCGACCATTCCGGCGTTCATCGGTGACGACTCGCTGCTGACGTCGATCAAACGGGTCATCACCGCCAAGCTGACGGTGTGCCACATCCAGGTGCAGTCGCTGCAGCTGCCCGGCGCCGACCGCCGCGATCTGGCCGGCCGGTGCCAAGCTGCGGTGCACCAGGTGGGCCCGCTGCCCGTCGCTGCTGTTCACGGGCACGCGCTGGCCGCCTGACCGGTTTGGCCTGGCCGGTATCCTGGACAGGCCATGAGCCCCGCATACCTGGACCACGCCGCCACGACCCCGATGCAGCCCGCTGCCATCGAGGCGATGACGGCGGTCCTGGCGGCCGGCGGTAATGCGTCCTCGTTGCACACCTCCGGCCGGGCGGCGCGGCGCCGGATGGAGGAGGCCCGCGAGTCCCTGGCCCAGCAGTTGGGTGCCCGGCCCTCCGAGGTGATCTTCACCGCCGGCGGCACCGAGAGCGACAACCTGGCCGTCAAGGGCATCTTCTGGGCGCGTCGGGACAGCTGCCCGGGACGCCGCCGGATCGTGACGTCGCCGATCGAGCACCACGCGGTGCTCGATGCCGTCGAGTGGCTGGTCGAGCACGAAGGCGCGGAGGTGGCCTGGTTGCCTGTGGACAGTACGGGCAGCACGTCGGCCGAGGCATTGCGCGAGATTCTCGAAACTCACGACGACGTCGCGCTCGTCAGCGTGATGTGGGCCAACAACGAGGTCGGCACCATCCAGCCGATCGCTGAATTGGCCGCTGTGGCAGCTGAATTCGACGTACCCATGCACAGCGACGCGATCCAGGCGATCGGTGCGGTGCCGGTCGATTTCGCCGCGAGCGGGCTGTCCGCGTTGAGTGTGGCGGCGCACAAGTTCGGTGGCCCCACTGGGGTGGGTGCGCTGCTGCTGCGCCGCGATGTCGCATGCGTGCCGCTGCTGCACGGCGGTGGGCAGGAACGTGACGTGCGTTCGGGCACACCGGATGTCGCGGGCGTGGTGGCCATGGCCACCGCCGCGCGCGTCGCGGTCGAGGGCCTGGACGCGCACCGGACCCGGATCGGCGCCTTGCGTGACCGCCTGGTCGCCGGGGTGCTGTCCGGCATCGAGGATGTGGTGCTCAACGGCGGCACCGGTGATGACCGCCTTGCGGGCAACGCGCACTTCACTTTTCGTGGCTGCGAGGGCGATGCCCTGCTGATGCTGCTGGACGCCAAGGGCATCGAATGCTCGACGGGTTCGGCCTGTACGGCCGGCGTCGCGCAGCCGTCACACGTCTTGATCGCGATGGGCGCCGCTCCGGCCAGTGCCCGCGGATCACTCCGATTTTCGTTGGGGCACACCAGTTCTGATGCCGACATCGACGCCGTGCTGGCTGTGCTGCCGGCTGCGGTCGAGCGGGCTCGTCAGGCTGCACTGGCCAGTGCCGGGTTGGGAAGGTAGTCATGCGGGTTTTGGTAGCGATGAGCGGGGGAGTGGACTCCTCGGTGGCCGCGGCGCGCATGGTCGACGCCGGCCATGACGTCGTGGGCGTGCATCTGGCACTGTCCACCGCGCCGGGCACCCTGCGCACCGGGTCGCGTGGGTGCTGCTCCAAGGAGGATGCCGGGGACGCCCGCCGGGTCGCGGACATCCTGGAAATCCCCTTCTACGTCTGGGATTTCGCGGACCGCTTCAAGGAAGACGTCATCGACGACTTCGTCGAGTCGTACGCCCGCGGTGAGACGCCGAACCCCTGCGTGCGCTGCAACGAGAAGATCAAGTTCTCGGCGCTGTCGGCCCGCGCATTGGCGCTCGGTTTCGACGCCGTGGCAACCGGGCACTACGCCCGTCTGGAGAACGGTCGGCTCCGTCGTGCCGTCGACGCGGACAAGGACCAGTCGTACGTGCTCGGGGTGCTGACCGCCGAGCAGCTCAGCCACGCGCTGTTCCCGATCGGCGACACCCCCAAGCCGCAGATCCGTCAGGAAGCCGCCGAGCGTGGGCTGGCGGTGGCCGAGAAGCCGGACAGCCACGACATCTGCTTCATCCCGTCCGGCGACACCCGCGCCTTCCTGGGTGCCCGCATTGGCATCCGTCCCGGCGCCGTCGTCGATGCCGGCGGCACGAAGCTCGCGGAGCACGACGGCGTGCATGGCTTCACCATCGGGCAGCGCAAGGGCCTCGGCATCGCCGGCCCAGGGCCTGACGGCCTGCCGCGCTACGTCACCGGCATCGATGCGGAGACCGGGACCGTGCACGTCGGCGGCGTGGCAGATCTCGAGATTCACTCGTTGATCGGCGAGCGTCCGGTGTTCACTTCGGGTGCCGCGCCGGTCGGGCCCATCGAATGCCTGATCCAGGTGCGGGCGCACGGCGGGTTGGCCGACGCCGTCGCCGAGTTCGCCGGCGGGGTGCTCGATGTGCAGCTGCGCACGCCGCTGCGTGGCGTCGCTCCAGGTCAGACCATGGTGCTGTACCGCCGCGACCCTGACGGTGACGAGGTCATCGGCAGCGCCACCATCGCGCGCTGAACCCAATCAAGGGCAACTAAACGGTTGCGCTTCTGACTGCGCGGTCGTAGCGTGATAGGCAACCGGGAGGTTGCTTATGAGTTCCGATCGCATCGAAAAAGAAGTCACGCTGCGCGCGCCGCTGGACCGGGTATGGCGCGCCATCGCCAACGCCGACGAGTTCGGCCGGTGGTTCGGCGTGCGTTTCGACGGACCGTTCGTCGCCGGCGAATCGGTGACTGGCGTGATCACCCCGACCGAGGTCGACGACGAGGTCGCTGCCGCACAGGAACCACACGCCGGGAAGAAGTCGGTCTGGCACGTGGTCGCGGTCGAGTCGCAGCGTCGGCTGGCGTTCCGGTGGCATCCGTATGCCGTCGAACCGGGCGACGACTACGACAACGAGCCGACCACGCTGGTCGAGTTCACCCTGACCGACACCGCAGACGGTGTCGTGCTGCGGATCGTCGAATCCGGGTTCGACAACATCCCGGCCGACCGCCGTGCCGAGGCGTTCGAAGCCAACAGTGGCGGGTGGGAAGCCCAGACCAAACTGGTACGCAAGTACCTGGACGAGCAGGTGTGAGTACGACGGCCGACGCCCGGGCGCCACTGTTCGACGCGCTCGGCGACCCCAATCGGTTACGCATCGTCGTGCGTCTGTGTGAAGCGGGCCCGTCCTCGACTTCACAAGTGACGCAGGTGATCCCGGTGACCCGGCAAGCGGCCACCAAGCATCTGCTGCTGCTGGAGGCGGTGGGACTGGTGACCAGCAGCCGGCACGGGCGCGAGCGCATCTGGCGCATCCAGCCGGACCCGCTCGCCGAAGCCAGCGAGTACCTGACCACGCTGTCGAAGCGTTGGGACCGGGCACTCGACCGCCTGCGCAGCTACGTGGAAGAGCCCATCGAATAGTGTTGGCCGCGTGACTATTTTCGCCCAGGCAACCGGTATCGGCTCGTGGCCGGGAACGGTCGCCCGGGAAGCGGCTGCCGTCGTGGTCGGTGAGCTGCCCGCCCTGCCGCACCTGGTGGAGCTTCCCGCCCGCGGTGTGGGAGCCGACATCATCGGACGGGCAGCTGCGCTGCTGGTCGACATCGGCATGGACACCGTTCCGCGCGGGTATCGCATCGCCCCCGGCCGCAGCTCGGTGGTGCGCCGCGCAACGGGTCTGCTCGACGAGGATGTCGACGCGTTGGAAGAGGCGTGGGAGAAGGCCGGGCTGCGCGGGACCGGGCGGACCATCAAGGTGCAGGTCCCCGGTCCGTTGACGTTGGCCGCCGAACTCGAATTGTCCGGGGGACACCGGGCCATCTCCGATCAGGGCGCGCTGCGGGACCTGACCGGTTCACTCGCCGAGGGCGTCGCGCACCATCGCGCCGAGGTCGCGCGGCGCTGCGACGCCGAGGTGGTGGTGCAGTTCGACGAACCGGCACTGCCTGCCGCCCTGGCCGGGCGGCTGGCGGGCGTGACCCGGATGTCGCCGGTGGCGCCGGTCGACGCGCTGTTGGCCGCGAGCCTGCTCGATCAGTGCATCGCGACCGTCGGGGGACCGGCGAGTATTCACGTGTGTGCCACCGACGTGCCATGGAAAACCTTGGCGCGCACTGCCTTCAGCGCGATCTCGGTGGATGCGGCCAAGCTGACCGCGGCTGATCTCGACGGCATCGGCGAGTGGGTCGAGGCAGGCCGGACCATCATGCTGGGTGTGCTGCCGGGAGTCGCCCCGGAACATCCGGTCCCGGTCGAGCAGGTCGCCGCCGCAGCCGCGAGTATCACCGACCGACTCGGCTTTCCGCGCACGGTCCTACGCGAACGCGTCGGATTGACACCCGCCTGTGGTCTGGCCGGGGCGACGCAGACGTGGGCGCGCAGCGCACTGACGCTGTTGCGCAAGGCCGCCGACGGGATCGCGCAGGACCCGGATTCCGCTTGAACCCTGCCCTGCCCGGCGAACCGCGGAAATCGTCAACCCGGGCATGGTGACATGCCATGATGAGGGTCCGGAGTGCGCAGGGGGTTGCCACTCAGCCGGAGTGATCGGGGGCGGGCGTGCGCTGTGACGATGCGCTGCTGAGGGTCGCCAACTTTTCGGTCGCTGCCTTCCTGGTGCTGGTGGGCCCCTCGCCGGCGATCGCCGCCGCCGACCCCGGCGGATCGCATGGCAACGGTGGGAACAGCAATTCAGGCAAGGCAGGTTCCGGTCAGAGCAGCGCCTCGCGCGGTAACTCCGGCACTGGCGGTGGGTCCGCCGGGAACGGCAACTCCGGCCCCAAATCGTCGGCCTCGGGCCGGACCAACACGGGAAATTCGTCGAAGTCGAATGGCAACGGCAATGGGAACGCCAGCCGGAACAACTTCGCGCCGGGTGCCCAGTCCAACAGCGGCTCTGACGGCCCGGACGCGGTGGTGCCCACGCCGGTCAACCCGCCGGTGGCCGTCGTCGTAGCCGAACAGCACACCGGCACAGCGCCGGCGGGCCGGTCCTGGTGGTTGGCGCCGGACGTGGCGCCGCCCGTCGTCGAGGTACCCGCGCCGGCGGCGCCGAGCGAGGATGGCGCCGCGGATCTGCTGTCCATCGACCACACCGGTATCCCGGTGTGGGCCGCCGCCGAGCCGGTCGGGGTGCGCGGCGACCTGTTCGGGCTGGCCGGGTTGGTGCTGATGCCGCTCGTCGGGTTGGTGGTCGGCTATCGCCAGGCCAAGGCCGCGCGCGATGTCGGCCTGACGATCCGGCCCTAGACCTCGCGGATGGCGCGCAGTTCGCGGCGCAGAATCTTGCCGGCCGCGGACTTCGGGATCGCATCGATGAACGCGACCTGACGGACCTTCTTGTAGGGCGCGACCTGGCCGGCGACGAAATCCATGATCTCGTCGCCCGACAACGTGGCCTCCGGCTGCAGCACCACGAATGCCTTGGGCACTTCCTCGCCCGAATCCGGATCGCGGACCCCGACGACCGCCGCATCGGCGATACCGGGGTGCGTGAGCAGCACTGCCTCGAGCTCGGCCGGCGGCACTTGGTAGCCCTTGTACTTGATGAGCTCCTTGAGCCGGTCGACGATGTAGATGCAGCCGCTGGCGTCGACCCGAGCCAGGTCGCCGGTGTGCAGGAAGCCGTCGGCGTCGATGGTCTCGCGGGTGGCGGCATCGTTGTTGAGGTAACCGGCCATGACATTGGGGCCACGGAAGCACAGTTCGCCGACCTCGCTCAGGCCGTGCTCGGGCTGGCCGATCTCGGCACCCGTATCGGGGTCGACGATCTTGCTGACGGCGCCCGGCGCCGTCCAGCCGCACGAACTCAACGGTGCGACGGCGCCGACGAGTTCACGGCCACCGTCGAACGGCATGCAGTGGCTCACCGGGCTCAGTTCGCTCATGCCGTAGCCCTGGACGATGGGGCACCCCAGCCGGTCGGCGACCGCCATCCCGAGGTCGTCATCGAGCGGCGCGGCGCCCGACATCAGCCCCTTCAGCGAATCGAGCCGGTAGGAGTCGACCATCGGGTGCTTCGCCAGCGCCACCGCGACCGGCGGCGCGATGAACGCGAACGTGCACTTGTGGTCCTGGATGGTCCCGAGGAACTGGGCGAGGTCGAAGCTGGGCATGATGACCAGCCGGGCCCGCGCGTGCAGGACGGAGTTGAGCAGCACCGTCATGCCGTAGATGTGGAAGAACGGCAGCACCGCCAGCACCCGGTCATCCTGGCCCATGGCCTGGATCGGGCGAATCTGCGCCACGTTGGCCGCCAGATTCGTGTGGGTGAGCATGACGCCCTTGGGGTTTCCCGTGGTGCCCGAGCTGTACGGCAGCGCCGCCAGATGGGTCACCGGGTCGAAGCTGACCCGCGGCGCGGGCAGTGCGGCGTCGAGCAGTTCGGTGGCATTCGGATGACCGTCGACCGAGCTGCCGGGACCGTCGAGGACGACCATGCGGTCGGCGCCCAGCCCAACGGCCTCGGCCGCCTGCAGCGCCTGCGGCGCCAGCGCGGTGACGGTGATCAGCAAGGCGGCACGGGAGTCCGTCAGCTGCTTGGCGATGTCCTTGGCCGTGAACAACGCATTGATCGTCGTGGCCGTGGCACCGGACCGCAGAATTCCGTGGAAGGCCACCGCGAACGCGGCACTGTTGGGCGCCAGCAGACCCACCACGTCGCCGACGCCCAGGCCTCGGGCGGCCAGCGCACCGGCGAACGCCTCGATCCGGGTGGTCAGCTCGCGGTAGGTGAACTCAGCGCCGGTCGCGACCTCGGTGATGGCGATGCGATCGGCATCCGACTCGGCCAGATCGCCGAAGACGTACTCGTAGACGGCCGTCGTCGGGATCTGGACCTCGGGAAAAGGGCTGGCGATAGTCATGGCGTCATAGATCGAACCATGCCGGGGAGACGTGCGTCATGCCGGTTGGTGCCGTTGCCGGGCCGGGTTGTCAGGGCCCGTTACACCTCGTTGGCGAAGCGCAACGGCCCGTTGGGACTAGGCCTCGCCGCGGTCCAGCAGCTCGCTGGAGCCGAGGACGCGTTCCACCCGGACCTCGATCACCACGCGTCGGGGATTCACCCGTGGGGTGCGGTAGCGCTGGGCGTAGCGCAGTTCGGCATCGCGGACGTCGTCGGTGTCATGGCTGACCGTCGACTTGCCTTCGAGGGACAACCATCGGGCGCCGTCGACCTGGCTCAGCACCGCGACGCCACGCTGGGCCGCGTTGAGGGCCTTCTGGGAACCACCGGTGGTGATGACGCGTGCGATATGGGTCTTCGGGTCGAAGGTGAAACCGACAGCCACGACGTGCGGGGAATTGTCCGATCGCAGGGTGGTCAGCATCGCCAGATGACGCTCGGTGAGGAATGCCAGCGCGTCACTGGTGAGCCGTGTCGTTGCCTTGGCCATCACGGTCAAAAGTAGCGCAGGTGATAATCGCAGCCGTGAACGACACGGCGGATGCTGGCGGCGAGGTGGTCGTCATCTTCGGCGGCCGGAGCGAGATCGGCCTGGAACTGGCCATCCGGCTGGCGCCGGGCAACACGGTGGTGCTTGCGGCCCGCCGGGCCGACCAGCTGACCGACGAGGTCCACGCGGTCAGGGCGGCGGGCGCGGTCAACGTGCAGACCAGCGAGTTCGACGCCGACGACCTGGCCTCGCACGCGACGCTGGTGGACGAGATCGAAGCCGAGCACGGGCCGATCGGTACCGCGGTCCTGGCGTTCGGCGTCCTCGGTGACCAGGCCCGGGCAGAGGATGACGCCGCACACGCGGTTGCCGTCGTGCACACCGACTACGTGGCCCAGGTGAACCTGCTGACGCTGCTGACGCAGCGCATGCGTGCTGCCGGGCGGGGACGCCTCGTGGTGTTCTCGTCGATCGCCGGAGCCCGGGTCCGCCGGGCGAACTACGTCTACGGGTCGGCCAAGGCGGGCCTGGACGGCTTCGCCTGCGGATTGGCCGACGCGCTGCACGGCACCGGCATCCAGCTGCTGATCGTGCGACCCGGCTTCGTGATCGGCCGGATGACCGAGGGCATGGACCCGGCGCCGATGTCGAGCACGCCCGCGCAGGTCGCTGACGCTGCCGCGACGGCGCTGCGGAGGGGCAAGTCGGCGGTGTGGGTGCCCTGGGGTATCCGGCCGCTGATCTTCGCGACGCGGTTTGTGCCGAAGGCGATCTGGCGGAAGATGCCGCGATGAGCGCTTGCGCGAAGAGCAGAGGGCACTGATGACCGGTCACGAAGGGAAAATCACGGTCGTCGGTATCGGGGCCGACGGCATGGCCGGTCTCGGGCAGACGACGCGTAATGAACTGCTGAGCGCCACAGTGATTTTCGGTGGACCGCGGCAGCTGGACCTGCTGGACCCGGAGGTGACCGCCGAGCGCCGGGCTTGGCCGTCGCCACTGCTGCCGGCCCTGCCCACGTTGTTCGACGGGCTGCCCGACGTGCACGTGGTGGCCTCAGGTGATCCGATGCTGCACGGCATCGGCGCCACCCTGATCCGGCTGTTCGGTCGGGATCGGGTGGCGGTGCTGCCGCACGTGTCCTCGGTGACCCTGGCCTGCGCGCGACTGGGATGGAGCGTGCAGAACACCGAGGTGATCAGCCTTGTCAACGCCGCGCCCCACACCGCGATGCGGCTCGGCGGCCACGCAATCGTGCTGTCCAAGGGTGCCGACACCCCGCGGACATTGGCCCGGCTGCTCACCGAAGCTCGGCGCGGCCAATCGGAATTCACCGTTCTGGAACAACTCGGCGGGCCGGCCGAACGTGTCACCACGATGACTGCCGCGGATTGGAATGCGGCGGCCCCTGACGTCGACGCGTTGAATGTCATTGCGGTGCGGTACGTCCCCGATCTGCGGATCGGAGCGGCGTTGCCGGACACCGCTTTCGCGCACGACGGGCAGATCACCAAGCAGCACGTGCGCGCGGTGACCCTGGCCACGCTGCAGCCGCGGCCGGACCAAATCCTGTGGGACGTCGGCTCGGGTTCGGGCAGTGTGGCAATCGAATGGTGCCGGGCGTCGGGTGGTCGCGCGGTCGCCTTCGAGAGCGACGACGTGCGTCGCGAGCGGATCATCAACAATGTCACCGCATTCGGCGTGCGGGTCGATGTCCGTGGCGCGGCGCCGGAGAGTTTCGCCGACGTACCCGCGCCGCACACCATCTTCATCGGTGGCGGCCTGACCCGTCCGGGCCTGTTCGACGCTTGCTTCGACGCGCTCGAATCCGGTGGACGGCTGGTCGCCAACGCAGTGACGGCGGAGTCGGAAGCTTTTGTGGTGCAACTCTATTCAAAGCTGGGCGGCGACCTGCGCCGCTTCCAGCACTATCACGGCGAACCGATCGGTGGCTTCACCGGTTGGCGCCCGGCGTTGCCGATAACCCAGTGGACGGTGGTCAAAGAATGACGGTGTACTTCATCGGCGCGGGGCCCGGTGCCGCCGATCTCATCACCGTGCGGGGGCAGCGGCTGCTGCAGTCGTGCCAGGTCTGCCTTTACGCCGGCTCAATCATGCCCGACGACCTGCTGGTGGAGTGCCCGCCGAACGCGCGGGTGGTCGACACCGGTCCGCTCAACTTGGAGCAGATCATCGGCGAGCTGGCCGCCGCGCACGAAGCCGGACTCGATGTGGCGCGTCTGCACTCCGGCGACCCGTCCATCTACAGTGCGGTCGCTGAACAGTGCCGACGGCTCGACGAACTCGGTATCGACTACGAAATCGTCCCCGGCGTACCGGCTTTCGCCGCTGCGGCCGCGGCCCTCGGGCGGGAGTTGACGGTACCGGGTGTGGCTCAGACCATCACCTTGTCCCGGGTGGCGACGCTGTCGACGGCGATGCCCGACGGCGAGGACCTGGTGACCCTGTCCAAGCCCGGTGCCACCTTGGTGCTGCATCTGGCGGCAGCGCAGATCGACAACATCGTCCCGCAACTGCTCGAGGGCGGGTACCGTCCGGAAAGCCCGTGTGCGGTGGTGGCTTTCGTCAGCTGGCCGACCGAACAGGTCGTCAGGTGCACCCTGGCGGAGCTGGCCGAGCGCACGAGGGCGGCCGGCATCACCAAGACCGCGGTCATCTTCGTCGGAGACGTGTTGGGCGCCCGGGGTTTTGCCGACAGCTACCTGTACTCCAGTGGTAGGCGCCGGGGGAGTACGCACTGATGAAGCTCCTGCTGCTGGGTGGGACTTCCGAAGCGCGGGCGCTGGCCAAACGACTGCACCCCGACATCGACCTGATCAGCTCCCTGGCCGGCCGCGTCCCCGACCCGGCGCTGCCGGTGGGTCCGGTGCGGATCGGTGGTTTCGGCGGTGTCGACGGCCTGCGAACGTACCTGCAGGACAACGAGATCACCGCGGTCGTCGACGCCACGCACCCGTTCGCCGCCACCATCACCGCCACTGCCGCGCAGGTCTGTGCCGGCTTGGGGCTGCCGCACCTGGTCCTGGCTCGGCCGGCGTGGCCGCACGGCGACGCCATCGTCGTCGCCGACGACCGGCAGGCCGCGCAGACCGTCAAAGACCTTGGCTACCAACGGGTCTTCCTCACCACGGGACGGTCCGGCACCGCGGCGTTCCGCGAGTCGGACGCCTGGTTCCTGATCCGTGCCGTTACACCGCCCGACGCCGAGACGCTGCCACCCGATCACGAAATCCTGCTCTCCCGTGGCCCGTACGGCTACGACAACGAGCTGGCGTTGCTGGTTGACCACCGCATCGATGCCCTGGTGACCAAGAACAGCGGCGGCGGCATGACGCGCGCCAAGTTGGATGCTGCCGCGGCGCTGAACATTCCGGTGCTCATGGTGGACCGGCCGGCGCTGCCCGACGGCGTGACGACAGTCTCCACAGTCGACGAAGCCGTGGCGTGGTTGCGGGGACTGTAGGCGCCCGGGCAACGCGGCTGCTGCGCTCGTCGCCCGACGATTCAAAAAACTTTGGTCACTTTGTTTGCGCTGGTCACAGTAGGTAACTAGCGCCACATTTCCCGCGGTTTCTTGTCGGTGCATCGAACTAGTGTTCGACTATGGACATTGCCAGCACCACCGCCGTGGAGGAGGTCTACACCGACCTCGACACGGCACAGGCGCGGGTTGCGGCGGTGGACTACATGGCGTTGTCGGTGCCGGAGTTGTTGGCGGTGCAGTCCCACCGTGAGCAGATGCGGTGCGCCGCCCAAGCCGTTGATCATGCCGTGGTGGCCGCATTGCAGGCCCACACCACCGCCACGGAGATCGGGGCGAAGAACTGGGCGGACGTGCTGCGCATCCGGGACCGGCTCAGTGCCGAGGAGGCTCGCCGCCGAGTGAGGCACGCTGAGTTGTTGGCCTCGCGGCGGTCGCTGACTGGCGAGGTG
>NZ_JXST01000046.1 GCF_000878195.1 Mycolicibacterium llatzerense | reverse complement strand
AGGTTGTTGTCCGGCGGGCCACCTGCAGCGGGGTACCCACCAGCCGGCGGGTAACCGCCCGGCGGAGGCGGCGGGAAGTTCCCCGGAGGGGGCGGCGGGAAATTCCCGGGCGGCGGTGGCGGGTACTCGGTCATTGCGGCCTTTCCAAAGGTGAATTAGCGAGAAGCGAGCATCTCGCCCTATCGGAGAAGATAAGTCAATCTCCCCTGCTTACGCGGCTTATTTGCGCGAGCCGCCCTGTGACAGGAAGCCGAGCAGATCGTGCCGGGTCAGCACGCCGACCGGCTTGCCGTCGTCGACGACCATGACGGCGTCGACCTCGCGCAGTTCCTTGGCCGCCGCGGACGCCAGCTCGCCGGCACCGATCAGCGGCAGCGGCGGGCCCATGTGCTGCGCCACCGCATCGGCCAACTTCGCCCGGCCCTCGAAAACCGCTGAGAGCAGCTCACGTTCGGACACGCTGCCCGCCACTTCACCGGCCATCACGGGCGGCTCGGCACCGACCACTGGCATCTGCGAGACGCCGTACTCGCGCAGGATGCCGATGGCGTCGCGCACCGTCTCCGACGGGTGGGTGTGCACCAGGTCCGGCAGCGCGCCGGACTTGCCGCGCAG
Source organism: Mycolicibacterium llatzerense (assembly GCF_000878195.1). Lineage (GTDB taxonomy): Bacteria > Actinomycetota > Actinomycetes > Mycobacteriales > Mycobacteriaceae > Mycobacterium > Mycobacterium llatzerense. Next base: position 48,657 of record NZ_JXST01000046.1, on the reverse strand, counting down.
CACGTCGCCGACGGTGTGTTCCTCGGGTGTGCCATCCAGCCGGCTCCGCAGGAAGCCGTACGACGACATCCACTCGTCGTTGAAAACCTTTGACAGATAACCTCTTCCGCCATCCGGCAGCAGCACGACGACGACCGCGTCGGGACCCTCCCGCTCGGCGACCTTGATCGCGGCGACCGCGGCCATGCCGCACGAGCCACCGACCAGCAGGGCCTCTTCACGCGCCAGGCGCCGGGTCATCTCGAACGAATCGGCGTCGGACACGGCGATGATCTCGTCGGGAATGCTCGGGTCGTAGGCCGACGGCCAGAAGTCCTCACCGACGCCCTCGACGAGGTACGGCCGGCCGGTGCCACCGGAGTACACCGAGCCCTCGGGGTCGACGCCGACGACCTTCACCCGGCCGCCCGAGACCTCTTTGAGGTAGCGGCCCGTGCCCGTGATGGTGCCGCCGGTGCCGACGCCCGCCACGAAATGCGTGATCTTGCCGTCGGTGTCGGCCCAGATCTCCGGGCCGGTGGTCTCGTAGTGACTGGCCGGACCATTCGGGTTCGAGTACTGGTCGGGCTTCCAGGCACCGTCGATCTCGCTGACGAGGCGGTTGGAGACGCTGTAGTAGCTGTCCGGATGGTCGGGGGCCACGGCCGTCGGGCAGACGACGACGTCGGCGCCGTACGCGCGCAGCACGTTCTGCTTGTCCTCGCTGACCTTGTCGGGGCAGACGAAGATGCACTTGTAACCGCGCTGCTGCGCGACGATGGCGAGCCCGACGCCCGTGTTACCGGAGGTGGGTTCGACGATGGTGCCGCCCGGCTTCAGCAGTCCCGCCTCTTCGGCGGCGTCGATCATCTTGACCGCGATGCGGTCCTTGGCGCTGCCGCCGGGGTTGAGGTACTCGATCTTGGCTGCCACCACCCCGGAGCCAGCTGGGACAACCGAGTTCAGTTGGACCAGAGGCGTATTGCCGATGAGCTCACTGATGTGCCGGGCGATGCGCATGGGTACATGTTGTCAGGCCGCACCCTGGTTGCGCATACCGGATTACCAGGTTGCCTCGCGGATGTACTCGCCGATCTGCTTCAGCGAGCGGTCGGCTTCCTTGACCAGCGGGGCAGCGAGTTGGAACACGTGCATCTGACCCGGCCAGACGTGCACCTCGACCGGCACGCCGCTGGCGGCCAGCATGTGGGCGGCCTTGCGGGCGTCGCCCAGCAGCACCTCGGAGCCGGAGACGTGGATCAGGGTGCGCGGCAGCCCCGGCTCGATGTGGTCGAGGGGCTCGTACACCTCTTCCGGCCGGCCGTCGACGATGTGGCGCGACGCCGCGTCCTCGATGAGTTCGACCAGCGCGTCGAAGGCGTGCGCCGGGAACATCGCGTCGGACTTCATGTTCGGGTGCTGGGCCCGGCTCTCGTTGTCGATCTCGAACAGCGGCGACATGGTCGCCACCGCGGCCGGCAGCTCGCCGTCCTCCTGCAGCTTCTCGGCCAGCGCCAGCGACAGGTAGCCGCCGGCCGAATCCCCGGCCAGCACGATCTGATCCGGCTCGTAGCCCTTCAGGCGCAGCCAGCGGTAGGCGTCGTAGCAGTCCTCGATGGCCTCACCGATCGAATGCTTGGGGATCATCCGGTAGTCGACGACCAGGACGGGGGCGTCGGCGTACTTCGACAGCGCGCCGACCACGCGGGCGTGGGTATGCACGCCGCAGGTCAGGAACGCCCCGCCGTGCATGTAGAGGATGACGCTGCGCCTGCCGTCGGCCGGCAGCACGCCCTTGGCGCGGACCAGTTGCGCCGTACAGTTCGGCAAACCGATCGTGGCGCGGATGGTACCCGGCTCGGGCCTCATGACGCGGGCGACGAAGTCGACCATTCCCCATGGCCAGGGGGCCTTCGGAACGTAGCTGCCGATGGTCAGAGTTGACTTGATGGCGAGGGTTGCGGCCACTGACATCAGGCGTCCAGCAAGGCTCGGACCGTCCTCGACGATCTCTACCGGCGCGCCGTCGCTGACCGGGTAGCGGCGTGGTTTCCGCCCCTTAACAGCACTTATGCCAACACTATGGGTCCTGACGACCCTACTCGGTGCGGTCATCGCCACCACTCCTACGCCTTTGTAGTTCCCGGTGTACTTCGTTACCTACGTCACTTGTTAGACAACCCGCGTAACTTAGCTTGCCACTGGTACATAGATCAACAATCAAAGTGCTCAAATTGATGCCCTAGTCGATATATTTACGTAACCGCGCCACCCGGGGTTCATCGACCTGCGAATCTGCGCAACGCACCTAAACTGAACGCCGTGGGCACACGTGCACCTCGCCGAACGACTATCGCGCTGGCGGCAGCAGCCACCATTGCCTCGACGGGCTCGTTCTACGTCGGGGCGCGAAACCTGTTGACCGGGCAGGCCGCCAAGGCCCGCCGAGTGATACCCAAGTCGTGGGACGTGCCACCCAGGGCTGACGGCGTCTACGGCCCCGGTGGCGGACCCGTCGAAAAATGGCAGCGCGGGGTGCCTTTCGACCTGCATTTGATGGTCTTCGGCGACTCCACTGCCACGGGATACGGCTGCCACAGCGCAGACGAAGTGCCCGGCGTACTGCTCGCCCGCGGGCTGGCGCAGCAATCCGGCAAGCGAATCCGGCTGTCCACCAAGGCCATTGTGGGCGCGACCTCCAAGGGTCTGTCGGGCCAGATCGATGCCATGTTCGTCGCGGGTCCACCGCCGGACGCCGCGGTCATCATGATCGGCGCCAACGACATCACCGCCGTCAACGGCATCTGGCAGTCGGCCCACCGGCTGGGCAACGCCGTGCAGCGCCTGCACGCCAGCGGCGCGGTCGTCGTCGTCGGCACCTGCCCGGACTTCGGCGCCATCGCCGCAATCCCGCAACCGCTGCGCTTCGTCACCCGCAATCGTGGCCTGCGGTTGGCCCGGGCCCAGGCCGGCCAGGTCCGCACCTTCGGCGGCGTGCCGGTGCCGTTCTCCGACCTGCTGTCGCCCGATTTCCTCAAGGCACCCGAGGTGCTCTTCTCTTCGGACATGTTCCATCCGTCGGCGGCCGGGTACTCGCTGGCCGCCCAGCAGCTGCTCCCCGCGTTGTGTGAAGCGTTGGGCGAGTGGACAACTGACTCGCCGCCGACATCGGCGCTGGTCTCCAGGACCTCCGACGAGACCAACGCGCTGGCGCGGTTGACAAACGTGTCACGTCTGTGGCGGCGCACGACAGGCGTACCCGCGCCGATCGTCGCTCCTGTGACGGGATAAATTCCGAGGAAAGCAATACCTTTTTTTCCTTTGGATCGACTAGGAGCTCCCGTCATGCCCGAAGCCGTCATCGTCTCCACCGCCCGCTCCCCCATCGGCCGTGCCGTCAAGGGGTCACTGGCCACCATGCGGCCCGACGACCTCGCCGCGCAGATGGTCCGCGCCGCACTGGACAAGGTCCCCGCGCTGGACCCGCGCGACGTCGCCGACCTGATGATCGGTTGCGGACAACCCGGTGGCGAGGCCGCCTACAACCTCGGCCGCGCCGTGGCCGTCGAGCTCGGCTACGACTTCATGCCGGGCACCACCGTCAACCGCTACTGCTCGTCGTCGCTGCAGACCACCCGCATGGCGTTCCACGCCATCAAGGCCGGCGAGGGTGACGTGTTCATCTCGGCCGGTGTCGAGACCGTGTCGCGCTTCGGCGTTGGTGCCGCCGACGGTGCCCCGAACAGCAAGAACTCGCTGTTCGACGAGGCCCAGGCCCGCACCCTCAAGCAGGCCGAAGGCGCCACCGAGTGGCACGACCCGCGCGCGGACGGCGTCCTCCCGGACGTCTACATCGCCATGGGCCAGACCGCCGAGAACGTCGTCCTGCACACCGGCATCAGCCGCGAGGACCAGGACCACTGGGGCGTCCGGTCGCAGAACAAGGCCGAAGAGGCCATCAACGCCGGCTTCTTCGAGCGCGAGATCGTCCCGGTCACCCTGCCCGACGGCACCATCGTCTCCAAGGATGACGGCCCGCGCGCCGGCACCACCTACGAGAAGATCAGCCAGCTGAACCCGGTGTTCCGCCCGAACGGCACCATCACCGCCGGTAACGCCTGCCCGCTGAACGACGGCGCCGCCGCCCTGGTGATCATGAGCGACGAGAAGGCCAAGGCCCTCGGCCTGACCCCGCTCGCGCGCATCGTCTCGACCGGTGTGTCGGGTCTGTCCCCGGAGATCATGGGCCTGGGCCCGATCGAGGCCGTCAAGCAGGCCCTCGGCCGCGCCAACATGAACATCGGCGACGTCGACCTGTACGAGATCAACGAGGCCTTCGCCGTGCAGGTCCTGGGCTCGGCCCGCGCCCTCGGCATGGACGAGGACCGCCTGAACGTCTCCGGTGGCGCCATCGCCCTCGGCCACCCGTTCGGCATGACCGGCGCCCGCATCACCGCGACGCTGATCAACAACCTGCAGACCCACGACAAGCAGTTCGGCATCGAGACCATGTGTGTCGGTGGTGGCCAGGGTATGGCCATGATCATCGAGCGGCTCAGCTAGTTTCGTCTCTTCGAGGGCCCCGCGCTTCGGTGCGGGGCCCTCGTTTTGCGTTGACCCTCAAACCATGGCGCAAAAGTTCAAGTAGCGAACGCCCAGGGTTCCGGATCAACGTGCTTCTCGGCCGCCACGCCGTCGACTCGGAAACCATGGCGCATTTATTCGAGTGACATGCGCCCACGATTCCGGGTCAACGCAAATCGGGCCGCACCCCCTAGACTCAGCCCCCGATGATCACCATCGGAACCCCACTGTCGCCCAGCGCGACCAAGGTCATGCTGCTCGGCTCCGGCGAACTCGGTCGCGAAGTGCTTATCGCGTTGCAACGCTTGGGCGTCGAGACCATTGCCGTCGACCGCTACCCGAACGCACCGGGACATCAGGTCGCGCACCACGCGCGCACCATTTCGATGACCGACCCCGACCAGCTCAAAGCACTGATCGAGGCCGAGAAGCCGGACCTCGTGGTGCCCGAGATCGAGGCCATCGCGACGCCGGCGCTGCAGGAACTCGAGGACGCCGGTGTGGTGCGGGTGATCCCGACGGCTCGGGCCGCCCGCCTGACGATGGACCGCGAGGGCATCCGCCGGCTGGCCGCCGAGGAGCTCGGGGTACCGACCAGTCCCTACAAGTTCTGCGACTCGCTGGAAGAGCTCCAGGCCGCCATCGATGGCGGCATCGGCTACCCGTGCGTGGTGAAGCCCGTGATGAGCAGCTCGGGCAAGGGCCAGAGCAAGCTCGACGGACCGGACGACGTCGCGAAGGCCTGGGACTACGCGATGGGCGGGGCGCGCGCGTCACCAACACCCGGATCATCGTCGAGGGCTTCGTCGACTTCGATTACGAGATCACGCTGTTGACCGTCCGTGCCGTTGGGGCGAGCGAAGCGACGGGGGACACCACAGGCGCCGAGGGCCAGGTCGAAACCCAGTTCTGCGAACCGATCGGGCACCGTCAGGTCGCCGGCGATTATGTGGAGAGCTGGCAGCCGCACCCGATGTCGGCCGCCGCCCTGGCCAATGCCCAGCAGATCGCGCACAAGGTCACCGAAAACCTCGGCGGGCAGGGCGTTTTCGGTGTCGAGCTGTTCGTCAAGGGCGACCAGGTGTGGTTCAGCGAGGTCAGCCCGCGGCCGCACGACACCGGCATGACGACGATGATCACGCAGTGGCAGAACGAGTTCGAGCTGCACGCCCGCGCGATCCTCGGCCTGCCGGTGGACACCTCACTGAAGACGCCAGGGGCCAGCGCGGTGATCTACGGCGGTGTCGAGGCCGAGGGCATCGTCTTCGACGGCGTCGATCACGCGCTGCAGGTGCCGGGCACCGACATTCGCCTGTTCGGCAAGCCGGAGAGTTTCCGGACCCGCCGGATGGGCGTGGCCCTGGCCCGCGCCGCGGATGTCGACACCGCACGACGCAACGCTGCCGAAGCCGCGAGCCGGGTCACGCCGCGCGTGGTCTGACCGACAGCACCGTGACACGAAGAAGGGGCGCCCGCCGAAGCGGACGCCCCTTCTCTGTCAACGGAGCTAGTCGTTGTTGAAGTAACTCAGCAGTCGCAGGATTTCCACGTACAGCCAGACCAGGGTGACGGTCAGGCCGAGCGCGACGCCCCACGCCGCCTTCTCCGGCGCACCGGCGCGGATCATCTGGTCGGCCGCGTCGAAGTCGAGCAGGAAGCTGAACGCCGCCAGCGCGATGCAGACCAGCGAGAAGATGATCGCGATGGTGCCGCCGCTGCGCAGGCCCATGCCGGCGCCGCCGTTGAAGAAGCCGATGACCATGTTGCCGAGCATCAGCGCGAGGACGCCGAACATGCCGGCCACGATCATGCGGGTGAACTTCGGGGTGACGCGGATGGCGCCGGTCTTGTAGACGACGAGCATGCCGAAGAACACACCGAAGGTGCCGAGGATCGCCTGGCCGATCAGGGCGCCGGCGTTGGCGCCGGACACCGCGAAGTTGGCCATGATGAACGAGAAGGCGCCGAGGAACATGCCCTCCAGCACGGCGTAGGTGAGCACGATGCCCGGGTTGTCCTGCTTACGGCCGAACGTGGCGATGAGGACCATCACCAGGCCGCCCAGGGCACCGATCATGGCGATGGGCCCGGCCAGCGCCAGGTTCGACATGATCGTGAAGTACGAAACGACCGCGCTGACCGTCAGCACCGCCAGCGTGATGCCGGTCTTGGTGACGACGTCGTCGATGGTCAGCGGGCGGGCGAAACCAGCCTGCTGCTGCGGGTACTCGGTGTACGGCTGGGCCATGGTCTGCTGGGCACCATATGCGGCTGCGCCACTACCGAATTGCGCGTATCCGCCCTGCGACTTGGGCAGGGAACGAAATATCGGGTTGCTGCTCTCGCGCACCGTCGGGTTCCTCTCCTGAAGCTGTGGTCCGTCTGCTGACGAACACCCACACAACGTACGACTTCGGGTGTTGGTTCCCGGCGAGACGGAAAAACTGGGAACTTACTGTGAAACGGTACCTGGTCGACGTAGCCGACGCGCAACGATCTAGATTGCTTACCGTGGCGGAAAACGAGGATATCCTAGTAAATGTCGAGAACGGCGTCGGCGTCGTCACGCTGAACCGTCCGAAGGCCATCAATTCGCTCAACCATGTGATGGTCACGGGCCTCGCCGATGCGCTCACCGCGTGGGAGCACGACGACAGCGTGCGTGCGGTCCTGCTGACCGGTGCCGGCGAGCGCGGCCTGTGCGCGGGCGGCGACGTCATCGCGCTCTACCACAGCGCCAAGGCCGGCGACGACAACGCCAGGACCTTCTGGCACGACGAATATCTCCTCAACGCCCACATCGGCCGCTACTCCAAGCCGTACGTCTCACTGATGGACGGCATCGTGATGGGCGGCGGCGTCGGCGTCGGCGCGCACGGCAACATCCGCGTCGTCACCGAGAAGACCAAGCTCGGCATGCCCGAGGTCGGCATCGGCTTCATTCCCGATGTCGGCGGCACCTACCTGCTGTCGCGGGCACCCGGCCTGATCGGCCTGCACGCCGCACTCACCGGTGCCCCGTTCTCCGGCGCGGACGCCATCGCCCTGGGATTCGCCGACCATTTCGTCCCGCAGGCCGACCTCGCCGCTTTCCGGGACCTGGTCATCAGCGATGGACCCGACGCGGCCCTGGCGAAGTACGCCATCGAGCCACCGGCCAGTGAGCTACTGGCACAACAGCATTGGATCGACCAGTGCTACGCCGCGAACACCGTCGCGGAGATTCTGGAGAACCTGCGCGGCCATGAGGCCGCCGAGGCCAACGCCGCAGCCGACCTGATCGCCACCCGGTCCCCCATCGCGCTGACCGTCACACTGGAGGCCGTGCGCCGCGCCGCCAAGCTGCCGACCCTCGAGGACGTCCTCACCCAGGAATTCCGGGTCTCGATGGCGTCGCACAAGTCCCACGATTTCGTGGAGGGCATCCGCGCCCAGCTCGTCGACAAGGACCGCAACCCGCAGTGGTCCCCGGCTAATCTGTCGGACTGCACCACCGCCGACGTCGACGCCTACTTCGTCTCCGCCGACCCCGACCTGACCTTCTAGGAGCCCTGATGACGTTCGAAACCATCCTGGTCACCCGCGACGACCGCGTCGCGACCATCACCCTGAACCGGCCCAAGGCCCTCAACGCGCTCAACAGCCAGGTGATGGCCGAAGTCACCACGGCCGCAGCCGAACTCGACGCCGACCCGGGCATCGGCGCCGTCATCATCACCGGCAGCGAGAAGGCCTTCGCCGCGGGCGCCGACATCAAGGAGATGGCGAGCCTGACGTTCGCCGACGTGTTCTCGCAGGACTTTTTTGCGCTGTGGAACAAGTTCGCCGCGACCCGCACCCCCACCATCGCGGCCGTCGCCGGCTACGCGCTCGGTGGCGGTTGTGAGCTGGCCATGATGTGCGACCTGCTGATCGCCGCCGACACCGCCAAATTCGGCCAGCCCGAGATCAAGCTGGGCGTGCTGCCCGGCATGGGCGGCAGCCAGCGCCTGACCCGCGCCGTCGGCAAGGCCAAGGCGATGGACCTGATCCTCACCGGCCGCAACATGGACGCCGAAGAGGCCGAGCGCTGCGGCCTGGTGTCGCGCGTGGTCCCCGCCGACACACTGCTCGACGAGGCCAACGCCGTCGCCAAAACCATTGCCGGCATGTCCCTTTCGGCGTCGCGGATGGCCAAAGAGGCCGTCAACCGTGCCTTCGAGAGCACCCTCGCCGAGGGCCTGCTGTACGAGCGCCGGCTGTTCCACTCGGCCTTCGCCACCGACGACCAGACCGAGGGCATGGCGGCCTTCACCGAGAAGCGCGCACCGAACTTCACGCATCGGTAAAGTCGAGCGGTGGCCGACACTGCTCAAGACGCTGATCCTGCCGACGACGACGGCTCCGCTATCGCGGTAGCCGACCCGTCGGGTGAGGAGTCGCTGGCGGCGAAACTGGAAGAGCCGCCGTCGGATTGGTGGGTTCGCCGCTACACGTTCTTCGGCACCGCAGTGGGCCTGATGTTCATCTGGCTGTCGATGACTCCGTCGTTGTTGCCGCGCGGCCCGCTGTTCCAGGGCATCGTCAGCGGTGCCGCCGGCGCGTGCGGCTACGGCTTCGGAGTCCTCGGCGTCTGGCTGGTGCGCTACATGCGGTCGAAGGACAGCAGCCCCAAGGCTCCGCGCTGGGCCTGGCTGACCCTGATCGGGGTCGGCACCATCGGCCAGGTGCTCGCGATCATCTGGTTCCACGTCTGGCAGGACGACGTCCGGGACATGATGGGCGTGCCGCGCATGGGTTTCTGGGATCACCCGCTCACGGCAGTGCTGTCGGTCGTCTTCTTGTTCGCGTTCGTCGAATTCGGACAGTTGGTGCGCAAGCTCGTGCTGTTCCTGGTGCGCCAGCTGGAACGTGTTGCGCCGCCGCGGGTGTCGGGTGTGGTCGCCGTCGTCCTGGTCGTCAGCCTGTTCATCGCGATCCTCAATGGCGTCGTGGTCCGCTTCGCCATGTCGACGATCAACAACATCTTCGAGAACGCCAACAACGACACCGACAACCCGGCACCCACCAGCACGCTGCGCTCCGGCGGCCCGCAGTCGCTGGCCAGCTGGGACTCCCTTGGCCATCAGGGGCGGGTGTTCGTCAAGGGCGGACCGACCGTCGACGAACTGTCGAAATTCAACGGCGTCAAAGCAATTGAGCCGATTCGTGCATACGCCGGCCTGCACTCGGCAGAAGGCATCCGCGCCACCGCCCGGCTGGCCGCCGACGAACTCAAACGCACCGGTGGGCTGAACCGCAAGGTGATCGCGGTCGCGACGACGACGGGTACCGGCTGGATCAACGCGGCCGAGGCATCAGCGCTGGAGTACATGTACAACGGCGACACCGCGATCGTGTCCATGCAGTACTCGTTCCTGCCCAGCTGGATCTCGTTCCTGGTGGACAAGGAGAACGCCCGTCAGGCAGGTCAAGAGCTGTTCGAGGCGGTTGACGAGATGGTCCGTGAACTGCCCGAAGGCAAACGACCCAAGCTCGTGGTGTTCGGCGAGAGTCTCGGCTCGTTCGGCGGCGAGGCACCGTTCCTGTCGCTCAACAATCTGATCGCCCGAACCGACGGCGCCCTGTTCTCGGGACCGACATTCCAGAATACGATCTGGACCGATCTGACCGCCCGGCGCGACGCCGGCTCCCCCGAGAAGCTGCCCATCTACGACAAGGGCGAGTACGTCCGGTTTGTCTCGCAGCCAACGGATTTGGACCGTCCGAACACTGCGTGGCACCACCCACGGGTGGTGTATCTGCAGCACCCGTCCGATCCGATCTCCTGGTTCAATCCGGATCTGTTGTTCCACATGCCGGATTGGTTGCGCGAACCCCGCGGCCGCGACGTGTCGCCACGGATGGAATGGATTCCGGTGGTGACCTTCCTGCAGGTCTCGGCCGATATGGCGGTGGCCGTCGAGGTGCCGGACGGGCACGGTCACGTGTTCATCCGCGACGTCGCCAACGCCTGGGCGGCCATCCTGCAACCGCCGGGATGGACACCGGAGAAGACCGAACAGCTGCGCCCCCTGCTGGCACGCGGCTACTCGAGCTGAGACGCCCCGCTACACCCAAGCGCCGGCACGTAGCAGCACCGACGCGGCCGTCCCGCCCAGCAGTCCTTCGGCGACCAGCGCCCGGTACCCGCCGATGACGTCGGTGGCCCGGTAGAGCCCCAGATCCTGCAGCGCCGCGGCGGCCAGGCTCGAGGTGTAACCCTGCGAGCACAGCACGACCCACTCGACGTCGTCGCCGGTGGCCTGCGGCAGGCGGGCATCGCTGGTCGGGTCGCAGCGCCATTCCAGGACGTTGCGCTCAACCACGAGCGCGCCGGGGAACTCGCCCTCGACGGCGCGCTGCGCGGCCGGCCTGATGTCCACGAGCACGGCGCCCCGATTCAGCGCGGCCGGGATTTCGGCGGCCGACAGCCGGACCAACCGCTCCCGCGCGGCGTCCAGCATCGCGTCGACTTTGCTGGGCATCAGTCCCCCTCGGGTTTGTCGGTGAGTTCGGTGTAGACGCGACGCAGCTTGTTGCTATCGGAGACGTCGTAGTACGACATGGCGGTCAGCGGCGGCGAATAGGCGTGCACGCTCAAGGTGGGATTCGATACCGTCGCCGGCTCATCGGCGGCGCGCACCACGTCGTGGACCCAGCCCAGCGGGAACGCCGCCTGGTCACCGGCCGCCAACGTGCGTTGGCGCAGCCCGCGACCGTCCCATCGGGTCTCCTCCAGCGCACCCGACACCACGGTCAACGCACCCAGCGATCCGCCGTGGTCGTGCAGTTCGGTGCTGCGCGCGGGGACCCAGCTGATCAACCAGAGATCGAGTTCGTCGTCGCCGTACAACCGGCGGTACCAACGTTCTTCGAGTGGCAGGCCATCGGCGGGCAACAGCCGGTCGTATCGACCACTGAGCACATCGTCTGCGCACCGGTCAGTGGCGTGCAGCAGGTCGGGTAGGCGCAATCGGGTCGGCGCGACGAGAGCAGGACCAGATACAGAAAAATCGGTCAGGACGGACATGACGGAACTCCAATGCAGAAACGAACGGTGGGCTATCAGCCCTCATGAGGCCGGGCTCAAGCCCGACAACACGTCGCGTTCTGCACGTTCTGCACTGCCATGTTCCCCATCCTGACGGGCCCCCGGCGAGTGGGAAAGGGTTAGCGTCAGGGTGATCCTGAATGCGCGACGACCTAGATTGGCTCTCATGCTGACCATCAGCCGAGCAACGCTGCTCACCGCCACCGCCTTGACCGTGCTCACGGGCTGCGGTCCGGACAAGCAGTCGGGTACTGCTCAGACGCCCGCCGCCGAGCTGCCCACGCAGTCGCACGAACACCCGGCCCCCGGCGGGGTCGCCGTCTCCCCTGGCGGTGTGACGACCGCCGTCGACGTCCCGTCGGCGGCCACGGAGTCCGAATTCGGCCAGGCCTGCCACGCCGCGAAACTGTGGATGGACGGCCAGCGAGCCGACCCGACGACGCTGGTCGAGCCGTACCTGAGCATCCTGCAAAGGCCGGAAACACGTGATCCCGGTAACTTCAACACCCCCTGGGTCGAGCTCACAGCAGCCCAACAGGCGGGCGTGATCATGGCCGCGACCAGCGCATCCAAGGGCGAATGCGGCTGATCACCGGCGTTCTCTGAGGATTCGCTGAGTCAGGGGCGTTGCCCTAAAATCGGTGGTGCTGCCGTCCGGTCACTGAACACGCATCCACGCGGGCCGCGGTGCTACCGAACTTCCGACCGCCGGATCCGACCGGCGGCCCACACGTACCCGCGAGGCCCGCCGAGATGAACGCCATGACCGCATCCCCTCGAGGTCGCATCTGAGCACCCCCGATTTCCAGCGCAGCGATTCCGCCCGCCACCGTCTTCCAGCCCGGCACCGCCGGAGCCGGCTGCAAAGCCTGCTCAGCGCCCGCGTGGGCTGGGACACCGTCGGCCGCGTAGCGCTCGCGCTGGTGACGGTCGTGGCCGTGGCGGCGACCGGTCTGGGTTGGTGGACGGTGCGCGGCGCGCTGCACGGCATCACGGTCAGCGACGCACTCGGAGCGGACGCGCCGAAGTCCACCGGCGGGGCGATGAACATCCTGCTGATCGGCCTGGACTCCCGCAAAGACCAGCAGGGCAACGACCTGCCGCAGGCACTGCTCGACAAGCTGCACGCCGGCGATTCCGATAACGGCGGCTACAACACCAACACGCTGATCCTGGCGCACATCACCGCCGACAACCACGTGGTCGCGTTCTCGATTCCGCGTGACGACTACGTGCGGGTCACCGGCATCCCCGGGTACGACCACATCAAGATCAAAGAGGCGTACGGCCTGACCAAGGCCAACGCCATGCAGCACCTGATGGACAAGGGCGTCACCGACCAGGCCGAGCTGGAGCGCAAGAGCCGCGAGGCCGGCCGCGCCGCGACACTGGCCGCGGTCCGCAACCTGACCGGTGCGCCCATCGACTACTTCGCCGAGGTGAACCTCGCCGGCTTCTACGACATCGCCGAGAGCCTCGGCGGCGTCGAGATCTGCCTGAACCACCCGGTGTACGACGACTACTCCGGCGCCGATTTCCCGGCCGGCCGGCAGACCCTCGACGCCTCGCAGGTCGTCGCCTTCGTCCGGCAGCGGCACGGCCTCGACAACGGCGATCTGGACCGGACCCACCGCCAGCAGGCGTTCCTGATCTCGGTGATGCACCAGCTGCAGCAGGACGGATCGTTCAGCGACCTCGGCAAGCTGAACCAGTTGATCGGCGTGGCACAGAAGGACGTCGTGCTGTCGGCCGGTTGGGGCCAGGAGCAGTTCAAGCGCATGGGCGAGATCGCCGGCGGCGCGAACGTCCAGTACCGGACGCTGCCCGTCGTGCGTTACGACAACATCGACGGCCAGGACGTCAACATCGTCGACCCGATGGCCGTCAAGACCGAGGTCGCCAAGGCTTTCGGCCTCAAGCCGCCGCCGGGAGCGACGACGTCGACGCCGACCACGTCGACCGAGCCGTCCACGCTGGACAAGGCCTCGGACAGCACGGGCACCACGTCGAAGAACGCGAAGACCGCGATCATCGACGTCATCAACGGTTCCGACGTGATGGGCCTGGGCCGGCAGATGTCGGAGATCCTGGGCGATCTCGAATACTCCATGGGCCAGACCAGGAGCTCGCAGGACGGCGAGCTGAGCTCGACGGCCGTCGACTTCGGCACCGGAGCCGACGCCGAGGCCAAGCACCTGGCCGAACTGCTCGGCATCGACGCGGTCCGTGCCGACCCGTCGGTGCCCGCGGGCCGCATCCACGTCACGCTGGGTCCGGGCTACCAGGTACCCGACACCCTGGACAGCGTCTCCATGGCCGCGGCCAAGTCGTCCAACTACGACACCACGTTGCCGACGCCCGAATCCGGCCCGCCCGTGCGGGCCAACGGCGGAATCCCCTGCGTCAACTGAAGCGCGTCAGCGGCGGCCGCGAACCTGCGCACCTGCGCACCTGCTCAATCGAACTTTTGCGACCTCAGTTCAGACTCAACGTCCTCGACCTTCACCGAGCCTGACCACACGGCGAATTTCGACGCGTGTTTCCGCCGTCCCGTCAGGCTCGCGCCACCGTCGTACGTGGCGGCGGACCTGATCTGTGCCGGCCGAGCGGTGTTCGTCGCGGTGTCAGTCCCGATCCCCAGGGACAAGTACCTGAGCGCAATCAGCACTGCGATCGACCGGCGGTTTTTGCACTCAGGGACCGCAGACGCCGCGGAAAGGTCCCTGAGTGCAATCACGGTCGCCGCGTGCGATTGGTGATTGACGCTAGGCACTCCTGCGAGCGGGTCTCGCTCCGAACCAGCGGAGGCCAGCCTTGAACGCACGCTGGACCCTGGCAACATCGATTTCGCGATCTGACCGCACGCTCGCGATGTCATACATCGCACGCAAGCCGGCGCCTCCGGAGAATTAATTAGATTAGTTCAACAAATTAATTTTGCCGCCTCTTACGGCGCGAAATCGAACCCGAATGCCATTCCCAGAACACAAAGCACAACTAATAAATTTGCCCGTCGACCAGGCAAAACATCGCGAAACCAATGAGATCAGCTAACGAATGCGACGTATTTCCCAACTACTGGCCAGTAATTGTGCTTCGACTCACATAATGGTGCACACTATGGGGTGTCTCACTCATAGTCGAAGGGATGAGCCCGATGGTTGCTCGTCAGCACGTACCGGTCGCACGGGCGCACAGTGGCGCGGTCAACGGGCGCCGGATGCTCTTCATGGGCACCCTGCTGCTGCTCATCGCGGTCGCATCCGTCAGCGGCATCGTCTTCGCCATGAGCAGCGGACAGCCACAGGTCGCGCTGATCATCGGCCTGATCTCCGCGGCGTTCTTCTCGCGCATCCGCTGCTGACGCCGCCTCGCCTCACCTCAGCCTGATCCGCACGCCAAGATAGGGCCATGCGGGTCGCACTGGTCCTCGGCAGCGGTGGCGCCCGGGGTTATGCACACATCGGAGTCATCGACGCGCTTCGCGAGCGCGGATACGACGTCGTCGGCATCTCCGGTTCGTCCATGGGCGCACTCGTCGGCGCCCTGCAAGCCGCCGACAAACTCGACGAATTCACAGCGTGGGCCAGCGCCCTCACCCAGAGCGCGGTACTCCGCCTGCTCGATCCGTCCCTCACCGCCGCCGGGGTGCTGCGAGCCGAGAAGATTCTGGCCACCGTCCGCGAGATCATCGGCCCGCGGACCATCGAGAGCCTGCCGATCCCCTTCACCGCCGTCGCAACCGACCTGATCGCGGGAAAGTCGGTCTGGCTGCAGCGCGGCCCCATCGATGCGGCCATCCGGGCCTCCATCGCCATCCCCGGCGTCATCGCCCCGTATCTGCTCGATGGCCGGTTGCTGGCCGACGGCGGCATCCTGGACCCGCTGCCCATGGCGCCGCTCGCGGCCGTCAACGCCGACCTGACCATCGCGGTCAGCCTCAACGCCAGCGACCCCAGTCACCCGGCGGAGTCCCCCAGTGCCACCGCCGAACTGTTGAGCCGGATGCGACGCAGCACGACGTCACTGATCGACCGGGCCGCGGCGAGCACGCTGCTCGACGGCCCCACCGCACGATCGGTGCTGAGCCGCTTCAGCAATGCGGTCGACGGCATCGACAACCCCGCCGAGGCCGACGCCGATGCCGAGGACTCTGCCGTGCCGCGGCTCGGCGGGTTCGAGGTCATGAACCGCACCATCGAAATCTCGCAGGCCGCGTTGATGCGACACACCCTGGCGGCGTACCCACCTGATCTGCTGATCGAGGTCCCGCGCACGGTGTGCCGCAGCCTGGAGTTCTATCGCGCCGATGAGGTCATCGACATCGGGCACGAATTGGCCAGCGCCGCACTCGATTCCCTCGATCTCGGCAACTAGGCCAGAAACGCGGCGACCTCAGCCGCAACCCTGCGGCCCTGCGCCCGGCCGGCCTGCGCCGACGGAATGCGGCAGGCCGGATCCAGCGGATCGAGACCGAAGGCGGCGAGGGACTCGTCGTCGGCGTAGATGGCGCAGGCGCTGCCCGCGAAACTCTTGACGTCGGCGCCGGGGCCCGCACCGAACGGTGACGGCGAGTCTGACGGAGCCGGGACGAGGACGACGGCGGCGTCACAGTCCTTGACCGCGACCATGTTGACGCTGCTGCCCATGCCGCCGTCCATGTACCGGCGGCCGCCGATGGTCACGATCGGCCAGGCCGCCGGCACCGCGCAACTGGCCTGGACCGCATCGACCAGGGACACTCCCGACTCGCGGGTGAACACCACCAACTCGCCGGTGTCGATGTCGACGCCGGTGATGCGCAGGTCGTGGTCGGGCCACTCGTGCGACGGCAGCCGGCGCTCGATGACGTCGCGGCGCACGGCCTGGCTGACGGTGTCGGCCTCCGCCGCGGCGGCCCCGAGGCGCCGCAACTGCTGGGCGCGGGTGCCGTTGGCGGTGGACATCGCCTCGATGAACACGGTCAAGACGACTTCGATGTTGATACCGGGGCTGATCTCCGCGGACTCGGCGGCGACCTGGCGTTCGAACAGCTCGCCGATGCTCAGCGCACTGCCCAGCTGAGCGCCGACCGCCGAGCCCGCCGAGGTGCCCAACACCACATCCGCATTCCGCACCGCTGCCGCGATCTCGGGGGCTTCGTCGGCGATTCCCTGCAAAATGCCGGTCTCCCATGCGATGCCGGCGATGCCGCCACCAGCCAAAACGAGCGCACGCTTAGTCATTAGTTCATCTAACATGATCCGGCGTGCATCGTGGGACTGTCATCCCACCAGGAGGGCAGAAAGATGCTCCAGGGACCGGCCGGCGTAGCCCTTCCACAACCGGCCGAACACCGGCAGCAGCGGAGCGGTCGCCGCACTGCGCCGATGCAAGGTCCAGCGCCAGGTGATCTTGGTACCGGTGCCGGCGGGTTGGAACAGCCATTCGCCGTTGACGCCGCTGATCAGCGCGGCCATCGGGCCGGTGATGTCGGACAGGGTGTAGCCGAACGAGTGCGGCTCGTTGAACGACGTCAGCGTCTCGGCCATGCTGCCACCGCCCCGCAGCAGAATCGTGCGGGTCTGCCCGACCGCGTCCCAGATGCCGGTCTGGTCACGAACCGCCTTGATCGGCGGGATCGGCCCGTACCACCGACAGAACAGCTCGTTCAACGGCATCGGAACCGTACCGCTGAACGCGTCAGCGACCGTGACGGGAACTGTTCGTGATTGCTCGACCACCAATGCCTGCGCCATGATGGCGATCGTAACCATCGAAGCTGACCACTGGAGTGTCATGACCTCAACGATGCGGGCCCAACGGTTCTACTCCGACACCAAAAAGATTGTGGTGGAAGATGTTCCGATTCCAGAACCAGGCCCCGGCGAGGTACTCGTCAAAGTCGCCTACTGCGGCATCTGCCACTCCGACCTCAGCCTGATCAACGGCACGTTCCCGTCGCAGCTCCCGGTGGTGACCCAAGGGCACGAGACATCAGGCACCGTCGCCAAGCTGGGACCGGGTGTCACCGGCTGGGCCGAGGGCGACCGCGTCGTCGTCGCCGCCGGTAAGCCCTGCATGGGCTGCGTGAACTGTATGCGCGGCGACATGTCGAACTGTCTGCGGATCCGGCTCATGGCGTTCGCATACGACGGCGGCTGGGCCGAGTACACGGTCGCACAGGCCTTCGGGCTGACCCGCGTACCCGACAACGTGCCGCTGGAGCAGGCCGCGATCCTGGCCGACGCGGTGTCCACGCCGTTCGGCGCCGTGGTCCGGACCGGCCAGGTGGGGATCGGCGAGTCCGTCGGAGTGTGGGGTGTGGGCGGCCTCGGCACGCACATCGTGCAGTTGGCCCGGTTGGTCGGGGCCGCGCCCATCATCGCCGTCGACGTCAATCCGGCGGTGCTGGAGCGCGCGCTGGCGGTCGGCGCGGACTACGCGTTCGACGCGCGCGACCCGGAACTGGCGGCGCAGATCGCGTCGGCCACCGGAGGCCGGATGCTCGATGTCGCGTTCGACGCCGTCGGCAAGGGCTCGACGTTCGATCAGGCGCTGGCGTCACTGACCGTCGGCGGCCGGTTCGTCGGTGTCGGCATGAGCGCAGACGCCCCGACGATCGGCCCCACGTCGTTCTTCAACCTGACCCGCAAGCAGGTGCTCGGCCATCTGGGCTACCAGAACGCCGACATCGGCACCCTGGCCACGCTGGTCTCTCGCGGCCGCCTCGACCTCACTCGGTCGATCAGCGAGATCGTCCCGCTCGAGGACGTCGCCGAAGGCATCGCGAAACTCGATCGGGCCGAAGGCAATCCGATCCGCATCCTGATCCAGCCCTAGCCCATTTCCCGCGAGCGTGCGCGAATGAACGCTATCTCAGGCGCGGCAGCGCCTTCGCGCTGACGAGCGGCAGGTCCAGATAGGTGGCGATACCCGGTTCCGCGGCACACACCGCGGGCACGGAGTTGACGCAGTGGGCGGCGGTGCCGACGACGCCGGGTTCCGGTCCGTCCTCGCCGACGAGTCCCTGAAAGCCCTTGATCGACACGGTGAAGTCCGGATTGCCTTTGACCTCCATCTCGTAGCGTTGCCCTTCGGGGCCGAAATCCCATGCAGGATCGAGGTTTTCCTCGCCCATGAACCAGTTGACGGTGACGCGGACGACGACCTCGTCGCCGACGACCGCCTCCCAGTGGAACTTGCGGGCCGCCACCTGGCCGGGCTGGATGGGCCCCAGCGGCGAGTCGATGGGCGCGGTCGCCACCGCAACCTCTTGGCGGGCAACGATCTTCGGGTCGGCGTTGAAACCGAATTGGTCGACGCACATCCGGACAGCCTGGATGAAGCCGCTGTCCAGGAGCTTCTGCATGGGGCCCGTCAGCGCCTTGTCCGGGGTCTCACCGAACCCCATCACGTGCCGCAACACGTCGGGTGCCTCGTAGGTCCGCAGGTCCGAGAACTCTTCGGCCCGAACGAAAGTCACGCCGGTGGACATCGCCGAGAACAGCAGCGGGAACTTCTCGCTGATGCCGCCGGGCGCGATGCCGGTGCCGTGCAGCGTGACGCCACCGGCCAACGCGGCCTCGCGCACCGGCGCGCCCTGCTTTTCGCTCGGGTACACCCAGCCGACCGGCGTCACCACGTTCTTGCCGGACCGCAGCAGCGCGGCGACCTCGTCGGGGTTGGCCATCAGCGGGGCGTAGATGACGGCGTCGGCGTCCAGGTCGAGGATGTCCTGGATGTTGTTGGTGGCGGTGACACCGAGCGGCGCCACGCCGATGATCTCGCCAACGTCCTTGCCATTCTTGGCTTCCGAATGCACCCAACAGCCGACGAGCTCCAGGTCGGGGTGTTCCAGCACGCCGTTGATCGCGGCGACGCCGACTCCGCCGGTTGCCCATTGCACGACCCGCAACGCCATGAAACCTCCTGAGGACCGGCAGAACTAGAACAGGTTCTAGGTTGTATACCACCGGCTCGGCTCCGGAGACCAGACCTTTGAGGTCTTGACTAAAAGCGCCGCGCGTGACTGAACTACAGGTAGTAACGAAAGGAAACCCATGGCCAAGAATCGTGTGTTCGTCGTCGGCGTCGGCATGACCAAGTTCGAGAAGCCCGGCAGTCGCGAAGGCTGGGACTACCCGCAGATGGCGAACGAGTCCGGCAACAAGGCGCTCGCCGACGCCGGCATCTCGTACGACCAGGTGGAGCAGGGGTACGTCGGCTACTGCTCCGGCGACTCGACCTCCGGCCAGCGCGCCCTGTACGAACTGGGCATGACGGGCATCCCGATCGTCAACGTCAACAACAACTGTTCGACGGGTTCGACCGCGCTTTACCTTGCCGCGCAGGCGATTCGCGGCGGCCTGGCGGATTGCACCATCGCGCTGGGCTTCGAGAAGATGCAGCCGGGCTCGCTCGGTGGCGGCGCACAGGACCGCGAATCGCCGCTGGGCCGGCACGTCAAGGCCCTGGCCGAGATCGACGAGTTCGCCTTCCCCGTGGCGCCGTGGATGTTCGGTGCGGCCGGCCGTGAGCACATGAAGAAGTACGGCACCACCGCCGAACATTTCGCGAAGATCGGCTACAAGAACCACAAGCATTCGGTGAACAACCCGTACGCACAGTTCCAGGACGAGTACACGCTCGACGACATCCTGGCCGCCAAGATGATCTCCGACCCGCTGACCAAGCTGCAGTGCTCCCCCACCTCCGATGGGTCGGGTGCGGCGATCGTCGCGAGCGAGGCGTTCGTCGACAAGCACGGGCTGGCCTCGCAGGCCGTCGAGATCGTCGGCCAGGCCATGACGACCGACTTCGCGTCGACGTTCGACGGCAGCGCCGCCAACATCATCGGCTACGACATGAATGTGCAAGCCGCACAGAAGGTTTACGACCAGTCGGGCCTCGGCCCCGAAGACTTCCAGGTCATCGAGCTGCACGACTGCTTCTCCGCCAACGAGCTGCTGCTGTACGAAGCCCTGGGCCTGTGCGGCGAGGGTGAAGCCCCGCGGCTGATCGACAACAACGACACGACCTACGGCGGGCGCTGGGTGGTCAACCCGTCGGGCGGCCTGATCTCCAAGGGTCACCCGCTCGGCGCGACGGGCCTGGCCCAGTGCTCCGAGCTGACCTGGCAGCTGCGCGGCACCGCCGACAAGCGTCAGGTCGACGGCGTCAACGCCGCCCTGCAGCACAACATCGGCCTGGGCGGCGCCGCCGTCGTGACGGCCTACCAGCGCGCCGAGCGCTAGTCACCACCTCTCGCGAGCAGACGCAAAACTGTCAATTTCCGAGCGGAAACGACAGTTTTGCGTCTGCTCGCGGCTGTAACTCGCGGCAGTAATCAGCCCGCGAACATGGCGTCGACCAGGCGGCGCAGCACCTGCCTGGTCTCGCGACGAGTCTTCTTCGGGTCCTCGGACGTGGCGATGAGCATGGCCGCCTCGTCGAGGGCCCCGATCAACACGTGCGCCAGTGCCCGCACCGGCTGACGGGCCAGCTGGCCGGCCTTGATGGCCTCGCTGAGCAACTGCTCCGTCATACCCAGGCTGTAGCGCTGGGCCACATCACGAAAGCCCGCCCAGCCCAGCACGCTCGGGGCATCCAACAGGACCAGCTGCCGCACCTCGGGGTCGCCGGAAACCTCCAGCCAGCCGTCGACCGCGGCCCGGATGGCATCGGCCGGTGTCGTCGCGCCGGACGCCGCCACCGACTCCCCGAGCCGGGCCATCACGTCCTGCTCCACCGCCTCCACCACGGCCAGGAAAAGCGCAGCCTTGTCGGCGAATTGGTGGTACATCGCGCCGCGCGTGACCCCGGCGGTCGTCGCGATCTCGGGCGTACCCACCTCGGCATAACCACGCTCACCCCACAGTCGCCGCGCAGCGACGATCAACGCCTCACGCGTCGCCGCGGAGCGTTCTTCCTGGGTACGCCTCTTGTTTTCCATACACCCTGTTGGTAAGTTGCGGACAGCCTGTTTGTAAATCAGTATCGAGCTAGGAGTGATCCATGTCGATCATCGAGATTAACGCCGGAACCATCCATTTCGAGGAATTCGGGCCGAAGGACGGCAGACCCGTCGTCTTCGTACACGGATACATGATGGGTGGCCAGCTGTGGCGACAGGTCGCAACGCGGCTGGCAGCCCAAGGCCTGCGGTGCATCGTCCCGACCTGGCCCCTCGGCGCACATCCCGAACCGCTGCGCCCCGGTGCCGACCGGAGCATCCACGGCGTCGCGCGCATCGTCGCCGACACCCTGGCCGCACTCGACCTCGACGACGTCGTCATCGTCGGCAACGACACCGGCGGTGTCGTCACCCAACTGGTCGCGGTCCACCACCCCGAGCGCATCGGCGCCATGGTGCTGACCAGTTGCGATGCGTTCGAGCACTTTCCGCCGCCGATCCTCAAGCCGTTGATCACAGCTTCGCGCTCGAAGGCCTTGTTCCGCACCGCCGCCCAGGCAATCCGAATCCCGTTGGTACGCAAGCGCGCCTATGCCGGCCTCGCCTACTCCGACCTCGATGCCCTGACCCGGGAATGGGTCAGCTACCCGCTGTCAAATCCAGCGATCGCCGAGGACCTCCGAGTGTTCACCAGCTCGCTGCGCACCGAGGTCACCACCGCGGTGGCGGCGCGGCTGCCCGAGTTCGATAAGCCGACGCTCATCGCGTGGTCGGCCGACGACGTGTTCTTCGAAGTCGGCGACGGCGAGAAGCTGGCGGACCTGATCCCGCACGCCCGCCTCGAAATCATCGACGGTGCAAGGACTTTCTCGATGCTCGACCGGCCGGACCGGCTCGCCGACCTGATGTCGACCCTCGCGGTCCGCGCTTGATCCCGCGAGCAGACACAAAACTGTCGTTTTTGGCCGAAATACGACAGTTTCGCGTCTGCTCGCGAGGGAACTAGATGGTGACGACCTCGTAGGCGCCGTCGGCGTACCGGGCGCGGATGGTCTTCTTGTCGTACTTGCCGACGCTGGTGCGGGGCACCTGGTCGATGAATGTCCAGCGCTCGGGCAGCCACCAGCGAACCACCTTGTCCGCCAAGAACTCTCGCAGCTCGACGGCAGTCGCGGCAGCGCCGTCGTGCAGCACCACAGCAACCAGCGGGCGCTCCTGCCAGCGATCGTCGGGCACGGCGACCACGGCGGCCTCCAGCACGGCCGGGTGCGCGATCAAGTGGTTCTCCAGCTCGACCGACGAAATCCACTCGCCGCCGGACTTGATGACGTCCTTGGCTCGGTCTGTGAGCGTGACGAACCCGCAGTCGTCGATGCGGCCGACGTCACCGGTGCGCAGCCAGCCACTGTCGAACTTGCTCGCGTCGTAGCCGAGGTAATAGCTGCCGGTGATCCACGGCCCGCGAATCTCGATCTCCCCGACCGCTTCTCCGTCGTGCGGCAGCGGGGCGCCGGCGTCGTCGACGATCCGGATTTCGACGCCGCACATCGGACGCCCCGCGGTCGCGCGGGACGCCCAGTACTGCTCGTCGGACACGTTCGGCAGCGGCTTGGCGGTGGTGGCCAGCGGTGAGGTCTCCGTCATCCCCCAGGCCTGACGGATGTGGACGCCGTACCGTTCCTGGAAGATCCGCATCATCGACACCGGCACGGCCGAGCCGCCGCAGCCGACGATCCGCAGGGACGAAATGTCGTGTCCCGGGTTCTTTTCCAGGCAGTTCATCACGTCGTTCCAGATCGTCGGAACGGCGCCGGCGATGGTCGGGCGATGGGTCTCGATGAGGTCGATCAGCGACGCGCCGTCCAGGAACCGGTCCGGCATCACCAGGTCGGCGCCGGCCATCAGCGCGGCGTACGGCAGACCCCAGGCGTTGGCGTGGAACATCGGCACGATGGGCAGGGTCACGTCGTCACTACCGACGTCCAGCGCATTGCTGGTGCACGTCGCCATAGCATGCAAGAAGCTCGAACGATGGCTGTAGACAACGCCTTTGGGATTTCCGGTGGTGCCGCTGGTGTAACACATCGCGGCTGCGGACCACTCGTCGATCTCGGGCCAGTCGAAGTCGGCGGGCTGGGCGGCCAGCAGTTCGTCGTACCGCAGGACCGTCTTGCCCGAGGCTTCCAGCGGCCCCAAATCCCCTGCGCCGATGGCGATCACGGTGTGCACCGTGGTCATCTGCGGCAGCACCGGGGCGAGCTGAGCGGTCAACGAGAGGTCGGCGATGACGACCGAATCCTCGGCCTCGTTGGCAATGTACGCGATCTGCTCGGGTGAGAGCCGGATATTGAGGGTGTGCAGCACCGCACCCATCGACGGAACGGCCAGGTACGCCACCGTGTGTTCGGCGTTGTTCCACATGAACGTGGCCACCCGCTGGTCCCCGGTGATGCCGAGACCGCGCAACGCGTTGGCCAGCCGCCCGCACTGCTCGCCGACTTCGCCGTAGTTCACGGTGCGGTACTGCCCGCCGCCGAGCGCCGTGGTGACGGTTCGGCGGGAATTCTGCCCGGTCGCGTGCCGCATGATCGTGGCGATGGTGAGCGGGGCGTCCTGCATCGTACTGAGCATCGTGAATTTCGCCTCTGGGTTGCTGCCGCTGGGATGTCGAGATGCTAGCCGACCCTGCCAGGTAGGAGGATGATTAGTGTTGGCACGACAGGAGAAAATCATGCGCAGGAATTGGACGCTCGCCGCAGCGATGGCCGGAGCTGCGCTGACTGTGCTGGCACCGGCGGGATTGGCCGCTGCTGAAACGGCACAAGACACGATCAACCGGCTGCAGTCCGAGGGCTATGTGGTCACGATCGACAAGCTGGGGACGGCGCCGATGTCCCAGTGCAGCGTATCCAGTGTGCGCAATCCGCAGTCGACCACGCAGTGGGTGCCGTTCGCCGGACCGGTCCTGGGCCGCAACGGCAACTCCATCCTGCTGCCGCAGACCAGCAAGACCATTTCGGTGTCGCTCGACTGCACGGGCACGCACTAGCCGCACAACGCAGAACGCCCCCACCTTCACAGTGGGGGCGTTCTCTTTGGACTGATCAGACGGTCGCGGGCTCCAGCGCGCGCACGTCGTTCATGGCCACGGACTTGGTCGCCATGAACTGCGAGTAGAGCAGCGGCTTGGGCGCCTCGACGGCGACCGCGGTGACGTCACCGGCCACGTCCGCGACGTAGAGCCGCGATCCGTCGCGGCTGACGGTGACGCAGGACGGCTGGACATCGGCGGTGATGGTGTCGACGACCGCGTTGGTCTGGGTGCAGAACACCGAGACGCGGTCGTAGTCGACCACGTAGGCGCGGGTGCCGTCGGCACCGAGCACCAGCTGGGTCGGGGCGTCACCGACGGCGAAGCGACCGGTCACGCGGCCGGCGGCCAGGTCGACGACGTGCACCTCACCGCGGGCGGTCAGGTCCGAGGTCAGCACGTAGGCGGTGTTGTCCGGGCCGAGCGCCAGGCTGCGGATCGGGGCACCGATGACGATGGTGTTGCGGATGCGCGCGGTCTCGGTGTCGACGACGACCAGCTGGCTGCCCATCTCGTCGGTGGTGGCGACGTAGAGCCGGCGACCGGTGTGGTCGACCGAGAGGGCGTCGATGCTGATGGCGGCACCGGTGGCGATCTCGATGGTGCCGACGCGGTCGGCGGTGATGTCGATGACGGCGACGTCGATGTAGGCGTCACCAGCGCGGCCTGCGAACACGCGCTTGCCGTCGGGGCTGACTGCCAGGGCGCTGACGCCGGAGGCCAGCGGGTAGGCGGCCAGCTCGGCACCGGTGACGACGTCGATGACGGCGATGCCGTCGAATTCGGCACCCGACACGGCGACGTAGGCCCGGTCATCGGTGGCGACGACCGCGAACGGCTCACCGTCGACGGCGATATCGCGGATGCTGCGGCTGCGCGGCTCGATCAGCGACACCATGTTGTCGGCGTAGCTGGTCGCGACCAACTGGCCCGCGCTCTCGGCGATGTCGGCGATGGTGCCGCGGCCAACCTGCGCGATGTCCATGGTTCCGCGCAGCGCCTGGGCGCCCGCCCGCTTCGCTTTTGCACGAGCGTTATTATTTGCCACGATCTTCGGTACCTCCGCCAGCGCGGCAACGCGCCGGTAGTCGATTTCCCGTCCGGGTGCGCCCGGATGAGCGCTGCTTTCAAGAAGTGTAGTGATCCCCACCGACATTCCGGACGGCTTCAGCGACGCCACATCGCGAATTGAACAGGTGCTCTTAGGAGTTACTTAAGGTGCGAATTGTTATGCACTTGTTATCAAAGGCGATCGACGCTCCGACCTGGGTAAACATCAGGCAAATTCAATTTGAGCAAACTCAGGCAGACCTCATTTCTGAGGGTTTCCAAACACTGTTTCCCGACATTCCCAGGCAAAGTGAGCGAAACATCACACCGCGACACGAACGCATTGAATCCCATCCGTCTCATCCGCACGATACAACTCAGGCCCCACTTCTGTTCATCAAGATCGTTAGGGCGTCAGCACCCGCCTGAACTGGGCTTGAGATTCGCTGTTATCGACGAGTTCACATTTTGTTCATGATGAGACGGGCGTCACACCGACGTTGCGGACGGGCTGGGGACACCCGAATCGAGCATCGTCAGTTCGTCGAACGGATCGGCGCCGTGCAACACCGCCTCGGCCTTCGCGCGGTCGAGTGTCCCGGTCCACGATCCGATCAGCACCGTGGCGACCGCGTTACCTGAGAAGTTGGTGACGGCCCGCGCCTCCGACATGAACCGGTCGATACCCACGATCAGGCCGACCCCGTCCAGCAGGTCCGGGCGGTGACTCTGCAGGCCTCCGGCCAGCGTCGCGAGGCCGGCGCCGGTGACGCCGGCAGCGCCCTTGGAGGCGACGATCATGAAGACGAGCAGCGCCAGCTGCTCCCCGATCGCCATCGGCCGTCCCATGGCGTCGGCGATGAACAGCGCCGCCATGGTCAGGTAGATCGCGGTCCCGTCGAGGTTGAACGAGTAGCCGGTCGGCACCACGACGCCGACGGTGCTGCGGTCCACGCCCAGGTGTTCCATCTTGGCGATCAGCCGGGGCAGCGCCGACTCCGACGACGACGTCGAGAAGATCAGCAGGTACTCGCGGGCCAGGTAGCGGACCAGCCGGAAGATCGACATCCGCGTCACCGACCACAGCACCACCCCGAGCACACCGAAGACGAAGACGATGCAGGTCACGTAGAAGCCGAGCATCAGGGTCAGCAGCTGGGTGACCGCCTTCCAGCCGGTCTGGCCGACGACGCCCGCCATCGCGCCGAAGGCGCCGATCGGGGCCAGCCACAGGATCATGCTCAGCACCCGGAACACCAACTTCTGCAGGTGCTCGACGCCCCGCAGGACGGGTTCGCCGGCGGTGCCCATCGCCTGCACGGCGAATCCGACGAGCAGCGCGATGAACAGGGCCTGCAGCACGTTTCCACTGGTCAGAGCGGACAGCAAGGTCTCGGGGATGATGTGCGAGACGAAGTCCATGAGACCGCCCGCCTCGTGCGCCTTCTGAGCCAGTTTCGCGCCCTGGCCGGTCGCCTGCGCGGACAGGTGCAGGCCTGATCCGGGGCTCAGAAGGTTGCCGACGACGAGGCCGATGGCCAGCGCCACCGTCGACATCAGCAGGAAGTAGGCGAGCGACAGGCCACCGATCTTGCCGACGGTCGCCGCTTTGCGCACCGAGCCGATGCCCAGCACGATCGTGCAGAAGATGACCGGGGTGATCATCATCTTGATCAGGTTGACGAACAGGGTGCCGAGGATCGCGATGTCCTTGCCCACCCCCGGTGCGATGAGGCCAACGGCCACACCGCCGACGACGGCGACGAGCACGGCGATGTACAGCCAGTGCGTGCGGTCGCGACGCGGCGCTTGATCAGTCATGTCGGGGAATCCTCCGGCCTCGATGGCGAAAACTTCTGCAAGGATGTTGGTCCAGAACGTGAGGCACGTCACGCATATGTTCATTTCGTTCACGGAAGTTCACAGAAGGACGCAGGGATGCGCAGATGGCCGGCCGCGCCGCGCTGGTCTCTGGCTGGGCAGATCGTCGCGCTGCAGATCGCGATCATCATCGTGGTGCTGGCCGCCGGTAGCGCGCTGGCGCTGGTGCAATCGCGCCGCACCAACGACGCCGCGGCCAAGCAATTACTGACCGGCGTCGTCACGGCGCTGGCCGATGCCCCATCGACAGCGGCCGCGCTGCAGGCGGGCCGAGCCACCGAGGTGCTCCAGCCGGTCACCGAAACCGTTCGGGCACAGACCGGGGTCGCGTTCATCACCGTCATGGCGCCCGACGGCACCCGGTTCACCCACACCGACCCGAGCCGGATCGGCGCCCACTATCTGGGGACCATGGAGCCGGCCCTGAAAGGCCAGACGTTCACCGAGTTCTACACCGGGACGCTCGGCCGGTCGGTACGCACCATCGCCCCGGTTCGGGACGGTTCCGGACGGGTGCTGGGTCTGGTCGCCGCGGGCATCACCGAGACCACACTGACCGCGCAGTGGCGCCACCAGATTCCCGTGATCGCGGCGATCAGCCTTGCCGCCCTTGCTCTTTCATTGGCCGGCGCCTGGCTGATCCGGCGCCGGCTGCTCCGTCAGACGCACGGCCTGCGGCCGGAGGAACTGCGCGTGATGTACGAGCACCACGACGCCGTCCTGCATTCGGTCTCGGAAGGTCTGCTGGTGCTCGAGAAGGGCCGTGTGGCGCTGGCCAACGACGAGGCGCGCCGCCTGCTGGCCCTGCCGCCGGGCACGGTGGCACTGTCCGATCTGCCGGAGTTCCTGCGCGCCGCTGACCCCGGCGTGCGCGACGAGGTCCACGTCACCGACGAGCGGGTGCTGGTGGTGAGCCGCTCACCGGTGTTCGGTGCCGCGGGTTCGGAGGTCGTGACGATCCGGGACCGCACCGAATTGCAAAGCACCCTGGGCGAACTCAGCTCACTGAAGGTCCTCACCGATTCGTTGCGGGCGCAGGCGCACGAAGCCGCCAACAAACTGCACACGGTGATCACCATGGTCGAGATGGGCCGCCCGTCGGACGCCGTCGCCTTCGCCACCGACGAACTGGAGCTGTCGCAGCGACTCGTCGACCGGCTATCCAGCGAGGTCCATGAACCCGCACTGGTGGCGCTGCTGCTGGGCAAGAGCGCACAAGCCAACGAGCGTGGTATCGAGTTCACCGTCACGTTGGACTCGCAATTGCCTTCGGACACTTCATATCTACCGCTGACCGGGCAGGAGATGGTGACGGTGCTGGGCAACCTGATCGACAACGCGATGGATGCTTGCGACCGCGACGAGCCGTGGATTGAGGTGACGGTGCGCTGCGAGCCGGGTGCCGAACTGGTGCTGCGGGTGGCCGACAGCGGCTCCGGCATGGACCCGGAGACCTTCGAAAACGCCATGCGCCGGGGCTATTCGACGAAATCGGCGCCGGGGCACGGCCTCGGCCTGGCCCTGGTGGCGCAGGTGGTCAAGCGGCACGGGGGCACCCTCGAGTCGGACGTCAGCTACGGGTCGGTGGTCTCGGTGACGATCCCGGCGGTACTCAGATGACCAGGGTGCTGATCGTCGACGACGACCCGCTGATCGCCGAGGCCCACCGCACGTATGTCGAACGGCTGGAAGGTTTTTCCGTCGCAGCGGTGGCACACACCGCACGTGAGGCGATGCAGTTCGCCAGCCGCGCGACCACCACCGACGAGCCCGTCGACCTGGTGCTGCTGGACCTCGGGTTGCCCGACGCCACCGGGATCAGCCTGGCCTCGGCGCTGTCCGGGCTGCGGCCGGCGCCGGACATCATCGCCATCACCTCCGAGCGCGACCTCGAAATGGTGCGGGCGGCCGTCGCGCACGGTGCGCTGGCCTACCTGTTGAAGCCCTTCACGTTCGCCGCGTTCCGGGACCGGTTGGATCGCTATCAGCGATACCGGACGGCGCTGCCGGCCGGGGTAGACGCCGCGAGCCAAGCCGAGGTGGACCGGGCGCTCGCCGAATTACGCACCGGCGCAGACAAATCCGCGGCCCCGAAGGGCGCCGCCACGCTGACCAACGACGATATCGCCCGCGCGGTGCGGGACAGTCCCGACGGGCTGACCGCAGACGAGGCCGCGAAGGCGGTCGGGGTGGCCCGAGTGACCGCGTGGCGCTATCTGGAACGGCTGGCGGACGACGGAACGGTCACGCGCCGAAGCGAATACGGCGGGACCGGCCGGCCCAAGACCCGCTACCTGTGGCGTTGAGCCGCCCCGCCGGGTGTGACAGCATCGGAACATGAGTCGCGACGACGATCCCGAAGCCCGCATCCGCGAGCTCGAACGCGCGATGAACGAACAGGCCCGGGCCTCGGAGCTGACCGAACCCGGCCAGCAGTGGTCCTCGCGGGCGCCGGTCACAAGTCGGCCGTACTCTGCCCAGTACAGCCGACCGCAGAAGACCTGGCCGGCGCAGCCGCTGCCGTCGGGGGTGCCGAGTACCGCGGCACGTCGCATGATCTTGGGCGCCGTCGTCCTCGCAGTGTTGGTGGGTCCGGTGGTGGCGGGAATCGTCTTCATCGCCAACCTCACCGGAAAGAAGCACACGACGTTTCTCCCGCCCAGCGCCGGTCAGCAACCCAGCGTCTCGGTCGCCGTTCCGACCCCGGCTCACCCCGGCGACGAATCCTCGGTGGTCGTCAACGGCACCACCGTGATGTCCGGACCGGGCCTGGTCGAATTGCCGCCGCAGTCCGATGATCCCAACGCGCCCATCCAGGTCGCGGGCGTGCGTGGCCACCGAACCGTGGCGTGCAACGACCGCACGATCAACATCAGCGGGGTGTCCAACAGCGTCACCATCACCGGACACTGCTCGACCGTCCAGGTATCCGGCATCGAGAACACCGTGACCGTCGACTCCGCCGACAAGATCGTCACGTCAGGCATGGACAACCACGTCACCTATCACTCGGGGACGCCGGACATCCCGAATCCGGGCAGGTCCAACACCGTCAGCCGCGGCTGAGTCAGCTTCGACGATTTCCCCCGAATCGGGGGACGACGTGCCTGCGCGGCGCTCATAATCTCGTTGCCATGGCGCACAACGGAAATGACGATTGGACCCAGCCCGCAGCTCTAGCCATCCCGAAGGAGGGCTACTTCGAGCTGACCCGCGGCCGCTACGGACCGGTCTACCCGCGCACCCCGGCGTGCTACGGCTTCAACATCATCGCCAAGGTGCTCGACGGCCATGAGCAGGCGATCCGCGACTACGGCAAACAGCTCGAAGCCGCCGTCGCCGCACAGCCCGACGTCCTGGCCCCGCTGAAGCTGCACTACCTGCGGTGGCAGCTGTTCGACGTCGGCTCCGGTCTGCACTTCCAGTACCAGGGCATCTTCGATACCGACTTCGACAAGTACACCGAGGACGCCGTCAAGCTGTTCAGCTCGACCGGCATCACCACCGCGTTCACCCACCTGGAGGGCTTCCCGGAGGATTGGAAGACCAACCCCGAGGCCTTCATCATGTTCGTCCGCGAGCACCAGGTACCGAGCTTCCTGGAGTACGGCGAGTATCCGTACGTCACCTCCGTCGAGGTCAAGAAGGCCCTGCGGCTCAAGGCCGCGTTCTCCGAGATGTTGGACCAAATGCAGTGACAGCCCTCGAATTCGACGACATTCAGCACATCATGCTGACCGGGACGCCTCATCTGACCGGCCGGTACGAGTTCCTGACCTTCGACACTCCCGAAGCCGGCCAAGCCTGGCTGGCCGAGATGGTTCCCCTCGTGCAGTCGGCGACCGATGTCCGCAAGACGGTCAACATCTTCAAGCGGTGGGTCAACCTGGCGTTCGCCTGGAACGGCTTGCGCGCGTTGGGACTTGACGAGGACGCGCTGGCCACCTTCCCCGCCGAGTTCCGGGAGGGCATGGCCGCCCGCGCCGACATCCTCGGCGATACCGGTGCGGCCGCACCCGAGCATTGGGTGGGTGGGCTCGCGGGCGACGATCTGCACGCGATCGTCATCCTGTTCGCCCGGGACGACGACGAACGGGTGCGGTGCGTCGGTGAACACGACGCGCTGCTGGCCCGCTGCCCCGGGGTGCGGTCGCTGTCGCATCTGGATCTGGCGGCCACCGCGCCGTTCGACTACGACCACGATCACTTCGGGTACCGCGATCCGGTATCCCAGCCGCAGATGCAGGGGTCCGGCGAGGAGTTGATCCCGGGTGCGGGTGGGGCGCTGGCCCCGGGCGAGTTCCTGCTCGGCTATCCGGACGAAGAGGGGCTGATATCGAATCAGCCTGCGCTCGATACTCTTTCCCGCAACGGCAGTTTCATGGCATACCGCCGTCTGGAGGAGCATGTCGGGGTCTTCCGCGACTATCTGCGGCAGAACGCCGAGGACGCCGAGAGCCAGGAGCTGTTGGCGGCCAAGTTCATGGGCCGCTGGCGCAGCGGTGCTCCGTTGGTGCTGGCCCCTGAGCACGACGATCCCGAGCTCGGTGCGGATCCGATGCGCAACAACGACTTCGACTACGGCACGATGGATCCGCACGGCTATAAGTGTCCGCTGGGCTCGCATGCGCGTCGGCTCAATCCACGTGATACCGAGCCGAATCCCAATCGGCGCAGGCTGATCCGGCGCAGTGGCACGTACGGGCCGGCACTGCCGGAGGGCGTGCCCGACGACGGTGTCGAACGCGGCGTGGGAATGTTCCTGATCTGCGCCAGCCTGGTGCGGCAGTTCGAGTTCGCTCAGAACGTGTGGATCAACGACGCGGCGTTCCAGGAGCTCGGCAACGAACACGACCCCATCTGCGGCACCCAGGACGGCACGCTGGACTTCACGATCCCGAAGCGGCCGATCCGCAAGGTACACAAGGGGTTACCGGCATTCACCACGCTGCGCGGCGGGGCGTATTTCTTCCTGCCCGGCCTGAGCGCACTGCGTCATCTCTCGACTTTGAAGAACTAGGAGAAATCATGGCATCGACACAGTCCTACGCCCGCACCTACAACCAGGCGCACATCACCCGCCCGCACAACGGCAACCGACGTGTCAGCATCTACTGGTCGTGGAGCTACCCGTGGGAGGCGCAGCGCGACCCGGCGCTGCTGTACAACCGGTTCTCCACCATGACCGAGGTGCGCGCGGCGACGTGGCCGGCGTACGAAGGTCCCGACTACAGCCCGCGGAACTTCCTGCAGGGCGTCGACGGCACGTTGGAGCTGTTCCACCGCTCCTCGTTGGCCTTCCAGGACGTGGCCGGGGAAGCGACCGGGCATCCGGTGGCGGTGTTCCAGCGGGTCGATCAGGCCGGTTACCGGCTGCCGATCGATGAGCGCATCCTGAACGACACCGACACTCTGATGATCTTCGGCCTGGACCACCTGCTGGGCGACGAGGACGCCGCCCCGGAAGAGATCGCCGCGATCCAGCAGTGGCTCAAGCGCGAGGGCACGTGCCTGATGCTGGCCCCGCACCACGACGTCGGCTTCACCGACGACAAAGAGCAGCAGCAGATGGAGTACCTGCACCACGGCGACCCGCTGACGCCCCGGATCCAGCGCTTCAGCGGTTTCGCGCGGTCGCTGCTGACCGGGCTGAACATCCCGGTGCACAACACCTGGGGCCTGCGCCCCGCGACGGTTGAGGGCACCAAACAGATTGTGCCGCTTACCGCTTTCCGTGATCTGGATTCGGCCGGCCTGCTGCGGGACGTCACCACGCTGGCCCTGCATCCACACCTGCCGCACTACGCGCTGACCGCCCCGGAGAGCCCGGACCTCCGGGTGCTGGGCCGGCAGCTGATCGACCAAACCCGGCCGCACCCGTTCACCCTGGCGGGCAATACGGAGTTCAACGCGCTGATCCACATGCCGCCGACCGGTGACCGTGCGGGCGACATCGTGCTGGTCGACTCAACGCACTTCACGACCCTGTTCGGCGCCAGCGACAGCCTGAAGTCGTTCTGGCGCAATCTGGTGACGATGTGACGCTGAGCGATCTGGCGGCGCGCGGTGCCAACATCGCCGTCGTCCTGTTCGTGGCGTCCAGCACTCTCGGCGTCGGGCTGAGCCTGACCCCGGCCCAGATTCTGGCGCCACTCAAGGACATTCGGGTGGTGAGCCTGGCCCTGGTCGCCAATTTCGTTGCGGCGCCGCTGGTTGCCTTCGGACTGTGGCGCCTACTGGCCCTCGACGAGCCACTGGGCATCGGCCTGCTGCTGTGCGGGCTGGCGGCGGGCGCGCCGTTCCTGATCAAACTCGCCGAGTTCGCCAAGGCCGACGCGGGTTTGACGGTGGGCCTGATGGCGCTGCTGATGATCACCACGGTGGCCTACGTGCCGATCGTGCTGCCGATCTTCCTCAAAGGATCGGAGGTCGATCCGCTCGCGATCGCGTCGTCGTTGGTGGTCCTCATGCTGATCCCCTTGGCGATCGGACTGTTCTGCCGGAAGCAGGCTCCGACGGTGGCCGCGCGGATCAGGCCGGCCATCGGACTGCTCAGCACCGTCAGTATGGTGCTGGTGGTCGTCCTGACGATCGTCGCCAATTTCCGGGAGGTGCTGTCGGTGTACGGCACCCGTGGCATCCTGGCGGCCATCGTGTACACCGCCGTGTGCGCCGGAATCGGTTGGGGTCTGGTGTTTTTCAGCACCACCGCGCGGCCGGTGCTCGCATTGGGCACGGCGCAGCGCAATGCGGCGGCGGCCTTCGTGGTGGCCGGCCAGAACTTCGACGATCCACGCGTCACGGTGATGATCACGGTGGTGCTGATCGCCGAGTTCACGATGCTCATCCCGTTCGCCCGGTTCCTGGCCCGCAGGGCCTGACAGGTCAGGACTGGTCGAGCAGACCGAGGCGCGCCGCCTCGGTGACGGCCTCGGTGCGCGACGACACCGACAGCTTGCGGTAGATCGATTTGGCCTGGCTCTTCACGGTTTCCCGGCCCAGGTGCAATTCCCCGGCGATCTTCTGCAGCGACAGGTGGGTGGCCAGGTGCGGGAGCAGACGCAGCTCGGCCGCGGTCAGGGCCTGCCGCGGCCCGTGCTGCGCATGCGCCGCCAGCAGTTCCCGCACGCGCGCCAGCCGGAGCTGCACCGCGACCGCGTCGGGCTCCCGACGGCCGGCGAGCTGTCCCGCATCGAGATGCCGTCGACACAACTCCGGGTCATCGATCTCGAGGGCAGCGGCCGCGGTCAGCGCGTGCCCCAGCGCCGCGGTACGTGCCGCCAGGTCGCCCAGCCGCTCCAGCAGCCGTTCGGTGCCCCGTACCGCGTCGCGTGCGCCGGCGACGTCGCCGCGGTGGCCCCGCACCAGCCCGTCCACCGCGTACACCACCACCATCGGCACCAGGTCGCACAGATCGCGGGAATCGACGATGCTGCGGGCCTGCGCGCTGCGCTGCGCCGCGGACAACAGGGCCCCGTCGTCGAGGTCCAGCAGGGCAAGATGCGCCAGCGCCACGGCCCGGAAGCCGGGTAGGTCGTCAAGGACCGGGAGTGCCGATTCCAATGTGGCCCTGGCATTTTCCGCGTCACCGATCATCGACAGCGCGCCGCCTTTGACCGAGGCGGCGGCGCCCCACCACGGGTTGACCAGGTGGTCGCCGGCGTCGCACACCGTGTCGGCGTGCCGAACCACCTCGCGCACGCCGCCGATACCGACGAGCGAACCAACCAGGGCCGCACCAACTTTCACCGATGGCGTGCCGTCGGCCAAGGCCGCGCCCCGGTCCGCCGCCGAGGCCGCCAGCAGGGAACGCTGGATCAGATCGGCGTCCCCCAGCGTCACCCCCAACCAGGCTCGGGCGATCGCGGCATCGGCATGGTCGGCAAAGACGTGCTCGTCGAGCGAGCTCAGCCGGCGCTCCAAGATGCCTGCGCGGCCGTCGAATCCGAGACGCACGGCATCGCGTTCGACCAGCGCCGCGGCGTGTGCCGCGTCGTCGGCCGCCAAGGCCTGCAACAGGGCGCCATCGATGTCGCCGACGCGCTCGAGGTGGTCCGCCGCCCGGGCGGCGACAGCGCGGTACCGGTCCGGATCGCGGTCGCGCAACCGCGCACGGAGCAGATCGGTGAACAGCCGGTGGTACCGGTACGCGGTGCCCTGATCATCGAGCGGCACCAGGAACAGGTTGCCCGAGGCGCGGATGGCGCTCAGCATGTCGGCTGAATCATCGCGCTGCAGAACGTCGTTCAGGTCGTCGGCGCTGAAGTGGTCGAGCACCGCGGATTCGACGAGGAACGACTCGACGGCCGGGTCCAGCCGCCCCAGCACCTCTTCGACCAGATAGCCCGCCACCAGGCGGTGGCGGCCGGTGATCGCGTCACCGGAGGCGCCATCGCGCAACGCCATCGCCGCCATGACCACCCCGGCGGCCCAGCCCTCACAACGGTCGATCACCAGCGCGGCCGTGGGGCCGTCGGGTCCACCGACGGAGTCGAGAGCCGATTGTGCTTCAGCGGTAGAGAGTTTCAGTTGTTCGGTACCAACCTCGAGCACGCTGCCCTGCAGCCGGCGCCGAGCCAGATCCAGCGGTGGCGGCGTCCGGCTGATCAGCGTCAGCGTCGTCGACGCCGGAGCCAGCTGCACCAGGGCACGCAAGGTGTCGACAGCCGCGTCGTGCGTCAGCTCATGAACATCGTCCAGCACCACAACAATTGGTCCCGAGGACTCCAATGCTGCGACCACGGCCGGCACCAGTTGGGTTTCGACGGCCCGGCCCGCGCCGCGGAGGTACTGGAACGTCACGGCATCGACGGCGGCGACTTGGTCCGCTGCGGTCAGCAGATGCAGCAACAAATGGGCAGGGTCGTTGTCGAGGTGGTCCAGCCGCACCCAGGCGAACGGCCGAGCGTCGGCGTCGTCCCACAGCGCCACCGCGGTCGTCTTGCCGTATCCGGCGGGTGCCGTCACCACCACGAGTTCCGAGTCCGAGGCGAGCAGGGATCGGGTGATCGCCGGCCGCGCGATGACGGCCCCGCCCAGCCGAGGCGGGCCGTAGGTAGCCGTCGGAATGTGCGCTACCCAGCCTTCCCCTGCCACGTTGGCATCGTAAGTGCGATGCACGCAGCCACCCAACCGGGCAATTTTTGACCGCTCCGCCGAATACGTTGATACCGTGCGCTCAACGAGGGGAGCGATCATGAGCAACTCAATTCGTTCGGTGGCAGTCGCGGCGGCAGTGATCGGCCTCGTGGCCGGCTGCAGCAGCGGGTCCGACTCGGGCGCCAAAAGTTCGCCGAGTTCCGCGTCGACGAGCGCCGCAGCGTCCAGCACCGCGTCATCAGCAGCTGCGGCGACCCCTGCAGAACTGCAGGCACTGGTGCCGACGCCCGCCGGTACCGTGCAGACCTTCGGCCCAGACCCTATCGCGGACAACGGGGTTCACCTCAGCTTCAAGGTGACGGGCGGTCCCGCTGACGTGGTCAAGGCCTACAAGGCCGCACTCGAAGGCAAGGGCTGGGCCGTCACGACCATCGTGTCGAACGACGGCGGATCGAGCGGTGGTGGCGGCGCCACCTACACCGGCACCCACGGCAACAACTACGGCGTGTTCGACGGCGGCGGGTTCGGCACCGAGACGTTCTTCAACGTGTGCGCGTGGCCGGCCAAGCCGGCCCAGCCGAACTGCGGCCGCAAGAACTAACTCTTCACCGCCTTCGGCGCCTGCCAGGTGCCGTTGAGTGCTTCGGGCTTGGGCCAGTACAGCCGCATGATCAGCTGGAACGGACCGTCCGGGGACGGCAGCCAGTTGGCTTCCTTCTCTGGTCCGGGTGACTGGTTCTGCACGTAGATCGTGATGCCGCCGTCGGCGTCCTTGACCAGGTTGGGCAGCATCGGCGAGTTGATCAGGTACCGGTTGATCGGGTTGGCCACCAGCAGGCTCTGCGGCATCTTGTACATGGTCAGCGACCAGAACGAGTTCACCGGCGGCAGCTGGCCCGGTGCGAAGCGCAGCGTGTACTTGCCGGCGCCGGTCAGCGGCGCCCCGGTCGAATCCACCGACAGCACGGGGTAGATCGCCTCGTCGGCGGAGTTGCCATAGATGCCGAGCACCGCGGCGGCCATGCGGTATAGGTAGTTGCCGTTCAGGAACTCCCGCGTGCCGAACAGCTGCGCGGACGTCACCTGTCCGGTGTCCAGCTTGTCCTTCTTGAAGGCCTCGGCTTCGGCCCAGGCGTCAGCCATGCCGGCTTTCACCGCCTCCAGCTTCTCCTTGCTGAGCTTGTCGGCATGGAAGTCGCCGTCGGGGCCGATGCCGATCTTGGCGAAGCGGGCACGCACGTCCTGCTCGCCCGGCAGCACCGGTGCGTACTTCAGCAGGAAGTTGAGGTTCTCGAAGAACTTGGGTGAGGT
Source organism: Mycolicibacterium llatzerense (assembly GCF_000878195.1). GTDB lineage: Bacteria > Actinomycetota > Actinomycetes > Mycobacteriales > Mycobacteriaceae > Mycobacterium > Mycobacterium llatzerense. The sequence continues at coordinate 10,695 of NZ_JXST01000046.1, read as the reverse complement.
CTTCTCGTCGTCGGGCGACAGCGGGACAGCGAAATCGACTGGCGGGGCGGTCTTTGCGGGCTGGTGCTCAAATGCCGACAGCGGCTCGACGGTGTAGCCGGCCTGAATCTTCTTGACGTTGTCCAGGTCTGCGGGGTCGAACAGCTGGGTACGGTAGATAACCTGCACGAACTGGGTGTCCGAGCGGATCACCTCGGTGATGCCGGCCGGCTTGTCGCCTTTCCAATCCGGGCCTGCCAGAAGGTATTTCCCGCCGCCGTTCCCGGTGGTCCGGCTACCGACGTAGGCGAAGTTGAAGGTGTAGCCGTCGACGAACTGCAGCGAGTAGTACCGGCCCGCCTCGATCGGCGGCACGGTGAGCACCAGCGGTTCGGCACGCAGATCGGCACCGAGCATGGTGTACGGCGTATCCGAGTTCGGCGTCTGCACCGCGGTGTCCTCGGGCGTGAATACCCTTGCAATGCTGTGGGTTTGATTCCACTCACCCTTGTATTGCGGGTTGGCCTTGTCGACGAAGTAGGCGTTTTGGATGCGGTAGGAGTCGACCATCGGGAAGCCGTAGACGTAGGCGTCTTTCGCGATCGCCCGGACGTCGTCCTGACTCGCCGGAGCCGACGACGACGCCGTGACGTCCTTCGATTCGGACTTCTCCCCGCAGGCCGTCATTGCGGTCATCAGCACAACCGCCAATCCCAGCGCCCAGAACTTCTTCATCGATGCCTGATCCCCCACTCACGTCACCCGTGGACCACAGGCAACTCACAGCATCGAGTTCTACCACGTGCTGTGCGAGACATGGCGCGATCAGGGGCGATGGCGCGTCAGGGGTTGATCGTGTTCTCGCCGTCCTGACGGCCCCAGACGTATTCGGACGCGAAAGGCGAACCCAGGCCAAAGTGGTTGTACGGCGCGATCGATGCACCGGTGTCCATCACCATGTACGGCATCGGCCAGATGTCGCGGGTGACGGTCCAACACCCCGGCCGGCCCATGGGGCCGCCCCTGGCGTTGATCCGCGGCAGGTTGTCCGGGTAGACGTACTGGTTCGCCGAGCCGACAAGCGCTGTGTGCGAGATCAGCGAGTAACCGTTGCCGCCGACGGCGAAGGACGTTGCCTTCACCGCACGAGGGAGAGCCCTTATCCCGCAATCGATCTCGGGGCTGTACTCGTCGAGTACCCGAGTCGTCGGTAGGAGGTCCTGCGCGCCACGAACCAGGTACGGCCCGCCGCGCTCGAAGATGTCGCCGCCGGTGTTGCCGAAGCCCACTGATGCCATCAGCGCCTGATCGATGTTGCCGCGCTGGTCATTCAACGTGCGCTCGGTGGTCACCGCGTTCGTGAGTCCGTCCCACAGATCTGGCGACGCGTTCGCGTAGACCTCGGCCAGATCGGCAAGGGCGCGGTTGTCGTGCCGGATCGACGGCATCCGCTGATTCAGGTCGGCCAGAATGACGTTGCCGTTGACCAGCGACTGACCGAACTTGTCACCCAGCCCCTCGAGCGCCTGTGCCGCGGCGGTCAGCGTCGCGTTCAACTTCACCGGGTCGACCTGTTCGGAGATCGCAGTGATGGTCTCGAACAACGTATTGAACTCCGTGGTGACGCTGACAGCGTTGACGGTGTCGCCTGACTTGAGACGCTGCGGCGACGGGTTCGGCGGCGACGTCATCGAGATGTATTTGTTGCCGAATACCGTTGTGGCCAGCAGCTTGACGTCCACGTTGCGCGGCAGCACGCCAAGGTATTGCGGGTCGACGTCGAGGATCAGTTTGGCTTCGGGCTTCTCGCCGGGTGCGGTGACGATTTCGGTGCCCTTCAACCGCCCGATCGGCACTCCGTTGTAGGTGACCTTCGAGCCGTTGTCCATCGACAGCCCTGCGCGACTGGCCAGCACGTACACCTGGGCTTTGGAGTCGAACGCTCCTCGGAACTGGAGCCAGGTGAGCGCCATCCCTGCGGCAGCAACGAGAGCCAGGATCAGGCCGGCGATCTTGTACGGCGGGGTCCGATCTCGATTCAGCGGCGCATGCACCTGCCCCGCAGCGACAGGCGGCAGCGGCTCCAGCGGCGGCCGTGGTTTTGTCATGCCATTCCACCATCAGATCGAAGTGCGGCCGGGCGCCGTTGCCAGGCCTTCATCGATGTCGACTGGTAAGCAGGGTACGACTGTCACCGGCCTAACGGCGCGCAAATGACAAACATCTAGCAAACCGTAATCTGGCAGGCCGGGCACTCAATGGCGACCTTCTCGCCATCACACGGCGGTTACCACCAAAGTGATGACAGCCGTCAGCAAATTGGCGGCCGTGGCCTTCGGCGCAGCACGTGCGCTGAGTTACGGAACTGCTGGAGCAGGCCGACCGACGGCACGGACACGCAGCAGCCCTATTGCCTCCTGCAGCGCGCCGAGGTTCCACGCCAACGAGCACGTCGTCTTGCGGCGGTCCACACCGGACAACCACGCCGCGGCCCATACGATCGATTGCAGCGCCGCCCCCATTGCGGCGGGTCCCAGCCACCACGGGCGGAATTTGTCCAGGATGCGTGCTTCGCCGCGGCCGAAATTCCGATACTGCACGAACGCTGCCTTCAGATCTGTGCGCTGCACCTTGCTCACCACCGCACCGGGCACGAACTCCAACTTGAACCCGGCTTCGGCTACCCGCCAAAAGAAGTCGACCTCATCGGCGCCAAGCTTGAACGATTCATCGAAGCCCTGCACGCGGGAAAACACCTCACGGGTGAAGCCGCAGTTCGTGCCGTTCGCGAACACATCCTTGCGGGCCAGAGTCGGGTAGAGCCGGCGTTCCCGCGCCAACAGGGTGCCGTCGTCGAGAATTCGATCGAGCCCACCGCCGACCGCCTCCGCCCCGCCCACGAAAGCGCGGTGATACGCCTCGATCCATCCGTCGTGGACCACATCGTCCGCGTCGGTGAGCAGAATGAACTCCCCCTTGGCAGCTGTAATCCCCACATTACGAGCGACATTCGCGCCCGGCGCCCGACCCGCATCCACAACACGCACGCGCGGATCAGAATAGGAGCGCACCAGGTCGGCAGTGCCGTCCGCTGACCCGTTGTCGGCCACGACGATCTCGAACTCGGCACTGGTTTGCTGCGACAGCAGGGCATCGAGTTGTTTGGCGAGGACACGCGCACCGTCCCGGCATGGGATGACCACGGAGATCATGAGCCGAAAGGTAGCTGAGATTCGTCCCGTACGCCTGTCACGCGAGGCGCTTCACAGGGCACTCGCAGCTACGGCACCGCCTGCGGAGTCACGAGGAATTTCTCGCCGGTCGCCTTCTTGAGGTAGCTGGTGAACGCCTCGGGCTTGAGCAGGCCGGCCAATGAGACTTCTTGGGTGTAGGTGCTCGCGAAGGTTGTGGTGAGCTCCGCGGCGACGCGGGCTCGTAGCCTGCCGATGACCTCCGCCCCCGCGCCGGCGAGGAACGGCGTGAGCAGCCAGCCACCGATGCCCCACGACATGCCGAAGCTTCGGTTGAGGACGGTGGGTCCGGTGTCGAGGCTGCCGTAGATGTACACCTGCTTGTGGACGGCGGAGCCATAGCGGGAGTACTGCGTCGCGGTCGCGTTGGCGGCCTGCTCCATGCCGTTGAGGATTTGGCTCGCCAGGGTGCCGCCACCGGTGGCGTCGAACGCCAGTGTCGCGGAGGTGGCTTTGAGCGCTTCGAGCAGGTCCTGTTCGAAAGTCGTTGCAGCAGAGTTGCATACGTGGACCGCACCTAGGTCGCGCAGGATTTCTTCCTGCTCGGCCTTGCGGACGATGTTGACCAGCGGCACCCCGTCAGCGCGGCAGATCTTGACCAGCATCTGGCCGAGGTTCGACGCTGCCGCCGTGTGCACCAGACCCGAATGTCCTTCTCGCCGCATGGTTTCCACCATCCCCAGCGCGGTCAGCGGGTTGACGAACGACGACGCCCCGTCCCGGGCAGTCGCGCCGTCGGGCAGGACCAGACAGGCGGCGGCATTGACGACGCGGTACTGCGAGTACATGGCGCCGCCGGCGATGCCCACAGTCTTGCCGAGGAGCGCCTGTGCGGCAGGCGACTCCCCCGCCGCCACCACCGTGCCCGCACCTTCGTTGCCGACGGGAAGCGATTGCCCGACCCGGACGGCCAGCTGCGCCAGTGCCCCGGGCGGCAGCGGTGCGGTGACGACGGGGCGGTCCGGGGTGCCCGCGACCGTCGCGGCCGACATGTCCGCACCCGGAATCAGCAGGCCCAGATCCGACGGGTTGACGGGCGATGCCTCGACCCGGACGACGACTTGGTCGGCGGTCGGGGCCGGGATGTCGACGTCGTGCAGCGAGAGCTCGAGCATGCCGTCCGGGGTCACCAATGACCGCAATTCCAAACCGGTCTCGGGTGGTGCTTCGGTCATTGGTATGTCTCCGATCGTCGAACCCTCACCTGAACAGTAACCACAATCACCTCACAGGCGGTCGTGTCACACCGGCCAGCTTCCTCGAACAGGCAATCAGACGGATTCACTTCCGGGCACTTCGACGCAAACAATCAACCGGGTGGACTCCCACCGGCCTGCCCCTTCTCAACCCCTCATTCGAAAATGATTGCTACCCAACATGAGTGATCCGACCATGCACAGCCGGCTCTACTCCACTGAGTGGCAATCGTTCATCGACGGTCGTCCCTGCCAGCCGCGCACCGATCCGGTTGTGCGCGAACCACGCGCGACAACGAGCGGCCACCCGACAGCGCAACCAGTCCTGTAAGCGTGCTCGTGCGCGTCGTTGACCGCTACCCCTTTCAGCAGATGGGGACCAGCGGCCAATTCTCCGCAGGTGCAATGCGCCTGCCAGCGCAGACCCACCGGCATCACCGAAACCATCCCCGTACCCGACGTCGAAGAGCTGCTCACGACAGAGGTTGCTTCGGTCATGCGCGCGCCGATGGCGGTACCTGCGCTGACTACTGCGGCCGCGGCGGAATGACGAACCCGATTGCCACCGTCGCAGTTTCGGTATGACACTTGCGATCACTTCCTGTCTCCGCCGTTGGGCGGGCGAGCTGACTGCGCCGCAGGCGTACTTACGATCACCCTGCGTTCGCCGCGCGGTTCGCGTGGGAGCTCGCGCGTCCACCCGCCTGACTGCTCCGGGTGTTCGTGCTGGCGTCGCGCGGTGACGGCTGATCCGCGAACCGTCGGCCGCCGCACCGATCGAACACCCAAAATGGTTGTGGCCCTCCGCCTTCCAGCAGAGCCCACAACCTGTTCAGCTACTCGGTTCCGGCGTGACCCCCGCCGGCCGTAACGTCAGCTGCATTACCCCATCCCTCGATTGCGTGAGCGATCTCAGCCCGCCGCTGTCACAAAATTAACCCATGAGTAAGTTACAAAGCAACAGTTTTCCGCGATTACAGCTACTTCCAGAAAGGCGATACCCCTCTCGCGCCAACTGAACAGCCCAGTTCATAGGTCATATGCAGGGCAGTTGAGCACCCGAGGCCAGGCTAGTAGCAAACCTAGAAGCCACGGCGCCCGAATGCTCCACGCATTGCCTGGGCACCTGCGGCGGCAACCATTGGAGCCCCCCGCGAGCAGGCACTTGCCTGCGTGGAGCCACGTCGGCAGGAGTTTGCCGATCTGTTTTCAATCAAGTCGGCCACACCGAACGGGGCGAAGCCGGGATGGTGCAGCCGGGATGGCAACAGGGCGGCCGCCTGCGATACCCACCGCCTTACCGAAGAGCGCCTGCGCCACGGGCGACCCACCCGTGGCCACGACGGTGCCCGCGCCTTGGTTCCCGACCGGCGCGAATCAAAATAGCCAACTAGAACGCCGGTTGAGCACCCTCGACTATTCTCACACATTCAATTAACCATGTTTAGTTAAATGCTTTTAGTTAAACGGATTTAGCTAAATGAACCTAGTCAAACGCGTTTGAGTATCGGTTTGCTGATATCTGTTCCAAAATTCAACAGCCAGCAACAACCTACCTCAATCCAGATTGCGAGTGACGGGGTCCCGAGACGGAAATAAAAATACTTGCGGAATTCGACTTCCATTCAGGTAGCCTCCGGTTGTCACGACCGTCAATTAAGGAGAGATGGCATGCAGGTTGCCGTTCCACGCATCAATATGGGTATTGCGCTGGCGGGTGCCGGTGCGATAGCGCTCGCCCCGATCGCCCAACCGATGCCCGCCATCGCCGAACTACAAGCGCAAGCGGTGTCCTCGGCAAAGGTTGCTCTCACGGCGGCGGTGAACCCGATTGAGCAGTGGGGCAACATCATCCGAGACGCACTCGCCAACGGCGGCGGACTCGTCGAAACCTATATGACCAACCCTGCGCCGATCCTGCACCAGCTGCTCATCAACGGCCTCGGCTACGGCGGGCAGACGTTTGCGGCACTGCAAAGCTCGTTCGGGAATCTCGTCGACCAACTGAAGTTGGACAACCCCTACGGCTTCCCGGCAGGGGTTCAAAACGCCTTCAACCAGATTCGGGCGGGCCAGCTCTACGAGGCTTACAACACGCTGTTCAGTGCAGGGCTCGGACTCATCGTCGGTCCGGTGTTCCCGCTGCTCGAACTTCTTCAAATTCCGGTCAACATGGCGCAGAATTTCGCGGACGTCGTCGCCGTGGCCCCGAGCGTTCTGGTCGGCGCAAGTTTCGGAGTCATCGGCACCGTCAACGGCACCATGCAGGCGACCGCATTTCAAGCGCAAGCCATCCTCGACGCGCTGAAAGCCAGGGACTTGATGGGTGCCGTCAATGCCCTCGTCGCCACCCCCGGCGCGATCGTCAACGCGGTGCTCAACGGGTTTGCGCTCTCCGGCGCCCCTGGGCTGCTCACCTCAGGCGGACTGATCGACCAGGTGATCCAAGGCCTCAACGCGATCGCGCACGCGCTCGCTCCGGCTACGTCCACGTCCCTCGCGGCGAAGGTGGCCGATACTGCACCGTCCGCTGTTCCGTCGGCTGCTTTGTCGGGTGCGACGGTCACGCTGGGTGCGGAGAAGGTGACGACGCCTGATGCACCGAAGGTCGCGGCGACGAAGACCTCGGAGACGAAGACCTCGGAGACGAAGACTCCGGCGACCGAGACCACCGGGGCAGAACCCGCCGCGACGACGCCAACCGCAGGGGCACCTGCCGCATCGTCGCCCGAGACACCTTCCCCCGCAACCGAAACGAAGCCGGACTCGGGCACGACCTCGGGCACCACCACGACGCCAACCGGTGGCACCGGCTCCACCAGCGGCACCACGGCCGGTGAGCCGACAAAGCCCACGAAGCCCGCCGGATCGACCGGCAGCGAGACGGGTTCGGGGAGCACCGGCTCCGGCAGCGGCAGTGGCGCATCCGGCACGACCGATACACCCACCAAGCCCACCAAACCCACCAAGCCCACGAAGCCCAGCGGATCGACCGGCAGTGGGACGGGCTCGGGCAGCACCACCGCGCCAACCGGTGGCACCAGCACCACCGGCGGCACCAAGACCGGTACGCCCACCAAGCCCACCAAGCCCAGCGGATCGACCGGGAGCCAGACGGGCTCGGGCAGCACCGGATCCGGCAACAGCAGTGGCGCATCCGGCAGTGGTAGCGGTGCCTCTGCATCCGGAGGTGGCGCTTCCCACGCCGCCGCGTAGTCACACCTTTTCCAAGACCAGTGGGTCCCGCTCATGAGCGGGACCCACTGTCGTCTGGTGTCGCGAGGGGTCGCCAGACATGCAGCGGCCCCCGAACCTTCGTTCCTGGCGTAGACAGACTGATGGGCTCGGGGGCCGGGGGCTGTGGGGAATTACCCAGCGCGCGTGAGCGATTCAGCTGCGCGCAGAGCAACGAACACGCCCGGCGCTACCTAAGCTGACTGCCACCCCGACATGCCCATGAGTCAATCCGATTCCCGGACTACTGGCTCGTTGTGCACGAGCGACCCGCACTCCCGAAGCCCGGGGCCGATATCTGCTTTCGCTTCCCGCTCAACCGCAGCGCAGGTTCGCGACGTCTAGCGGTCAGTGTGATGCTCGACAACAACCAGATACCCTGTGCACCAACGAGTTCAGCGACGTGGATCGGACCCTCCCGGCATTGCACGTCAGGTCCGCGCGCCTCATCAGCGCACCGCTCGACGTCATACCCAACGACCCGGCCGCGAAGATGCCAACCGCGCGGTTCGCGGTTCTGGAGATCGACGATGACTCCTACTGGGGGTAGGGATCCAATTCACGCATCCGCTTCAGGTGAGCTCGTTGTATTTCGTCCGTACGGCTGAGGAACCCGACGATCAGGGCAATCTCCGTCGCGTTGTAATAGCTCAACAACATCTTGCCGCCCTGATCCAGCAGCGGGGAGACGAGTTCCGAGATACGGCGAGCAGCCAGATCCGTGGCCAACACGACTACTCGGCGATGATCGGTCGGATGTAACGAGCGACTGACGTATCTCAGCTTTTCCAGGCGGTTGAGCACGATCGTGGTGCCGGCGGCAGTGAGACCGAGCCGGTCGGCCAGAAGTCCCGGCGTCGTTGCCTTCTCGCCCGTAAGGAGAATGTGCAACAGGGCACGTAGATCGGTGTGATTGACGCCGAGCATCCTCATCAATTCGTGCGCCAATTCGTCGACGGATCCATGAAAAGATTCCAGTCTTCTCTTCAAGTCTGCAGCGATCCGAGCGAGTTCAGTTGCCATCGGACGAAAGACCTCCCCCAAGGTTCTCCACTGGACCTGATCATAGCGACGGTCGAGTGGCTCCGGACGCCATTATTGACGCTTTGGCTAGAACTGTCGATGACCAACTTTGCCGCCGCTTTGACGGTCAATACCTGCTGGTCATGGACCTCAACTTTTCCGCGTGACCCCAGAACGGTCAGCAGCTGCGTTGTACCAAACACGCGTGGGGCTGGCCGCTGGGACATGTTGGACTCGGCGGCGAACCGCGCCAGACCGCGGGTTGGAACCTCGGAAACCGCTGGACTCATACAGGGAGCACCGTCTTGTCTGAAACCCGGGCGATCTCTGTTTGATGAGCATGCGGAGTTGGAGTGCTTACGCCAAGAAAAAATTCCGCATTGCACAGTATCCGTGGCATCGGTGGTTTGGATTCATAGACAGGTACCGGTGCTTATTTCGATGTGCAAACGTCAGCTTCCGCGAGGTGGACGACACCGCCGGGCTGGGGTTCATTCACAAACGCAACCGACAGGTGCGAATAAGAGATTCGGGAGAGAATAATCTTCTCCCTTCGAGATGGTGACCGGAAAATAGAAATAACCCTCGACTGGGCTGGTTATTCAGCCCAGTCGAGGGCTATTCACCGCTGCACTTCCCCAGGCCCTGCGCTGAGTCTGACCCCAATCCGATCAGCGCCGTCCATATGTACAGTCGGCTATTTCTTGCGCGCCATCCAGAGTTAGGTGACGGTCGTGGTGGTGAGCGTCGGAGAAGGATTCGGGTAGCACGCGGTTGCGGCGTTGAAATTAGAACCAATCACTGGTTTCAAGGTAGTGGTGAAGGTCATGCCGGGATTCGCATAGCTGTTGCCGGCATAGTTGCTGGTAATTGAGCCGGGAGCATTGGCCGTCACGTTGATGGTGATCGCAGGCGGGGTGTACGTCGAGCCACCGGGAATTGGACCCGGAACGGTGAGCACGACGTTACTGCCCACGACGGCTGTCGAGCCTGGGAAAGTTCCACCGGATGCACTGGAGGAGACATAGGTCGAGTTCGCCGGGATCGGGATGATCATCTTCATGTTGCTGATACTGACGACCGTAACAAGGGGGACTGGGTTCGTCGGAACCGTCGATGAACCCGGCGCAATGGTAATGGCCACGGGAGAACCCGCGGTTACCGAACCAGGCGCGGTGCCGGTAACCGAGGTTGTCATGCTCGACGTCTGAGGGGTGCCCGAAACCGTAGCCTGACAACTCCAATTCACAGAGACAGCCGCATGTGCCGTCCCTGCAAAACAAAGTGCGGCAGCAAGCGCCATCGGAGTAATGGCGCCGGCACGACGCAACATGGACGCATTCGATCGCATAGTTATCTCCAAGAGGTGAAGGTAGCGACGTGGGCGAGGTGCCGCGCCGCATTAGAGCGAAGAAAACATAACTCGCCTCCAATGAAATTCCGTGCACATTTTGAATACGTTTCGATGACCGTGTCGCATTCATTACTCGCAATTAGTTATTCAGTATTGAGAATTGCACAAAAGAAAGTTATTACCAGAAAGATATTGAATGCGGAATTTCATGACACCCATTGAGCTCGCACCCGAGTGATCCCGGGCCGAGGCCCCGATCACCGATCGCGGGGCGATGGAGAGCCTGCCGCCGGTGGCGCCGACGACCGGAACCACGCTGAGCACCCGGTTGGGCCGCGACTACTGCGTGGCGATCACCTTGAGTGCCTATTCGGTGCATCCCGAGGCGCGCAGGTGAATCACCCACGTGCGCTGGGTAATTCCCCACGGCCCCCGGGCCCCCGAGCCCTTCCGTGCACGCCAGAATCCAAAGCTCGGGGGCCGCTGCATGTCTGGCGACCCCTCGCGACACCAGACGACAGTGGGTCCCGCTCATGAGCGGGACCCACTGGACTTGAAAAGGTGTGACTACGCGGCGGCGTGGGAAGCGCCACCTCCGGACGCAGATGCACCGCCACCGCTGCTGCCGGATGCGCCGCTGCTGCTGCCGGAGCCCGTC
>NZ_JXST01000045.1 GCF_000878195.1 Mycolicibacterium llatzerense | reverse complement strand
CGGTTCGACGCCCGTCGCACTCGACCCGATCGCCGGGGCGGCGCCGGCCGGCCGGCTGGCCCCCGGTACGACGATCCCGCTGAACCAATCGTCGACCTATCCGTCGACGGAGCGCACGCTGGCCGCGCTGGCGACGGTGGTCGACGGTGGTGGCGTCGGCCAGATCGGCGGCATCATCCACAGTTTCAACACCGCGTTCGACGGCCGCCAGGAATCGATCCGCGACCTGATCGGCCGGTTGGACCGCTTCGTCGGCACCATCGACGATCAACGGGACGACATCGTCGCCACGATCCGGGGTCTCAACGGACTGGCCGGTACCTTCGCCGGCCAGCGCGACGCCATCACCGAGGCGCTCCGGATCATGCCCCAGGCGCTGGAAGTCATGGTCGCGCAGCGGCCGAATATCACTGCGGCACTGACGAAGTTGCGGACCTTCAGTGACACCGCGACGTCCTTGATCAACGACACCCAGGCCGACCTCGTCGAGAACCTGCGCCACATGGAGCCGATCACGCGGTCACTGGCCGACGTCGGAATCGTCATCGACAAGTCGCTTGCGATGGCGACGGTGTTCCCCTACGGACAGGCCGCTATCGACCGCTACATCAAGGGCGATTATCTGAATCTGTCGGCGACCCTCGATCTGACGCTGCCGCGCATCCGGCGAGAACTGTGGATGGGTACCCGTTTCGGTGACCCGACCCAAGGGATTCAGGCCGCGATCGGTGATCCCGGATACGCCGAACAGACAAAGGATCCGCTCGGCATCGGGGTAGCGCCGCCGCCGGCGGTGATTGCGCCACGGCCGGCGGAAGTCGCTCCGCCGCCGCTGCCAGGACCCGCGCCAACCCCGGATCAAGGGGGTCACTGATGCTGTCCCGTCTCGTCCGAATCCAGTTGGTGATCTTCTCCATCGCGGCCGTCGTCGGCATCTTCGTGATGGGCTTCAGCTACATGCAGCTGCAGACACTCATGGGGATCGGGCGGTACAACGTCACTCTCGACCTACCCGACACCGGTGGGCTGTACCGCTTCGGCAACGTCACCTACCGCGGTGTGCAGGTGGGCCGGGTCACCGACGTCGCGCTCACGAAAACCGGTGTGCGCGCGAAGATGTCGCTGGACTCCTCGACCGACATCCCGGCAGACCTGTCGGCAGTGGTGCGCAGTGTGTCGGCCGTGGGGGAGCAGTACGTCGATCTGTTGCCGCGCACCGATTCCGGGCCGTATCTGCATGACGGTTCCGTGGTTCGGGGCGGTGCCGATGCGGTCCCGCCACCGATCGGCCCGATGATGGACCGTGCCAGCGAGCTGGTCGCCTCCCTGCCGAAAGACAAGCTGCATCAGCTCCTCGATGAGACGTACAAGGCGTTCAACGGCGCCGACTACGACCTGCAGTCGTTGGCCGATTCGTCGGGGAAACTCGTCGGTGGGCTCAATGACCAGCGGGACAAGGTACGGGACCTCATCGAGAACAGTTCTCCGCTGCTCGACTCGCAAGCGCAGAGCACGGATTCACTACGGGTCTGGTCGCGGGGCCTGACGGGCGTCACCTCTCAGCTGGTCACCAATGACCCGCAGCTCCGCAGCCTGCTGGACCACGGCCCCGGGGTGGCCGACGATGCGACGAAGCTCTTCGACAAACTGAAAATCACTGTGCCGGTACTGCTCGCCAACCTGACGACCCTGGGGCAGCTCGGTGTGACCTATCGTCCCGGCCTGGAGCAGGCGTTGGTGTTGCTGCCGCCGGTGGTGTCGACGGTGATCTCGTACGGCACGACTCGGAACGCGGGTGGCCTCGGTATCGGCAGTTTCCGGATCGGTGCGGAAGATCCGCCGCCCTGTACGTTGGGCTTTCTTCCGCCCTCTTCCTGGCGGCCTGCGTATGACACCACGACGGTGGACCTGCCCGACGACGTCTACTGCAAACTGCCGCAGGATGCGCCGGTCGGTGTTCGCGGTATCCGCAACACTCCGTGCATGACGAAACCGGGCAAGTTCGCGCCGACCGCGGAGATCTGTAACAGCGACAAGGAATACGAGCCACTGGCGTCGCGGATGCCGGTCGTCGGCCCGTACCCGCGGGACCCCAGCTTGGAAAGACAAGGTGTGCCGGCGGATTCGCGTTGGTTCCCAGACCAGGGCCTGTACGCCCCGGTCGGCGAAGGGCCCGCCGCCGGCGTCCCGCCGGCAGGGCCGCCGCCGAACAACCCGGTGCTGCCGCCGCAGAATCCGATCACCACACCGGGTGCTTCGGGCAACGCGGGCAGCGTCCCGCCGATCCCGGGCGGCGACCCCGTCGAGCCCAGGCCGGAGGTCCCGCCGGCAGCCGAGCCCGGTGTCGCGCCGAGCGCGTTCACCGGCGGGCTCGGGTACGCGCAGTACGACCCGCGCACGGGTGAGTACATGGCTCCTGACGGTCAGTTGTACCGCCAGGCCGATCTGGCCGCCGGTGGCGGGCCGAAGACCTGGCAGGACATGTTGACGTCCTGAAACGCGAGACCGCGGACGGCGCAGATGTGCTCTGCCGCCCGCGGTCAACCGAGTCCGAGTATCAGCCGTGGCCGAGCACGCTCTTGGTTTCCAGGTATTCGTGGAAACCGGCTTCGCCCCATTCGCGGCCGTTGCCGCTGTGTTTGTAGCCGCCGAACGGCGCGTTCATGTCGAAGGCGTGGTTGATCGATATCCAGCCGGCCCGGATCCTGCCGGCCACCGCGCGTGCGGCTTCGATGTCGGCGCCCGACACATAGCCGGCGAGACCGTATTCGGTGTCGTTGGCGATCTCGACCGCGTCGTCGATATCGTCGTATCCCAGCATGCACAACACCGGGCCGAAGATCTCCTCGCGGGCGATGGTCATGTCGTTGGTGACGTCCGCGAATACCGTTGGCCGGACATAGAATCCGCGGTCCAGTCCGTCCGGACGTCCCTCGCCGCCGGCCACCAGGTTGGCGCCGTCGGCGACACCCTTGGCGATGAGGCCCTGGATGCGCTCGAACTGGGCGCGCGAGGCGACCGGTCCGATGGCCTTCGGGTTGTCGGTGTCCGCCACCCGAACGCCCCCGATGGTCTCTGCGGCGATCGAAACGGCCTCTGCCATCCGGGAGTTCGGCACCAGCATCCGGGACGGCGCGTTACAGCTCTGGCCCGAGTTCGGCATCATCGCCGAGACCCCGGCGGCCACGCTGGTCGCGAAGGCCTCGTCGTCGAGCACGATGTTGGGGCTCTTGCCGCCGAGTTCCTGGCTGACCCGCTTGACGCTCGACGCCGCAGCTTTGGCGACCTCGATACCGGCGCGCGTCGAGCCGGTGAACGACACCATGTCGATACCGGGATGGCTCGAAATAGCCGCTCCCACACCGGCCCCGTCGCCGAAGACCAGGTTGTACACCCCGGCGGGGACGCCGGCGGCCTCGATGACCTCGGTGAAGATCTGTGCCGAGAACGGCGCGACCTCGGACGGCTTGAGGACCACCGTGCAGCCGGTGGCCAACGCCGGGAACACCTTGACGGCAATCTGGTTGAGCGGCCAGTTCCACGGCGTGATCAGTCCACAGACGCCGATCGGCTCACTGGAGACCAGCGTGTTGCCGAGCTGGCGGGAGAACTCGAAATTCTTCAGTACCTCGATGGCCGTCATCAGGTGACCGATGCCCAGTTGCACCTGCGCGCCCGCAGCCAGTGCCGGCGGGGCACCGATCTCCTCGCTCACGGCATCGGCGAGATCGCCTTGGCGCCTGAGATATTCAGCGCTGATCGCCCGCAGCACATCGAGGCGTTCTTCGCGGCTGGTCTGCGACCACGACCCGAACGCGCGCCGCGCGGCCGCGACCGCCTTGTCGACGTCGGCCGACGAGCCCAGGGCGATGCGCCCTGCGACCTCTTCGGTGCTGGGGTTGTCGACATCGAGCGGGCGGAGCTCGGCGGGGTCGACCCACTGACCGTCGATGTAGAACTGCAGATACTCGCGCATTGCATCTCCTTTAGTGTGGTGCCCTAGACGTTTTCACTGTGTGCCCTCTGCGTACCAGGTGCGGAATCGGTCGTACTTGGGCATCTCCTCGGAGTTTGCCTTCGGGTCGATGCACACATGCACCACTGCGACCTTGCCGCTGGCGTAGGCACGCGCGATGGCCGGACCGATCTCGTCGTCCTTCTCAACGTACTCGCCGTGGCAGCCGAAGCCCTCGGCGATCTTGTCCATCCGGACGTCCTTGCTCCAGTGCACGCCGGGCTGCGGCGACGGTTGCTCGAAGGTCCGCTTGTAGACGCCGACCTCCAGGCCCCACTGGTGGTCGACACCCACCACACATACCAGTGGGACGCCCTCTCGCGCAGCGGTTTCCAGTTCCGCGATGTGGAACAGGAACGCCGAGTCACTGGTCAGCAGCATGACCGGGCGCTTACGGCCGTCAGCGATCGAGGCGCCGACGGCGTAGGGCAACCCGGTGCCCAAGTGGCCGAAGTTCTGATTCCAGATCACGTCGCGCGGCTTGGACTGGGAGTAGGTCCACTGGAAGATGACGGTCGCGCCGCCGTCGCGCACCAAGATGCCGTCCTCGAGTTCGTTGAACGCCTTGGTGGCCTCGACGACATAACGCGCCGGATGGATCGGCGCTCGCCCGGACGGCGCATTCTCGGCGAGCCCCGCCAGTTCGGCGGCGTCGGACGCGATCAGGGTGTCGAGGTTGGCCGACGGAGCGCGCGGGGTGTCACGCAGTGCCTCGACGAGCTGCGGCACGACTCCGCGCAGGTCGCCGACCAGCGCCACGTCGAACGAACGATTGACGCCGATGGCGGTCGGGTCCTGTTCGACGTATACCCACTTGCGGTCCGCGTTGGCCGCCGCCCAGTGCTGGGTCCGCCCGTAGTGCATGGGTTCACCGAGTTCGGTGCCCAGCGCGACGCACAGGTCGGATTCCTCGACGGCCTGGTTCGCCGCCGGCGAGAACAGGTACGGGAACGTCCGGTCCTGCAGACCGGGGATGAAGGACGTACCACCGGAGGTCTGGATGACGGGGCAGTTCATCAGCTCGGCCAGCTCTTTGACCTCCTGCTGGGTGCGTGACGTGTGCACACCGTGACCGACCAGCAGGATCGGGCTCTTGGCTTCCCGGATCAGCTGCGCGGCTTCGGCGACCTCACGCGAGCCCGCGCCCTGGTTGACCAGCCGGTAGGTCGCGGGGCTCGGTGCCTCTGCCACATCGAGCTCGTCGAGGATCACGTGCGATGGGAACTCGACGTAGGCCGGGCCCGGGGTGCCCGACATCGCCCGGCGGATGGCCTCGTGGATGATCTCGTCGGTCTGATCCGCGTACTCGATGGAGCTGCTGTACTTCACCGACGGCGCGAAAAGTCCTTCCTGCTGGACGAATTGGATCCGGCCACGGCGCACGCGGCGCTCGGTGATGCGGGCACGCTGCCCGCCGAGGAAGATGACCGGCGAGTTCTCCACCAGGGCACACATCATCGCGCCGGCGATGTTCGCGACGCCCGGTCCGAGCGTTCCGATGCACAGACCCGGCTTCCCGGTCATCCGCGAGGCGGCCTCGGCCATGAAGCCTGCGCTCAGTTCGTGGTGCGGCGCCACGACAGACCAGCCGCGGGCCTCGGCCTCGGTGAACATATGCACGAAGTTCGGGTCCGGGATGCCGAACAACGTGTTGACGCCTTCGGCCTCGAACAGGTCGAGAATGCGCTTGTAGACCGGTACACCCATGTGAAACTCCTTTATCGGTAGCGTTTGGCCAGTCGCCTGCGATGTGCCGCAGGGGAGCCGAACAATGAACGGTTGAGGGCGGCGCGTTTGAGGTAGACGTGGACGCCGCTTTCCCACGTGTATCCGATGCCGCCGTGCAACTGCATGGCCTTGCCCGCGACGTCCACGGCCATGCCGCAGGCGTACGCCTTGGCCATCGACGCGGCGGTGTCATCGCGGTCCTGCACCACGGATTCGACTGCCGCGCCGACAAGTTGGCGGGCCACCTGGACCTGGACCAGCATGTCGGCGCACGCGTGTTTGACGGCCTGGAACGACCCGATCGGCCGGCCGAACTGCTGTCGTACCTTGGCGTAGGACACTGTCGCGGCGAGCATCGCCTCGGCGATGCCGAGGCTGTCGGCGGCCAGCGCCACCGCGGCCCGGTTACGCAGAAGTCCGAGCCGATCGATGGAAGCGTCTGCATAGCAAAGGGTTTCGGTCGAGCCGTCGGCTATCACCGTGGCCAGTCTCCGGGTCTCGTCGAGCACGGGCTGGGGGATGACACGCGAGTCGACGACGGAAACTCCGTCAGCGGTGACGAGCAGGATGCGGTCGGCGCCCTCGGCGTCGGGTACGAAGTCCTGCCCGTCCATCGTCACGGCCAGCCGGATACTGCCGGTCGCCACTCCCGTTACCAGCTCATGACGAACAGCGCTGGGCGCCAGCATGTTCAGCACGCCGACCGCCAGTACCGCACTGCCCAGATAGCTGGTGGCACTGGCGGCCCGGCCCATCTCCTCACAGATGACGGCCACCTCGGCGAACGTCGCACCGGCCCCACCGAACTCCTCGGGCACCTCCAGCCCGACCCAGCCCGCCTCGACCAGGGACGGCCAGTCGGCCTCCCTGCCCTTGGCCAGCAGGTCGCCGGCCACCGACCGCAGCTCCTCATGGAATTCGCCGAAAGCGGTCACGGCGCACCCACTTCGCGCGGCAGACCGAGGCCGCGTTCGCCGATGATGGTCCGCTGAATCTCGCTGGCTCCGCCGGGAATGGTCCACTCCCACGACCCGATGAAATCGAGCAGCCACGAACCGGACTCCCAGCCGCTGGACATGGGCTTCGTCAGCTGGGTGTGGACGTCCAGACCGCCGGCCTCGACACCCAAATCGGTGAGGCGTTGCAGCACTTCGCTGTAGAACAGTTTCACGATCGACGCGTCGGCGGGATTGTTCGAGCCCGATCCTTCCTTATCAGCGTTCTCCACCAAGCGGCGGCACAGGCCGCGCAGCCCGGTGAGCTCGATCTCCAACTGGGCGAGCCGGTCGGCGACCACCGGATCATCGGTGGGACAGGTCTGCACCAGTCGGCGAAAGCCTGTGTGAGCCAGTCGCTCCGACAGTTCCAACATGGTCAGGCCACGCTCCGCGCCCAGGGTCTCCTGCGCCACCTGCCAGCCGGCGTTTTCCGCGCCCACCAGGTTCGCCGCCGGAATGACCACGTCGGTCAGGAAGATCTCGCAGAAGTGCGAGTCGCCCATCGCGTTGCGGATCGGTCGCACCTCGACGCCAGGGCTGGTCATGTCGAGCAGGAAGTACGAAATACCCTTGCGTTTGGGGGCATCAGGATCGGTACGGGCCAGCAGTAGGCACCAGTCGGCGTGCGCACCCCCGCTGGCCCACAGCTTCTGGCCGTTGACGATGTACGAGTCGCCGGTCCGGCGGGCCGAGGTCCGCAGGCTCGCCAGGTCCGAGCCGGCTTCCGGTTCGGAGAAGCCCTGCACCCAGATTTCGCCGTCGAGGATCGCCGGAAGATGCTGCTGCCGTTGCTCTTCGGTGCCCGCCGCCAACAGGGTGGCCGCGGCGTGATGGATGCCGACGAACGCGAGGACCAGCCGGGGCGCGTCGTGCGCGGCCAGCTCCTGGTAGAGCACGATCTGATCAGCCACGCTCATGCCGCCGCCCCACTCGCGGGGCCAGTGCGGGACGGCAAACCCGGCGGCGTGCAATTCGGCGAACCACGCCTGCTGGAACCGCACGAATTCCGTTTCCGGGACGCCGGTTTGGGTGCGGCGCCAGTCGCGGGGGACATGCTCTGCGCACCAGGCGCGCACGTGTTCGCGGAAGCCGGGGGTCACGACATTCTCCGCGTGAGTTCCGCTTTCGTCGCCGACAACCCCAGCGGCAGGCGGCGCAGCGGCTGGCTGTAGCGCGAGAGCCACGAGAGGGTGGTCTCGTCGCAGAAGCCGACCGCCCCGTGCAACTGGTGGCAGACCCGGAAGACGACATCGGCCGCCTCGATGGCCGACATCCGAAGTGCCAACGCATCGTTGACGGCATCCGGTTGGCCGGTGCCGACACTCCACAACGCATGTTTGGCCAAGATGTCCAGCCCGCTGCGCTCCACCTCGGCGTCGGTCAGCTGGAACTGCACGCCCTGGAATGACGACAGGGGCGCGCCAAACTGCTTGCGCAGCGTGACGTGCGCGACCGTGAGTTCCAGCGCGCGATCGAGCATGCCCAGCAGGGTCCAGCACGGCAGGACCAGAGCCAGCGCCACATCGGAGGCACCACGATCGTCGATGGCGGACAGTTCGAGCGGGGTCACGAAAGCCGGCCCGGCCGGACCGTGTCCGACCACCTCGCTACGGGCCCCGAAGACGGTGACGGCCGCCCACCGCCCTTCGAGTCCGGCCACCGGCGCGGACGGGTTGACGTCGGCGACCACGGTCAGGCCGTCGACCTCGAGATCGGCGGGCCGGGCAAGAATTTCGGCGACGGGATAGGGGACCGCCCAATGCCCGGCGCTGCGGCACAGCGCCGCCGCGGCCTCCAGTTCGTCGGCATCGGAGCGGGCATTCAGGTCCCAGACGCCCAGCTCGCGCAACACCCCGTCGACGAGTTCTGCCCGCATGCGCGGCTTCGCCTCGGCCTGCTGCACCAGGGCGTCGCCACCGGCGGCTTCGAACGCCCGAAGCGCCTGTCGGCCAAACTCTTTGGCCTGCTCATCGAGATCGAGGATCATCGCGCCGCCAACATGACTCGAGACAGCAGGATGCGCTGCATCTCGATGCTGCCGGAGGACACCGTCGACGCCTGCGAGTAGCGCCAGTGGTCTGCCACCTCGGCTTTGAACCACCGGGCGTATGTGCTGTCGTCGGTCACCTCGGCGGCCAGATCGGTCAGCACCTCGGCGCTGTCCTGATCCAGCCGGGTGACGGCGATGCGGTATGCCGCCGCGTCGCCCGGCCGCACGTGCCCGGCGGCCTGCAGTGCCACCACCCGGTAGGCCATCAGGCGGGCCCGCCGGCAGTGCGTCATCATGCGTACCCACCTGCTGCGCAACTCATCCGGCAGCGTCTGCCACCGGTCGCCCAGTGCCGTCGGTGCCGCGGCCAGCAGCTGCTCGCAACGCGCGTAGCGGGCGATGCCGACCCGTTCGAAGGACATCACGTCCTGCACGATCGACCAGCCCTGATCGACCGTGCCGAGCACGTCGGCAGGAGTGACGCGCAACTCGTCGATGAACACCTCGTTGAGGTGGTGGGGGCCGAGCATGGTGCGGATGGGCCGGACCTGGATCGCCGGATCATCCATCGGGACAAGGAAAATCGTGAGTCCCTGTTGTTTCTTCTCCTGGCGCGAGGTCCGGGCCAGCAGGAAACACCACTGCGCCATGGTGGCGTACGACGTCCAGATCTTCTGCCCGGTGATCCGCCAGCCGTCGCCGTCCGGACGTGCAGTGGTGCGTAGCGACGCGAGGTCAGAGCCCGCCTCCGGTTCGGAGAAGCCTTGGCACCAGATCACCTCGCCGCAGGCGATCAGTGGAAGGTGCTGCTGCCGTTGCTGTTGGGTGCCGTGGCGCATGATGATGGGGCCGACCCAGTTGACGCCCATGTACTGGGCGCCGCGCGGCTCGTGGTGTGCCCACATCTCCTCGCGCACCACGGTCTGTTCCCACACCGATGCGCCGCGACCACCGAATTCTTCCGGCCAGGCCAGGCACAGCAGTTCCTGCTCGGCGAGGACGCGGCAGAACTGCTGCGCCACAGCGAGATCGGCCGGATCGTCGGTGAAGGCGCCCAGGAAGTCCTCCGGCACATGCTCTTTCACCAGGTCCCGCAACTGGCGACGCAACGCCGCGGCGTCCGCGCCCATCTCGAAGTCCATGCTCACAGTTCGCTCAACACCTCATCGGTATCTGCGCCCAACATCGGTGCCGGGCCGGCGACCCGGCCGGGTGTGCGGGAAAACCAGGTAGGCACACCGGGAAAGCGCACCGGGCCGTGTGGGGTGTCGACCGTTTCGAACAGGCCCACGGCATTGAGATGGGGGTCGTCGAACAAGGCGTCGGGGGTGTTCAGCGGCGCGGCCGGGATTTCCAAGGTGCGGAACAGCGCGAGCCATTCGGCAGTGGTGCGTTCCTTCATGGTCCCGGCCACCAGGCCGTACACCGTGTCGATGCTGCGGGCGCGTTGTTCCAGCGTGGCGTATTGGTCGCCGGCCCACGGCGGCTGCACGGCATCGATGAATGCCGTCCAGTGCCGGTCGTTGTAGATCAGTGCGGCGATCTCGCCGTCGCTGGTGCGATAGGGACGGCGGTTGGGCGCCACGGTGCGCGGGTAGATGGCGGGGCCCAGGGGCGGGTTGAACATGGCGCCGTTGGCGTGCTCGACGAGCATGAAGGAGGCCATGGTCTCGAACATCGCGACCTCGACCTCCTGCCCCTCCCCGGTGCGTTCGCGGTGGAACAGCGCCATGGTGGTGGCGTAGAGCGCGGTGAGTCCGGCGATCTTGTCCGCCATGATGGTGCCGACATAGTCGGCTTGCCCGGTGAGTTGTGCCTGGACGGCGGGCAGCCCGCATTCGGCCTGAATGGTGTCGTCGTAGGCGGGCCGGTCGCGGTCCGGTCCGCGGCGCCCGTACCCGTAGCAGTTCGTGTAGACGATGCGCGGATTGAGCGTGGCCACGTCGTCATAGCCGAAGCCCAGCCGGGCGATTGCCTTGGCGCGCATCGAATGGATGAAGACATCGGCCGTCTCGCACAGTGCCCGCAGCGCCGACTTGCCGGCGTCGCTGCGCAGGTCCAGCACCACGCTGCGCTTGCCGCGGTTGACGTTGACGAACACCCCGCTCATGCCTGGCGCCGGACCCACTGAGATGAAGCGCGTGTCATCACCTTGCGGCGGTTCGATTTTGATGACGTCGGCACCCATGTCGGCCATGATCTGCGTGCAGTAGGGCCCCATCACCATCGCGGTGAGGTCGATGACGCGCACCCCGTGCAATGGCCCGCTAGCCATGAGCGGCCATCGCGAAGCTGTAGCGGATGTGGTCGCCGTGTCCGTCGGGGACGACGGGGAAGGTCACCGGTTCGTCGGCGTCGCGGATCGCGGCCGATTGCGCGGCCACGTCCTCGATGGACCACGACGGTCGGTATACCCCGGGTGTTTCGGCGACGACGACCCGCGCCACCCGGCCGGCCAGCGCGACGAAGATTTCGCCGGTGACCGAACAGGATTCGTGGGCCAGCCAGCCGACCACGGGGGCCACCAGTTCGGGTGACATCGGGGGATAGGACGACGTGTCGATACCTTCGGCCATCCGGGTGACGGCCGCGGGGACGACGACGTTGCAGGCGACACCCGCCGAAGAGCCTTCCAGGGCAACGACGTTCGACAGGCCGATGACGCCGGCCTTGGCGGCCGCGTAGTTCGCCACCTGGTGGTTGCCGTACAGCCCGCCGATCGAGGAGGTCAGCACGATGCGGCCGTATCCCGCGTCGCACATCACCGGAAATGCCGCGCGCACAACGTGAAACGCGCCGCGCAGGTGGACGTCGAGGACCGCATCGAAATCGTCGGACGTCATCTCCCGCAGCGGCGCCCGCCGGACGTTGCCGGCGTTGTGGACCAGGACGTCGACACGCCCGTAGCGTGCCAGCGCAGCGTCGATGATCGCCTGTCCGCCGGCGGGTGTAGCGACCGAGTCGGTGCTCGCGACGGCGCGGCCGCCGGCTGCGGTGATCTCTTGTACGACATCGTGGGCCGGGCCCGCGTTGACCCCGTCGCCGGACAGGGTCCCGCCGGAGTCGTTGACCACCACACTGGCGCCACGCGACGCGAGCAGCAGGGCGTACGAGCGCCCCAGCCCTCGGCCGGCACCGGTGACGATCGCGACGCGACCATCGAATCTCAAGTCGGACATCTAGTTTCCCAGCGCCAGGCCATCGAGGTCGCCGGCGTCGCGCCACGCCTTCAGCAGGTCGTCGAAGGCGTAGAAGCCCGGCGTGTACACCTCACCGAGGAAGGATCGGGTGGCATTGCCGAAGCCACTGCCTTCGTTGTTGTAATAGCCGGGCGTGCAGGTGTTGTCGAACGCCGAGTTGTCGAAGGCGAGTTCCCGGATGGTGGCCACCCACGCGTCCTGGCCCGCCTGGCTGGGCTCGACGGTGGCGGCGCCGCGCTTGATGGCCTCGACGATGATGTAGGCGATGTGCTCGGCCTGCTGCTCGAACATCGCGGTGGTGTTGGCGGATACGCCGCCCTGGATGAAGCCGGTGTGGAACTGGTTGGGGAAGCCGCGGCTCGTCATCCCGTGCAGTGTCTGGTAGTTGTCGCGCCAGTGGTCGAACAGCGAAACGCCGTCGCGGCCCTCGACCGCATCCATCGCGTAGCGGCGGCTGATCTCCGTGGAGATCTCGAACCCGCTGGCGAAGATGACGCAATCCACTTCGTACTCAACGCCATTGGCGATGATCCCGGTCCGGGTCAGTCGTTCCACGCCCTGTGATTCCGAGACGTCGACCAGTGTGACGTTGGGCCGGTTGAAGCTGGACAGGTACTCGTCGCTGGATGTCGGGCGCTTGCACATGAATCGGTAGTACGGCTTGAGCGCCTCCGCGGTGTCGGGGTCGTCGACCAGGTCGGCGATGCGACGGCGCAGCCGCTCCATGATCTTGTAGTCCTCCTCCTCCCGCATCGCCATGATCTGTTCGACGCCCAGCGCGGACGGGTCAGGACTTGCCGCGATGCGGGCCGTCAGATTGCGGCCGAGTTCGGTCCAGAAATCGCAGACCTGGTCTGGCGCATCGAAAACCACGCCCTCGAAGGGCGACCAGCGGTGGAAGTTCCGCTTGCGTTCGGCCTGCCAACCGGGCCGCAGCGACTCGGCCCACGCCGGGTCGGTGGGTTCGTTGCCGCGGAAGTCCACCGACGATGGCGTCCGCTGAAAGACGTACAGGTGCTGGGCATCGCGGCCGAGGTGCGGTACCAGCTGAACCCCCGTCGCGCCAGTGCCCACCAGGGCGACCCGCTTGTCGGCGAGCTTGTCGAGTCCGCCGCTCGCGTCACCGCCGGTGTAGTCGTAATCCCAACGCGCGGAATGAAAGACGTGTCCCTGAAAGTCGTTGATGCCGGGGATGCCGGGCAGCTTCGGCCGGTTGTACGAGCCTTGTGTCATCACCACGAAACGCGCGCGGATATCGTCGCCGCGATTGGTGGTCAGCCGCCACCGCTTGATGTCCTCGTCCCAGCGCACAGTGCGCACCTGCGTCGAGAAGAGAGCGCCGTCGTAGAGCCCGAAGTGTTTTCCGATGTGCTGGCAGTGCTCGAGGATCTCGGCGCCGTCGGCGAACTTCTTCGACGGCATGAAGTTCAGCTCTTCGAGCAGCGGAATGTAGCAGTAGGCGTCGTTGTCGCACTGGATTCCGGGGAAGCGGTTCCAATACCAGACTCCGCCGAAGTCGCCGCCCGCCTCGATGACGTGCACATCCTCGACGCCGGCCTTCGTCAAGTAGGCGCCCGCCAGCAGTCCGGCGATCCCGCCACCCAGGATCACGACTTCGAGGTCAGTGTCGATCGCCGCCCTCGGTGTCACTGGGGTATGCGGATCAATTTCGGAGAAATCGGCGTAATCTCTGGCGGCTTCGAGGTATTGGGCAGATCCTTCCGGGCGCAACCGCTTCGCCCGCTCGTACGCGTACTTCTCCCGCATCGCGTCGATATCGACGTCGTCGGGCGTCTGGGTGGGTCCACACGTGTCATTCATCGCAACTCCTGTGGTTCGCCGGTGCCCATGTACTTCGACAGTTGGTGATGCAGGTTCACGGTGCTGCGTTCGCGGTAGGGATTGGGTTTGGTGCCGGGGAATCCGGCCGATTTCATGCCCTGTTGCACCGCGGCCATGTTCGAGAAGTCCTGGGGGAGCACCGACAGCCAGTTCGGGCTGTCTTTCGGGGTGTACTCCCACTCTGTCTGCGGCTCTTGCCCTTTCGGGTACAGCTCGAATACCGCGACTTCGAAGATGCATTTGTTCGGGTCGTAACTCGGGTCCGGCCGGGCGGTGTAGCACAGCGCGCTGGTCAGCCCTTGTCCGATCTGGAAGTTCGGGAAGAGTTGCCATGCCGTGCCACTCTGGCCCAGGACATCGGCGGGAATGGTCGGCCAGATGACCCCGCGCGCCTCGTCATCGCGACGCGCCGAGGACAGCCAGTGCTCCAGCACCTTGTCGGCGGGGGTGTCCTCCGGTAACTCGTCGACCAGGCGCTTGGCGGCGTTCACCAGCGTCTGCGTGGTGGTCGCGTTGGTCTCTTCCATTGTGTAGACCTGCATTTCGGCGGTTGATACCCGGGGATCGCCGATCCCGAGCCGGATCTTGGACTTCGTTTCGTCCATGCCTTTCGGCGCGTCGTAGCCGATGTTGCTGTGCCGGCCCTGCGCCTTGGCCCAGCCCTTGAACTCGCCGAATCTGTTGAACTCCGGGTGGGTGGTGAACACGTGGTAGGTCTCGTTGAAGGCCTCCATCGCGACTTTCCAGTTGCAGTCGAAGTTCAGCCACTTGCGCCACTTGTAGCGCATGTTGTCGAGGCGGAACGGGTCGAGAATCTTGGCGGCCGGAAAGAGATAGTCCGCCAACGGCTCACAGTCGTTGTCCATGTTGACGAACAGCCAGCCGCCCCAACGCTCGACCCGCACGGGCGTCAGGTGCGTGTTCTGCGGGGTCAGCACTCCCTGCCAGTCGTCCTGTTCGCGGATATGCGTGCAGGCGCCGTCGAGCCCGTAGGTCCAGCCGTGAAATCCGCACACGAAGCTCTTGTGGTTGCGGCCGCACGCGTTCTTGGCGCCGTCGGGGATATCGATCAACCGGCGGCCGCGATGCATGCACACGTTGTGGTGGGCGGCAAACTCTTCCGGTCCGGTGCGCACCACGATGATCGAGTCGTCGAGGATGTCGTAGGTCAGATAGCTGCCGATCTCCGGCAGTTCCTCGACGCGCCCGACCTGCTGCCACACCTTGCGCCACAACCGATCCCGCTCGGCACGGGCGTATTCGGGACTGACATAGGCGTCGACGCCGATCGTCATCGGCTGTGACAGTTCCTCCATCACATCTCCTTGATCGTCGTGCGGAACGACTCGTCCTTGAGGAACAGCGAGGTGTGGTCCGCGCCGAGGTGACTCCACTTGAGGTTGAGGCCGCCGTCGACCAGCAGCGTCTGTCCCGTTATGTAGCTCGACAGGTCCGACAGCAGGAAAAGGATTGCGCCGGCCTGCTCGATGGGGCGTCCGCGGCGGCCCATGGCGATGGCCCGACGGTCGCGGTCCGGGTCGTCGTCGACGTATGTCGCCGAAGCGGTCGTCTGGGTGACTCCGGGCGCGACAGCGTTGACGCGGATGTCGTCGGCGGCGAGCTCGACGGCCATGGTTCGGGTCATCGCGACGATGGCCGCCTTGGCCGTGCCGTACG
This sequence comes from Mycolicibacterium llatzerense, assembly GCF_000878195.1. Taxonomy (GTDB): domain Bacteria; phylum Actinomycetota; class Actinomycetes; order Mycobacteriales; family Mycobacteriaceae; genus Mycobacterium; species Mycobacterium llatzerense. Next base: position 36,008 of record NZ_JXST01000045.1, on the reverse strand, counting down.
CGATGTGGAACGGCGCGGTGTTCATGCCGCTCACCGAGGAGATCGAGACGATCGACCCCGGACGCCCTGCTGTCCGCAACTCGCCTGCCACCGCCTGACTCATGAAGAACGCCGTCTCCAGGTTCCGGGTGAACAGCGCCCGCCAATCTGCGCGGGTGACCCGGGTCGACGGCATCCAGGTGTGCGGGTCGGCGCCGCCCGCAACGTTCACCAGCCCGTGTAGCGCGCCATCGGTGCGGCGCACCTGGTCGATGACCGCGGCGATGCCGTCGTCGGTCGAGGCGTCGGCGGCGAGGGGGATGACGGGAAGGCCGGCCGCGGCCAACGGTGCGACGTGCTCGTCGAGGTTCGCCTGCGAGCGGCTGACGGCGACGACGGTGGCTCCCGCTTCCGCGGCCATGCGCGTCACGGCGGTGCCGATACCACCGCCGCCGGCACCGGAGACGACAACGACGCGGCCGTCCAACCTCAGGAGTTCCGTGGCCGACATGCTAATTGTCCGGACAACATAGCTTGTTCTGCATATTGGAGAACACTATTCCGCAGGGAGAATCGGCTCGTCAAGAGGTTTGGCGGGAACGAATCGCCCTATTGTCTGGACTACTGTTGCTTGATACCGTCGCCCGTCATGAGCCGGTACATCGCGACCGAACCGAGCGTTGCGCAGGGCTGGTGCCTTGAGCGGGTGACCGCGCCGAGTCGGCTGTTCGGCGCAAACGGATTGCGCACCGGTCCCGATGGACGCATCTATGTGGCACAGGTGACCGGCAGCCAGATCAGCGCACTCGATCCGGTCACCGGAGAGCTGGAGGCAGTGGCCGCCAAGGGCGGCGACATCATCGCGCCCGACGACGTCGCGTTCGACGGGGCCGGGAATCTGTACGCCACCGAGGTGATGGACGGCCGGGTGAGCGTCCTTGACACCGCCGGCCAGGCCCGTGTCCTTCGGGACGACCTCCCCAGCGCCAACGGCATCACGGTGTACCAGGATCGGTTGTTCGTCAACGAATGCCGCGACGGTGGACGGCTGCTGGAACTTGACCGAAACGGGGCAGTGTCGCGGATCTTGTTGGCGGACTTGCCGTCACCGAACGCGATGGAGGTCGGCCCTGACGGGATGCTGTACTTCCCGCTGCTGACTGCCAATGAGATTTGGCGGGTCGATCCGAATGGTGGTGAGCCGCAGCGGGTCGCGGCGGACCTCGGGGTGCCCGACGCCGTCAAGTTCGACGCCGACGGTTTCCTCGTCTCGACTCAGGTGGCGACCGGACAGGTGCTCCGTATCGACCCTCTTACCGGCGAACAACAGGTACTGGCGCAGCTGACGCCCGGGCTCGACAATCTCACCTTCGTCGGAAATCGGCTGTTCGCTTCGAATTTCACCGGCGAGATCACCGAGATCCTCGCTGACGGCCAGACCCGCGCCCTGCTGCCGGGCGGACTGAACTGGCCACTGGACCTGGCGGTAGGGGCAGATGGGAACCTGTACGTCGCTGACGGCACCTACTTCTATGTCGTGGGCGCCGACGGCGCGCTGATCACCGTCGGGATGTTGTTCTCGCCGGGCTACCCCGGGTTTCTGCGGGGCCTGGCGCCGTGCGGCCCAGGGGAGTTCGTGGTGACCACCTCAGGCGGTCAGGTCAGCCGCTATGTGCCCGCCCGTGCCGAAACAGAGGTGCTGGCAGACGGATTCGATCAGCTGTATGGCGTGGCGGTCGACGGTGACGCCGTGGTCGTCGCGGAGTTCGGCACCGGTCGGGTGCTGGCGGTGCGGGTCGGTCGGGTCGAGGTACTCGCCGTAGGACTGCTGGACCCCGTGGGCGTGGCGATTGCGCCCGACGGCAACGTGCTGGTCGCGGAGTCGGCCGCCGGCCGGGTGGTGAAACTGACGGGCTCGACCGTAGAAGTCGTGGTAGACGGCCTGGGGTGTCCGCAGGGCATCGTCGTTGCCGAGGGACGGCTCTACGTCGTCGACGCCGGCGCCAAGGAAGTCGTCATGCTCGATCTGAACAGCAAGGCCCGCAACACCATTGCCGCCGATTTGCCGCTCGGCGCACCGCCCGGGGTAGAGCCGAAACCGCTCAAGGGACTGCCGCCGTTCTCCGGGCCGCAGGGCCCGTTCGCCGGCATCGCCGTCGCGCCCGACGGCACCGTCTACGTGTCAGCGGACGGCGACGGCAGTGTGCTGGCTCTGCGTCAGGACCGCCCATGACCGTGCCCACCGCCGAACACCGCTATCTGCAGGTGGCCCGCACGTTGCGGAAGGAAATCGTCGACGGGGTGTATCCCGTCGGTGCCCAATTGCCCACCGAACACGAACTGTGCGAACGATTCGCGGTGTCACGCTATACCGTTCGAGAGGCACTGCGACGCCTTCGGGACGACAACCTGGTCGAGTCGAAGCCCCGTGCCGGCACCCTGGTGGTGCCCAGGTCCGCGGCGAACACCTACGCGCAGGACGTGATGTCGATCGACGACCTGCTGGCCTTCGCCGAGGGCGCACAGTTCGAGATCGCCTCCACCTCCATGGTCACCATCGACGCGGACCTCGAGGCCCGGTCCGGGCTGGCCCTCGGTTCACAGTGGCTGGCGGTCGAGGGCTTCCGCAGCGGCAACGGTGCCCCCATCTGCCGCACCGAGTACTACATCAACCGGGAGTTCGCGGCAGTCGGCCGGTTACTGCACCGGCACTCGGGCCCGATCTTCCCGTTGATCGAAGACCTGTTCGGCGTGAGCATTGCCGAAGTGCACCAGGAGATTTCGGCTGTGGTCGTCACCCACGATCTGGCCGCGGAACTCAAGGTGGAGGCCGGGACCGCCGCCCTGCAGATGCGGCGCACCTACCGGACGTCGGACGGTGACATTGCGCAGGTCACCGTCAACACCCATCCGGCGGCACGGTACCGGCATTCGATGACGATGCGGCGGGTCAAGAGCTGACACGGTGATGCGCACAATCGTCGATGGTCTCCGCGAACTCGCGGACGACAACCGCACCGTCCTCGTGGATGGCGCGCACCGCGTCGGTGGCGCCACGCTGTATGACGAAGCCAGTGGGCTGGCAGCGCACCTTTCGGCACGGCTACCGCGCGGCAGCGTCGTGTCGTTCATGCTGCCGAACTGGTCTGAAGCCGCGGTCGTCTACCTCGGGGCAGTGCTCGCCGGCATGGTGGTGAACCCCATCCTGCCGTCGCTGCGCGACCATGAACTGTCGTTCATCCTCGCTGACGCCGACTGCCGGATGATCTTCATCCCCAGGGAGTTTCGCGGCCACGACTACGCCGCGATGCTCGCTCGCGTGACGGCCACGATGGACGTGCCGCCGGAAATCGTGGTGGTGCGAGACGGCCCACTACCGACCGCCATGGTGCCATCGGATTTCCCGGCCGTCGCCCCCGACGAACCCGTACTGCTGCTCTACACCTCGGGCACCAGTGGACGGGCGAAAGGTGTGCTGCACAGCCACAACTCGATCGGTGCGCTGATCGGTCAGCTCCGCGACCACTGGCTGATCGAGCCGGGCGACACGTTTCTGGTCCCCTCGCCGATCGCCCACATCGGTGGCTCCATCTACGCATTCGAGTGCCCGGTCCTGCTGGGCACCACCGCGGTGCTGATGGAGCGGTGGAACGCCGACGAGGCGGTCGCGCTCATGGCCGCGCAGCGGTGTACCCACATGGCCGGCGCGACACCGTTTCTGGAGCAGATCCTGGACGCCGCCGAGCGCGCCGGGACCCGGTTACCTGATCTCAAGGTCTTCATCTGCGGCGGCGCGTCCGTACCGCCAGCCCTGATCCGCAGGGCCACTACATATTTCGAGCGGGCCAAGGTCAGCCGGGTCTACGGTGCCACCGAGGTTCCGGTCGCCACCGTCGGCGCGTTGGACGATCCCGATGCCGCGGCGGACACCGACGGCCGGGCCGGGATCGCCGACATCAGGCTCGTCGACGGCGAAATCCGGGTACAGGGACCCCAGATGCTCATCGGCTATCGGCACGCCGACGACGAATTCCGCGATGCAGAAGGGTATTTCCGCACCGGGGACCTCGGCCGGTGGCAGGGCGACTGCCTGGTGGTCAGCGGGCGAGCCAAAGACATCATCGTCCGCAATGGGGAGAACATCGCCCCCAAAGAAGTCGAGGACATCTTGATCGGCCACCCCGGTATTGCGGAGATCGCCATCGTCGCGTTGCCCGACGAGCGGACGGGGGAGCGGGCCTGCGCGGTCATCGTGCCGGCCGCCGGGGCGCGGCCGGGGATCGCCGACCTGCGCAGCTTCCTCACAGCGCAGGGGATCGCCCGGTTCAAGATTCCCGAGCAGGTCGAGACATGGGACACGCTGCCGAAGAACGACGCGGGCAAGGTCCTCAAGCACCAGATCAGAGCGAGGCTGACATGCAGATAGCGATAGTCACAGGTGCCAGCAGCGGAATCGGATTCGGCTGCGCGACAACGCTGGCCGCGGCCGAAATGGCCGTGCTCGGCACCGGTCGGGACGAGGGCCGCCTGGCGAACCTGCAGCGGATCAACCCCGAGCGCATCGCCACCCTCGCCGTGAACCTCACCGACGACGACGCACCGTCCCGCATCGTCGAGGCCGCACTCAGCCGCTGGGGCCGCGTCGACTTCCTGGTGAACAACGCCGGTGTCGGCAGCCCGAAGCCGCTGCACGAAACCGACGACGAGGCACTGGACTACGCACTGGGACTGATGTTGCGCGCACCGTTCCGGCTGGCTCGCGAGGTCATCCCACATCTGGCGCCGGGGTCGGCGATCATCAACGTCACTTCGACGTTCGCCGTCGTCGGTGGGTTGCGCGGCGGCGCGTATTCGGCGGCCAAAGGCGGGCTGACGGCATTGACCACGCACATCGCATGCCAGTACGGCGCGCAGGGCATCCGGTGCAACGCTGTGGCGCCGGGGGTGACGGTGACACCGATGGTCGCGCACCGGCTGGAGGACGAGCGGTTCCGCAAGATCAACGTCGAGATGACGCCGCACCAGCGGCTCGGCCGGGTCGACGATATCGCCGGCACCGTGGCGTTCTTGTGTTCAGAGGCGGGCAGTTTCATCAACGGTCAGACCATCGTCGTCGACGGCGGCTGGAGCTCGACCAAATACCTGTCGGACCATGCACTCGACTCCGAGTGGGTCCCGCGGTGAACATGTTCGCCGTGCTGGACTCCGCTGCCGCCCGCTTCGGCGACCGGGGCGCGGTGTACCGCGGACAGACTCCGTTGCACACCTGGAAGGAGTTGCGGGAGCGCGCATTACGCCTGGCCGCCGGCCTCGGCCCACCGGGGGCGCGGATGGCGATCGCCAGCGAGAACCGCCCCGAGATCATCGAGCTGTTGTTCGCGATCTGGGCCGCGCAATGCGTGGCGGTCCCCATCAACTACAAACTGCACCCGCGTGAGATGGCGCAGATCCTTGACGACAGCGGCGCGTCGCTGGTGTTCGCGTCGCCGACCATCGCGGCCGGGCTCGGACGGCCGGCCGAAGTCATTGGTACCGAACAGTATTCGCAGCGGCTGGCCAATCCGGCTGTGGCCCTGCCGGACACCGATCCGGCGGCGCCGGCCTGGCTGTTCTACACCAGCGGCACCACCGGACGCTCCAAAGGCGCGATGCTGTCCCATCGCAACCTGATGGCGATGACGCTCGCCCACTTGGCTGATCTGGACGACCCCGACGAGAACTGCAGCCTGCTGCACGGGGCGCCGATGTCGCATGGTTCGGGGCTCTACATTCCGCCGTACGTGCTGCGGGGCGCGCGTCAGGTCGTGCCGGAGTCCGGCGCGTTCGACCCGGACGAGTTCCTTGACCTCTGCGACCACCACCCCGGCAGCAGTGCGTTCCTGGCCCCGACGATGGTGGCCCGTCTGGTCGACACCGGCCGAGCCCGGCCGCGTAATCTGCGCGCCCTCATCTACGGGGGCGGGCCGATGTACCTCGATGGCCTCAAGAAGGCGATGGCCGCGTTCGGCCCCGTGTTCGCGCAGTTGTACGGCCAGGGGGAGGCGCCGATGACCATCACCGGGCTGCGCCGCGCCGACCACGAATCCGGTGACGATGCAGTCCTCGGGTCGGTCGGCTACGCGCGGTCCGGTGTCGAGGTGGCTGTGCTGCGGCAGGACGGCACCCGCGCCGCCATCGATGAGATCGGCGAAATCGTCTGCCGCGGTGACGTTGTCATGACTGGCTACTGGAACAATCCCGGCGCGACCGCCGACACGTTGCGAGGCGGTTGGCTGTACACGGGGGATATGGGGTCCTTCGACCGTCGCGGATACCTGACGCTGCGCGACCGGTCGAAGGACGTCGTGATCAGTGGTGGCAGCAACATCTATCCGCGCGAGGTCGAGGAAGTGCTGCTGGAACACCCCGGCGTCGCGGAAGCCGCCGTGGTGGGGACGCCGGATCCGGAGTGGGGCGAGATCGTCGTCGCGTTCATCGTCGGCGCCGCACGGGCCGATGACCTGGACGCCCATCTGCTGGATCGCATCGCGCGTTTCAAGCGGCCGAAGCGGTACGTGTACCTCGACGAGATGCCCAAGAACAGCTACGGCAAGGTCCTCAAACGCGAACTACGGGCGCGGCTGGCGGAACCGGCTCAGTAACTCGACCACTTCTTCTCGTAGGGCACCCAGGTCCGCGTCTCCGGCGGCTGCATCCAGTTGCACACCACCAGGTGGTTGTCCGGCGTCGCCGAGAATTCGAACGGCTGCACGCCGTCGTCGACGCCGCACGGAGACCCGGCAGGATGTACCCCCTGCGGGGGTTGGCCCATCCGGATCCATACGTTGCCGTCGCACAGGATGGTGCCGATGACGGTGCCGACATCGGTGTCGTCCCACGCGAGTTTGTTGCGGTCGTTGCAGGAGTTGCCCCAGCGGGGAACGCCGCCCCCGGCAGTGGTGGTCTGATCGCAGCCCATCGGGAGCATGTAGCCCGTGATGATGCAGCCGGTGGGGGCTGGCGGCGGCGCAGCAGCGGCCGAGGCAGCGAAGCCGAGCGCGGCGGCACCGGCTGTCGTCGCGGCAAGCAGCAGACGAATCACGAAGCCTCCCTTCAGGCCGAGCGTCCTGCGTCAAGACTCTGCACCGGTTTGGTGCGGTTGTCGACGGCCGTCCAGTGCTCGTCGGATACCCAGTGCCGGGCGAACGCGTCCACGGCGTCCGCCGGTGGCAGCCCACGAACGACGCGCTTGATGTCGCGCACCGGCGCGGCGGTCAGGGCCTGCGCCACTTGGCGCCAGCCGTCCTCGAAGCGCGACCGCTCGAACACCTTGTCCACCAAGCCGATTCGCTCGGCGTCACCCGCGTTGAGGATCTCCCCGGTGCCCGCCAGCAGTAGCGCCCTGCCGGTGCCCACCAGGGCGGCCAGGCGCTCGGCACCGCCCCACGCCGGCATGATCTGCAGGGTCACCTGGTTGAAGCCGATCTTGATGTCGTCGGCGGCCAGCCGGATGTCGGCGGCGGTGGCGAACTCCGCGCCGCCGCCGAGGGCGTGGCCATTGAGGGCCGCGATGACCGGTCCGGGGAAGTTCACCAGCCGGTCGCAGATCTCACGCATCCGCCACGCCATCTCGGCGGCGCCATCGTGAGTGGTGATGGCGGCCAGTTCTTTGAGGTCGCCGCCAGAGACGAAGGCGCGATCGCCCGCGCCCTTGACCACCAGCACCCGCGCGTCGGCCACCGTGTCCAGTGCCGCGTTCAGCTGGTCCATCGTGTCCAGCGAGATGGCGTTGCGCGCATGCGGCCGGTCAATGGTCAGCACGGCCAATCCGCCGTCGAACTCGACGTCCACGGACCTGTCGCTTCGCTCGCCCTGCATGCGTCACCTAACCGATAGTGGCATTCTCCATTTGGGAGAATAGCATCACCGCGCCGCCGGCCGAGGGGAGATGTCGGACTCAGGCGTCGTCGCGCACCGCGATGCCGCGCACCATGGTGTCGCGCGCGGTGATCAGCGCCGCGCGCTTGCCCTCGGCGGCGACGATGTTCTGGGGCATCCACAGGACGTCCATGACGCAGCGGGCCAGCATTTCGCGGTTCGGGCTGTCGATCCGGATGTCCCCGGATCGCAGACCTGCCGACACGAGGGTCTTCAACTGGCGCATGCGGGTGGTGAACGCCAGGCCGATGGCCGGCGTGTCAGGTGGTGACTGGCGCATCCAGGCCAGCTGAATCTTCCACTCGTCCGGGAACCGGTCCAGCGCGTTGATATTGACCCAACTGAGTGCGTCCAACTTCTGCACCGGTGTGGCTTCGGTATTGAGGACGCGGTCGAACCCGTCGCCAACCTTCGTTCCGAAAGACGCCATGATCGAGGCCAGGAGTTCTTCCTTCGACCCGATGAGGCGGTACACGGTCCCGATTCCCATCCCGGCGGCCGACGCGATGTCGCGGATCGTGGTGACTTCGTAACCGCGACGGCCGAATTCGGCGCGTGCCACCGCGCGCACATGGATGGCCCGGTCACTGCCTTCGGAAACCACCTCGTCCGACCAGGTTTCGATGGCCGCTTCGGCGACGGCGAGGGCGGGCGAGCGGTCGAGTTCTGCGTCGGTGGGCAGTCGGCCGGCCAGTCCGCCGAGCATGATCCGGCACATGACGGTGGCGACCTGGTCGGGCGACGCGTTGTTCCGGATCACGTCGAGGCCGACGTGCATCATCGATTGGCAGATGCGGTCGGCGAGAGTGGGCAGATCGGCGATCTCCGGTCGGAGGTAGCCGGCCCACTTGCCGGCGCGCAGGGTGTTCAGCATGGCCTGCTGGACGGCGGTGTGCGGCTCGCTGAGCAGTTTGACGAGTTCCCGGTTGTCGCTGGGGGATTCGTAGAACGACATCTGCAGCGCGGCGCCATGCTGGACGGCGCACCGGGCGATGGCGGACCCGAGCGCGACGATCTTGTCCGGGAACGGTGCCGCGTCGGGCCCGTCGAGCCGCTCCTGGGCGGTGGCTCCGATGCGATCGAGATCGGCGTGGAAGCGCCGGATCAGCTCGACCAGGATCGCTTCCTTGGATTCGAAATGGTGGTACAGGCTGCCGGGCAGAATGCCTGCGGCAGTGGAGATTTCCTGCAGCGAGGTGCGCAGACCGGTGGACGCGATCAGCGACGCGGCGGTCTGGAGGATTTCGGTCCGACGGGTGCCGTCGTCATATGCGTGGGTCAGCAGAACCCTCCCTCCAGATGCGCGCGATCGGTTGCCGCGCTCCACACAATCTAGCGTGGAACAGAAGTTTGGGGTTCAGCTCTCGTCAGCGTCGAACCATCGGCTAGAAGACCTTGACGCCCAGCCGCTCGCAAACCCCGAAAACCTCCTCGAAGATCGACCCGGGAACGGCGAACGGCTCGGTGGCGCTGACCTTGTCGAGATTGGCCACGATGTCCTCGACGGTCGGCGCCATATCGGTGCCTGCCAGCCAGCCGTCGCCGAGTCCGACGAACACCCGTGCGTAGCGCCCCGCACAAGCCGAGTAGTTGTGGTGGGTCAATTCGCAGGTCCGGCTCGCGAGAAACACCGCGAGCGGCACCACTAGCTCCGGTGCGATCAGTTTCAGGAAGCCCGTCTCTTCAAGGGCTTTCGGATCGCCGACGGTCTCGGTGACCATGCGGGAGAAGCCGAATGGCAGCACCGTGTTGGACAAGATGCCGTGGGCGGCGCCTTCGATCGCGATGACGTTCGAGAGTCCGACCAGGCCCGCCTTGGCTGCCGCATAGTGCGCCTCCATCGGCTGGCCGAACATGCCACCCGATGAGGAGACGAAGACGAATCGCCCATAGCCCTGGGTTCTCATCACCCGGTAGGCGGGCTGGCTCAGATAGAAACCGCCGTCGAGGTGCACGCTCAGCATCCGGCGCCAGTCGTCGACCGCGAGGTCCTCGAACGCAATGCTGTTGAAAATCCCGGCGTTGCTGATCACCGCGTCGAGGCGCCCGAAACTCTCGACGGCGGTCGCGACGATCGCCGCACCGCCTGCCGGGGTGTCCACCGAATCGTGCGACGCCACCGCGCGTCCGCCGGCGGCCGTGATCTCGGCGACCACGTCGTCGGCCACACTGGGGTCGCTGCCGTCGCCGCGCATCGAGCCGCCCAGGTCGTTGACCACCACTGCAGCGCCGCGGCGGGCCAGTTCCAGCGCGTAGAGACGGCCCAGGCCGCGCCCGGCCCCGGTGACGATCGCCGACTGTCCTGCGAAGTCAATCACGTTCTGCTCCTGATGAATTCGCCACGCAGTGGCGGGGCTGTCGCGGGATATCAACGTTTTCCGCCGACGTCATTGACTGTGGTCAAAATCGGACTCTATGGTGGAACAGATATTTGGTCAAGGCATTGGCGAGGCATGACAGATTCGGTGGACAGCGGCGCCGCGGACGACGGCGTACAGCGATTCGGCCTGCTCGCATCCGCGATGTCGGGGTGCCCGGTCGACGTGGCGGAGGCCGCCCCGGGAGAGCCGGCGTGGACCGACGGCGCCACGATGTTCGTCGATCCGGTCGCCGGCGCGGTCGATCAACGGTGCGCAGTGGCGGTGCAGTCGTCACTGCTGGCGGCGGGCAGCCTGGCACCCGACATCGTGCGCCGCATCGGGCGGCGCGCGGACGTCGCGCGCCGGTATCTGGCGGTCGAGGGTCACCGCGCGCTCGCGCAGCTCGATGAGCTGTTGCCACCCGGTGCGCGGCTGCTCATCGACACCGGGCTCGCTGCCCGCAGCGACTCGCCGGAGGCGTCCCTGACGCTGGCGCTCAGCCGCGAACCGATCGCGGATCCGCCGCTGATCTTCGGTGCGATACGGTCGCGAAAGATCTTGGCGACAAACAAATCCAGCATGTCTGGTCACCATGTTCCGCGTGATCAGCGGCAGCGGGAACTCGTCGAGCTGCCCGGTGATGCCGACGATAATGCTGACGACGTACGCGACATCTTCAGCAGCCCGGTCGGCGGCGGCGGCGGGTTGGGCAAGCTGCTCGCGAAGCTGATGTCGGTGGCACGCAAGCTCGGGGACGGCGGCATGCCCGGTGCGGATACGGCGACCCACCGCGGCGGTTCCGGACCGGTCGGTGGCGGCCATGCCGTGGTCTCGATGGCCACCGCTGCCGAAGACGGGAGTACCGGAGACGGGCTCGGATTCAAGTATCCGGAGTGGGACATCCACCGCCGCGAGTATCGGCAAGCCTGGTGCACGGTCCAGGAGATGGAACCCGAGCCCGACCGGTCCGGGGTGCCTCCGGTGCCGGACGCTCACGGCCTGCGCCGGCCGCTGGCGCGGCTCGGGGTCGGACTCGACCGATGTCGCCGGCAGGCGCAGGGCGACGATATCGACATCGATGCGGCGGTCGAGGCTCAGGCGGAATTCCTCGCGGGATCCGCGCCCGACGAAGCGGTGTACATCGACAGCCTCCGGCGCCGCCGCGATCTGTCGGTTCTGCTGCTGCTCGACACGTCGGGCTCGGTCGGGCAGCCCAGCGCCGCGGGCCAGACTGTGCATGACCACCAACGGGCGGCGGCCGCCGCGCTGATGGTCGCCCTGCACGATCTCGGCGACCGTGTTGCGCTGTACGCCTTTCAATCACAAGGGCGTTCGTCGGTTCGGATGATGCCGGTCAAGCGCTTCGGCGACGACGTGAGCGCGGTGGTGCTGCGCCGCCTCCATGGTCTACGCCCCGGTGCGTATTCGCGCCTCGGCGCGGCAATCCGGCACGGATCCGCGGTTCTGCAACGACATGGGGGCACCGCGCGACGACTGCTGGTCGTGCTCACCGATGGACTCGCCTACGACCACGGCTACGAGCGGGCGTACGGGGCGGCTGACGCGCGCCGCGCACTTGCCGAAGCACGTCGCCAGGGGATCGGCTGCCTGTGCCTGACCGTCGGTGCCGGCACCGACACCGAGGAACTGCGTGCGGTCTTCGGCAGCGCCGCCCATGCGACGTTGCCGCGGCTCGACCAACTCAGTGCCACGATCGGCCCGCTGTTCCGATCGGCACTGCAATCGGCAGACATGCGTCGGCGCATCTCGAAATCCACCACCAGAGGAGTGGCTACATGACGGCAGGAGCTCGGCCCTACTACGTGGCAGTGGGCAACGAGGAGCGGGTGTTCAAAGCATCATTTCGGCAAGGGCTTTCGATCGTGCTGAAAGGCCCGACGGGATGCGGGAAGACCCGTTTCGTCGAGGCGATGGCCTACGACCTGGGCCGCCCGCTGATCACGGTGTCCTGCCACGACGACCTGACCACGGCCGACCTCGTCGGACGATTCCTCTTGCGGGGCGGCGAGACCGAGTGGGTCGACGGCCCGCTGACCCGGGCGGTGCGGGAGGGCGCCATCTGTTACCTCGACGAGGTGGTCGAGGCGCGGCAGGACACCACCGTGGTGCTGCACCCGCTGGCCGATCACCGTCGGCAACTGCCCATCGAGCGACTCGGCCTGACGCTCGATGCGGCACCGGGTTTCGGTTTGGTGGTGTCCTACAACCCGGGCTACCAGAGCGTGCTGAAAGACCTGAAGGACTCCACCCGGCAGCGGATGGTTGCCATCGAATTCGGTTTCCCCGCAGGGGAAGTCGAGGAGAAGATCGTCGCGCACGAGGCCGGGGTGGGCAGTGACGTCGCGGCGCGACTGGTCTCGTTCGCGCACGCGATCCGCCGGCTGGAGACGGCCGGGCTGCGTGAAGTGGCCTCGACCCGGGTACTCATCGCGGCGGGGCGGTTGATCGCCGAGGGGCTGAGTGTGCCGGAGGCCGCGCGCGCGGCCATCGCCGGCCCGCTCACCGACGACCCGATCGTGGGTCGGGGTCTCGACGAGATGATCGACGTCTACCTGCGGGATTGACCCACCCGCCGCGACGGTGATTGACGCTGAGCAAGTGCTCAGCTAGTTTCAGAACAAATATTAGGTTTCATATCTCCTGGCCGGTTCCAACGGAGGTTCCATGTCTTACGAGAGCACTGCGCAGCCCATCAAATTGGGCTACCTGATGGACTTCCGGCTGCCCGACGCATATCCGAAGGAAATGAAGGACGACCTCTCCCAGTCCTTCGAGCTGGTGTTCACCGCGGCGCTGGCCGAGGGAATCATCGACCGCCCGGTCGAGATCATCTACAAGGAAGTCGAAGGCCTGCCCAAAGGGACCGTCAAGGCCGTCATCGACGCGTTCGGTGAACTCGTCGACGAAGGGTGTCTTGCGGTGTTCGGGCCGCACATCACCGACAACGCGGTACCCACCCGCGAGGCCATCGAGGAGCGCTTCCGGATCCCGGCGATCAGCGTCAGCGGCAGCGATGACTGGCTGGGCGAGTGGACATTCTCGTTTCCCCAGGGCTCGCTGACCGACGAACCGATCTTCTGGGCGGATCAGTTGGCCAAGGCCGGACACCGGGAAGTGGGCGTGCTCGTCGAGCACTCGCTGGTCGGCGACACCTACCTGAAGCACTTCCGGGATGCCTGTCAGCGCAAAGGCATTCGCATCGTGGCCGAGGCCAAGATCGCCCAGACTGCGCAGAACATCAACGAGGTCGTGCAGACCATGTACGACGCGAAGCCGGATGCGCTGGTGCACTGCGGATTCGGGTTCGGGATCGTCTTTCTCAACGCGGCACTGCAGGCCCTCGACTGGGACCCGCCGCGGTTCACCAGCACCGCGTTCCAGAACGCGTGGATCAATCCGGTGATGTGGCAGGCGTTCATGGGGTGGACCGGTGTCGACCAGTACGACGAAGCCAACACCGTCGGGCAGCGCTTCCTCGACGAGTACGAGAAGGCCTACGGCCGGCGACCCGAGTACTGCGTTCCGGTCGTGAACCGCGACGTCGCCACCGCCCTGCTGCGCGCATTCACCGATGCGCACCCGCTGAGCCCCCGTGGCGTCAAAGAAGCGCTGGAGCGCGTGAAGATGATGCCCGCCGCCGCCGGCGCACCCGGGACCCGCGTCTCCTTCGGCAAGTGGACCCGCCGGGCCTGGATGGGCGCCGGCTATCTCGTCGCACGGCAACTCGATGCCGACGGCACCAATTCGCATCTTGTCGACCGCTTCGGCGAGGAGTGACGCATGACCGCGCTGGAAACCAAACCTGCTCAGCCGCAGAGCCGTTCACCATGGCCCTGGGTGTGGTCGGCAATCATTGTCGCGCTCGTCGCGGTGATCGCCCACTACGCCCGCAGGGGAGCGGTGTCACCGCGCATCAGCAACCCGAACGTGCAGGGCGCGCCCCGGCCCGTCGACTTCCTGTTCGGATTCGACCACTGGATCACCCTCTGGGAGGCCTTCACCATCTTTTCGGTGCCTGCCCTGATCGCCGTCTGCGTGTGGGGGTGGCGGCGCAACCCGGGCAGCCCGATCGTGCTGATGGCCTTCATCACCACGGCCATCGTGTGGCAGGACCCGTACATGAACTGGTCACCGTACGCCGTCTACAACCCGGCGCTGTGGCACTGGCCCGAGGACTGGCCCTGGGTGTCGCTGTCGCCGACGGTCGAGCCGTTCATCGTCCTCGGCTACGTCATGTTCCAGTTCGGCCCGTACTTCCCGGCGGTCTGGATTCTGCGAAAGATTCAGGCCCGCAAGCCTGTCGACTCGTTCGTGTGGCGCCACCCGTTGGTGACGCTGGCCGGGTTCATCTTCGTGATCGGGTTCCTGTTCGACATGGTGCTCGAACTCACCCTGGTGCGCACCGGGCTGTACATCTATTCGCAGGTGATCCCGTTCGGGTCCATCTTCACCGGCACGACGTTCCAGTTCCCGCTGCTGTGGGAGTCGACGATGGTCACCTTCGTCATGGTGCCCGCCGGCATCCTGGTCTACCGCGACGACACCGGCCGTACCGTCGCCGAGAAGCTGGCGCAGCGGGCGCGATTGTTCGCGGGTCGCCCGGTACTTGGCATGTTCACGGTGATGTTCGTCATCGTGAACGTCGCCTATTTCTGCTACGGCGCCGGGTTCACCGCCATCCGTATGTCGGGATTCGCCACCTCGGTGGCGTGCCCGTGGCCGTACCCGGAGGTCAAAATCTATGACCCGCAAGGCTATTACGAAGAAAACGGCCAAAAAGGTCCCTACGCGGTGGGCATCATGTCGACGTGGATGTCGGGGCAGCCGGGCGGCCGCCCCGATGTGGAACTGGGGTCCACGAGCAACCGGTGCGCGGAGCAAGGACAGCATGGCTGAGCCACGCAGCGTCGTCATCACCGGCGCGTCCCGGGGCCTGGGCTTCGCCTCCGCGGTGCACCTGTACCGGGACGGTTGGCAGGTGGTGGCCGCGATGCGGAACCCGGACGCCGGCCTGCCGCGACTGCGCGAGGCCGCCGGTGCACTCGACGACGATCCGCGCCTGATCGGCGTGCAACTCGATCTGCAGGACCGGGCGTCGATCGCTGCAGCGGCCAAACTCATCGAGGATGCCGTCGGTGCCCCATATGCGTTGGTGCACAACGCCGGAATCTCTGCCGCCGGCATGGTCGAAGAGACGCCCATCGAATTGTGGGACCAGATGCTGGCCACCCACGTCACCGGTCCGGTACTGCTCACCAAGGCGCTGTTGCCGTCGATGCGGGCAGCCGGTCAGGGCCGGATCGTGGTGATCTCCAGCCAAGGCGGAGTCCGCGGAATGCCGGCCATCGCCGCGTACTCCGCCGCCAAAGGGGCCCTCGAACGCTGGGCGGAGTCACTGGCCGGTGAGGTCGCCCCGTTCGGCTTGGGTGTCACCGTCCTGGTCACGGGCACGTTCGACACCGACATCATCACCGACGCCGGGACGACGGACCACCGCGACTTCGCCGGCCCGTACGCCCCGCACCACCGCAACATCGACAAGCGGGGCCGCGCCGCGATGCGGCTGGCACAGCCACCCGAACGGTTCGCCAACGGGCTGGCCACGGCATTGCGGGACAAGGCGCCCTTCACCAAACACCCTGTCGGCATCGATGCTCGAATGCTGCTGATCTCCAACAAGTTTCTGCCCACCGCGGCTCTGCACCAGATCGTGCGAATCGCGATGGGGCTGCCTGGGCAAGGCAAGCTCCGCGCGGGGGCGGTCACTCTGACCGTCGGGCAGCGCGCAGCGGTGACCGCTGCCCGCGTCTTGCCCGCGCCGGTACTTCAGCGCATGGCCCCGCTCTTGATGCGGCTGTCATCCACCAACACCTCTGGGAGCGAGCCGAATGTCTGAGTCGCGCATGCTGATCGACGGCAAGCTCGTCGACGGGGAAGCGGGCACGTTCGCCAACATCAACCCGGCCACCGAAGAGGTGATCGGGGACGTCGCCGACGCGTCGCAAGCCGACATACTCCGGGCCATCGACGCCGCGCGGCGGGCGTTCGACGACACCGACTGGTCGACGAACCTCGAGTTACGCAAGCGGTGCCTGCAGCAGCTGGGCGACGCGCTCGAAGGCGAAAAAGAAGCGCTGCGTGAGGAACTCATCCGCGAAGCCGGCGCGCCACGGGCCATCACCTACGGCCCGCAGCTGGACGCGCCGCTCTCTGACGCCCTGAAGTATCCGATCGCGCTGATGGACGAGTACCCCTGGGAGACCGATCTGGGGGATGCCTTCGTCGCCCTCACGGGACAGCTGACCACGCGCAAGGTGTGGCGCGAACCCGTCGGCGTGGTCGGCGCGATCACCCCGTGGAACTTCCCGTTCGAGGTCAGCATCCACAAACTTGCCCAGGCCCTGGCCACCGGCAACACCGTCGTCCTCAAACCGGCACCTGACACGCCGTTCCACGCCACCCGGCTGGGCCGCTTGATCGCCGAATCGACCGACATCCCGGCGGGCGTCGTCAACGTGGTGACCGCATCCGATCACCTTGTGGGCGAAGAACTCACGCTGTCGCCGAAGGTCGACATGATCTCGTTCACCGGATCGACACCGGTCGGGGTACGGATCATGGAGAAGGGCGCGGCCACCATGAAGCGGCTGTTCCTGGAGCTCGGCGGCAAGTCCGCCACCATCGTGCTGGAGGACGCAGACTTCGGGCTCGCGTGTGCCATCGGCATCGCGCCCTGCATGCACGCCGGGCAGGGCTGCGCCAACCCGACGCGAATGCTGCTGCCGCGATCCCGGTACGACGAGGGCGTGGCGATCCTCAAGGCGATCTACGAGAACGTCTCGCCGGGCGATCCGCAGGACCCCAGCACCTTGTGCGGCCCGGTGATCTCGGCCAAGCAGCGCAGTCGCGTGCTGGGATACATCCAGCAGGGCATCGACGAGGGCGCCACCTGCCTGGTCGGCGGGACCGAACCGACCGCCGGATTCGACAAGGGATTCTGGGTTCGGCCAACACTTTTCGTGGACGTCGACAACTCGATGACCATCGCGCAGGAGGAGATCTTCGGGCCGGTGCTCGCGGTGATTCCCTTCGACGACGAGGACGACGCGATCCGCATCGCCAACGACAGCGTCTACGGCCTCGCCGGCAACGTGATGTCCGGATCCGTCGAGCATTCGGTGGCCGTCGCGCGCCGGCTGCGAGCCGGGTTCGTCGGCCTCAACGGGACGTCGCCATACGGCGCCGAGGCGCCGTTCGGCGGTTACAAGGCCAGCGGCGTCGGCCGCCAGAACGGCACCGCCGGATTCGACCAGTACACCGAGATCAAATCGGTCTCGTACCCAGCCACAAGTGTTGAGCCGTAGGGAGAACCATGGAGCTGTTTGACGACCTCGAGGATTTCGGCGCGTTCGACGACGTCGTGTCGGGCGACATCCGCGACCCATACACCGAGATGGCCCGACTGCGGCGGGAGGAGGGCGTCCAGCGCATCGACATGTCGGTGATGCCGGGCGAAGAGGGCAAGCCGCTGTTCATCGTGTACCGCCACGAGGACATCGCCACGATGCTGCGCGACAACGAGACCTTCTCGTCGGCCATCGTGATCCAGGCGTTCGGTGCGGTGCTCGGACAACGGGTGATGCTGGGCATGGACGAGCCCGACCACGGCAGGCACCGGGCGCTGGTGTCAAAGGCCTTCTCCCCGAAGGCTCTTGCGCGTTGGGAGGAGAATCTGGTCGGCCGCGTCGGCAACGAACTGATCGACGGCTTCGTCGGCGACGGGCGCGTGGATCTGGTCAAGGAATTCACCTTCCCCTACCCGACCCGCATCATCGCCGGCCTGCTGGGGCTGCCCGAGGAGGACTACCCGCAGTTCCAGCGGTGGTCGATCTCGCTGCTGTCGTTCACCATCAATCCCGAACGCGGCAAGGCCGCCTCGAAGGCCCTGGAGGAGTACTTCGCGCCCATCCTGGCCGCCCGCCGCGCCGACCCGCAGGACGACCTGATCAGCAGCCTTGCCGCGGCCGAGATCGACGGCGAGCAGCTCGATGACGACGAGATCTTCTCGTTCCTGCGGCTGCTGCTGCCCGCGGGTGTGGAGACCACCTACCGCTCGCTGGGCAACCTGCTGCTCGGGCTCTTGACGCACCAGGACCAGCTCGACGCCATCCGCGCCGACCGGTCCCTGATCCCGCAGGCCATCGAGGAAGCGGTGCGCTGGGAAGCGCCGCTGCTGACCATCACCCGGGTCGCCGCGCACGACACCCAGCTGGGCGGCATCGACATCCCGGCGGGTTCGTCGGTGATGCCCATGCTCGGGGCCGCGAACCGGCAAGACGACCGCTACCCGGATCCGGACCGTTTCGACATCTTCCGGGCAGCTCGCACGCCCATCTCGTGGGGGCACGGTGCGCACGTGTGCCTGGGCATGCACCTCGCTCGGCTGGAGATGCGGGTGGCGCTGAATCTGTTGCTCGACCGGCTGCCCAACCTGCGACTGGACCCCGCGGCCGAGGACCCGCACATCCGTGGGCAGGTGTTCAGGTCGCCGACCGCCCTGCCGGTGCTGTTCGGCTGAAAACAACCAGGAGCGTGTGATGACCGATCTCGAGCCGACCAACTTCTTCGCCGAGCCGTCGCTGGTCGACGATCCCTACCCGTACTTCGACGAGCTGCGCGCGAAATGCCCTGTGCTGGACCAACCGCACCACGGGGTACTGGCGGTGTCCGGTCACTCCGAGGCACTCGCCGTCTACAAGGACGGCGCGTTCTCGTCGTGCGTGTCGGTGGCAGGACCGTTCTCCGGCTTGCCATTTCAGCCCGAAGGTGACGACATCAGCGAGCTGCTGGAGGCGTACCGCGATCAGATTCCGATGAGCGAGCACATCGTCACCCAGGACGGTGCGCTGCACGCGCGTACCCGCGGGCTGCTGAGCCGGCTGCTGACGCCCAAGCGGCTCAAGGAGAACGAAGACTTCATGTGGGAATTGTCCGACCAACTGTTGGACAGGTTCGTTTCCCGCGGCTCCTGCGAATTTCTTGCCGATTACGCGCGGCCGTTCTCCGGGCTGGTGATCGCCGACCTGCTGGGCATACCCCGCTCCGACCACGATGAGTTCCGTGCGGTGAACGGGGCGCAGGTGGTCGGCGACATCACCGACGACACCATCACCCGCGCCCACAATCCGCTCGAGTGGCTGGACGAGAAATTCACCGGCTACATCACCGAGCGCCGCCGCGAGCCGCGCGGCGACGTGCTCACCGAGATGGCGCAGGCCAAATACCCGGACGGATCGACGCCGGAGATCATCGACGTCGTGCGGCTGGCGACATTCGTGTTCGCCGCGGGCCAGGAGACCACCACGAAGCTGCTCAGCTTCGGGATGCAGGTGCTCGGCGAGAACCCCGACATGGCGAAGCTGCTGCGCGAAAATCGGGACCTGATACCACTTTTCGTCGAGGAGGCGCTGCGGATGGAGAGCCCGGTCAAGTGCCATTTCCGGATGGCGCGTACGTCGACGACCGTCGGTGATGTCGAGGTACCCGCCGGATCGATGGTCATGTTGCTGCCCGGCGCGAGCAACCGCGACGAGCGAAAGTTCGAGCGGCCCCATGAGTTTCGCCTCGACCGCCCCAACGTGCGCGAGCACATCGCCTTCGGCCGGGGCAGCCATTCCTGCCCCGGCGCGCCGCTGGCGCGGGCCGAAGGCCGCATCTCGCTCAACCGGATCCTCGACCGGATGGCTGACATCCGCATCAGCGACGAGCACCACGGACCGGACGGTGCGCGGCGCTACAGCTACGAACCCACCTGGCAGATGCGCGGGCTCACCGAGCTGCATCTCGAATTCAGCCCGGCCGGGTAGGCTGCTGATATTGGCATTCTCCATTTTGGAGAATACGATGCCCAGTGTCATGACTGGTCTTCGAAGCCCCGTAAACCGCACCGTCCCCGCCGGTCTCGCCGCCAGCTACCGAGACAACGGCTGGTGGACCACCGAGACCGTCGGTGACCTGCTGGCCGTCGGCCTGCGGTCCGCACCCGACGCCGACTTCCGGATTCACTCGGCGGTCCGGGGGTGGTCGGGTACCTACGCAGAGGCGGAGCGCGTGGCCCGACGGCTGGCGGCGGGTCTACGGGCACGCGGTGTCGGGCCCGGCGACGTCGTGGCCTTCCAGCTGCCGAATTGGATGGAAGCCGCCGCGGTGTTCTGGGCGTCGGCGTTCCTGGGCGCGGTCGTCGTCCCGATCGTGCACTTCTACGGCCGGAAGGAACTGGCGCACATCCTCGCCGATGCCGGCCCGCGGGTGTTCATCACCGCAGACAACGCCGGCCGCCCGGCCTACCACGCTGATCTGTGCGCCGACGTGCCGATCGTCGGGGTGGTGGGCCGCGACTTCGGTGACCTGCTCGCCGAGGAACCGATGGCCGGCACCTTGGCGGTCGACCCGGCGGCGCCGGCGCTGATCGCCTACACGTCGGGCACCACGAGCAACCCCAAAGGTGTCGTGCACAGTCACCAGTCCCTGGTGTGTGAGACGCGCCAACTCAACGCCGGGTACCCCACCAAACGTGGCAAGGAACTGACCGTCGCACCCGTCGGTCACTTCATCGGCATGGTCGGGGCGTTCCTGATCCCGGTACTGGAGGGGCGGCCCATCAACCTCTGCGACAGCTGGGATACCGGCGAGGTGCTGGCGCTGATGAAACGCGACGGCCTGGCGGTCGGCGGCGGCCCGCCGTACTTCGTGACCAGCCTGCTCGACCATCCCGACTGCACGGACGAACACCGCGCCCTCCTGAAAACCGTTGGCCTGGGCGGATCGTCGGTACCGGCGGCGGTGACGCGCCGGCTGTCGGACCTCGGCGTGTTCGTCTACCGCGCGTACGGCAGCACCGAACACCCGTCGATCACAGGCACCCACCCGACCGCGCCCGAGGCCAAGCGCCTCTTCACCGATGGCGATCCACGGCCCGGCGTGGAGATCCGGCTGAACGAGGACGGCGAGATTTTCAGCCGCGGCCCGGACCTGTGCCTCGGCTATACCGACGACGCACTGACCGCGACGGCATTCGATGACGACGGCTGGTACCGCACCGGCGACATCGGATTCCTCGACGACGACGGCTATCTCACCATCACCGACCGTAAATCGGATGTCATCATCCGCGGCGGCGAGAACGTCAGCGCCGTCGAGGTCGAAGAGGTGCTGCTCGGTATGGCGGGTATCGCCGACGCGGTGGTGGTGGCCGCACCCGACGCCCGGCTCGGCGAGCGCGTCGCTGCTGTGGTGCGTGTCCGGCCCGGCCACGTCCTGCCGACGCTGCAGCAGGTGCGCGAGCACTTCGGGGCTACGGGCGTGGCGCGCCAGAAGTGGCCCGAAGAACTGCACGAGGTTGCGGACTACCCGCGGACCGCCAGCGGAAAAGTGCAGAAGTTCCTGGTACGCCAAGGACTTCGGGCATGACCTGGCGCACGATTCCAGAAATGGCGCTGAGTGCCGCCGACAGATTCGGCGACGCGGAGGCGCTGATCGATGGGCCGCTGCGTTTGTCGTACGCCGAGCTGGCGGGGCGCATCCGGCGAGCCTCCGGGGCGTTCCACGCGCTGGGTGTCGACAAAGGCGACCGGGTTGCCATCTGGGCACCCAACTCCGCCGAGTGGGTGATCGCCGCGCTGGGGGTGGTGACCGCCGGCGCAGTTGTGGTCCCGGTCAACACCCGGTTCAAGACCGAGGAAGCTGCAGACATCATCACGCGCAGCGGTGCCAAGGCTGTGCTGGTGGAAAAGGGCTTCCTCGGACAGGATTTCGCGGTCCCCACCGGCGTGCCGGCCATCGACGTCAAGTCGGGATTTCTCGACAGCGCAGCACCTTTCGAGTGCCCGGACATCGACGGTGACGACATCGCCGACATCATCTACACGTCGGGCACCACCGGCCGCCCCAAGGGCGTGATGATGAACCACCGGCAGACCCTGCGGCAGTACGCCGAATGGTGCGACCGGGTCGACCTGCGCGAAGGCGACCGGTACCTGATCGTCAACCCGTTCTTCCATACCTTCGGCTACAAGGCGGGCATCGTCGCGGCGCTGATCCGCGGCGCGACGATGCTGCCGGTGGCCGTCTTCGATGCCGACGCTGTCGTGGAACTCGTGGCACGGGAGCGGATCACGATGCTGCCCGGCCCGCCCACGCTGTATCACTCACTGCTCGCCGTACCGGACAAGACCAGGCTCGCGACATTGCGGGCCGGCGTCACCGGCGCCGCCGACATCCCGGTGGAGTTGGTACGCCGGGTCTTGCACGAGTTGCCTTTCCAGACCCTCGCGACCGGATATGGGCTGACCGAGTGTGGCACGGCCACGATGTCCCGGCCGGGGGATTCGTTCGAAGACATCGCCACCACGGTGGGCCGGCCGTCGGACGGGGTCGAGGTTCGACTCGCCGACGACGGCGAGGTGCTGGTCCGCGGCTACACCGTGATGGCGGGCTATCTCGATGATCCGATCGCCACTACCGAAGCCGTCGACGCCGATGGCTGGTTGCACACCGGTGACCTCGGATCGTTCGACGACGACGGTCGGCTGCGCATCATCGGCCGCAAGAAGGACATGTTCATCGTCGGCGGCTTCAACGCGTATCCGGCGGAGATCGAGGGCTATCTGCTCGAGCATCCGGCGGTGGATCAGGTCGCGGTCATCGGCGTTCCCGACGATCGCCTCGGGCAGGTGGGCATGGCGTTCGTCGTCCCCGCGTCCCCGGCCACCGAACAGCAGTTGATCACGTGGAGCCGGGAGCGGATGGCGGGGTACAAGGCGCCGCGGTTCGTCGAGTTCGTCGATGAGCTACCGCAGAACGCCACCGGCAAGGTCACCAAAGACGCCCTGGTCGCGATGGCCGGGCCGATGCTGGAGCGTCGCGCGCGGGCGTGAGCACCCCGGACTCACAATCAGCGAGAATAGTATTCTCGCAGGTAAAGCTGCACGTATCGAGCTTGGCCGCCGCGCTATGGCAATGTCATTACCGTTTCTGATAACGTCATTTGCATCTACTGCTCGGATGAGGAGGTCGCCATGTTGCCGCGGCACAACGACGATGGAGGCCGGTATGGCGCTCCACCGCGAGTCCGGCTGTGACGTGCCCATGGCGGATGGTAGGCATAACGGAGTCCGTCGAGTCGGCGGCACTGGACTCCGACTCATGACCCCGAAGAGCGCTATGGCCGACGAGCTAGCCCACGCACCGACCGACGATCCGGAGATCCTGGCGGAGGAAGCCGAGGCGGAGGCCGAGGCCGCCGAAGCGGCTGCCGAGGCGGCGCGCGCACGGGCGCGAGCCATCCGGCTGCGGAGGCAGGCGCAGGAGACGGCGGCCGCTGCCGACGAGGCGCCGATAGCCGAGGTGGTAGCCGATGAGCCGGCAGCCGACCATTCCGACGCCGACCTCCTGGATGAGCCCGCAGAGCCGGCCGACGAGTTGCCCCGGCGGAGGCCGCTGCGTGGAGTGCTTGCCGCAGGCGCGGCCGCGTTGCTGATCGTCGCGCTACTGGGGATCAGTGCCGCCATCATGTGGCACCACAACGGTGTCGAGGCCGACCGTCAGCGGGCGGACGAGTTCACCGCGGCGGCCCGGCTGGGCGTGGTCAACATGACGTCGCTGGACTTCAACAACGCCAAAGAGGGTGTGCAGCACATCCTCGACAGCTCCACCGGCGAATTCAAGGCCGATTTCACCTCACGGGCAACAGATTTCGTCAAAGTGGTACAAGAGTCCAAGGTCGTGACGAAAGGCACCGTCAACCTCACGGCCGTGCAATCGATGTCCGAGGACTCCGCGGTGGTGCTCGTTGCCGCGACATCGGAGGTCACCAATTCCGCAGGCGCGAAGAACGACCCACGCGCATGGCGGCTGAAGGTCACGGTGAACCGCGATGGCGGCGTGCTCAAGATGGCGAAGGTGGAGTTCGTACCGTGATCATCAAGAAGTGGTGGCTGCCGATCGTCCTGGCCTTGCTCGTCGTCGCGTCGGGGGCACTGGCCGGATCGCTCTACTGGACCCAGTACCGGCCCGACAAGCAGACCGACGCCGCGGCCGAACGCACGGTGATCGACGCGGCATCAGCTGGGGCCGTGGCCCTGCTGTCCTATTCGCCCGACACCTTGGACAAAGACTTCTCGGCTGCCAAATCACATCTCACCGGCGATTTCCTGACGTATTACAGCCAATTCAGTCAGCAGATCGTGGCGCCGGCCGCCAAGCAACGCGGCGTGAAGACGACGGCGTCCGTCGTGCAGTCCGCGGTCTCCGAACTTCGTCCCGACTCGGCCGTCGTCTTGTTGTTCATCGACCAGGAAACACGCAGCACCGAACGGCCGCAGCCGAGCCTGGCAGCCAGCAGCGTTCGGGTGACCATGGCCAAAAGCGGTGGCAATTGGCTGATTTCGAAATTCGATCCCATCTAGACGGAGCCCTCGTTGAGTCTTGCGATACTGCTCGACATGGCGGCGTCGGCCAACCCGGACCGCACCGCCGTCGTCTCCGGTGAAACCCGCTGGACGACAGACGAACTGAACCAACTCGCCGATGGCGGCGGAGGCGTCGTCGCGGCCTGCGGTGCAGGCAGCGTCGCCTACATCGGGACCGGCGGCGCCATGCTGCCGCTGCTGATCTTCGCGTCGGCGCGGGCGAATCGTCCGCTGACGCCGCTCAACTACCGCCTCAGCTCGGCCGCGTTGCGCGACCTGATCGCACGGTTGCCGGATCCTTTGGTGATCTACGACGCCGAATACGCCGACGTCGCCGAGGCCTGCGACCGCGCAATGGAATCGACGGCCTTCATCGACGCGGCGACCGCCGCCGAGGCCGCGGCCGAATTCGCCGACCCCGACGACGTCGCCATCGTGCTGTTCACCTCCGGCACGACGAGCACGCCGAAGGCTGTCGAGCTTTCCCACCACAACCTGACCAGTTACGTCACCGGCACAGTGGAATTCGACTCCGCCGACGCCCAGGACGCCGCGCTGATCTGTGTGCCGCCGTACCACATCGCGGGTGTGAGTGCGGCCTTGTCGAATCTGTACGCGGGCCGAAAGATGGTGTACCTGCCCAAGTTCGACGCAGCGGACTGGCTGCGACTGGCGGCTGCCGAAGACGTCACGTCGGGCACGGTGGTGCCCACCATGTTGGACCGCATCGTCGGCGAGCTCATGCACGGCGCCGCTGCTCCGCGTTCCTTGCGCAACCTGGCGTACGGCGGATCGAAAGTGCCGCTGCCACTGGTCCGCCGGGCCCTGGATCTGTTGCCCGAAGTCGGATTCGTCAACGCCTACGGGCTGACCGAGACGAGTTCGACCATCGCCGTCCTCACTCCGGAGGACCACCGCCATGCGCACGGGTCACCGGACGCGGACGTCAAGCGACGGTTGGGGTCGGTCGGCCGGCCGGTGCCGGGGATCGAGGTGGAGATCCGGGCGGAAGACGGTAAGCCGTTGGGCCAGGGCGAAATCGGCGAGCTCTTCATCCGCGGCGAGCAGGTGTCGGGCAAATACACCGACCTCGGTTCGGTCCTCGACGAGAACGGCTGGTTCCCGACCCGCGACCTCGCCTGGCTGGACGCCGAGGGCTTCCTGTTCATCAACGGCCGGTCGGACGACACCATCATCCGCGGGGGAGAGAACATCGCGCCCGCCGAACTGGAGGATGTCCTCGTCGAGCATCCACAGGTGAGCGACGTCGCGGTGGTCGGCGTACCGGACCCCGAATGGGGACAGATCATCGTCGCGGTCGTCGTCCCGGAAGCCGGCGCCGCACCCGATCCAGAGGTGCTGCGCGAGTACGTGCGCGCAGCCCTGCGCGGTTCTCGAACCCCCGACCGCATCGTGTTCCGCGACCAATTGCCGACCTCTCCGACCGGGAAGGTGCTGCGGCGGGAACTGGCCGGCGATTTGAGCGTCGCGGCAGGCACGGCGTGAGGGGTGGAGCTATGGGGACTCGACCCCGGCATCGCGAATCACCATGGCGCGATCCGATTTACCGGCTGATTTGATCGTGGCCCGCGCTTCGCCGCGGCGTTCATCGATGAGGCGGCCGAACTCGCGAGACAGTACCGGCCGGTCGGTCAGCAATCGTTGGATCTCGTCATGCTCGATCTGTAGCAGGGTGACCTCGTCCAGGGCGTTGACGTAGGCCAGGTTGGCCTGGTGGGTGAAGGCGGCGACTCCCAGCAGCGCACCTTTGTCGAGGGTGCGGACGCCTGCGATCGACCCATCGGGTGTGGCCACGGCCAGTCGGACGTGTCCGGACACGATCACCGAGACGGTGGCGGGGATGTCACCGGGGGTGTGGATGAGTTCGCCGGTGCCATACCGGATCAGGCGTGCGTAGGGCGCCACCGCTTGTTGGTCGGCCTTGTTCAGTCGGAGGGCGGGCGCCGCGACTGATTCGAGTGCCGCTTCGACGCGTTTGTCGGTCGAGTAGTCGTCGCCGACACCGTCGAGATGAAGTTTGTCTCGGCGCGCGGCGTACCAGGCCCAGCGCAGGAACGTGGCTTGTACCGCGTCGTCGTCCCCGGGGGATTTCAAGCCGATGGTGGTGCGGTACTTGTGGTCGCCGATGGGCACGGTGGCGGGCTCGACGGTGTCGCCACGGTTCGGCAGGGCGGCGGCGATCCGGGTGAGCGTCGCGCACACCTGGTCGGGCGCATCCGTGGCTGCGAATGTGGTGGTGATCGTGATGTGCGAGGTGGCCAGCCGGCTGAGGTTGGTGAACGACGTGCCGGCCAGCACCGAGTTGGGGGTGATCTGTATGCCGGTGCCGGACTCGATGTGGACGGCGCGCCAGTTGACCTCCACGACGCGGCCCCGGGCCGCGGCCGTGTCGAGCCAGTCGCCCATCCGGAACGGCTGCTCGAACAACATGAACAGGCCGGACACGATCTGGCCGACGGAGTGCTGCAGCATCAGGCCGAGGACCACGGAGCTGACGCCGACCGCGGTGAAGACGCCCTTGATGTTGCTGCCCCAGATGTACCGGGAGATCACCGCCAAGCCAAGGATGATCAGCACCATCCGGGCCACGTCGAGAAAGATGCGCGGGATACGGCTGCGCCAGGAGGTCTCCGGGGCGTTCGCGAACACGGTGTTGCTCAGGCCGGACAGCACCAGCAGCAGCACCAGGAAAACCAGTACGGTCGCCACGATCCGGATGGGCACGTCGCGGGCGGGCACGACGGCGACCTTGAGCATCAGCAGCAGGACAGCGATCACCGGCAGCACATAGGTGCGCAGCAGTCCGACGGGCCCGGCCAGCGGACTGTGCCGGCGGATCAGGGACCGGCGCCACTCGGTCAGGACGATCAGGCCGACCGGCAGTCCGATCGCTATTGCCGCGACCCACACGAACCATGACGCACCGGAGGAGTACACGCTTACCGCCGCCCCGCGAGCCGCCAGATCGGCTCCTCGGTATCGCCGACGGTCAGTTGGCCGGCCGGGGTGAACCGGTGGGTGTCGTGCACGGCGTCGTGCACTCGCGCGGTGATGTAGATCCCGGGTTCGGCTCCGCCGGCCTGGACCTGATAGGCCAAATCGACTGCGCTGCCCCACATGTCGTACATCATCGTGGTGCCGCCCACCAGGCCGCTGGTGACGGTGCCGGTATCGATGCCTGCCCGGAAACCCAGCTGCAGGTTGTCCTCGTCATTGAAGCGGGCCACGATGCGCTGCAGTTCGATGGCGAAGTTGACGGTGCGCTCGACGTTGTCCAGCCGGGGCACGTTCAATCCGCAGCTGGCGGTGTAGCCGTTGCGCAGGATTCGCACCGGCTCGACCCCGCTACGTTCGGCGGCGTCGTCGAATTGGCGCACCAATTCGTTGACCACGGTGAGGAACTCGTCGGCCGGCAGTTCGTTGGACAGGGCGTCGAGGCCGTCGATGTCGGCGAAGAGCACCGCAACGTCCTGGTGGTTCTCGCTGATCGTCTCCTCGCCACTGCGGTACCGCTCGACGATTGATTCAGGCATCAGGGAACGCAGCAGCTGTGCGTTCTCCCGGCGTTCGCGGCGCAGCAGATCGTCCTTGATGCCGAGCAGGCGACTCATGTCGTTGAACGTCTTGGTCAGATCGCCGAACTCGTCCCGGGTCCGCACCGGAATAATCGCGTCGTAGTCTCCACGGCTGACTTGTTGCGCGCCGGCCTCCAGGCGACGGATGGGCCGCACGAACAACTGTGCCAGCGCCATCGCGGCCAGGCAGTCCAAGATGACGATCGCGGTCACCGCCACGCCCATGGTCCTGGTGAAGACGCGTTCGGGTGCGAAGGCTTCGGCGGTGTCGATCTTGGCCACGATCGACCAATTCACGTCGGGCCCGACGGTCATCGGCGCATACGACTGCAGCGTTTCCTTGCCCAGGTAGTCGGTGGCGATCAGAACCCCGGACTGGCCGCGCTGCGTCGCGCGGGTCGCCGGGCCGCCGACGGGCTGCAGCAGCGTCGTGCCGCCGAGGCGGACCGCCCGCTGCGCCAGCTCGGCCGGCGTTCCGGCCGCCGTGACATCGTGTTGATAGGTCTGCGGATTCTCTTCGAACAGGCGCGAATTCGAGCGCATCAGGTCATCGGTACCGGCGAGATAGGTTTCGCCGGTAGCCCCCAGGCCGTTCGCTTGCCACTTGCCGTTGAACGTCATCAGCTCGTTCAGCCCGCTGATCGGGAACTGCAGCGCCACCACTCCCACCGTGCGACCCGCGGCAACGACCGGCGCCGCCATCCACGCGGTGGGGTGGTCTGCGGCCGGGTGATAGGTCTGATAGTCGGTGACAGCGACGTACCCCACGCGGTCGGCGCCCATGGCTTTCGCGTAGGCCTCATGCAGGTTGCCCTGCTGGTACGGACCGGACAGCACGTTCGTGCCGAGGTCCGCGCGCTTCTTGGCCGAGTACACGACATTGCCCGAGGAGTCGATCAAGAGCGCGTCGCCGTAGCCGAACAGCCGCACGATCTCCTGGAAGAACGCGTTGTAGCGGCTGGCGGCGGCGCCCCAGGCGCTGGGGTCGGGCGGGGGTGGCGGTCCATTGGGCCGCGCGGCGGCGACGGTGTACCGGGCCTGCAGATACTTGGCCGCGTTGGACGACGGCAACAACACCTCGAGGTTGAGCTTGGCGCCCGTCGCACGCTCGACGGGGTCGATCAGATCCTGGTTGTAGTAGTTGACGATGGCCTGTTGCTCGGCGGGATCGATTGTGGCATTGGCCAATTCGTTGAACCCGGCGGTGAAGGCCTGCACCGCTTCGGCCATCGCCGGTCCGCTCGTGTAGATGAGCAGGGCATTCTTCAAGTTCGCGATCTGGATGAGGAACTGCCGGGACTGCGTCTCCCGGACCTGCGTGAGCCGGTCAAAAGCGGCGTTGCGCAGCGAGGCCTGCCCCGTCTGGTACCCGATGAACCCAACCACGGCGGCCGACACGATGCTGGCCCCCAACAGCATCGCGATGAGCTTCGACTGGATGCTGAACCGGCCGCGCACTCGCCGCGGCCGGACCTCGGGCGGTGTGTCACCCGAGGCTGCCGTCACGACCTCATCGTGATCCTCCGGTGGAGGGTTGACCATCGGGCCTCCTGTCGTCGGCAGCAAGTACATCACGACCTTCGGCGCTCGCTGGCCGGTTATCGCAGGTACCTGGTGAAAAATCATGCAATATATGGCCTTTCGGCATAGCCTTTGCCGCCATGCGGGACGGTGATCGGTGAACCGCGAGGTCGTCCTCGCGATCCAGAGCTGGTCCGAGATCAAGGCCGATTTCGGTGTCAACTGGCTGGTCTACCTGTCCATGCCCTTCGTCGCCGCTTTCGTGGGCTGGAGCACGAAGATCGTGGCGCTGGAAATGCTGTACCGGCCCTTGGACTACCAGGGCATCGGTCCGTTCGGCTGGCAGGGCATCGTGCCGCGGCGGGCCGGCAAGGTCGGCTCCAAGACCATCGAATTGCTGACCGCGAACCTGCTCAAACCCGACGAACTATTGAGCCGGGTCGATGCCGACGAGCTGGTGGCGGCATTGCGAGTGCCGCTGACCCGAGCGGTCGACGAGATGTCCCGCGAGCTGGCCGAACAGCTCCGGCCCGGGCTGTGGGACTCGCTGCCCGACGCCGCGCGCCAGGCCATTTCGGCCCGGGTTCAGGCGCAGACGCCCCGCATCGTGGCCCACATGCTCGGGGAGATCAGCTCCGATCTGAACCGCTATCTGGATTTCCAGTTCATCGCGGTGACCACCCTGGTGCGCAACAAGGAGAAGCTCGTCAGGTTGATGCGCAGCGTCGCCGACGACGCGATGGCTTTCATGCGACGTAGCGGCATCTATTTCGGGCTGGGCATCGGCTGCGTGCAGATGGTTGCGTGGGGTCTGTTCCACAATCCGTGGATCATGCCGGCCTTCGGATTCGGGATCGGCTCGGTCAGTGACTACATCGCGCTGAACATGCTGTTCCGCCCGGTGTATCGGAAGAAGTATCTCGGGCTGTTTCCGTTTCGCGGACTACTGCACGACCAGCGCGAAAAGATCACCCGCGACTACGCCAAGATCCTGGCCCAGGATCTCTTTTCGCCCGACATCCTGTTCGACGCCGTGCTGACCGGGCCGGGCGCGGACAAGCTGTTCGCGTTGGCGGCCAAGGAGATTCAGGCCGCCATCGACAGCCAGCTCGGCGCCGCGGTCCCGTTCGTGAAGTTGGTGGTCGGTGGGCAGCGGTACAACGCGCTCAAAGGCACCGTGGTGGACACCGTGCTCGCTCGATTGCCTGAAACGCTTGCGCTGGCCGAGGTTTACGCCAAGGACATGATGGACCTGGACAAGATCATCGTCGACAAGATGAGTCAGCTCACCAACGAAGAATACGAGTCGATTCTGCGCCCGATCTTCAAGGACGACGAGAAACTGGTGATCGCAGTCGGTGCGATGCTGGGCGGAATCGTCGGTGAAATCCAGGTCCAGATCATGGAGTTGTTCGGCCGCGACGTGCAGAGCCCCGCTGCGCTGCACGACTTCGTGGGGGTCGTCCTGCTCCGCTGACCGGCAGGTCGGTCAGCGCACCAGGCGGGCCGCGACCTGGGCGTAGATTTCGCCCAGTTTGTGGGGATCGCGGTGCGTGCGCGAGGGGAACCACCGGCAGACGTCGACGCACAGCGATGAGATCGCCATGACGACGTCATCGAGGTTGTCGACGTGGAATTCGCCTGTCGCCATGCCGGTTTCGATGATGTTGGCGATCACCGCGGTGACCTGGTGCCGCAGTGGCGCGATGGTGCGGTAGTGGGCCGGCGTCAGGCCGTGGAGTTCGTATTGCACGACCCTGGCCTGCTTGCTGTTTTCCGCATGCCAGGTGGTGAAGGCCGCGACGACCGCGTGGAAGCGCTCGGCGCAGGGTGCGGTGGCGTCATCGGTGGCGCGCAGGGTCGCCAGGAGGCTGCCGTGCCCCTCCAGGGCGATGGCGTAGAGGAGTTCTTCCTTCGACCGGTAGTGCGGGTACATGGCCGTCGCGCTCATGTTGAGGCGTTTGGCGATCTGGCGGGTCGAGCTGCCGCCGTAGCCGGACTCGGCGAACGCCTCGATGGCCGCGCGCCGGATGCGTTCGGCGGCGGCCGAATCGGTCGTCCGGTCGGTCTTCATGTGCACGTGATCGTACACACAGTTGACACATGCCAGGCCGATAGGCGATATTAGCAATCGCTTAGGAAATGAGCGACTGCTAATGTCTGGCTGCATTGGAAGGTAGAACCCAGTGACTGATTTCATGTCTCGGCGCGACCTGGACTTCTTGCTGTACGAGTGGCTCGACGTCGTCGAGCTCACCAAGCACGAGCACTTCGCGGAGCATTCGCGGGACACCTTCGACGCCGTCCTCGACCTGAGCGCCGACATCGCGACCAAGCGCTTCGCGCCGCACAACAAGAAGGCCGACCACAACCCGCCGTTCGTCGACGAAAGCGGCAAGGTCGTGCTGATCGACGAGATCAAGCAGGCGCTGGACGACTTCAACGGGGCGGGCCTGATGGCCAGCTCGTTCGACGAGCGCGTCGGCGGCATGCAGCTGCCCAACGTGGTCGCGCAGTCCTCGGCGGCGTTCTTCCGGGCCGCAAACCCCGCCACCTTCTCGTACGCATTCCTCACCGTCGGCAACGCCAACCTGCTGACCGAGTACGGCAGCGAAGAACAGATCGACACCTGGGTCCGCCCGATGCTCGAGGGCCGCTACTTCGGCACCATGTGCCTCTCGGAGCCCGACGCCGGCTCGTCGCTCGCCGACATCAGCACCAAGGCCACCAAGTCGGCCGACGGCACCTACCGGGTCACCGGCACCAAGATGTGGATCACCGGTGGCGACCACGAGCTGGCCGAGAACATCGTGCACCTGGTCCTGGCCAAGGTCCCGGGCGGTGGCCCCGGCGTCAAGGGCATCTCGCTGTTCGTCGTGCCGAAGTTCCTGACCGACGGCACCCGCAACGACGTCGCGCTGGTCAGCCTGAACCACAAGATGGGCAACCACGGCACCACCAACGCCCTGCTGAACTTCGGTGACGGCAGCCACCAGCCCTCCGACGAGCCCGGCGCTGTCGGCTACCTCGTGGGCGAGGAGCATCGCGGCCTGGGCTACATGTTCCACATGATGAACGAAGCCCGCGTCGCGGTCGGCTCCATGGCCACCGCCATCGGCTACGCCGGATACCTCACGTCGCTGGAGTACGCCAAGGTGCGCACGCAGGGCCGTCCGGTCGGCGACAAGGACCCGTCGCGCGCGCAGGTCGCGATCATCGAGCACGCTGACGTCAAGCGCATGCTGCTGGCCCAGAAGTCTTACGTGGAAGGCGCCTTGGCGCTGGGGCTGTACTGCGCGCGGCTCGTCGACGAGATGCGGATCTTCACCGGCGCCGAACTCGACGAGGCCAACCTGATGCTCGAGGTGCTCACCCCGATCGCCAAGAGCTGGCCGTCGCAGTGGTGCCTGGAAGCCAACAACCTCGGCATCCAGATTCACGGAGGCTACGGCTACACCACCGAATACGATGTCGAGCAGCAGTACCGCGACAACCGCCTGAACGCCATTCACGAAGGCACGCACGGCATCCACGGCATCGACCTGCTCGGCCGCAAGGTCGTCATGCAGGACGGCGCCGGCCTGAAGCTGCTGCAGCGGCGGATCAACGAAACCGTCCAGACCGCATTGCAGTCGGAGGCCACCGCCGGCTACGCGAGGGACCTGCAGGCCCAGACCGAGCGCCTGGTCGAGGTGACCGCGACGCTGTGGGCCGCCGGTGATGCCGAAACCACGCTGGCGAACTCGACTGCCTACCTGGAGGCGGCGGGCCACATCGTGATGGCCTGGATCTGGCTCGAGCAGCTGAACGCTGTCGGCGGCAACACCGGCAACTTCTACGACGGGAAACGTGCTGCGGCGCAGTACTTCTTCCGCTACGAGCTGCCCAAGGTGACGACCCAGCTGGACCTGCTGGCCAGCCTGGACCGCACCACCGTCGAGGCGCAGGTCGACTGGTTCTGATCTGCTGAACTCCCAGAATTGAACGTAGGGTCCGAGGTTTCCTCGGGCCCTACGTTCAATTCTGGGGTGGGTATCCGGTTACGGCATGACCGGTGGTGTGCCCCAGAAGTCGTTGAGCGGTGCGGCGTAGGCGTCGTTGTTGGTCAGCGGTGCCAGCTTCAGCGCATCCTCGATGGTGCGCAGCAGACTGTAGTGATTGGCATAGCTGGTGTCGGTGAAGTTGCCCGACCGCATCCCGGCGCTGACGGCGCCGGGGGACGGGATCACCACGGTGACAACACGATTGCCGCCGTTGCCGAAGCCCAGTGACAGATTGTCGGTGTCTTCGTCGAATGTGACGACGATGGCCGACTTCTGCGTCGGGTCATTCCACACCGCCGAATTCAGAATGGTCGGGATGGTCTGCTGCGCGAACTGGTCAGCCGCCTTGACGTTGTACTGGTGGTTGGTGAGCAGCGCGCCGATGTAGTTGAGATAGCCGCCGGGGAAGTCGAGCGGCCCTTCGCCGTTGTTGGCCTCGTTCGCCGCGAACCACGCGAAATTCGGCGTGGTGGCCGACGACGAGAGGTCGGTCGCCATCTGGGTCAGCGGGTGCAGGTGCGCGGCGGCGCGAGCCTGGTCGTTGAAGATGTCGCGGTACGCCAGGAACGGCAGCTGGTCGGGCGCGTAATCGCTCGTCGAGACGTAGGGCCCGGCCGCGGACATGCCCTGCGCATACCCGGCCCACGTCTTGCCGGCCGACTCGATTCTGTCGGCGAGGTTCGTGGCATCGATGCAGTTGGTCGCGCAGTTGTAGCTGAGACCGAAGTCGGAGCCGCCGAGGATCGGGTAGTAGTTCGGGTCGCTCGGGTGGGTCAGCGCGTAGTAGTCGGTCGCGACGCCGTAGGTGTTGATCAGGCTGTTGAGGTACGGCGCGTTGGGGCTGCCGACGATGTCCTTGTAGCCCTTGTTCTCCAGATAGACCATGAACACGTGGTCGAGCGCGCCCACCGTCGATGCCGGCGGCGTGGGCGGCGGAGGTGCCGGGAGCGCGGCTCCCACGGTGAACGACAGATCGTCGGCGAATGCGTTGTTGTATCCGCCGGTGAACGGGTTCGAATCCTTGAGCGTCACGACCACCTGCGCGGTGCGGGTACCGACGGGGATGGTCCCTTCGGTACTGCGCTGGAGCAGTCCGGTCTGCAACCAGCGCTCGAGGGGGCCGACAGGCGCCACTTTCCCGACACCCAGCTGCGTTCCGGTGGCGTCCAGGAACGTGACCTTGATCGACGCCGCAGAGGGATCGATCATGGCGCCGCCCAGGAACCCGCTGAGCTTGAACGGCGTCGTGCCGGCGTCGATGCCCGATGCAGCGCCGCTGAGATCGACTGTCTGGGTCAGTGTGGAGGTCGCGACATTGCCGCCGCCGAAGAACTGCGTGTCTCCGGGGGCGGGCCGATCGCTGGGGAAGTTGAAGATGGCGGGGAGCGTCGGCCCGGGTGTCGGCAGGCCCAACGGGAGCTGGCGCACGGTGCCGTACTTGATGACCGTCGGCGTGCCGGTGACGGTCCAGCCGGGGATGGACACCGTGCTGCCGCCGGACAGCGATGGATCACCGAGCTCTGCGCTCGGGTTGGTCAGGAGATTCGGGCTGGTCACGTTCCATGCCGAAACCACATGGGGTGGCAGGAGATTCGTCTCGATCTGCTTGCGCACCCAGGCGAGCACCGTCCACAGGACCGGCGAATTTGCCGGCACGTTCGACGGCAGGGTCGATACCAGAGGCCTCAGCGCGATACTGATGAGTTGTTTTGCCGCGGTGACGATCTGGCCGATTGCGCCGGTCGCGCTCGGGGCGGACACGGTGGGGGTGACGAGTGCCGCCGACGGTGTCGCCGCCGCGGTACGGGCTACTGATGCGGTGGTCGGCACGGCCGCCGTGGCGACGATCGATGGTGCGGGGGGATGGTCGACCGTGGCGGCTTGCGGCCGACCGATTTTCTTTGTGGCGCTGACGGATTCGCCGGCCGGGGGCGTCGAGGTCGGCGCGGTCTTGGTGGTGCTGCCGGTGTGAGCGTTGACGTTCGCGTTACGGTGACGGTTGGTAGCGTCGCTGCTCTTGTTGGATTGCGGCTTGGGTTTGTGGGCGGAGGTCGTCGCCGAGTCGTCTGATGTTGATGCCGGTGTGGCGCCGGGCTGTGCCGC
>NZ_JXST01000044.1 GCF_000878195.1 Mycolicibacterium llatzerense | reverse complement strand
GGGAAACCAGCTCCGAAACTCCTGGAACGTGCGCGGATAGTCGACCCCGCCGACCGGCCCACCCTCTGCAGTACCCATGCTGACCAGCATAGGTCCAATTAAGCAGATAAGCAGTACATATGTTCGATAAAATCGAATCATGAGTACCTCGACGGAACTCGACACCATCGTCGATGGTGTCTGCGCTTTGCGTATCCCTGACGACGTCAATCGCGACGACGCTCTTGATGTGATGCGGGCGCTGGTGGTGTTGCGAAACGTCGTTGATCATCTGGCGGCGATGGTTGCTACTGCCTTGGGGCGGCTTGGTGTGGCGTCGTCGCAGGGCCGGACGCCGCGGGAGCTGCTGATTGGTCTTGGGTGCGCGCCGTCGGTGGCCGAGCGGCTGGTGCGTGTTGGTGCGGCGTCGCCGTCGCTGCCGACTTTGGTGGCGCATGCTGGTGATGGGGCGATTTCGGGTGAGCATGTCGATGCGATCATCAAGGGCGTCAATCACATTCGGGCGCGGTCGCCTGGTCCTGTTGATGAGGCGGCCCGGTTTGAACAGGTCACCGATTTGTTGGGGCAGTTCTTCTCGGGGGCGACTCCGGCGGCGATCGGTGACCGGGCGCGCCGGCTGGGGAATCGGGTGGCCGCTGCCGAGGGTGGCGTGCCCGCGGCGGAGGACCGGTCGATCAACACCGTGGACCATCGGGTGACCAGTGACGGCCGGCTACAGATCCGCGCGGATCTGGATGCCGAGGTCGGCGCCAAGTATGTGGCGGCGATGGAGGAGTTGTCGCCGCCGCGACCCGAACCGGACGGCAGCCCGGATGTGCGGTCGGCGGGGCGGCGGCGTGCTGATGCGTTGGAGGCGGTGCTGGATATCGCGGCCCGTGGTGGTGACGTCGCCAGTGCGCCGCGTACGCAGTTGTTGGTGACGGTGCCCGCTGATACACCGGACTTGGCGGAGTTGGAGTTCATGGGGCCGATCAGCGCCTTGACCCTGGACCGGCTGACCTGTGACACCGCGGTCACCACGGTGCTGGTCGACGGCGAACAGGTGCCACTGGACATGGGACGCGAGAAACGCCTGTTCCCCGCCCACCTACGCAAAGCCCTGTATCTGCGTGATCAGTGCTGCATCAAATGCGGCGCACCACCGGGACGCACCCACGCTCACCACATTGTGCATTGGAGCCACCACGGCGAAACCAGCCTGAGCAACGGCTGCCTGCTGTGCCCGGCGTGCCATGCCAACGTCCACCACGACGGCTGGGACGTCGTCATGGGCCTGGACAAACATCCGTGGCTCATCCCACCGGCCACCGTCGACCCGCACCGGCGACCCATCCCCGCCTATAACCGCCGCACCATGCGACTAGATGTGGCCGCGTAATACGTTGCGCACCTTGATAACTGAATAGTGACCCCGGCCGCAGCGTGCGGCTCGCCAATGTCGGACGCGAGCGTCGACCGGCGGTCAGTTAGTCGCTCAGCGCAGGAACTGGCCGGCGTGGTTGGCCAGGTCCAGTACTGGCTGGGGGACGGCACCCAGCGCGAGGGTCACGAAGGCCGTCAGCCCAATCATTGCGGTGCTGAGCGTTCCCGACTGCACCACTGGGCCGTCCTCGACCGGATCGGTGAAGAACATCAGGACGATCACCCGGACGTAGAAATACGCGGCGATGGCGCTGACGATCACACCGATGACCACCAGCGATGCGGCGCCACCTTCGGCCGCGGCCTTGAAGACCGCGAACTTGCTGACGAACCCGCTGGTCAGGGGAATGCCGGCGAAGGCAAGCAGGAACAGCGCGAACACGACACCGAAGAATGGATGCCGCCGGCCCAGTCCGGCCCACCGGCGCAGGTCACCTTCTTCGTCGCCGTCGGCGCGGCGGACCACGCTCACCACCGCGAACGCGCCGAGCGTGCTGAACCCGTAGACGAAGAGGTAGAACAACGATGCCGAGAGTCCGCTGGTGTTGAGCGCGATCACACCGGTGAGGATGAAACCGGTATGTGCCACCGAGGAATACGCCAACATGCGCTTCACGTCGTTCTGCGCGATGGCGATCACCGTACCCACTGTCATGGACAGCACGGCGATGATCGAC
The DNA here is from genome assembly GCF_000878195.1 of Mycolicibacterium llatzerense. Taxonomy (GTDB): domain Bacteria; phylum Actinomycetota; class Actinomycetes; order Mycobacteriales; family Mycobacteriaceae; genus Mycobacterium; species Mycobacterium llatzerense. The sequence goes on along the minus strand of NZ_JXST01000044.1, from coordinate 50,375 downwards.
AGCACCGGTCGCCAGTCGTTGGCGAGGGTGGGCAGCGCGACGTAGCAGACCCGCAGCAGCGCGCCGAACGCGGCGATCTTGGTGGCCGACGCCATGAAGGCCGTCACCGGCGTGGGTGCCCCTTGGTATACGTCAGGCACCCACGAATGGAACGGCACTGCGCCGACTTTGAACAACAGGCCGACGCACAGGAGCGCGATGCCGATGAGTCCGAGGGATGCCGGTCCGCGACCGGCGGCGACCCCCGACAGGCTCAGGCTGCCCGAATAGCCGTAGAGCATCGCGACACCGAAGAGGAAGAATGCCGACGAGAAAGCCCCCAGTAGGAAGTACTTCAGCGACGCTTCCTGCGACAGCAACCGATTTCGCCGGGCCAGGCCGCACATCAGGTACAGCGGCAGGGACAGCACCTCGAGCGCGACGAACATCGTCAGCAGGTCGTCGGATGCGCCGAACAGCATCATGCCGCCGAGCGCGAACATGGCGAGCGGGAACACCTCGGTCTGGGTCACACCGGCTTTGAGCGCGATCTGCTCAGCGGCGCTGTCGGGCACCGTCGCGGCCTGCGGCGTGAACGCGGCCAACCCGCTGCCATCCGAAACCCGTTGTGCCATCAGCAGGGTCGCCAACACACTGACCCCGAGCAAGGTGCCCTGCAGGAACAGTGCCGGACGGTCGATGGCGATGGCCCCGAGCACCGCGGACCGGCCGACCGGTGAATCCAGGTGCAGCGCTTGGCAAACCACGGCGACAAAAGCCACCGCCTGGCCGCCGATGCTCAGCACGACCTGGGCGCGGTACCGCGCGGTACGCGGGGCGAAGGCCTCCACCAGCACACCAGCCAGTGCGATGCCGAAGACGATCAGCATCGGCGACAGCAGGCCGTACTCGACGGACGGCGCGGGGATGGGCGTCACCGGGTCACCCCCTGCGCGGTGCTCGGCGCGGTATGGCCGACAGCGGGACTGATGATGTCGAGGGCGGGCTTGGGATAGACGCCCAGCACGAACAGCAGGGCGACCAGCGGCACTACCACGGCCAATTCGCGTGGCACCAGATCGCGCAGCTTGTCGTTGCCATCGGCCACGGGGCCGGTCATCATCCGCTGGTACATCCACAGGATGTAGAGCGCCGAGAGCACCAGCGCCGTAGCCGCCACGGCGGTGACGACCGGGTAGTGGATGAATGTGCCGACCAGGACCAGGAATTCGCTGATGAACGGGGCCAGGCCGGGCAGGGATAACGTGGCCAAGCCGGCGATCAGGAACGTGCCGGCGAGGACCGGCGCAACGGTCTGCACGCCGCCGTAGTCGGCGATGTTCCGAGATCCCCGGCGGGACACCAGGAACCCGGCGATCAGGAAGAGGGCGGCGGTCGAGATGCCGTGGTTCACCATGTACAGCGCGGCACCGGACTGCGCCTGCTCGGTCATCGCGAAGATGCCCAGGATGATGAAGCCGAAGTGCGATATCGAGGTGTACGAGATCAGTCGCATGACGTCCGTCTGCCCGATGGCGACGATGGCTCCGTAGACGATGCCGATGACCGCCAGCGCAATGATCAACGGCCGGAACGTCGCTGCGGACTGCGGGAAGAGCTGCAGGCAGTACCGGAGCATGCCGAAGGTACCCACCTTGTCGACGACGGCCATCATCAAGACGGCAGTAGCCGGCGTCGCGTGCACTGCCGCGTCGGGCAGCCAGCGGTGCAGCGGCCACAGCGGTGCTTTCACGGCGAACGCGAACATGAATCCGCCGAACAACGCGTTGGCCAGGCCCGGGCTGATGTTCAGCGTGCCGTAGCGTGCGGCGTCCGCGACGGCGCGGAAATCGAACGTGCCGTGAGCGAATAGCGGGCTGTTGGCAGTGGCCACGTACAGCCCGATGACCGCGGCCAGCATGATCAAGCCGCCGAACAGGTTGTACAGCAGGAACTTCACGGCTGCCTTCGAGGCGGCGGGACGGTCTGCTCCGAAACCGCCGATGAGGAAGTACATCGGGATGAGCATGGCCTCGAAGAACACGTAGAACAGCAAGATGTCCAGCGACACCAGGGAAATCAGCACCATCGACTCGACGGCGAGGATCAGCGCGAAGTAGGCATGTGTCGACTTGGCCTGCGCACCAGTGTCTTTCGTGTCAGCGTCATTCCACCCGGCGATGATCAGCAGCGGTACCAGGACCGCCGTCAGCGCGACCAACACCAGCGCCACGCCGTCCACGCCGAGGATGTAGCCGGTGCCGAACGATGGTATCCACGGATGGTTCTCGACGAACTGATAGCGCGCACCGGCGGGATCGAATCGCAGTGCCAGCACTAGTGCGATGACCAGCACCACCAGCGATACCGCGAGCGCGGCCCAGCGGGCGAAAGCCCGTGCGGTGGCAGGCAACAGGATCACTGCCGCACCGCCGGCCATCGGGACGGCCCACAACGCCGTCAGCCACCACATTCCGGTCACCACACCCTCACCGTGAGAATGGCGGCCGCAATCAATGCCGCTCCGGCCAACATGGACAGCGCATACGACCGGGCGAACCCGTTCTGCCAACGTCGAAGATCCTGCGACCCGCTGCGTACCAGGGCCGCCAGTTCGCGCGTGACGCCGTCGACCGCGACGTCGTCGAAGTCGACCAAGTCTTTGGTGAGCCGCCGGCCCGGCGCCATCAGCGCCCGCTCGTTGAACGCGTCGCCGTAGAGATCGTTGCGGGCAGCGACCGTCAGGCCGGAGACGTTGACCGGCGCACTGATCGGAATGGGTTGCAGCGCATACATCCGATACGCGATCGCCACTCCGACCCCGACCACCGCGAGCGTGACGACGGTCAGCAGCCACGCGGGGATGGCGTGCGCGGGCTCCTGGTACCCGACGATCGGTTCCAGCCAGTGCTCCAGTTTGCCGCCGACGGCGAGCAGGGCACCGGCACCGATGGACCCGCCGGCCAGCAGGACCATCGGCCAGCCCATGACCGACGGCGATTCGTGCGGATGCGCCTCGGCGCGCCAGCGCTTTTCACCGAAGAAGGTCATCAGCATGACGCGGGTCATGTAGAACGCGGTGATGCCCGCACCCAGCAGGGCCGCGCCGCCGAACAGCAGGCCTCTGGCGCCACCGGCCGCGAAGGCGGTCTCGATGATCGGGTCCTTCGAGAAGAACCCGGACAGCGGCGGGATACCGATGATCGCGAGATACCCCATGCCGAACGTCGCAAACGTTACGGGCATGGCGGTGCGCAGCCCGCCGTAGCGGCGCATGTCGGTCTCGTCGTCCATGGCGTGCATCACCGAACCGGCACCGAGGAACAGCCCGGCCTTGAAGAAGCCGTGCGCCAGCAGATGCAGGATCGCGAGCGCGTAGCCGGCCGGGCCGAGCCCCGCCGCCAGCATCATGTAGCCGATCTGGCTCATGGTCGACGCCGCGAGGGCTTTCTTGATGTCGTCCTTGGCGCAGCCGATCACCGCGCCGAACAACAGCGTGACCGCCCCGACGACGGCGACCGCCAGCCGGGCGTCGGCGGACTGGTTGAAGATCGGTGCCGACCGCACCACGAGGTACACGCCCGCGGTGACCATGGTGGCCGCGTGGATGAGCGCCGACACCGGCGTCGGGCCCTCCATCGCGTCCCCCAGCCAGGACTGCAGAGGCACCTGCGCGGACTTGCCGCAGGCCGCCAGCAGCAACAGCAGACCGATGAGCGTGGCGGTCGCCGCGGCAAGATGCGGAGCCTTGGCGAAAACACCCGTGTACGAGAGAGTTCCGGTGTGGGCGAACATGGCCGCCAGGGCCAGCGCCAGCCCGATGTCACCGACCCGGTTGACGACGAACGCCTTCTTCGCGGCCGTCGCGGCCGACGGCTTGTGCGACCAGAACCCGATCAGCAGGTACGACGCCAGGCCGACGCCTTCCCATCCGACGTACAGACCCAGGTAATTGTCGGCCAGGACCAGCAGCAGCATGGCGGCGACGAACAGATTGAGGTAGGCGAAAAATCGGCGCCGTGCCGGATCATGCGCCATGTAGCCGATCGAATAGATGTGGATCAGCGCGCCGACGCCGGTGATCAGCAGGACGAAGCACACCGACAACTGGTCCAGCCGCAGCCCGAAGTCGACCTGGAGTTGCGCGACCGGGACCCAGGAGAACAGCGTCTCGTGCACCAACCGGAAGTCGTTGGCACGCCCGGACATTGCCACGAACTGCGTCGCGCCGATGAGGAAGGCGCCGACCACCGTGGCGCAGCCGAGCAGATGACCCCACGCGTCGGTGGCCTTCCCCCCGAGCAACAGTATCGCGGCACCGGCCAGCGGCAGCGCGATCAGAAGCCACACGGATGTCGTCACGGTCACTGCTTCAGCAGGCTCGCGGCGTCCACTGACGCCGACCGTCGGGAACGGAAGATGGTCATGATGATCGCCAGTCCCACCACCACCTCACACGCAGCCACCACCATGGTGAAGAACGCCACCACCTGACCGTCGAGTTCGCCGTGCATCCGGGAGAACGTGACGAACGCCAGATTGGCGGCATTGAGCATCAATTCGACGCACATGAACATGACGATGGCATTGCGGCGTAGCAGCACACCGGCCGCGCCGATGGTGAACAGCAGCGCCGAGAGATACAGATAGTTGGTGGGATTCATGAGGCGTTCCCATCGTCGGTGGACACACTGCGCCGGGGCAGGACGGCGCTGACGGACATGTCGGCGTCCGATCCGTCGGGCAACCGGGCCAGGATGTCGACGGCGTTGTGCCGGGCGTACACACCGGGATTCGGTCGCGGCGTCGGATGCCCGCCCGGGGCGAACCGTTCGATTGCCAGCTCACGCTGGGTCTTTCGGTGTTCGAACCGTTCGCGGTGGGTCAGTACCATGGCGCCCAGCGCGGCGGTGATGAGCAGCGCGCTGGTGGTCTCGAAGGCCCACAGATAGCGCGTGAAGATCAGCACCGCCAGGCCCTGGACGTTGCCGGCCCGGTTCGCGTGTTCGAGACCAACGACGTTGGTACCGAGGCTGCCGATGCCGGCGATCACCGCGATGCCGAAGCCGATGCCGGCCACGATGGCGGCAATGCGTTGTCCCCGTATGGTTTCGACCAGGGAGTCCGCGGAATCGACACCGATGAGCATGAGGACGAACAGGAACAGCATCATGACCGCGCCGGTGTAGACCACCACCTGCACGACGCCGAGGAACACGGCGTCCTGGGCGATGTACAGCACGGCCAGGCTGATCATGGTGCTGGCCAAGAACATTGCCGAGTACACCGCTTTGGGCGCGGCCACCATCGCGATGGCGCCGAGCACCGACACCGTGCCGAGCACCCAGAACGTCACGGCCTCTCCGGTCACTTGGCCGCCTCGGGCCGCGACAGTCCGGCCGCGGTGATGTTGCCGCGGTAGTAGTCCTCGTCGGTGCTGCCCTCGGCCATCGCATGGGGCGGCGCGGTCATGTCGATCTCCAACGGAGCCAGCAGCTTGTCCTTGCCGTAGATCAGGCCGGACCGGTTGTCGCCGGCCATCTCGTAGTCGTTGGTCATGGTCAGCGCACGGGTCGGGCAGGCCTCGATGCAGAGCCCGCAGCCGATACACCGCAGATAGTTGATCTGGTACACCCGGCCGTACCGCTCGCCGGGCGAAAACCGTTGTTCCTCGGTGTTGTCCGCGCCCTCGACGAAGATGGCGTCCGCGGGGCAGGCCCACGCGCACAATTCACAGCCGATGCATTTCTCGAGGCCGTCGTCGTAGCGGTTGAGCTGATGCCGGCCGTGATAGCGAGGAGCGACCGGGCCGGGCTCCTCGGGATACTGTTCGGTGACCGACTTTTTGAACATGGTTCCGAAGGTGACGCCGAATCCGGCGATGGCGTCGATGAACTTGGGCCTACCGGGCATGGTGTATCTCCTTGGCCGGGATGGGTGGCACCGGGAACGCGCCGGGCTGAGGTTCGGCGGCCGGGACCGGGGCGCGAGCCGCCTTGCGCCGCACCGTATTCCACAGCGCACCGGCGATGGCGACCACAGCGATCAGGGCGGCGAACGCCAGTACGACGGGCCAGCTGTCGTAACCCTGCAATCGCAGCGTCCGCACGATGCTGACGATCATGATCCACGCCAGTGAGATGGGGATGAGCACCTTCCAGCCCAACGCCATGAACTGGTCGTACCGCAGGCGGGGGAGCGTGGCGCGCAGCCACATGAACAGGAACAGGAACGTCCACACCTTGCCGATGAACCACAGCAGCGGCCACCATCCGGTGTTGGCTCCGGGAATGAGGCTCAGCGGCCACGGGGCCTGCCAGCCGCCGAGGAACAACGTGGTGGCCAGTGCCGACACCGTCGTCATGTTGACGTACTCCGCGAGCATGAACATCGCGAATTTCAGCGACGAGTACTCGGTGTGGAAACCGCCGACGAGCTCGCCCTCGGCTTCGGGCAGATCGAACGGTGCCCGGTTGGTCTCGCCGACCATGGCGACGACGTAGACCAGGAACGACGGCAGCAGCAGGAAGACGTACCAGCGGCCCTGCTGGGAGGCGACGATCTGCGACGTCGACATGGTGCCGGCGTACAGGAACACCGCGGCGAACGAGAGTGCCATCGCGATCTCGTACGAGATCACCTGCGCGCTGGACCGCAACCCACCGAGCAGGGGGTAGGTGGAGCCGGAGGCCCAGCCGGCCAACACGATTCCGTACACCCCGATCGACGTGACCGCCAGGACGTACAACACCGCGACCGGCAGGTCGGTCAACTGCAGCGGGGTCTCGTGCCCGAAGACGTGGACCAGCGGTCCCATCGGGATGACGGCGAACGCCATGAACGCGGGGATCACCGCGATGATGGGTGCCATCAGGTAGATCGGCTTGTCCACCCCGGCCGGGACCAGCCCTTCCTTCAGGGCGAGCTTGACACCGTCGGCCAGGCTCTGCAGTAACCCGAAGGGGCCCACCCGGTTCGGCCCGATGCGCATCTGCATCCAGCTCAGTACCCGGCGCTCGAGCAAGATGGCGACGAGCACCGTCAGGACCAGGAACACAAAGATGCCAAGGGCTTTGGCGAGGACGAGCCACCACGGGTCGAGTCCGAACGACGACAGGTCGGGATAGTTCATGGCCTGGTCCCGTCACTGGCCCCGCTGATCGTGACGACGGCGCCCGGGGCGACGCCGAGCGTGGCGTGCACCGTCGACCCCGGGGAGTTCAGCGGCAGCCACACCACGCCGGTCGGCATATCGGTGATCTCCAGCGGCAGGGTGATGCTGCCGCGATCCGTACTGACCGTGAGCGTCTCGCCCGCGCCGATGCTCGCGGCCGTGTCGGCCGACAACCGGGCGACCGCCGGACGGGCGGTGGCAGCCAGATTCGGTTCGCCGTCCTGCATCCGCCCGGCATCCAGCAGCATGCGCCAGCCCGCGAGGACTGCCTGTCCGGGTCCCGGCACCGGGCTGGGCGGAGCGGTGAATTCCGGTGCGGCGGGGCGTGGTCCGGTCCAGCACCCCAGCCGGTTCATCTCATTGCGCACCGTCGTGACGTCGCGCAGACCCAGATCGATGCAGTGCTCATCGGCGAGCGCGGCCAACACCCCCATGTCCGCTCGCATGGCAGGTGGCAGCGCCGCGCCGAAAGATCGCCCGCGCCCTTCCCAGTTGACGAAACTGCCGGCCTTCTCGACCACCGGTGCCACCGGGAACACCACGTGCGCCAGGTCGGTGATGGCGCTGCGGCGCACCTCCATGCTCACGACGAACTTCGCCGCACCGAGTGACCGCTGAGCCAGCGCCGGGTCGGGCAGGTCGGCCAGCTCCACGCCGGCGACCAGGACCGCCTCCAGGTCACCGTCGGCTGCGGCGGCCAAGATCGCGGTGGTGTCGCGGCCCGGAGCGTCGGGCAGTTCGTCCACATGCCAGGCGACGGCAACCTCGGTACGCGCAGGCAGATCGGTCACCAAACGCCCGCCGGGCAACAGATTCGGGGCCGCCCCGGCCTCCAGGGCACCGCGCTCGCCGGCCCGCCGCGGCACCCAGCCGACGGTGGCGCCCGTCCGCCCGGCCAGCCGGGCCACCGCGGAGAACCCACCGGGGACGCCGGCCAGTCGCTCACCGGTGAGGATGACCGATCCGGGCGGCAGCACCTCGATGGCGTCGAGTGCGCGGGGCTCGCGGCCGGGTGCGGCCGTGATCAGGGTGCCGCCCATGTTCTCCAGGCCCCGGCTACTGAAAGGTGCCACCGCAACCACTTTGAGCCCGTGCTTGCGGAAGGCCTTGCGCAGCCGTAGGTAGATGATCGGTGATTCGTCTTCCGGCTCGAACCCGACGAGCAGCACGACGGGGGCCTTTTCCAGGTCGGCGTACGTCACCTGCATCGGCTGACCCGCGACGCTGGCCGCCAGGAACTGCGCTTCCTCGTCGCTGTGCACCCGGCTGCGGAAGTCGATGTCGTTGGTGCCCAACACGATCCGCGCATACTTGGCGTAGGCATAGGCGTCTTCGGTGGTGAGTCGTCCACCGACGAGCACTCCGGTGCGTGCGCCGGCGGCCGACAGGCCGCGCACCGCGACCGCGACCGCTTCGGGCCAGGACGCCGGACGTTGGGTGCCGTCGGCCTCGCGGATCAGTGGCGTGGTGATCCGGTCACCCTGCGTGGCATAGGTGAAGGCCCAGCGGCCCTTGTCGCAGTTCCACTCCTCGTTGACCTCGGGATCGTCACCGGCCAAGCGGCGCAACACCGATCCGCGTCGGTGATCGGTGCGCTGCGCACACCCGGAGGCGCAGTGTTCGCACACGCTGGGGGTGGAGACCAGGTCGAAAGGCCGGGCCCGGAAACGGTACGCGGTCCCGGTCAGAGCGCCGACGGGACAGATCTGCACGGTGTTGCCGGAGAAGTACGAGTCGAACGGATCGTCGCCGCCGATCCCCACCTGCTGCAGCGCACCACGTTCGAGGAGTTCGATGAACGGGTCGCCGGCGACCTGATTCGAGAACCGGGTGCAGCGCGCGCACAGCACACAGCGTTCGCGGTCGAGCAGTACCTGCGCCGACAGGTTGATGGGCTTGGGGTAGGTGCGCTTGACGTCCTCGAAACGAGAATCGCTGCGGCCGTTGGACATCGCCTGGTTCTGCAGGGGGCATTCGCCGCCCTTGTCGCAGACCGGGCAGTCCAGCGGATGGTTGATCAGCAGCAGCTCCATCACGCCGTGCTGCGCCTTGTCGGCAGCCTCCGACGTCACTTGGGTGCGCACCACCATGTCCGGGCTGACCGTGGTGGTGCACGACGCCAGCGGCTTCCGCTGGCCCTCCACCTCGACCAGGCATTGCCGGCAGGCGCCCACCGGCTCCAGCAGCGGATGATCGCAGAACCGGGGAATCTGGACGCCGATGAGCTCGGCCGCACGAATCACCAACGTGCCCTTGGGCACACTGATCTGCTGGTCGTCGATGGTCAGCGAGACCATCTCGACCGCAGTCGCGTCCTTCGCCGGCTCAGTCACCGTCACGCGCCCGCTCCTTCCGTGGCGAAGATCGTGGCGGCGTGCGGATCGAAGGGGCAGCCACCGTTCAGGTGCGCGACGTACTCATCGCGGAAGTACTTGAGCGAGGACATGATCGGGCTGGCCGCACCGTCACCGAGCGCGCAGAACGACTTGCCGAGGATGGCGTCGGAGATGTCGAGCAGCTTGTCCAGATCGGCCGCCTGGGCCTGCCCGCTCTCCAGGCGGGCGTAGATCTGTGCCAGCCAGTAGGTGCCTTCTCGGCACGGCGTGCACTTGCCGCAGGATTCGTGCGCATAGAACTGGGTCCAGCGCCGCACGGCCCGCACCACGCAGGTGGTCTCGTCGAAGATCTGTAGTGCCTTGGTGCCCAGCATCGAGCCGACCCCGGCCATGCCTTCATAGTCGAGCGGGATGTCCAGATGTTCGGGTGTCAGCATCGGCGTCGACGAGCCGCCCGGCGTCCAGAACTTCAACTGGTGTCCGGCTCGTACCCCGCCGGCGTACTCCAGCAGTTCACGCAGCGAAATCCCCAGTGGTGCTTCGTATTGTCCTGGCCGGGTGACATGACCCGATAGTGAGTACAACGTGAAGCCCGGTGACTTCTCCGACCCCATGGACCGGAACCAGTCGACGCCGCCGCGGATCACCGAGGGGACGCTGGCGATCGACTCGACGTTGTTTACCACGGTCGGGCACGCGTACAGTCCGGCGACCGCGGGAAACGGTGGACGCAAACGGGGTTGGCCGCGCCGGCCCTCCAGTGAGTCGAGCAGCGCGGTCTCTTCCCCGCAGATGTAGGCACCCGCCCCGGCGTGCACGACCAGGTCCAGATCGAAGCCGGTGCCGGCGATGTTGGTGCCGAGGTAGCCGTTCGCGTAGGCCTCGGCCACGGCGCCCTGCAGCCGGCGCAGGACCGGCACCACCTCGCCGCGCAGGTAGATGAATGCGTGCCGGGCGCCGATGGCGTACGACGCGATGATCGCGCCCTCCACCAGAGTGTGCGGCGAGGCCAGCATCAGCGGAATGTCCTTGCACGTCCCGGGTTCGGATTCGTCCGCGTTGACCACCAGGTAGTGCGGACGGCCGTCGTCGGGGGAGATGAACGACCACTTCGTCCCCGTCGGGAAGCCGGCACCGCCCCGGCCGCGAAGTCCGGAATCCTTCACCAGCGCAATGACTTCAGCGGGTTGCATTCGCAGCACCGCACGCAGCGGCTGGTAGCCGCCCTGGCGCAGATAGCTCTGCAGCGTCCAAGACTGCGGCTGATCCCAATGCCTGCTCAGTACCGGCGTCAGTCCCGTCGACGTCATTGCGGCGCCTCCATCCCGCGCTCTTCGGCGACGCGCAACCCGGCGAGGGTGGCCGCGCCGGGTTCGCCGTCGTTGCTGCCGGGGCGCTCGTCGGGGAACCCGGCGAGGATGCGGGCGGTCTCCTTGAAGGTGCACAGCGCCGCGCCCCGGGTCGGGGTCACCGACTCGCCGGCTCGCAGCGAGTCGACGAGATCGCGTGCCGAACCGGGGGTTTGGTTGTCGAAGAACTCCCAGTTGACCATCACCACCGGTGCGTAGTCGCAGGCGGCGTTGCATTCGATGTGTTCCAGCGTGACCCGGCCATCGGCGGTGGTGTCGCCGGCGCCGAGGCCGAGGTGTTCTTCCAGGGTCTCCAGGATGGCGTCCCCGCCCATGATGGCGCACAGCGTGTTGGTGCAGACGCCGACCAGATACTCGCCGGTCGGCGTGCGCCGGTACATCGAATAGAACGTCGCGACCGCGGTGACTTCGGCCGTGCTGAGGTCCAATTGCCCAGCACAGAAAGAGATTCCGGCTGGTGTCAGGTAGCCATCCTGGGACTGGACGAGATGCAGCAGCGGCAACAGCGCGGACCGGGCACTGGGATAACGGGCGATGATCGCGGCGGCATCAGCTGCCAATCGCTCCCGCACGTCCGCCGAATAGGACTGCGGCCCTTGGCCGATGGGAGGTCCCGGCTCGTCCGGACGCGGCCCGAGACGGAGTTCGATAGCGGTCACCTGTCCACGCCTCCCATGACCGGATCGATCGATGCCACCGCGGCGATGGCATCGGCGACCATGGATCCCTCGCACATCACCGACACCGCTTGCAGATTCGTGAACGACGGGTCGCGGTAATGCACCCGGAATGGCCGGGTGCCGCCGTCGGAGACCATGTGCACGCCCAGTTCGCCGCGCGGCGATTCGACCGCGACGTACACCTGCCCGGCCGGTACCCGGATGCCTTCGGTGACCAGCTTGAAGTGGTGGATCAGGGCCTCCATCGAGGAGCCCATGATCTTGGCGATGTGTTCCTTCGAGTTGCCCAGACCGTCGGGGCCGACTTTCAGGTCCGCGGGCCAGGCCAGCTTCTTGTCGGTGATCATCACCGGTCCCGGCCCCAGCCGACCCAATCGCTCCATGCACTGTTCGACGATCTTGATGGACTCGCGCATCTCCAGGACGCGAATCATGTAGCGGCCGTACGCATCGCACTGGTCGCGGGTGATGACGTCGAAGTCGTAGGACTCGTACCCGCAGTACGGCTGCGACTTGCGCAGATCATGCGGCAGCCCCGTCGACCGCAACACCGGACCGGTGATGCCCAGCGCCATGCATCCGGTCAGATCCAGGTAGCCGACTCCCTGGGTGCGTGCCTTCCAGATGTAATTCTCGTTGAGCAGGTTCTCCATGTCGCGCAACCGTTTCGGCAACAGCTGCAGCAGTTCCCGCAGGCGTGGCAGTGCGTCGTCGGGTAGGTCGGCCGCCAGCCCGCCGGGGCGGATGTACGCGTGGTTCATCCGGAGTCCGGTGATGGTCTCGAAGACGGACAGCACCAGTTCGCGTTCCCGGAATCCGAAGAACATCGCCGACATGGAGCCCAGCTCCATGCCGCCCGTCGCCAACGCCACCAGGTGCGACGAGATGCGGTTGAGCTCCATGAGCATGACCCGGATGACGTTGGCTCGCTCGGGAATGTCGTCGGTGACGCCGAGCAGTTTCTCGACGCCGAGGCAGTACGCCGTCTCGTTGAAGAAGGGGGAGAGGTAGTCCATCCGGGTCACGAAGGTGACGCCCTGCGTCCAGGTTCGATACTCGAGGTTCTTCTCGATTCCGGTGTGCAGGTAGCCGATTCCGCATCGGGCCTCGGTGATGGTCTCGCCGTCGATCTCCAGGATCAGGCGAAGGACGCCATGGGTGGACGGATGCTGTGGCCCCATGTTGACCACGATGCGCTCGCCGGCCACCGCGCTCTCGCGCGCTGCTGCGACAACGTCGGCCCAGTCCTGACCGCCGACGGTGACCACGCGTTCGCGGCCATCGGGTTCGTTGTCCGGAGTCATCAGTTGTAGGCCCGCCGTTCGTCCGGGGGCGGAATCTTCGCGCCGTGGTACTCGACGGGAATGCCGCCGAGAGGGTAGTCCTTGCGCTGCGGGTGGCCTACCCAGTCGTCGGGCATCTCGATGCGGGTCAGCGCGGGATGGCCGTCGAAGATGATGCCGAAGAAGTCGTAGGTCTCCCGCTCATGCCAGTCGGTCGTCGGATACACCGAATACAGCGACGGCACATGCGGATCGGCGTCCGGCGCGCACACCTCGACGCGAATCCGTCGGTTGTGGGTGATGGACATCAGCGGGTAGACGGCGTGCAGCTCGCGATCCGGGTCGTCGGGGTAGTGCACCCCGGAAACGCCCAGACACAATTCGAATCTCAGCTCGTCGCGCAGCGTCTGCGCCACCGGCACGAGGTGGTCCCGGCGCACCTCGAGGGTCAGCTCGTCGCGGAACACGACGATGCGCTCGACCGCGGCGGTGAACTGGTCCGCGCCGAGGGCCCCGGCCAACGCGTCGACGACGTCGTCGAAGTAGCCGCCGTACGGACGGGGCGAACTGCCGGGCAGGACCACCTCACGGACCAACCGGCCGTAGCCGGACGTGTCGCCGCTGCCGCGCACGCCGAACATGCCGCGCCGCGTCCCGATCACCTCGGGACCGGTCTGGTCGGGCGTGTCCGTCATGACCGCAGCAGTCCCTTCAGTTCGATGGTGGGACGTGCCTGCAACGCCGCTTCCTCGGCCGCGGCAATCGCCTCGGCCCGGTTGACCCCCAGCGGCATCTCCTGAATCTTGGCGTGCAGCATGAGGATTGCGTTGAGCAGCATCTCGGGCCGGGGCGGGCAACCCGGCAGGTAGATGTCGACCGGCACGATGTGGTCGACGCCCTGCACCACCGCGTAGTTGTTGAACATCCCGCCGGAGGAGGCGCACACCCCCATGGCCAGCACCCATTTGGGTTCGGCCATCTGGTCGTACACCTGCCGTAGCACCGGTGCCATCTTCTGGCTGACGCGGCCCGCGACGATCATCAGATCAGCCTGCCGGGGTGTCGCCGAGAACCGCTCCATGCCGAAGCGCGCGATGTCGAAGCGCGGGCCGGCGGTGGCCATCATCTCGATGGCGCAGCAGGCCAGGCCGAAGGTGGCCGGCCACAGCGACCCCTTGCGTACGTACCCCGCGACCTTCTCGACAGTGGACAGCAGGATGCCGCCGGGTAAGCGTTCTTCGAGTCCCATGGGTCCAGTCCTCAGTCCCAGCTCAGTCCGCCGCGTCGCCAGATGTATGCGTAGGCGACGAACACCGTCAGCATGAACAGCAGCATCTCCACCACGGCGAATACCCCCAGCGATTCGAAGGAAACGGCCCAGGGGTACAGGAAGACGATCTCGATGTCGAAGACGATGAACAGCATGGCGGTCAGGTAGTACTTGACCGGGAATCGCTGGCCCGTCGTCTCATGTCCCGGAGAGCCCGGCGCCATCGGTTCGATGCCGCATTCGTAGGCCTCCAGCTTGGCCCGGTTGTACCGGCGAGGGCCGATGACCAGCGCAATTCCGACCGAACCCACCGCGAACGCAGCGGCGATCGCGCCGAGTACCAGGATGGGGATGTAGACATTCATACGTGCGCCATGCCCTGTGCGGCTCCCTCGTCGAGCTGTCGATGTGAGCTGGCCCACAGCTTAGCCTGGTTAACGGAACGGCCGCCGCATTTTGGCTAGGATCATGATCAGTTCCTGACGTTCCCGCGTCGCACCGCCGCTGACGCGAAGAGTGAACGGCCACAGGCCATTTCGTGCTGGTTAACGCACTGTTTCACCGCTGTGGAGACAGCACTGCCACCACTGCCTCGCCGAGCCGGATCGGGTCGATGGGGTGCGGTACCGCGGCTTCCGCGCGCGACCACGAGGCCAGCCAGGCGTCGTCGGCGCGGCCGGTGAGCACCACGATCGGCGGGCAGTTCGCGACCTCGTCCTTGAGCTGCTTGGCCAGTCCCATCCCGCCGGCCGGAGTGGCTTCGCCGTCGAGGATCGCCAGATCGATCCCGCCGGCGTCGACGGAGCTCACCACGACGGGCGCCGTCGCCACATCGAGGTACGTCAGGTCGGGTAGGTCCGGGTGAATGCGCCGTCCCAGGGCTGTGCGCACCTGGTCGCGGGTGTTCGGATTGTCGCTGTAGACCAGGATCGTGAGGGCAGAATCGGCCACGTTCGCGATGGTACGCAGTTCGCCGGTGGGCCAGGCCCGGATCGGGCTACTCGAGGTGGTAACCCGGATGTGCGACATCCAGCCGGTATCGCACCAGTGCTCGCAGCATCGGGTCCAGTTCGGCTGTTCGATCATCGAATTCGCCGGATCGAATGGCCTTCGCCAGCGCCTGCTCGTCGTCGAAGCCCAGCAACTCAGGTTCCGGGCCGGCCTGCAACAGTTCGCGTTCGACGATCCGCAGCGCGTTCGCGGCGACGCGGGCGTGGAAGTTCAGAGCGCCCAGGTCGGCGAGCCGACTATTGCGTCCAGTGGCGTCGCGTACTTCTGTCTCCAGGAATTCCGCCACCGCGGCGATCAGTTCGGTGGCGGTGGGGCGGTAGTGGCTCATTGCGCCTCCAGCAGATTGAGCAGGTCCCATTCGGTCTCGCACACCCGCCGGCCGATGGTGGCCAACTCCACCGACCGGGTCTGTCCCGAGAGATGGCGTTCTGCCTGGTATCGGCAGATGATGCCCCAGCGCAAGGTGGCTGACACCAGCCACCAGTGAAAGGTCTTGCGGTCCAGCGTGACTGCGCTGGCTCGCTCGTAGGCGGTGAGGAAGTCCTCGATACGACCGAGACCGCCGGCGTCCAGCGCGCGCGGCGCACCGAAGCGCCAGGCCCGAATACAGAACCAGGCCAGGTCCTCGGCGCGCGAGCCCCGATGGGTGAGTTCCCAATCCAGTACCGCGGCGAGTCGGCTGCCGTCGATGATGAGGTTGCCCATCCGGAAGTCGCCGTGCACCAGCACCGGATCGCCGGTATCGGCCGGCTGGTTGCGCTCCAACCAGCGGAACGCCCACTCGAAAGTGGCTGTGGTGTCGCCGATCTCGTCGAGCTCGTGCCGCCACGATCCCAGTTGGTCCTCGCTCGACAGCCCGATTCCGGTGGGGTCGGCGCGGTGGATCGCCGCCAGCGCTTCGGCGCATTGCTCGAGCAGGGCGACCCGGCCGCCGTCGTCGAGTGCCCGCTGGATCTTGCGCACGATGGTCTCGCCGGGCACGAAGTCGCACACCAGGAACGGATTGCCCAGGGCCTCAGGCGAATTACTGGCCGCCAGCACCCGTGGGACCGGGGCACCCGCGGCCGCGGCCCGGGACAGCGCGGCGGCCTCCAGTTCCATGCCGGCGTGGATTTCGTCGGGCGGTCCGACCCGCAGGATCAGTTGGCGGACTTCGGCTGCAGTGGTCGCGGTGAACGCCCACGTCGCGCGGCTGGCGCCGCCGGTCAGCTCGCGCAGGTTCTCGACGCTGACCTCGCCGAGCCCGGGTTTGAGCGCCGCGGCGAGCGCTCGGGCCAATTCGGGGGCGTCGATCACTTGCGCCCGAACTTCAGCATCCGCTGTGCCACTCGGCGAATCTGAATCTCTTCCGCGCCTTCGGTGATCCGGTAGCGGCGGTGGTGCCGATAGATGTGCTCGAACGGCTCGTGCCGGCTGTAGCCGATACCGCCGTGGATCTGCATGGCGCGGTCGGCGGCCTCGCACACCAGCCGGTTGGCGCGGTAGTTGGCCATCGACACCTTGTCGGAGACCTCCATGTGGTGATCCCGATCCAGGTGCCAGGCGGCGTAATACACCAGCAGCCGGACCATCTGGGCCTCGGTCTGCAACTCGGCCAGCGGCCACTGCACGGCCTGGTTCACCGCCAGCGGCTTTCCGAACACGACGCGCTCACCGGCATACTGCGCGGCCCGGTCGATGCAGTATTGGGCGGCGCCCAGGCTGCTGGCGGCCTGCCGAATGCGGTTCTCGTGCAGGAACGTCTGGCCGACCTCCAAGCCGTGGTCCACCTCGCCGAGCACCGCATCATCAGGCACGCGAACATCTTTCAAATCGACTTCGCCGTGATCGCTGGGCATGTTGAACGTCCACCAGTAGTACGGCACGGTGAATCCCGGCGTATCGGTGGGGACCAGGAATGCGCTGATGCCGACCGCTTGACCGGGCTCGCCGGAGGTGCGGGCGAAGATCAGGTCGTGGGTGGCCCGGTGTACTCCGGTGTTCCAGCGCTTGCGGCCGTTGATGAGCCAACCGTCACCGTCTCGGACCGCGGTCGTCTCGAGCCAGGTGGCGTCGCTGCCGTGGTCGGGTTCGGTGAGCCCGAATGCCATCGACCGCTTGCCCGTGATCATCGCTTCGACCCACTCCGCCTGCTGTGCCGCGGTGCCGAACCGGCTCATCATGATGACCTGCGGGAAGTTGCCGACGATCGACGATTCGTCCTGCAGGTCGTTGTGCAGCCCGAGTCCCTTGTGCGCCAGGTGTTCCCGGATGACGGCCATGTCCAGGTTCGTGCCGTCGCGGCCGCCGAACTCGCTGGGCAGGCCGTACCGAAGCCAGCCGGCTGCGTCGGCGCGGCGGCGCATCTCGTCGAGCAGATCCTCCCATTCCCGGGTCGGCACACCGCCGTTCTCGAGGTCGGTGCGCGCGAATTCGCGGCGCCGGTCGAAGTACTGCATGTTCTCACGTTCCAGCGGCTTGATCTCCGCCTCGATGAAGGCGTCCATCTCGGCCAGCAGGCCCGGGAGGTGTTCCGGTAGAGCGAAATCCACGGTGATCTCTTCCTTCGGTCAGAAGCCGTACAGGGTTTTCTTCCAGATGGTCGACAGTGTGGTGATGGCGTCCTCGTCGCTGATCTGCAGTTCGGATCCCGGGTTGCCGACCACCACCACGGTGAAGTTCTCGAACAGCAATGCAATGGCAGCGGCGATGTGTTCGGCGTTGAGGCCCTGCGCATACCCTTGTTCCTCGGCGTGACGCACCGAGTCGGCGACCATATCCATACCGAAGCGGCGGAACTCGTGCTGCACCTTGGCGAATCGTGGTTGGGTGGCGCCCAACTGGGCGACCGCGATCATGATGCCGATGTTCTGCTTGAACAGGTTCCAGTATCCGGTGACCACCGTCGTGAAGTAGTCGGTCTCCTCGGGAGACTCCGGCAGTGGCACACTCATCCCCGAGGGGGTGACGATGTCGTGCAGGAATGACTCGGCCAATTCGGCCAGCAGGTCTTCCTTGTCGTCGAAGTATCGGTAGAACACCGCCGACGACTTGCCGGCTGCCGATGTGATGTCGGCCAGCGTCGTGCCGTGAAAGCCCCGCTCGGCAAACAGCTTCCGCGCCGCCATTTCGATGGCCTCCCGGGTTTGGCGGCCCTTGGCGGTCAGAGTGTCGGACGGCATCTCAGCCCAGCAACCGGTCACCGGCGCGAAGCAGCGCGCTGGGCAGTTCGTGGCCGACGACGCGCTGCGCCACCATGGCCGCGTCGATCGCCAGATCCAGGTCGATGCCAGTGTTGATGTCGCTGTCCCGCAACAGGTAGACCAGATCTTCGGTGGCGATGTTTCCGGTAGCGCCCGGTGCGAATGGGCAGCCACCCAGCCCGCCCACCGACGCGTCGAGCCGGGTCACCCCGGCCTGCACGGCGGCGTAGGCACTGGCCAGGCCGGAGCCCCGGGTGTTGTGGAAATGCGCGCCGAGCGGCAGGTCTCCGATGACCGGGCGGACCCGGCTGATCAGGTCAGTGACGCGGCGCGGGGTGGTGGTGCCGATGGTGTCGGCGATGGCCACCCGATCCGCGCCGAATTCCAGTGCTGCTGCGGCGATCTCGACGACCCGGCTCGGGTCGGTGGGGCCGTCGAACGGGCAGTCCCAGGCGGTGGCGATGATGACCTCTGCGCTCGCGCCGCTGCCGTGGGCCAGGTTCACGATGTCGGCGATCAGCGCCGTGGACTCGGCCGTCGACCGCCCGACGTTCGCCTGGCTGTGCCCGTCGGCCGCAGATACCACGTACTCGAGGGACCGCAGGCCCGCGGCGAGCGCGCGGCCTGCACCGCCCGGTCCGGCCACGAGCGCGGAGAACTCGACATCGGGAAATGCGTCCAGAGCCGCTGCCAATTCGGGAGCGTCGGCCAGCGCGGGCACCTTCGACGGCGACACGAATGCGGTCGCCTCGATCTCTCGTACCCCCGTGGCGACGATGGCTTCGAGGAGTTCGAGCTTGGCGGACAACGGAATCGGGTCTTCGAGCTGCAGACCGTCGCGCAGGCAGACTTCGCGGATGGTGACATGGGACGGTAGGTCGGTCACAGCACGCCCTCCTCACGCAGCGCCGCCAACTGCTCGGCGTCGAGACCGAGCAGGCGGCCGTACACCTCGTCGTTGTCCTGACCTGGCCGCGCCGATCCGCCATTGCGGATCGTGCCCGGCGACTCCGACAGCACCGGCACGACACCGGGACCCTTCACGTTGCGCTGCACCCGCTCGTCCCAGTGGTCGGCAATCATGTTGCGCGCCTGTAGTTGTGGATCTTGCACGACTTCGGCGACCGTGTTGATCGGTCCGCTGATCACCCCGGCCTCCGACAGCGTGGCGATGATGTCCTGGGGCTCACGCTGCGCGGCCCAGTCGCCGATGAGCTTGTCGAGCTCGTCCTGATTGCGGCCGCGCGCCAGATGGTCGACGAAACGCTCATCCGTCGCCAATTCGGGTCGGCCCATGGCCTGACACAGCCGCCGGAAAACCGTGTCCTGGTTGGCTGCGATCACCACCCAGCTGCCATTGGCACTCTGGTAGATGTTCGACGGCGCGATGCCTTCCAGGCGCGTGCCCGACGGTCCGCGCACCACACCGCCGACGTCGTAGTCGGGAATGGTGGATTCCTGGATGGCCAAACAACTTTCGGTGAGCGCCGTGTCCACGACCTGACCCTCTCCGGTGACGCTGCGCCGGTACAGCGCGGCGAGCGCGCCCTGGGCGGCGAACATGCCCGCGAGGCTGTCGCCCAGGGACAGGGCGAGCCGTGGGGGAGGACCGCCAGGGAATCCGTTCATGTGCCGCAGCCCGCTGGCCGCCTCCGCGACCGACGCGTAGCCGGCCTTCCCCGCGTCCGGACCGGTCTGCCCGTAGCCCGACACCCGCACCAGGATGATGCCTCGATTGTGTTCGCGCAGCACGTCGTAACCCAGGTTCCATTTCTCCAGGGTGCCGGGCCGGAAGTTCTCGACGATCACATCGGACTGCTTGACCAGGTCCAGGAACAGTCCCCGGCCGCGCTCGGTGCGCAGATCCAGGGTCACCGCTTTCTTGTTGCGCGCGTGCACCGTCCAGAAGAACCGGTGTCCGTCGAGTTCGGCCTGGCCCCAGGTCCGCAGCGGATCGGGCGAGGATGGCAACTCGATCTTGAGCACCTCGGCACCCATGTCGCCGAGCAGCCGCCCGGCGAATGGTCCCGAGATCAGGGTGCCGAGTTCGAGGACCCTGATGCCGTCGAGCGCACCGGCTGCGCTCATACCGAGAACCCCTGCCGGTGCAGCCAATCCGTGCAGACCCCGACCGCTTGGCGCAGGGTGCCGCGTTGATCCGGGCCGGAGTAGTAGTGGTTGGCGCCGGGGATCTCGTGCATCTCCTTGTCCGGATGCCCGATCGCCTCGTACAGCCGCCGCGTGTGGCTGGGCGTGCAGGCGTCGTCGGCGAGATTGCCGATGACGAGCGTCGGTACCGCGATATCGGGTCCCGCCTTCACGGCGTCACCGTTGGCGTCGTCGTAGCTCCACTGTGACAGCCAGCTGCGCAACGTACAGAATCGGGCCAGGCCGACCGGGCTCATGTTCACCACTCGAGGATCCCCCAGATAGCACTGTCCCGGGGTGCGTTCGTTGGGATCGACCGTCGGGTCGAGCCAGCGGGGGTCGGCCATGGTGCCGTGGACGACGAATGCGAACTCGTCATCGGGCCGCCCCGCGGCCTTGAGCTCGGCCAGCTTTTCCTTGACCCACTTGGTGATTCGCCGGTTCCGGGCGACCTGTGCGTCGTGGTAGCGCTGCAGGAACTCGGCGGTGTAGGGCGGCTGGTTGGGGTTGTCGGGGTTGTACAGGTCCAGTTCCGGATCGCGCTTCGACGGGTCGTTCTCGTCGAGGATCGAGGCGTCCATCCATTCGGTCATGGTGCCGTGGCGGCTGATGTGGGCGGCCAGCAGCATGAGACCGTCGGCGGGGATCAGGCCCAGCTTCGTCAGGTCGGGGCCGTCGCCGGAGGGGCTGGCGGTCACCGTCGGATGCTGCGCCTGCTGCTGGTAGAACACCGACAGCGAGCCGCCGCCGCTCCACCCGGCGAGCACCACCTTCGCGTAGCCCAGCCGGTTCTTGGCGTCTTTGATGCACTCGCCGAGGTCCTCGACCACCTTCTCCATGAGCAGAGCGGAGTCGGTGCCGCGGAAGCGGCTGTTGCAGTAGATGACGTGGTGGCCGGCGCGGGCCAGCGCGTTGATCATCGGCAGATACGCACCGCCACCGATCGGGTGCATGAACACCAGCACGGTGTCGGACGGCTTCGCCTTCGGCCGCAGCAGATAGCTCTCCAACACCACGAGTTCGGCGACGCCGCCGTAGACATCGCGAACCGCCGAGTTGTTCTGGTACGCAACCAGATACGGGATGCGGTCGTAATCGTGCTTTACGGGTGCTTCGGTCGTGGTCATGTCTAGTGCTGCCCCAGGTCGTTGGCGAGAATTTCGGCGGATGGTGTGAGACGTCGGCGGGTGTCGATGGCGATCACCGACCAGTCGACACGGTCGTATTGGTCGAACTTGCGGCGGGCGCGCTCACGAGCCGCTTCTGGCGCCCCGTGGTGAACCCCTTGTGGTGCATGGGAAACCAGGCCGGGCGGCATCGGGATGCCGTACAGCGAGCCGGAATGGAAGAAGGCGATCTCGTCATAGTCGACGTTGCGGTGATACCAGGGGGTGCGCTCGGTGCCGGGCACGCTCTCGGCGGGCTTGGGCAGGAAGTTCATCACGTAAACCCCGGTCGCCTGCATGAAAAGGTGCACCGTCGGCGGCAGGTGCACGCTCTCGGACGTGATGACGGTGTAGTCCTCGATGTTGAAGGTGAACGGGAAGTTGTCGCCCCGCCAGCCCTCCACGTCGAGCGGATTATGTTGGTAGAAAAGAGAAGTGGGTCCACCGTCGTGATAGAGCCGCACCTCGTACTCGTCACGGCCATCGTCATCGATCGGCTCCGGTTCGGGGATGGTGACCTGCGCCGGGTCGAACGGGAAGTGCCGGCCGAGCGTGCCGGCCGGCGGCACCCGGAAGTCCTCGGTGGCCTGGATCATGAGCCACGTCGACTCCTCATCCGGCACCTGCCGGAACGTGCACGCCTTGGGGAGGTAGACCCAGTCGCCCTCGCGGTAGCGCAGCGGGCCGAACTCGGTCTCCAGCAGCCCAGAACCCTTGTGTACGAAAAGCAGTAGATCGCCGTCGACGTACCGGACGAAGAACGGC
This sequence comes from Mycolicibacterium llatzerense, assembly GCF_000878195.1. Taxonomy (GTDB): domain Bacteria; phylum Actinomycetota; class Actinomycetes; order Mycobacteriales; family Mycobacteriaceae; genus Mycobacterium; species Mycobacterium llatzerense. The sequence continues at coordinate 28,011 of NZ_JXST01000044.1, read as the reverse complement.
ATCTCCACACTCCGCCGGCTCAGCAGCACCTGGCAGTCGGCGTTGGAGAACATCAGCAGGGGAGCGCCCGCCGCGTCGGTGGAGTCTGACGGCTTCAGTTCGGACGACAGCACATCGGTGGGGCGCAGCGGGCCCACGGTCCGGTACGCGGTCGGGTCATTGCGCCGGTACATGTTGGCGGTGCGGCCGACGAATCCACCGCGCCCGAGTTCGTCGTCCTTGAGTCCGTCGAGGTCGGCATGTACCCGCTTGGGTGTCTTGCCTCTCCGTAAATGAACGAAGGATTCCATGTACCGCTCCTGTCGCATCGCTGGAACTAAAAGTGACATTAGTTTTACTTATGGTTCGAGGTCAATGACCTGACCGATGTGGCTAGTACTACCGGTCCATATCGACCCGCACGGTCAGCAGATTGGTGCCGAACGTGCGCACGCCGAAGCTGTTGAACTGCGGTAATTCGCGAAGGCGCGCGGCGGCGTCATCGTCGGGCACCAGGTGCGCGGTCCCGCTGTGCCACCGGCCGCGCAGCCGTACGCGCACCCGTGGGTCGGCTTGGATGTTGCGGATGTACTGCGACTGGTCGCCGAACTCCGAGACGAACCAGAACTGTCCGTCGACGAGCTTGCCGCCGAGCGGGGTGCGGCGGGGTTCACCGGACTTGCGGCCGGTGGTCTCCAGCAGGGTCTGAAATGGCATCCGCCGCATGACCGGGTTGGCGATGCGTTTCTGGAAGAAGTTGGTGAACGCGGGCTGCGAGTTTGGCATGGACCTCATTTCACACCCTCTCGGTGCGGGTTCGCCGGGCGAGTGCCAGAGCGTCCTCGCGCATCTGCGCACGATCCTCCGGCGTCCAGCGTGTTGTCGGCTCGATCGCCAAGGTTTCGACCGAATACCCGAGCATCCCGAACACATACTCCAGATACGGCCTCTGGAAATCCTGCAGCTCAGGGTGCCGCCCGTCGTATGCGCTGCTTCGAGTCAAGATGAGCTGCGCCGGTTTTCCGTCCCCCAGTGCACCCACATGCTCGCCGCGAGAGTTGAGCGTGAAGCTGGCTACCGGTTGCACGATGATGTCGATCCATGCCTTCAGAGCATGTGGCACATGCCAATTCCACATCGGTGACGAGATCACCAGCCGGTCGAACCTGCGGACCCGCTCAATCTCGTCGAGCACCTGCTGCCATATCGCACCCTGCTCGGGTGTGAATGGTTCGCCGAACAGCCCGGCGAACTTGGCGATCGCGGCGTCCCGGCCGAACCGCACCATGTTCTCATCCCACACTGAGAAGCGTTCGTACTCAGTGCCTTCCAGATAAGCCATCGCCATCTGTGAGGAGAGGGCGTCGTTCCCCTTGGGGCTGGCTTCGATCCACAGAGTGCGCATCAGGTCAGCTCCGTCAGATCATCGACGTCCGCGGGATTTTCATCCCGAGCGCGAGCGCCCCGGCCAGCTCCCGGCTGGTGTCGTAGTCGAACACGACATGCCCGGCCAGTACGTCGACGTCGCGCTTGAATCGCTGCATCGGGCTGGACAGGAAGTGGATGCTGGCCCCGCCGGCGCCCAGGAGATCGCCGATCACCGCCTTTGATTCGGCGACGATGTGCGCGGCCGCCAGCCGGGCCTGCGCGCGGACGGGCTTCTCGACGGAATCGCCGGAGTCGACGATGTCCTCGATTTCCCCGACCGTGTCGGCAAGCAGTCCGCGCAGTGACCGCAACCGCACCTGCGCTCCGGCCAAATGTGCCTGGGCGATTGGCTTGTCCTTCTGCATCACACCCTCGTACGGCAGCACTCGCTCGGCCAGCCGCTGGGCGTAGATCTCGGTGACCCGCTCGGCGCTGCCGAGCGCGGGCATCGCCGCGAGCAGGGCCAGGGCCGGCACCATCGGCCAGCGGTAGGTGGCGCTGTCATGCAGGCCCGCGCCGGGTGCGGTGCCGGCATAGATGTCGGTCACCTTGACCAGGCGGTGCTCGGGCACGAACACGTCGGTGGCCAGCGCATCGTTGGATCCGGTCGCCCGCATCCCGTCGGTGTGCCAGACGTCGTCGACCGTGACGTCGCTGATCGGCAGTAGGGCGAGAGCGGGGTAGATGCCGTCGTCCGGCCCGCACAGCGCGGCGACGATGATCCAGTTGCCGTGCATCACCCCGGTGGCCCAGGACCAGCGCCCGGTCAGTCGAATGCCGCCGTCGACGGGAAGCCCGCGCCCCGTCGGGGCCAGCGGTGCGGGCGCGAGGAACGGCCTGCTGTCGAATGCGTCCTGCTGGGCCTGTTCGCCGAACAGCGCCAGCATCCAGTTGTGCAGCGTCAAGAAGCCGATGGTCCAGGCGCTCGAGGTGCAGCCGTGGGCCAGCCGGCGCACCGGATCGAGGATGTCGGGGAACGCTGCCTGCTGTCCGCCATACCGGGCCGGCACCAGGAGTTCGGTGAATCCGGACGCGATCAGGTCAGTCACCGTGTCGTCGGGGAGGCGTCGGAGTTTCTCGGCCTCGGCGGCGCGTTCGCCGAGTGCGGTTACGAATCCATCAGTGATGCCGGCCTGCGTACTCAACATGCGCCGGACGCTACCATACCTTTTGGTATGGACGTCAGGTCGCGAGCATCAGGTCGAGAAATCGTTCGCTGCGGGCGGCCAGGCGTGGGTGCGGGGAGTCCCCGGAAAGGTGCAGGAACCCGATGCCGACGGCGAAGGTGGCGTCGGCTCGCAGTTCCGCCTCGTCGGTGTCGAAGCCGTAGTCCTCGAACGCGCGCCGGACCGCGGCGAGGATGCGCCGATCCGCTGCGCGGACGCTCTCGGCGACGGCCTGGTCGGAGCGCGCCCATTCCCGCATCGCACGTTCCAGCGTCCAATGTCTGGGGCTGACCAGCGAATTCATCATCTGGACCAGTCGGTCCCGTGGGGCCAGGGAGCCGATCGCTTCGATCTGGCTGCGGTCGGCGTCGCGGAGCTCGCTCCACCCCTGGATGAGGGCGGTCCGGTAGGCGGCGATGTTGGCGAAGTGCCAGTAGAAGCTGCCCTTGGTGACCTTCAGCCGAGCGCACAACCGGTCGATCTTCAGGGCCTTCAAACCCTCTTCTGCCAGGATTGCGTACCCGGCAGCGAGCCAGTCATCGATACCCAACCGGCTGCCCGCTCGGGAGTCCGGTGCGTCGTCGACATCGTTCCGATCGATGGTCACAAACGGCAGCCTACGGCGGGATGAACGCCGCGTAGCTCTGCGTCAGGGTGGTAGCTGAACGGTACGAAGTACGCAACAACCTGGTCTCAAGCGGGATTCGGGGGTTCCTCGGCGTGTCCGGCGCGTGTTTTACTGCCCACAGACAACTGAATCATTCGGTGCGTTCAGTTCCCGTACCAGACTGAGCCCGCCACACGCGGCCGCGAGAAATCGCGGCCGTGCCACCAACGCCGTCTGATCGCGTGGGGTGGGCACGATACCCGGTACCTGATACTGAAATGGGATTGTGAATGTTCGTTGACAAGCTTCGCGGCCGTCTGGCGCGCAGGGTCGCCGGCGCCATCTCGGCCGCCGTCCTGCTCCCGGGTCTCATCGGACTTGCCGGCCAGACAGCTACCGCCAGTGCGTTCTCGCGCCCCGGCCTGCCGGTCGAATACCTACAGGTGCCGTCGCCGTCCATGGGCCGCGACATCAAGGTGCAGTTCCAGAGTGGTGGCGCCGGGTCCCCGGCGGTGTACCTGCTCGACGGTCTCCGTGCGCAGGACGACTACAACGGCTGGGATATCAACACCGCCGCCTTCGAGTGGTACCTCAACTCCGGCCTGTCGGTCATCATGCCGGTCGGCGGCCAGTCCAGCTTCTACGCCGACTGGTACAAGCCGGCGTGCGGCAAGTCGGGTTGCTCCACCTACAAGTGGGAGACCTTCCTGACCTCGGAGCTGCCGCAGTGGCTGCAGGCCAACCGCGAGGTCAAGCCCACCGGTAGCGCCGCGGTCGGCCTCTCGATGGCTGGTTCGTCGTCCATGACCCTGGCGATCTGGCACCCCGAACAGTTCATCTACGCAGGCTCGATGTCGGGCTTCCTGAACCCGTCCGAGGGCTGGTGGCCCTTCCTGATCAACGTCTCCATGGGTGACGCCGGTGGCTACAAGGCCGACGACATGTGGGGCTCGACGGGCGACCCGAACAACGCCTGGCAGCGCAACGACCCGATGGTCAACATCCCGCGGCTCGTCGCGAACAACACCCGTCTGTGGGTCTACTGCGGTAACGGCAACCCGAGCGAGCTCGGTGGCGACAACGTGCCGGCCAAGTTCCTCGAGGGCCTGACCATCCGCACCAACCGCACCTTCCAGGACAACTACCTGGCCGCGGGCGGCAACAACGGCGTGTTCAACTTCCCGGACAGCGGTACCCACGACTGGGGCTACTGGGGCCAGCAGCTGCAGGCCATGAAGCCTGACCTGCAGCGCGTGCTGGGCGCAAACCCGTCGTCGTAACCTCAACAGCAAACAGGCCCCGGGAGAAATCCCGGGGCCTGTTTGCTTGTCACGGTGCATGATTGGGCCATGACGGTCCACGCCGGCCCAGTCGACGCGCACCTGCCGGACCCGAAAGAAGTGGTGGGACAACGAACTGGCAGCGGACATTGAAAAGCCCAGCGCCCGGGACAGTGAGTGTCATTGGGCGCTGGGCATTTTCGGTCAGACGCTGGCGACCGCGCTCCGGTAGCCCAGCGCGTGCCGGGCCACCGGAGCACCGATCACTTGAGCTGCGCCGAGGACAGGCCCAGCAGACGTCGTGCCACGACGAGCTGCTGAATCTGCTGCGTGCCTTCGAAGATATCGAGAATCTTTGAGTCGCGAGCCCACTTCTCGAGCAGCGGCTCCTCGGAATAGCCGGTGGTGCCGGCCAATTCGACGGCCTTGAGGGTGACGTCGGTGCCCATGCGCCCGGCCTTGGCCTTGCTCATGGACGCTTCCTTGGAGTTCGGGATCTTGTTGTCGGCCTGCCAGGCAGCGCGCAGCGACAGCAGGTAGGCGGCCTCCCAGTCGGACTCCATCCGCAGGAATTCCGCTGCCGGGGCGCTCTGCGCATGGGCCGGCTTGTCGTACGAGATCTCGATGCCGGCGTCGGTCAGGATCGTCCGCAGCTCCTCCAGCGCGGCGCGGCCGACACCGACGGCCATGGCGGCCACCATCGGGCGGGTGTTGTCGAAGGTCTCCATGACCCCGCCAAAACCCTTGTCCACCTTGATCTCCGGATCGCCGAGCAGGTAGTCCTTGGGGATGCGGCAGTTGTCGAAGCGGATGACCGCGGTGTCGGAGGCCTTGATGCCGAGCTTGTGCTCGAGGCGTTCGACGATGACGCCGGGGTGCTCACGCGGTACGCAGAACGACTTGATGGCCGCGCGGCCGAGCGAGCGGTCCAGCGTCGCCCACACCACGATGTGGGTGGCGCGCGAACCGGCGGTGACGAAGATCTTCTCGCCGTTGATGACCCACTCGTCGCCGTCGAGCACCGCGGTGGTCGAGACCGCCGCCGAATCGGAACCGAAGCTCGGCTCGGTGATGGCCATGGCGGCCCACACCTTGCCCCACTTGGCCAGCTGGTCCTTGGTGGCGACCGCGGAGATCGCGGCGTTGCCCAGGCCCTGGTAGGGGACGGTCAGCAGCAGGGCGACGTCGCCCCAGCTGACCTCGAGCGCGTTCAGCAGCGCAGACATGTTGGCGCCGTTGATGTTTGCGTGCTTGCTCTTGGATTCGCTGGCCGAGAATCCGGCGCCGGCGATGGAGACGGCGTTCGACTCCTGGATGCCTTCGAACAGGCTGGCCAGGGTATCGAGCTCGGCCGGATAGGCGTGCTCGGCCAGGTCGTACTTGCGGGAGATCGGGCGGAGCATCTCCGCTGCGCCCTGGTGGCCCTTCTCGACGACGGCCTGCAACTTGCGGGGTATTTCCAGATTGATTGCCATGATTGGTCTTTCGGGATATTTGGAAGTTTTGGGCGATTACCGGGTCGGGCTACAGAACGACGACACCTTCGGCGACGCCGATGGCCCGCAGATCGCGGTACCAGCGCTCGACCGGGTGTTCCTTGGTGTAGCCGTGGCCGCCGAGCAGCTGCACGCCGTCGAGGCCGATCTGCATGCCCTTGTCGGTGGCGAACCGCTTGGCGAGGGCGCCCTCGCGCAGGAACGGCATGCCCTGCTCGGCGCGCGACGCACCGCGCCACACGATCAGCCGCAGGCCATCGAGCTCGATGGCGATGTTGGCGCACATGAACGCGACCGACTGGCGGTTGGCGATGGGCTCACCGAACGCCTCGCGCTCCTTGACGTAGGGCACCACGTAGTCGAGCACCGCGTGCGAGGTGCCGACTGCCAGTGCGGCCCAACCCAATCGGGACAGTGCGATGGCTTCGGAGTAGTCGTTGTCGGTGGCCTCGTCCTCGCCGAGCCGGTTGCCCAGCGGGACCGCGACGTTGTTCAGCTCGACCTTGCCCAGGGCCGCGGCGCGGATGCCCATGCTCGGGTCGGCCGTGACCGACAGGCCCTCGGAGCCCGACTCGACGATGAACAGGGCCGGCCTGCCGTCGAGCTGCGCACCGATGATGAACACCTCGGAGTTGGCGGCGGCCGGGACCAGCGACTTGACTCCGTTGAGGCGGTAGCCACCGGGGGTGCGGACCGCGGTGGTCCGCAGTGCGGTCGGGTCGAACAGCGCGTGCGGCTCGGCGATGGCGACGCATGCCTGCGGCACGTTCTCGCCGGCGAACGACGGCAGGTAGGTGGCCTGCTGGCCGGCGCTGCCCCAGCGCGTCAGGGCCGACGCCACGCCACCGGGCGCCAGGATCGGCAGGGCCAGACCCATGTCGCCGTAGGCCAGTGCCTCGGCGACGAGAGCGGTGGTGACGGTGCTCTGGGTGGCGGCGATGCCGTCGAACTCCTCGGGCACGTTGATCGCGGTGATGCCGAGTTCAGCGGCCTTGGCGATCAGGTCGGCCGGGTAGGCCGCCGCGGCATCTGCGTCGTGCGCGGCCGGTCGCAGGATCTCCGCGGAGAACTCGCGGACCGTCTCCACGATCATTTGCTGGTCTTCGTCCGGATTCAGGTCGAAGTAGTCCGAACCGCCCGGCTTCAGGCGCGTCGGGGCGCCGTTCAGTCCGGGAATGCGCTTGAACGTACGGCTCGCGGCGCCGACGGCAGAGAAGCTCGTCTTGACTCCGTATTTCACGCCGCGGTTGAGCGGCTCGCGCAGGTTGTACTTGTCCAGGAATTCCTGGCCGACAAAAGGCGTGATCAGCGCCAGACCGATGTCGGTCGCTGTCCGCTTGTGCCGTTGCAGGCCGATGGCGCTCTCCGGGCCCTTGCGCACGGGGCGCTGGGAGGAACCGGCCGAAGTGCCGTTCTGGGGAAGGGTGTTGGTCATTTCGACAGCCTCGCGTCGTTGGGGCAGTGCGCTATGACCGTATCTTACTCCGGAGTAAGGTACGACGCTCGTGTTATCAAGTTCACACTTTGCTCAACGCCGAATGGCCGGTTCTCGCACGCAATTCGTGGAATTTCGTGCGAGAACCGGCCACTCGGCGGGGTGAAATCAGGAGAGGGCGGCGAGCACCTTGTGGTGCAGCAACCCATTGGTCGCCACCGCGCTGCCGCCGTGCGGGCCGGACGCGCCGGCCAGGTTGGTGAACGAACCGCCGGCCTCGCGCACGACGACGTCCAAGGCGGCCAGATCCCACAGCTTGACCTCCGGTTCGACGGCGATGTCGACCGCGCCTTCGGCCAGCAGGCAGTACGACCAGAAGTCGCCGTAGGCCCGCACCCGCCACACCGCGTCGGTCAGTGCGACGAACGCGTCGCGCCGGTCTTCCCATCCGGTGGTCAGATCCGAGTAGGACAGGCTCGCGGCGTCCAGCGCGTCGACACCCGATACCGAGATGGTGCGCGTCCGGCCGGCGAATGAGCTGAAGGCGCCCTCGCCGGTGCCGGCCCACCAGCGCCGTCCGAGCGCTGGGGCGCTGACCACCCCGACGATGGGCACGCCGTCCTCCAGTAGGGCGATCAAGGTGGCCCACACCGGGACGCCGCGGACGAAGTTCTTGGTACCGTCGATCGGGTCGATCACCCATTGTCGCCCCGCGAAAACTGCTGTGCCCCCGTACTCTTCGCCCAGCAAGGCGTCGTCCGGCCGAGCTGCCGACAGCGTCTCCCGCAGCACCCGTTCCACGGACTGGTCGGCATCGGTCACCGGGGTCAGATCCGGTTTGGTCTCGATGCGCAGGTCCTGTGCGCCGAAGCGGTCCAACGTCACGGCATCGGCCTGATCGGCCAATTTCAGGGCAAGGTTGATGTCGTCTGCGGTGGTACTCATGGGTGCAGTCCTACCATGGGTACGTGTGGGAATTCGTCGTGCTCATTGTCTTGCTCGGAGCGCTCGTACTGCTGGCTGCCCCGTGGCTGCGACGTACGCGTAGCGGGGAGAGCGGGACGCTGCTGATCACCGGCGTCAGTCCGCGACCCGATGCCACGGGGGAGCAGTTCGTCACCGTCGCCGGAGTCATCAACGGCCCCAGCGTGAACGAGCACGAGGTCTATGGCCGGATCGCGATGGATGTGGCCGACTGGCCCTCGGTGGGTCAACTGGTCCCCGTCGTCTACTCACCCAAGAACCCCGACAACTGGAACTTCGCGCCGCACGCCCCGCAGGCATAGTCAATCGGCCCGAACCTTTCTGCGCACGCCGCCTGGCAGTTTGCTCAGCACCCTCTGGAAATTCCATCGAATGGGCTAATTCTGGTGTTGCCCTGTGCTAATAGATTCACTGTGTGAATAGCTAGCTATTGCATCGAGCTTGCTGACCGGATGGCATGCGCGGCTCGGATTCGACCGTCGGACACAGTCTTTCCACAGAAGGGGACAAGAACGTACATGGCCAAGTCTCAGATCTCGTCGACCGGTAGGGCCACCAAGCTGATTGGGGCAGGGCTGACGGCAAGCGGATTGCTGCTCCTTGCGTCGGCGGGCGTCGCATCAGCTGACAGCGGGCCGCTCGACGGGTTGGGCAGCGCCGTGGGCGGCGAGCTCGGCTTCACGCAGCACTTCGCCACCCACAACATCGGCGGACTCGCCGGCATCGCCGCGATCAACACCGGCGGCCTTCAGGCCGGCGTGGGTTCCCTGAGCTCGGGCGTTCTGTCTGGATCGACAGCCACGTCGTCGCTGCTCAATTCGGGCGGCAGCCTCACGACTTTCGCGGTGCAGGGCATCCTGCGGCCCAGCCACTGAGCGGGCATCAAGGGTCGCGCCGGGGAGCGCACCGCTGCTCAGCCGTGCGCCACCCGCAGCATCTCCGCGACGTCCGTCAGCTTCACGCGCGGCCGGTTCAGGCCCTCGCCGGCCGACCGTTCGTGCGCGTCGATCAGGCGCCAGTGGTCATTGGTGACCAACGCGGGCTGCCGGGACAGGAACCAGGCGGCCAGGTCCTCGGCGTGGGTGGTTCCGAAATCAGCCAGCTCCGCGCCGCAGATGTCCTCGATCAGGGTGTTGACGGTGTCCTGCGAGTCCTTCTTGTTGCTGCCGATGACGCCCGACGGCCCGCGCTTGATCCAGCCGACGACGTACTCGTTGCGGCTGCCTTCGACCCGGCCCTCGGTGTGCGGGATGGTCCCGGCGCGCTCGTCGAATGGCAGGCCCGCGGTCGGCACGCCCCGATAGCCCACGGCGCGCACCACCAGCTGGGCCGGTAATTCCTCGCGGTTGCCGCTGTCCTTCGCGATGATCCGGCCGCCGTCGTCGACCAATTCGTTGTGGCCCAACACAATTGACTCGACGCGTTCGGAGCCCTTGATCTCGATCGGCGAGGTCTGGAACTTGAAGACGATGCGCCGCTCGCGCCCGAGGTCGCCACGTTCGGCGTAGCTGCGCAGAATCTTGATGTTCTGCCGCACGGTCTTGCCCGCGGCTTCCAGGTCTGCGTCGGTGATGGCGTCGACATCAGCGGGATCAACGATGACGTCGACGTCGGCCATGGCGGCCAGATCGCCGAGCTCACGCAGTTCCAGCGTCGTGAACGGCGCCTGCAGCGGGCCGCGCCGCCCGATGATCACGACCTCGCGAACGCCGCGAGCGCCCAGGGCCGTCAACGCGTGGTTGGCGATGTCGGTGGCGGCCAGTTCGGCCGGATCGCTGACCAGGATGCGGGCCACGTCCAGGGCCACGTTGCCGTTGCCGACCACCACGGCGCGGTCCTGGGTGACGTCGGGGTTCATGGTCGCGAAATGCGGATGTGCGTTGTACCAGCCGACGAAGTCGACGGCAGCGACGCTGCCGTCGAGCTCCTCGCCGGGGATGCCCAGTGGCCGGTCGGATTGCGCGCCGATGGCGTAGATGACCGCGTCGTACCGCTGCGCCAGCTCGGCCGCCTGCACATGCTCACCCACAGTGACGTTGCCGAAGAAGCGGAACCGGGCATCGTCGGCGACCTTGTCGAACTGCGCCGAGACCGTCTTGATCTTCGGATGATCCGGAGCCACACCGGAGCGGACCAGTCCCCACGGGGTGGGCAGCATCTCGATCATGTCGATCTGGACGTCGACCGGATCGTCGGTGGCGGCCTTGGCATCGGCGAATTTCAACAGTGACGCGGCAGCGAAAAACCCTGACGGGCCGGATCCGACAACCGCCACATGGTAAGGGCGCATATGTATGGTTTGCCTTCTTGTTCTGCTCAGTGCGCGCAAGGGGCTGTCGCGACGCGCGGAGCGGGTTACACGGCGATGCTAAACCGGTCTAATCGATCATGGCTTGCAATGCGTAAGTCCGTCTCACTGGTCGGTACCCTCATGCTTTGTGGACCTCGATCGCCAAGCTGACATTGCCGCCCTCGACAGCACCCTGACCACTGTGGAGCGGGTGCTCGACGTCGACGGTCTGCGCGCGCGGATCGCCAAACTCGAGGACGAAGCCTCCGATCCCAAGTTGTGGGATGACCAGGCCAATGCGCAGAAGGTGACCAGCAGCCTGTCGCATGCACAGGGTGAGCTGCGCCGCGTCGAGGAGTTGCGCGGACGGATCGAGGATCTGCCCGTGCTCTACGAGCTGGCCGAGGAGGAAGAGGGCGCCGCCAAGACCGATGCCGTGGCCGACGCCGACGCCGAACTGGCCAAGCTGCGCGAGGACATCGAGGCGCTTGAGGTTCGAACGCTGCTGTCGGGGGAATACGACGAGCGGGAAGCTGTCGTGACCATCCGCTCCGGCGCCGGTGGTGTGGACGCAGCCGACTGGGCCGAGATGCTGATGCGCATGTACATCCGCTGGGCCGAGAAGCACGGGTATCCGGTCGAGGTCTTCGACACGTCGTACGCAGAGGAGGCGGGCATCAAGAGCGCGACCTTCGCAGTGCACACGCCGTTCGCGTACGGCACCTTGTCGGTCGAACAGGGCACCCACCGGCTCGTGCGGATCAGCCCGTTCGACAACCAGAGCCGGCGCCAGACGTCGTTCGCCGACGTCGAGGTGCTGCCGGTCGTCGAGACCGCCGACTCCATCGACATCCCCGAAGGTGACATCCGGGTCGACGTTTACCGGTCCAGCGGTCCGGGTGGTCAGTCCGTGAACACCACCGACTCCGCGGTCCGGCTGACACACATCCCGACGGGCATCGTCGTGACCTGTCAGAACGAGAAATCGCAGCTGCAGAACAAGGTTTCCGCGATGCGCGTGCTCAGCGCCAAGCTGCTGGAACGCAAGCGCCAGGAAGAGCGGGCCGAGATGGACGCCCTCAAGGGCGACGGCGGCAGCTCCTGGGGCAACCAGATGCGCTCGTACGTGCTGCACCCCTATCAGATGGTGAAGGACCTGCGCACCGAGTTCGAGGTCGGCAACCCGGCCTCGGTGCTCGACGGCGACATCGACGGCTTCCTGGAGGCCGGAATCCGCTGGCGCAACCGAAAAGACGATGATTAATTTTTCTCTGATCGCCGCGAGCCAACCGGAGTCATTCGGTTGGTGGGCCCAGCAGTGGCACGACTTCTGGCGGGGCTCGATCGGCGCGTGGATCATCACCCGCGGACTGCGGATAGTCATGCTCGTCATCGCGGCGATGCTGATCGCGCGGTTCGTCGGCTGGCTGACACACCGGATCACCGCCCGTATCGACGAGCGTTTTCAGGAGAGCGACGCGCTGGTCCGGTCGGAGACCACCAAGCACCGGCAAGCCGTCGCTTCGGTGATCTCGTGGGTGTCGATTGCTCTGGTTTCTGTGGTCGTGCTGGTCGACGTCATCGAAATCCTCGGGATACCCATCGGTTCGCTGGTCGCGCCCGCCGCCGTGCTGGGCGCGGCGCTGGGCTTCGGCGCGCAGCGCATCGTGCAGGACCTGCTGGCCGGGTTCTTCATCATCACCGAGAAGCAGTACGGCTTCGGTGACCTCGTGTCCCTCACCGTCAGCGGCATCAACACGCCCGCCGAGGGCACGGTCGAAGACGTCACGCTGCGCGTCACCAAGCTGCGGTCCAGCGACGGCGAGGTGTACACGATCCCGAACGGGCAGATCGCCAAGACTGTCAACCTCTCCAAGGACTGGGCACGTGCGGTCGTGGACATTCCGGTACCGACGACCGCGGACCTGGGCAAGGTCAACGAGGTACTGGGCCGGGTCTGCGAACGCGCGATGGCGGACCACCAATTACGCACCCTGCTCCTCGACAAGCCCCAGTTGATGGGCGTGGAGAGTATCGAGCTGGACACCGTGAACCTGCGGATGGTGGCCCGGACGCTGCCCGGCAAGCAGTTCGAGGTCGGCCGGCGGCTGCGGGTGATGGTCGTCTCCGCGCTGGGCCGGGCAGGTATCGAGAGCCCGCACGACAGCGAGCCCGAAGTGGAGGCCATGGTGCACCCGGCCACTGTCGCCGGTGCCGAAGACAAGACCCAGGGGCCGGGGGACGAGCACTGATGAATGCGCTGTCTCGTCTGGCTGCCAAGCACAGCGACTCGCGAGCGTGGCCCGAGTACATCCTGGGCCGGGTCCGGACGTCGACTCTCGGCCTGATCGTGGCGTTCTTCGTGGCGTACTGGGTGCACCAGACCTATGCGCCGCCGCCACCACCGCCGACACCGCCGCCCGCGGTCGTGCCGCCGGGCTTCGTGCCCAACCCCGATTACACCTGGGTGCCGCGCACCGATGTGAACACTCGCCCGAAGTCGACGTACCGGCCGACGCCGACGGAGACCACCGAGACGACTGAAACGACTGAAACGACGACGACCACCACCTCGACGACGTCCAGCACGTCGGCGCCGCCCACCACGACGGTCATCACCCCGGCGCCCGGGATCCTGCCGCCGGTCACGCTGCCGGTGCTGCCCGGCCTGGCGCCGGCCCCGACCCCGGCCCCGGCACCCGCGGCGCCGCCCGGCCCGCTGCCGGCCGCTGCGCCGCCCGGCCCGGTCACGACCACCATCGTTTCGCCCGGCGCGGCACCGGCGCCGAGCTAGCAGCATCAGCCTCACCCGTCACACGGCGGCGTCCGACTACACTGGCGTGCCGTGATGATCACCCTCGACCACGTGAGCAAGAACTACAAGTCTTCGGCACGCCCAGCCCTGGACAACGTGTCGCTCAAGATTGACAAGGGTGAGTTCGTCTTTCTCATCGGACCGTCCGGTTCCGGCAAGTCGACGTTCATGCGGCTGTTGCTCGGCGCCGAGGTCCCGACCTCGGGTGACATTCGCGTCTCGAAGTTCCATGTGAACAAGCTGCACGGTCGCCAGATCCCAAGCCTGCGGCAGGTGCTCGGCTGCGTGTTCCAGGACTTCCGGCTGCTGCAGCAGAAGACGGCGTTCGAGAACGTGGCGTTCGCGCTCGAGGTGATCGGCAAGCGCCCGGACACCATCAACCGCATCGTGCCCGATGTGCTGGAGATGGTGGGGCTGTCGGGCAAGGCCAACCGGCTGCCCGGCGAGCTGTCCGGTGGCGAACAGCAGCGGGTCGCGATCGCCCGGGCTTTCGTCAACCGGCCGCTGGTGCTGCTGGCAGACGAACCCACCGGAAACTTGGACCCCGAGACGAGCAACGACATCATGGACCTGCTGGAGCGGATCAACCGCACCGGCACGACGGTCGTGATGGCCACCCACGACCATCACATCGTCGACTCGATGCGTCAGCGCGTCATCGAACTCGAACTCGGCCGCCTCATCCGCGATGAGCAGAGCGGCGTCTACGGAATGGATCGCTAAGTGCGCTTCGGCTTTCTTGTCAATGAAGTCCTGACCGGATTTCGTCGCAACGTCACCATGACGGTCGCCATGATCCTGACGACCGCCATCTCCATCGGCCTGTTCGGCGGTGGTCTGCTGATCGTCCGGCTGGCCGACCAGTCCAAGCAGATCTATCTGGACCGCGTGGAGAGCCAGGTCTTCCTGACCGACGACGTCTCGTCCAACGACCCCAACTGCGACGCCGACCCGTGCAAGTCGCTGCGCAAGCTGATCGACGACCGTAAGGACGTCAAGTCGGTGCGCTACATGAACCGGGACCAGGCGTACGACGACGCCGTCCGACGGATTCCGGCGTTCAAGGATTACGCGAGCAAGAAGGCGTTCCCGGCGTCGTTCGTCGTCAAGCTCGACAATCCCGAGCAGCACAAGGGATTCGAGGACGCGCTGCGCGGACGTCCCGGCGTGCGCCAGGTGACAGATCAGAAGGAACTGGTCGACCGCCTGTTCGGCATCCTCGGCGGCATCAGCAACGCGGCGTTCGCGGTGGCGCTGGTGCAGGCCGTCGCCGCAGTCCTGTTGATCGCCAACATGGTTCAGGTCGCGGCCTACACCCGGCGTACCGAGATCGGCATCATGCGACTGGTCGGTGCCACCCGCTGGTACACCCAGTTGCCGTTCCTGGTCGAGGCGATGCTGGCCGCCACCATCGGTGTGGTCGGCGCTGTCATCGGCTTGATCGTGGTGCGGGCGATGTTCCTCGAGGACGTGCTCAACCAGTTCTATCAAGCCGGCCTGATCGCCAAGGTCGACTACGCCGACGTTCTCTTCTATTGCGCGCCAATCATGTTGGCACTGGGCCTGACCATGTCCGGGGTCACTGCCTACGCCACGCTGCGCGCGTATATCCGGCGATGATGATGGCCAAGAAGAAAGACACCGACAAGGACAAGTCGGGCAACAACTCGGTCGTCGCAACCAACCGGAAAGCGCGACACAACTATTCGATCATCGATACCTACGAGGCGGGTATCGCGCTGGTCGGTACCGAGGTGAAGAGCCTGCGCGAGGGCCTGGCGTCGCTGGCCGATGCGTTCGCCACCGTGGACGACGGCGAGGTGTGGCTGCGCAACCTGCACATCGCCGAGTACCACCACGGCACCTGGACCAACCACGCCCCGCGGCGCAACCGAAAGCTGTTGCTGCACCGCAAGCAGATCGACATGCTGGTCGGCAAGCTGCGGGACGGCAACTTCACGCTGGTGCCGCTCAAGCTGTACTTCTCCGATGGTCGGGTCAAGGTCGAGTTGGCATTGGCCCGCGGTAAGGAAGCACACGACAAGCGTCAGGACATCGCCAAGCGCGATGCGCAGCGGGAGATCACCCGCGAGATGGGTCGACGTTTCAAGGGCAAGATCTGACCGGGGTTCTGCTGGCGCTGCTGTCGGCGCTGGGCTACGGCATCAGCGATTTCGTCGGCGGCATCGCCTCACGGCGTGTCGCCGCGCTGCGGGTCGTGCTGGTGTCATACCCCATTGCCGGCGTACTGCTGACGCTGATGGCGTGCGTTGTCGGCGGCCAGGTTTCGTCGAATGCGGTGCTCTGGGGCGTGTTGTGCGGCGTTCTGCAAGCGTTCGGCATCTGGTGGTTCTACGCCGCGTTGGGCTCCGGACCGATATCCGTCGTCTCGCCGCTGACCGCGATCCTGGTGTCGGCGGGGCCGATCGTCGTCGGTGTCGCAATGGGAGAGCGGCCCAGCGGGCTGGCGATCGCCGGGATCGCGCTGGCGTTGGTCGCGGTGGCATTGGTCAGTGCCCAGGCCACCGATGAGGACGAGACACCACACCGATTCACCGCCAAAGTCGCCTGGCTGACCGTCGGCTCAGGATTGACCTTCGGGCTCAGCTTCGCCGTCATCCATCAGGTGCCGCACGAGGCGAAGCTCTGGCCGTTGGTGTTCGCCCGCTTCGCAGCCACCGCGGTGGTGATGGTCGCCGCGTTGGCGACCCACAATTTCGCTCTGCCACGCGGACTTCCGCTGAAGCTCGCTCTGATCGCGGCGGCGCTCGACGTCATCGCGAACGTGGGGATGCTGCTGGCGCTGCAGGCTTCCATGCTGTCGTTGGCGAGCGTGCTGATCTCGCTCTATCCGGCGGCGACCGTCGCGCTGGCCATGGTGGTGCTCAAAGAGCGGGTTCGGGCCTGGCAGGCCGTCGGCATGGCTCTGGCTTTGGGTTCGGTTGCGATGATCGCCGCCGGATAGCCGGTTGAACTAGAGCTGGTTGATCCTGATCAGGTTGCCGGACGGATCGCGAAAGGCGCAGTCGCGCACGCCGTAATCCTGGTCGGTGGGTTCCTGCAGGACGTCGGCGCCGGCAGCCTCCAGGCGCGCGAACAGCGCGTCCAGATCATCGGTGGCCAAGGTGACAGCGCCATAGGAGCCCTTGGCGATCAACTCCAGGATGGTGCGACGCTCGTCGTCGGTGATGCCGGGGTCGGCGCCCGGCGGGTGCAGCACGATCGACGTGCCCGGCTGTCCGGGCGGGCCGACGGTGATCCATCGCATGTCTTGGTAGCCAACGTCTTTGCGAACTTCGAAGCCCAGCGCGTCGCGGTAGAACGTCAGGGCGGCCTCGGCGTCGGTGTGGGGCAGGAATGCGTAGTGAATGGATATGTCCATGCCCATGACGGTAGTGGCGCTCAGTGCGGCGGTGCTTCTTGATTCCTGACCGGTCTGGTGACTTGCCGTGCCAGGCAAGCGGGGATGCCGTCGGCCGCCTGCGAGTGGTCGCGGCGGTACACGCTGGGCGCGACCCCGACCAGCTCGGTGAATCGGGTGCTGAACGTGCCCAGTGATGAAAAGCCAACGGCGAAGCAGACATCCGTCACGCTGAGATCGCCGCGCCGGAGCAGCGTCATGGCCCGTTCGATGCGTCGTGTCATGAGGTACGAGTAGGGCGATTCGCCGTAGATGCGCCGGAACTCCCGGCTGAGGTGGCCGGCCGACATGTGCGCGCCGCGGGCCAGGTCTTCGACATTGAGCGGCTTGGCGTACTCCCGGTCGATCCGGTCCCGCACCTTGCGGATCACCGTGATGTCCCGTAGGCGTTGCGCTTCCGCCCGGTCGTCCGCCATGAGGGTCATCGTCGCACGACAAAATTGGGACGCATCGCGCAATTCCCTGTCTGGACGGGTCTGCCGTCGTACGGTCAATCAGTGAGCAGCTCAACGCGACCCGTCACCGTTCTGGAGAAGTCCGATGTTTTACCCGCCCTGTTCGGGGTATGGGACGACCTGGACAAACTGCTGGCCACCATCTCCGAAGCGGAGCTGCTGACCACTCAGACCGAACTGCCCGGCTGGCACGTCCGGGACGTCGTCGCGCACCTCATCGGCACCGAGCTGATGCTCAAGGGCGAGCCGGTGCCGGAGGCCGACGTCGACGTCTCGGAGCTGGACCACGT
Organism: Mycolicibacterium llatzerense; assembly: GCF_000878195.1. Lineage (GTDB taxonomy): Bacteria > Actinomycetota > Actinomycetes > Mycobacteriales > Mycobacteriaceae > Mycobacterium > Mycobacterium llatzerense. Next base: position 10,365 of record NZ_JXST01000044.1, on the reverse strand, counting down.
CCACAACCCCATCGGCGTGATGAACGAGTGCTGGGTCCGATCGTTCGGCGCCCTCTCGAGTACCGAGTTGCTGGAGAAGTTCCGTGCCGTCACCGGTGATCGACGGGCCACGTTGACCGCGATGTCGGACGAGGAGTGGAACACCCCGACGATGACGCCGGCCGGTCAGGACAGCCTCGGTCGCTTCATGCGGATCCGGACGTTCGACTCGTGGATGCACGAGCAGGACATCCGCGAGTCGGTCGCACGACCGGCGCCGGACGCGGCGTTGCAGAAGCCGGAAGCGCGGCTGTCGCTCGACGAGATCGAGACGATGATGGGGTTCGTCGTCGCCAAGCGCGGGGGAGCGCCGGACGGATCGCGGGTAGCGATCGAACTGACCGGCCCCATGGCGCGCACCATTCGGGTCGCGGTCGACGGCCGCGCAGCGGTGGTGCCCGACTTCGGCGGTCCCGAGCCGACCACGGTGATCCGGCTGGATGGCTGGCAGTTCACGCGGCTGTGCGGCGGACGCCCGCTGGGCGCGGTGCGGCCGGTCGTCATCGAGTTCGAGGGTGACGCCGAGGTCGGCAAGCGCATCGTCGAGAATCTGGGTTACGTCATCTGACCTGGTCGAACGGCTGCGCCGGATACTCGGTGGAAGTTGTCGGTGCGGCCGGTATGATGGAGTGTCCTACCGAAAGTCGGTAGGGGTGCGAGGGGCTGAACGGTTTCGACTTCGCGCATCGAATCAAGAGAAGCGTGCCGGTGCAGGCAACTGACCACCGTAAGCGTCGTTGTAAACCAATTAAGCGCCGATTCCAATCAGCGCGACTACGCCCTCGCTGCCTAAGTAGCGACCGCGTGTCTGTCAGACCGGGAACGCCCTCGGCCCGGACCCTGGCATCGACTAGAGGGAACCACCCACGGGTTCGGTCGCGGAACCCATGGGGACATCAAACAGCGACTGGGATCGTCATCTCGGCTTGTTCGCGTGACCGGGAGATCCAAGTAGAGGCATAGCGAACTGCGCACGGAGAAGTCTTGAGGGAATGCCGTAGGACCCGGGTTCAATTCCCGGCAGCTCCACTGTTTGACCAGCGGAAACACAACAAAATAATTCTCAACGCACACCGAAATGCACACCGTGCCGTCCTAGGCTGGATGGCGTGGCAAGCATTTCTGAGCGCACAAGCAAGGCCGGAACGAGCTATGTGGTCCGGTGGCGCGACGAAGGGCGAGGGTCCCAGCAAAGAACTGTGACCGTCGCCCTTCGTGCTGACGCCGAGAAGTTCGTGGCGGTCGTTGAGGCGTTCGGCGGCCGTACGGCGTGCGAGATGTACGACCGTCTGGACGTCTACACCAAGGGGGAGCCGACGCCGGTCGGCCCGACGCTGTCGGAGTTCCTGACCGCCCATGTGAACGGACTCACGGGCGTCGAGAAGCGCACCCGGTCGCAGTACCGCGATTACATCCGCAAGGACATTGACCCAGTCATTGGCATGATGCCGGTGGACAGGGTCACCCGTGCCGATATCCGCCGGTGGGTGCAACACATGGAGGAGTCCGGCGCGGCGGGCAAGACCATGAAGAACAAGCACGGTTTCGTCTCCGGGGTGTTCAACGCCGCGATCACCGAAGGCACCTACTCCAAGGCCAACCCCTGCGTTGGGGTCGCGATCAAAGAAACCGAGACCGGCGAAATGGTGTTCCTGACACAGGCCGAGTACCAGACGTTTCTGGCGGCGTTCACCGACCGGTACAAGCCGGTGATGCGGTTCCTGGTCGCGTCCGGCGTCCGCTTCTCGGAGATGGCGGCGTTGCGGCCGTCGGACGTGGACTACCAGACCGGCTCTGTGCGGATCAGCCGCGCATGGAAGAAGGTGGACGACGCCGCTTTGAGCTGGGAGCTGGGGCCACCGAAAACTAAGAAATCCAAACGGACCATCGTGGTGCCGGTGGACTGCCTGCCCGTGGTGCCGGACGGGCAGGAATACCTGTTCGTCAACACGCACGGCAACCCGCTGCGGTCGACCACGTTCGGCCCGAATGTGTTCAAGAAGACCCTGGCCCGCCTCCAGAAGGCGGACAAGACGTTCACCAAAACCCTGCGCGTGCACGACATGCGGCACACCTGCGCCAGCTGGATGATCCAGGCCGGGGTGCCCCTGCCGGTGATCCAGCGGCACTTGGGCCACGAGTCGATCCAGACCACAGTGGACCGGTACGGGCATCTGGACCAGTCGGCCGCGAAGCTGGCGGCTGACGCGATGGCGGCGATGCTGGGCGGTATGCCGGACAACGTGACGCCGATACGCAAGGCTTCGTGACGCACTCGAACGGGAGATGGCACCCCATCAATATTTGGGTGCGCTTTGCTCCTGTCGCTGCGCCCCCGGCATAGCGGTGATTGGGATTCGTTGCATCACAGCAGTTTTGGCAACAATTCCGGGTATTGACGTTCGACGCGACGCGGGTGTAACGTCTTGCCATCGAGTCGCGTACTGCAACAGTTCCATCCGCTTCGGCGGCGCGTCTTGCCTAACGGCCAGCTTCTGGGTTGGTCCATGTATTGGCCCCACCTGGGGTCGAGCCATGCACTGAGCAAGATAAAGGAACTGAATTGACAAGTGACACAAGCAGGTTCGTAGCGGATGACAGCCAGCAGTACAGCACGGAGGACACCGTGCTGGGGGCGGCGTTCGGCGGCAACGGCGAATACCGGCACCGGCGCGACGGCTGGCCCGAACCGCTTTACACGGACGGTAAGCACTACGGGTGGGACCACGAAAAGGGCGAACTGACCGGCGCTGCGTTCCGTAGCGCATGGTCGATATTAGGCCGCAACCATGCCCCTTTCCTTCTGTTTGATCTGTATTACCTTGGTGGACTGGATATTACGACGCATCCCGAAGTGGTAGCCGACGCATGGTCGGGTGCAGAGTTTCCAAGCCGAGCGCTCACACGTGCAATGTGGGTCGAACTGTTCAACGTGGCCGGATACACCAGCGCGGGTCAGCCAGCAGAACCGCCCGAACAGGTGACAGTATGGCGCGGATGCACACCGGGTCGGCGACATGGCATGTCGTGGACCGCCGATCGTGATAAGGCTCAGTGGTTCGCCGATCGTCCGGGGTATGCCTCACGGGGCCGGGTGTATGTCCATCGGGCGTCTGGCTACGAGTTGCTGGCTTACATCAGTGACCGCAATGAATCCGAGTACGTGATTGACCCGCAGTACTTGGCCGGCGGCGTAGTGCACCCCGCCTAAAACTGTGGTGGTGTCGGGAGTTCGGCTCCCGGCACCACCACAACACCAACTCACAGCTCGGGCCTCCGCTAATGAATAGTGTTGGTCTGCAACAAATTACGAATTGTTATGTAGTTGTTACAACGGTAAATGCAAAGAATCGCGACACCATATGCGATCTTAGATATAAGACAGTACGTAGTGCGTCGGCAGGTCCAGAGCGTCAGCGATGGAGCCGCCCGTCGTCCCCCGGATGGGGGCGACAGTCACCACCCTCACGCCGCCGGTCTTTGCAATCCAATATTCATAGGATTGAAATTGCAAGACACCAGCCCGAACGCAGCTGGTCGGACATTGCGAAAGCAAGTGGTCACCAACCTAGTTACGTTAATCGGGTACGTTACTTGTGATCCGAAAACCTAACTCGCACAATTGAATACAGGAGGAATCATGGTTGATCTGATGACGCTGCCAGAAACGGTTGCGTTCACCGGCATACCCGAAGGCACATTGCGCCGCTGGCGCTTGCATGGGACCGGCCCGCAATCGGCCAAGGTCGGTAAGCGCATCTACTACCGTCGCCGCGACATTTTGGAATGGCTCGATATGCAATTCGCAGAAGCCAGGAATAAAAAGCCCCGGTAAAGCGCTGTGCTATCATTAGAGGTGTACATCGGACGGTAGTACGGCGTCCGGTGGTAAAACCATTGGGTGTGTCCACTCCGCCCGTCGGTGAAATTCCGTAAAGCAGCGTGGCTGGACGCTACCCAAAATCGGGTGGCGTCTTTTTTGTACCCGTAAATCGATCATTTTCGACCGCCTGTGTTCGTTTCTAAGCGCCACAGACGCGGCAGGCGGGTAAGCCGGACCAGCGACACGGTTAGCGGCAGCCTGCGTTGCGTAGAGAGCCTCTGGGCTATGTGGAGAAACGAAGAGACAACGAGGAATGGAATTGAAGTTGACGAACAACGCGACAGATACGGACAGCATTGAAGATCGGTGACCGGGTAGTCATCGCACGCGACGAACAGACGTATCCAAGTAAGGGAACGTGGCCACGGTTTCGGGGCAAGGTCGGAACGGTCGTAGAGATCAACCACGACCGCAGGCGGCCGGACCGCACGGAATACGCGGTGTGTTGGGGCCGGGTGCGGCCAAGCGCGCACAGGTTCGGCGGCTATGACTGGGACGCCTACGCCGTGGCATGGTTCAAGAGCCAGGAAATGCGGCCCATGTGCCCACAGATTGACGCTGACGCACGAACAGACACACCCGCGATAGAAGACAGCGGACAGCGCGAAATGGCCGCACATGGTTGACGGCATCGACATCGAGCCGATTGCAGAAGGCGGCGGAATCGCTTTGACAATCGGAACTGAAACCGCGTTGATCGCATCCGAACACGTGCCCAACCTGGTCGCGGCCATCCGCATAGCGTCCAGAGCGCGAGCGGTAGCAGTACCACCCTCACAGGCACGGATGGGCCAACTGGTGCGGTTCGAGGCAACCCGCAACCCGGCCGCCAACGACCAGCCATAACACGCAAATACGTTGCTGCCGTGCGTGTTTGGCAATGCTTACTGCACACTCGCCATGCGGGAGGGGTGGGCAGGAATCTCTACCAGGATGCCGAATCCACCCGTTGCCCGGCGGATTTCTGTGCCGTGCAGTTTTACAAAATCATGCCAGATGTAAAGAAAGAGTGACATGGCGAAGAAGAAGCTAAGCCCAATCAAGTTGGCGCGCTACATGATTGAGATAGATAAGACATTCAAGCGCATTGCCGAGGTCGACAACGCATGTGAACGAAATCGTTCACGTGAGCGGGTGTCGCAGTGACGACATGGGAGGACCCGATAGCCGGTCTCGGATGGGAGGCGTTCGACCTGTTGGCCGGATCGCCGGTCACTGACCTCCGGCCGTTGGCGTCGGCGGCGCTGTTCGCGGCGCTGACGGCCGAGGACAGCCCGTACATGCGTAAGGCCGAGAAGCTGGCCGATGCTGTGCTGTCGGCGGCGGCCGACCCGTCGCCGGACGCTCTGGCGGTTCTCCGTGATGCGTCGGAGGCGTTCGAGCTGGAACGCATACGCATCAACAGGTGACGTAGTCACCCCGCACACGGCCAGGTGAACGAAATCGTTCACCTGCGTACACGTGTGAGTGACAAAGACTTTGTGTTACCCGCCGTAGGCCGCTCTGGACCCGGTGCCGCTCCGTGATGGACCCGCACCCGCTCCGGCCCGCCGAACGCCGCTGACACGAAAACCCGACGTGAGTCGGAACAACTGAATATCAGCAATAACCGGCGTCGCTTGTTTGTCGCCGGACAACTTAATAGAGGTAACCACAATTGAATACCATCAATAAAGACAATGTCTTTAAGGTTCTCGCGAATCGCAGCGAGGCCGAACTACGAGAAATCATCCGGGCCAATTTCCCGGCCAAGACCCAAGACTCCAGGGCCATCCAGGCGGCTAAGTTCTGGGGCGGCGATGCCGCAACCGGACCGGTCGAGACACCCGCCGATGGCGAGTACAAGCGTGGTGCTGAGGTCAACCCGCTTAAGGTCGATGCAAAGGCATTGAAGGGTCTGCATGAGCGGGCCGTGCGGCGGGAATCGTTTGCAACAAAGGCGTTTTCGACTGTCGATAGCCTTTTGCCCGCGCAGCTTGATCCGCAGGTTCTCGCGAAGATTCACGAGAACCGCATCATGGACCTGTTGCCGGTCGAGTCGATCTCTGCACCGTCGTACGAGGTCCTGGTGCATCAAAGCACCACCGGATCGCCCGCTCCGACCGCCGAGGGTGCGGCTAAGCCTGAAATTTCGTTCAACATGAGTTCGCAGGTTTTTTCTGCCATTAAGGTGGCCTGCCACTTCGGCCTGTCGCACGAGGTGTTGCAGGATTTCGGCGCATTCCAGGGCTACACCCAGAACGAGGCCATGCGGCTGATGGGTGACGTTGAGAACGCACAGATTCTGTCCGGTAGCGGCACGGGCGGAAACATGACCGGCCTTATCAACACGTCGGGTGTGCTGACGCATGACGCGTCCACGGATACAGGCACCAATGTGACGGCAATCGACTCCATTGAGATCGCGGCCAACGCATTGCGTATCGGTTCGGCGCTGGCAGAAGCCAATCTTTTGATTCTGCACCCGTCGACGTTCTCGGCAATCCGCCGGTTGAAGAACACCCTTGGCAACTTCCTCATTGGCGATCCCGCCGAGGTCGGTCGCCGTGAGTTGTTCGGTATCCCGGTGATTCTGACGACGGCACAGACCGCCGGTACGGGCGTCATGCTGGATACGACGAAATTCGGCCGCGTCCTGTTGCGTGAAGGCCTGTCCATTCACGTCGGTACAAGCGGTACGGACCTAGTCTCTAACATCGCGCGCTTTGTTCTCGAGGAACGATTCGTGATCGCGGTAGAGCGTCCGGCGGCCGTGATGGTTGTCAGTAATCTTCCGACGACTCCATGAGCGTTTCTGGTGAGCCTGCCGGGACCGGTTTGCGCCGGTCCCGCAAGGGCAATGCCAATGAGCTGGCGTTTATCGATAACTGCCAGATCAGTGACAAGCCGGAGATTGAGATAGTGGTGCCTGACCGAATCGTGAAGGTTCGGGTGCTGCCGCCGTTTTCAGTCTGTCACAACGGTATTCGGTCATGTCCTGGTGACGTGGCCGAGGTGCCTACCAGCGATGCCGCCGAATGGCGGTTGCATGGGTGGGTTGAGTAGTAGCTTCACGCCATCCAAGGCGTGTTGATGGCACGGTATCGGCTGTGTCATATCTAACTAGATGAAAATCAAAACAGTTGAAATTCGTCTAGCAGGATCAATTGGAATGCAACCGTCATCTGCATACCAATGCCCGGCTACCCATTTTTGAACGCAGGTCTATTATCCTTCTGTCGCGTTCGAGGGTAGTCGGGCACCCTAAAAAAACTCTGCCCCGATACCTTTTCTACCAGCGGCCTTTGAAGTGCCTTTATAGCCGCCCCGGCGGCCCGACCGAGAGTGCCCTCTACCGCTCGATGGGTGTCGGGGGACACTCATACGTTCTTGCCGGTTACCTGTGGCCTGATAGATGACGGGTCGCTGGCGGTAACGTCGGCCTCGGGTGGCCAGTCAGGCTCGTTTTATACGTGGGCCTGGCCTGTCCGCATACCTCCCGACCGACATCCGGGATATTCTTCCCTCTGTCAGCCTCTAGAGGCAGCGACAGCAGGGGGATTGATGAGCATTCAGCCCGATGTGCCGGACACCCCACGGACAACCGACGGTGATTACATTCGTCACGTACGACGGTACCGGCCGTCGACGCTGATCCCGTTGATCGCTGGCGTTGGTGCCGAGTACGCCGACAATGGGTCCTGGTTGAACGGCGACTACATGCGGTTCACGCCGTGGGCTCTCTCGGATATCGCACGGGTCAGCTTGATCGGCGGCAACGAGTATCGTTCTGATCCGACGCGCAACGACTTGCTGTTGTGCGCGGAAGATTATCGAAACCTGTCTGATCCAGAACTGGGGACCGACGCTCCGAATGCGGCGGCTAATTTTCTTCTGCGCGTCGGCTACGAGCAGCAACCCTTCGGGCAGTCCATCAGGAGCGAGATAGCCCGCAATATAGCGATTCTCGAGCAGACAGAGCCGTCGCGCGCTCTGAAAGTGATCCGGCCGGGTTGGCAGGAAGAGCTTTTGGGATGCAACCTCTCGCAGTATGCGGGAATCGGTCTAAGCGTCTTCGGTGTTGCCAAGGGGCAGCGCGGTCAGTTCTCGGCAAGTTGGTTTGACGCGCCCGAATTGCTACCCATCACGTCGCATATCCCTGTATCCGTGATGCACGATGTAGTCGAGCACGAGTTCACCGGCGACCGCGACTGGTATCGGTCCGCGGCCACGAACGAACCGTCCCCCTACCGCCGGTACGGCTTCAATCCCCTGACGAAACGCCCGGTCGTGCGTCTCAACGACCGGATGTGGGTTCCGGTCCCCCTGCAAGTTATTCGGAAGATCAGCCCGGTCGGCCTCTGGTACTCCGGGTTTGACCGATGGCGTAACGCATTCGCCGAAGACTTCGGTCACCTGTTTGAGCGATACGTCGGCCGTGTTCTAGGAACCATCCCGGACGCAAAGGTGCATCCAGAGATCGCATACGACCCCGATGGCAATAAGCTGTCGGTTGACTGGATTGTTGTGTGGCACAACGTGGTTCTCTTGGTTGAGGTGAAATCGACCAGATCGACCGACGAGATTCGGATGGGCACCGCCGAGGGATGGGTCGCGCTACGCAATCGGCTGGCGAAGGGCTACGACCAGATTGCTCTTTCTTCCAAGCTGATCGGCGACGATCACCCAAAGTTCTCGCATATACCCAAGGACCTACCCCGGATCGGTCTGATCGTGACGTTGGAGCCGTTCCCGTTCATTGATGCAGGGCTTGTGCGCGACGAGCTCGGCGTTACGCCATCGGTTCCGATGCGAGTGTGCTCTATCAACGATCTCGAATGGTTGGTGTGTCTGCCAGATCGCAGCGTCGGCGAGCACTTACTTGAACTGGTGACCGACGCCGATAGGGAAGGCTGGGGAGTCCTCGGCCAAGAACACGCCGGGATTGAGTTCGCGCCGAGCACCATACTGGAGGAAGCGTGGAACGCGTTCCCGTGGGCTCCAGATGCAGAATAGTCAATGCGTCGCATGCCCGGGGGGCATCGTCTTCACGTCAGGACGCGAAATCGTGAACGTTATCGTCTGGTTGTCCGGGTGGTCTGGGTCTGACCACGCGGAATGTGTTGAGACTTGGCCCATCCCAGCGCGGTAGGGTGCCTCTTGCTTCCATTGCCAGCCGGAGCGGTCGAAGTATCCAAAGCTGCTCATTGCGGTTGGTAGGGACGGGCCCCCGAGGTTGGACATCACAGACAGTCCGTGCCCGTAGTACTTGTGTGCCCCACGCGGAATGTGGACGCATAGCGCATCCATGCCGACAGACTTCTTCTTGTCCGTCTTTGAGACTCGCCGTTGCAGGTCGACCATCAGGCGCACCGCCGGATTGAGGCCGTCATCCTTGCCTAGAGCCTTGGGTACGTACTTTTCGAGCACCATTTTCTGCTCGGCGTTCATCGTGGCTCCGATGGAATGGACACAGGCGTGGTGTCCTGCCGGGATCGTGAGTTCATCGATAGCGAAGCGCGTTACCTCGGCTGATCGGTTGGTCTGCAAGTCCATGTTCGTTACGCAGGCCGCGACTGGGCCATCTCGGTCGTCGAACCCGGCCAAGACGATGGCCAATCGCAGGTCCCAGTTTTTCGGAAGTTTCTTGGTCCGCTTTTCTGCTTCTGCCCTTAGCGCGGACACCCCGTCTTCGAACAGCCCGTGGCCCGACAGTGTGTCAGCGATCCAGCGTGCTGTTTTTAGCTTCTGGCGGCGGTCGATTCGGGATTGGCCAGTAAACCCGACGGTGTACCGGTCGTTCCAGAGAACCAGCTTGGTGTAGTAGTCGTCTACCAGCTTGCCGCCGTTGCTCAGTCGTCGGTCAGAAACCTGTATCACGCGGTCTTTGGTAAATACAGTCTGTATCAGTGTCATCGCCGCTGTGAGCCTTGAGAAGCGGCGGTGGTGTCGACCCTCTGGTCTTGAACGCGCAACGTGCCGGGTGCGGACATGATCGCGACGCTACTCACCACGACGCACCCGGTCTACTCGTTTGGCTGACGCGCGGTCAGATTGATTCGGTGCGCCTATCCTATGGCCCTGGCTGGTGGTGGCCGGTCGAGTTCTGGCGGCGGCAAAGTCTGAACAAAGAGCAGAACCGCAAACCTAAATGTCAGTGGACAGGATTCAGCAGTGAGGCCAATCTCTCCGGTTCGCAGACCGGGCAGGCCTCTCCTATGAGGTGGTCGTCTACTTGGGGGCCTCTGTCCATCATCACCTGAATCCGGTAGCCGTGGCGCGGCACGCAGCAGAGTTCGGGCGACTGTTGCGGGTAGGGCTGACCTCGCATGGGGCTGTTCCTTAAGTTTGTAGTTGCAGTTATTTCGAGCTGTTACGGCAGTTACGGTGTGCTGCGACCCGGGTGGGTCGGGTAAGGCTTGTGGGTTGTTTGCCGGCCCGGTGGTGCGGCTTGAAAGGACTGG
>NZ_JXST01000043.1 GCF_000878195.1 Mycolicibacterium llatzerense | reverse complement strand
CGCTTGCCTTCATGCGAGGGCATCAAGGGTTCCACGACAGCCCAGAACTCGTCAGAAATCACATCCATCCGTGTCACCGATCAATCGTCGCCGATAACACCCTCACATTCGGGAGACACGCCCTAGGAGGCAACTCAATAGGTCAGCGCCCGCGCGTCGAAGTCCATATGAACGGCGTCAACGTGTTTGATCCGAAGGCGTGGCTGGCCTGTCGCCGACTAGGCTATCTAGGTATACAACCGGGAGGGCGGGCATGGCGCGCGTGCGGGGCTTCGGTGAACTGGAAGCGACAGTGATGGATCGTCTCTGGAATCGAGAGTCCGCCGATGGGACCTCCGTCCGGGAGATCTTTGAAGAGCTCTGCACCGAGCGCAATATCGCGTACACCACGGTGATGTCCACGATGGACAACTTGCACGGAAAAGGCTGGTTGACGCGCTCTCGCAACGGAAAGGCCTACCAGTACCGGCCTGCCCTGACCCGAGAAGAGCACAGCGCCCATTTGATGCGAGAAGCGCTGACCGGCGGTGGACGGCCCGACATGATTTTGAGTCACTTCGTCGAGCAGATCGATTCGGATGAGTCGGCTGATCTGCGGGCTGCGCTGCGCCGGCTGGCACGCCGCAATGCCCGAAAATCGGGTCCGCGATGAATGCTGCGGCAGGACTGTTGCTCTATGCCGTCGTCGTTCTGGTCGCGGGGCCTGCGCTGCTTCTGCAGCTCACCGCCAACGGTGTCGCACCCCGTCTGGCCATCACCGCATGGCTCACCGCGATTGCGAGCGTTCTGGGGTCTTTCACCGCCGCAGTTTGTGTGATGATCGTCGAAGCAGCAGGCCACTGGGGCAGGCCGGATGAACTGCTCACATCGTGCCTGGAGCGCCTGACCGCCATTCTGCTGGGCCACGGCGGCCAGATCCCCCAAGCAATCACCTCCGTAGCGGTGGCCGCTGCGTTGGGCATCCTGGTATGGACGAGTGTGCGGATCGCGCGGTCGTTGCTCCGGGCGCGGGATCGCACGTTCGCCCATGCCGAGGCGGTCCGGCTGGTGGGCCGATCCACCACAGACAACATTGTCGTCGTCGACACCAAGGAAGCTGCCGCGTACTGCGTCGCCGGACGCCCGCCGGCCATCGTCATCACCACGGCGGTATTGACTGCCCTCGACAGCAGGCAACTGGCTGCAGTACTGGCTCATGAACGCGCGCACCTGGATGGCCGCCACGCGTACATCGTCGCTTCGCTGCGCAGTCTGGCCACGATCCTGCCGTACTTCGCCCTGTTCACCGAAGGTGCGGCGCGCATCACCGCACTGCTCGAAATGTGCGCCGATGACGTTGCCGCGCGTCGACATGGACGCCGGACGCTGCTGAGTGGTCTGCTGGTCCTGAGCCGCGCTCATCCCTCTCACGCGCTGGGTGCGGCGAGCATCGCTGTCCTCACACGTGCGCAACGCCTCACCGACGATCACGACGCACTCCGATGCTTGCCTACCTACCTGGCGTTGGTCACCACGGCCTGTGCGCTGACAGCGGCGCCGCTCAGTGTCGGTGTATTGGCGTGCGCAGGGATGCTTCCCTGCGCTGCCTAGACAATGTGCCGTGAGACGTGCGGCGTCGGCGGTCAGCAATCGGACGGCCGTGATGTCGGTGCGTTGCTCTGCCCTGCACACTGTGCTCGCGCCGTTGATGCTCGGCCTCGTCGATCCGGACAAACGCGTCGCCGCGTCCACCGGTGATGGGGTCGCCATCGCAGATGTGTACCGCTGGGTTGCCTCCATCAGGATGGTCATCGCCGATGAGAATTCGCGACTGCTCGCCGATCTGGCCAACGCGCTGGACACGGCGAGGGTCCTGCTGCTGTCGGATTCGGCGAAGAACGACCTCATCCGCCCGTACCCGTATGACGATCCACCTCTGGGCGCCAGCGATCTCGACTGAGCCCGTCGATGTTGAAATGCCAGCGATGGAACCGACCGGCCACCGTGTGCGTCTAAACAAGATGTGGATGCAGATGAACGTGCCGCGCTGATAGCCGAAGGACTCGATCCCGACGACCCACAAGTCGTTGCGGCGATCGACTGGGTGCGATGGGAGTTATCGCTGATGTCGGGGTGATGGACCGACGCGCGATCACAGTGTCCCGAAAGGCGGCAACACTGAGTGCCGATGACGCCGGCGGTTGGCGATCCCACCGCGTTGCAGCCGCAATGGCGTTGTGCTGCCAGGTGGAGACCGGCATTGCTACCGTTTGCGATCGGGTTCAGACAGCTAGATGGGGGTTCGTGGTGAATAGGCTCGAGCTGATCGACACCTTCGGTGCGGCAGTGTTGGAGGGCAATGCGGCATTGTTCGTCGGCGCGGGTTTGTCGCTCGACGCCGGGCTGCCTGGCTGGTCAGATCTGCTGAACCCACTCCGCAGCAAATGCGATGTACCCGACGAGCTCACCGACCTACCGCTGGTCGCCGAGTACATCACCTCCGACGTCCGTGACGGCGGCCGCGACCGCCTCGAACACCACATCCTGGACCGGATCGTCACCGCCAACCCCACCCCAGCTGAGAGCCATCACTTGATCCCGAAGTTGCGGGTCAAAGAAATCTGGACCACGAACTACGACGAGCTGATCGAACAGGCCGTGCCCAATGCGGCGGTCGCCATTCAAGAAGAAGACATCCGGTCGATCGGCAGCGCCAAGGCCACGATCATCAAGATGCACGGCAGCGTGGAAACCGCCCAGCGGCGCTGGGCCAAAGCGCCGGTGATCACCCGCGGCGACTACGAGGCTTACGAGATCAACCGCCCACGCACCTGGTCGTTGCTTCGTGCCACCTATCTCAGCCGCACCTTCTTGTTCCTTGGTTTCAGCTTCACCGACCCCAACATCGAGATTCTGCTGCGCCTGGCGCGAACACTCGGAACCAACGTGCACGACCGGCATATGACGGTCCTGCGGCGACCGGCAGCCGAGGACTCCACGCAGCGACGACTCCACGAGCTGCGCGTCAAAGACCTGGAATCCAGTGGGGTTCAGGTGCTCGAAATCGATGAATACCGCGAGATCGTCCCGCTGCTCAATGACCTTGTCCGCCGGACTCGCCCGCCCCGAATCTTCATCTCGGGCAGTCAAGGACCGGGCGTCGACGGCGGTGAGCCTGACCGCAACATCGTCGTGCCCTGGTCCAGTGCGATGGCCAACGAGCTCATCGGTGAAACGGGATGGGAGCTGACCTCATTGGGTGGTCACGCCGGATGGGATGTCACCAGTGGCGTCGCACAAGCCCGCCGCGCCGAGGGCACATACGACCCCGACGCCCTGACGTTCCACTTCAGGGCCAAAGACGAGCCGCCACCGCCGATGGATATGCGCCTGGGTACCGCCGTGTACACCGACCTTCCCCGTGCACAACTCGTGGGGCAGCTCCTCGACGAATGCCGCGCGATGGTCGTGATCCGGGGAGGCACACGAACCGCGGAGGAAATCGCCGCGGCCGAAGCCCGCGGCGTAGGGATCATCCCGATCGCTGCCTCCGGCGGCACTGCACTGGACTACTGGGCTGCGCACACCGCTACACCTCCAACACTCGGCGGCCAGCCGGTCAACCAGCAAACCTGGCAGAACCTCAACTGCGACCAACATGCCGTCGTAGCCCGAGCCGCGCACGCACTGTTGAAACAAGCGATGTATACACCTCCGAAATAGACGTTGTGCAGGCAATTCTGCGGTGAATCCAGGGAGATGTCGGACCCCTGACCTACAGTCGAAGCCATGGATACCGACGCCCTCATGGCAGTGGCTACGGTCATGTCTGTCCAGGAATTACTGCCCGCCAGCCCGAGCGATCTGACTCAGATTCTGCGGAACAGCGCAGAACGCGAGGCGCTGCTTAGCCTCAACCATCACGCACCGTCCAACGACCTCGTCAGCTACCTCTGCGAGCACATCGACCTGGGCCGACGCGAGTGGTGGTTCAAGGCACTGTCGGAGATAATCGAGTCGAACACCGCACGTCCCGTCCTCGCCGGCACCCCGGAGTACCCCATCCGATTGGCTCGATGCTGGGACGCGCCACCGGTCCTGTTCACCACCAATGCCATCCTGGATATGCCCGCGATAGCGATCATCGGCAGCCGCGACGCTGATGATCAAGCTCTGGCCGACGCGCACGAACTCGGCTACACACTGGCCCAGCACGACGTGGCAGTAGTGTCCGGACTCGCCGCCGGCGTCGACACCCAGGCACACATAGGTGCTCTCGCCGCCGGCGGCGTCACCCTTGCTGTTCTCGGAACTGGCATCCGTCGCATCTTTCCCGCCGACAACGGACCCTTGAGCGACGAGATACGGCGTGACGGCGTCCTCATCTCGCAATTCGCTCCCGACGCACCGCGCACGGGAACGACCTTCCTGCGGCGCAACCACGTGATCGCGGGGCTCTCGGACGTCAGCGTCGTCATCGATGGGCGCTACCGCAGCGGCAGCCGGCACGAGATTGAACAGGCCGTGGGGTACGGCCGTCCAGCGCTTCTCTGGGAGCCGATCCTGGCATCCCAGACCTGGGCACAAGAGCTCGCCGACACAGGGCGCGCGATGTTTGTCAGTTCAGCCGCCGAAGTGCTCGCCCAGATGGGAGTCCCGACCTGACCGCGACGTGGCCATCACCCGGGGACCTGCAGCGACACGCTCAATCCCTGGTTGCCGAGCTCGTGCCGCCACCACACCCGGGCCCTGGAATCTGTCCGAGGTGCCGGACATGGAACGACCAACCAGACCACGCGGTGTGCAGCAACTGCACGCTCGTTGAAGAAGTGCTCGCGGCAACCGCGCTGACACTCGACGTCATCACGCTGTACCGCAAACCCTCGCCCCTGCGCGACTGGCTCACCTCCTACAAGGGACGTCTTGATGACAGCGATCCCTATATTCCGGAGTACGAGCACAACATTCGAGCGCTGCTCTGGCAGTTCTTCCACGACCACGCTCAACGACTCACATCGCGAAGTGGCGGGCTCGACTGCCTCGTCGTGGTCCCGTCGACCCACCGTGAACCTCCACACCCACTGGAAAAGGCCTTAGCCACAATCGATTTGCCCGCACCAGTGCGCACGATGCTCGTCCGTGGTCCCGGCGAACTCGACTTCAACAAGCCTGCGGCAGACGGATACGAATTGGCCTCGCACCAGTCGCCCCAACGCGTGCTGCTGGTCGATGACGTCTACACCACCGGAGCACACATCAACAGCGCGGCGACAGCCCTGAGGAAGGGCGGACACACCGTCACCGGTGCCGCCGTGATCGCCCGGCGCGTGAGGACTGAATTCCACCCCGATGCCCAGGCACTGTGGGACCAGCAGACCGCGACCGGATTCGCCTGGTCGACCGGGCCTATCGTCAGCTGACACCACCGAGAATCGTCGAGTCCGACGCCGGATCGCACAATCCCGGTAGTGAAGCGCGCCATGCTCGTGCAGTCAGCGGACGCCGGCGTCAACGAACTCCGAGAAGAGGCTCCCAAGTCGTGAATTCACCCGCACACCAGCCGAGCACTTGGCATCACGCAGACGTGCCCATCGACCTTGTCACTGTCCTGCCGGACCTGTTGGAAAGCGTTGGGGCACTTGGCGTGGAATTGATCGCCTTGCAGCGACCACCGTCGCTGCACACCGGTGACCTCACCCCGGCTGCTGACGAATTGATCCGTGGCGCACGCGTCGAGTACCGCGACCGAGGGTACGGATTCTGGGACAGCTTGCTCACCACCGCGGCATCCGCCGACGAACCAACCCGACGCGCACTCCTGTTGCGCGCCACCCAGCACAACGCCGCCCCACCCACGGCAGTGCCCGTCGAGGAGTTCACCGCCGCACTGCGGCAAGGCGCCTACCTCGGTCTGGCGGCCCGGGAAATGGTGTCGCTAAGTTCACGGATCACAACCCCCAACGGCTCCGGGCACCTTCCGATGCTGGACTTTTCGGTACCGCACAGCGCCAGCGCCGACGACACCGCCATAGAGGTCGCCACCACACTCGGTATCGCTGGCGGCTACCTCCTAAGGTCGGGCACCTCGTACCACCTGCTGGGCGACTACCTCCTTACCTGGGACGAATCAACCGACCTGCTGGCACGAGCTCAGCTTCTCAGCCCGCTCATCGACCACCGATGGGCTGCGCACCAACTCATCGACCGCCACTGCGCACTGCGTATCTCCACCGACGACGCACGACACCCCATCACCCACACGCTGATCGCATCCACACGCCTCGAGGCCGGGAAACGGTGAGTACTGACCATTTGGGCCATTTGGGAACCGATTTCGACCGCGCCAAGGGGACCTTGTTCGTGCCGTCGGCAACGTCGACAACTTTCCAAGGGACCTACAAGAGTTTTCCAAGGGACCTACAAGAGTCCCGCGGGACCGAGTAGGTTATTGACGTCAGCATAGGCAAATGCGGGGGTTTGTCATGGCACTAGGAATTCCGTCCGTCGTCGGACCAATCACCGAATGGGCCTCCACGGTCCTCGTCGAAGGATGCCTACCCGGTGCCACGATCACCATCGCCACCACCGGCGGGCAACCCGTGGCCAACGCGGTGAGCGGCGGCGGATCCGACCTCGTCCCGCTGCCCGCCGGAGCACCACTGGCTGCCGGCCAGCGCCTCGTCGCCACCCAGCAACTCAACGCCGACACCAGCGCGCCCACACCCGACGAACTCGCCGTCACGGTCAGCGCATCACCCACCAACCACAACCAATTACCGCCGATGTCGTTCCGGAGCCGACTATTCGAATGCGGCCGCGCAGCATGGCTTTCCGGCGCGGCTCCTGGCGCCGCAGTGACCGTCACCAACGGCGGAACAACTATCGGAACAGCCCGCGCGGACGCCCTGGGCGACGCCCGCATAGCGCTGACCGCCTCACTTCCCGCAGCCGGCACCCTCATCGAAGCGACCCAGGCAGCCCCCGCTGGATTCCCTGCCCTGGCGGGAGCCCTGGCGATCACCAGCGCACGGACCCGACCACTCCCAGAAGGTCCGCTGCCCCCACCCACCTTGCGCGATCCGATGCCACTGGGCTGCGAGAGCCAACTGCTGGTCGGCGACGTCATCGACGGAGCCCAAGTCACCGTCACCCGCAGTTCCGATGGCGCCGCCTGGACGGCGACGTTCGAAGTCGACGAAGAATGGTTCCTCCTGGACAAGCCCTTCCCCGCTGAGGGCGACCACGTCGCCGTCACCCAATTCCTACCCGAGTGCCGACAGCACGACCTGGAGCCATCCAAACCCGCCGAAGCTGACATCGCTCCCGCAGCGGCCCCGCCGCCGGTCTCTATCGCACCGTCCTGCGCAGGTTCAACGCTGCTGCACGTGGAATCGCTGCGTGGCGGCGCAGCCCTGACCGTCACTATCACCGTCCCCACCATCTCTGTTGAGTCGTTGGCCTACATGACACCTCCGGGACGGACCAGTTGGGACATCCCGGTGCCAGCGTTGCCGTCCGGCGGCACCGTTCAAGTCACCGAATCGGTGTGCAGCTTTCAAACCTCCACGACGGCACGCGTGATCGACGACGCGCCGCCGCCCAACCCGGACCTGGCGGTCCCGCTGTACAGGTGCGGACGGGCCGTATCGGTGAAAACCCGCGCCGGCACGTTCATCGAGATATGGGCTGACTCCGGATCAGGTCCTGCGCAAATCTCGGCACGAACCCGCGCCGACCGGGACCTGGTCACCGTCGGCGTCTTTCCGTACCTCACTGAGCCACAAACAGTCTGGGCCCGCCAACTATCCTGCGGCGGCCTGCAACAAGACAGCCCCAGTTACAACACCGAGGCCCACCCGCCGCTGCACCCCGTAGAACTCCGAGACCCCCTGATAGCGGGAATGGCTTCGGTAGCCCCCACCAACGCCGTCTCGGGGGCCCACGTCACCGTGCTGGCCGTCACTGACGAGCGCGAAACCCCGGAAATCCTGGGGCAGCGCGATGTCACCGCCGCCGATCCTGTTGTGCCACTTGTTCGCAGGCTCACCGAACGTGACACGGTCTGGGCTCTGCAAGAGCTCTGCTACGACTCGACAGAAGACGACGAACAGCACCGATACGGAGTACTTCGGGGCGAGATGCTTTTCACCATGCCCGGACCTCGCACACAGCTATCCGGATTCAGCGACGACGGAGCGTTGGTCTATCACTCAGCCACGTTTGCCTGCCGGTACGCCGACGCGGCATGGATACTGTTCGTCGACGTCGAGAACACTGAGACCGGATATGACGCGTCAACAGTTTTTGGGGTCAACCTGAACCTGCCGGCGCCGTACCATTTCGGTGGGTCGGTCGATGTCGACCTCGCTGCCGCGGACAATGGACTTCCCATCGGACTGGCATCTCTGGGCTATCCCAGCCGTGCCACGGTCACCCGCCGCGCTACATCAAATCTTCTGCAGGACACCGGCTTGTGGGCCGCCCTGCTCACCACAACGGCGCAGTGGATCACCCACTTCGTGGGGTGGCGCAATTACGAACCTCCCCCTGAGAAATCAGACTGGGTTGACGGAGACAACGCACCTCCGGATCCGAACCAGCTGTTTCCACCGCTACCGAACGAGACCAACGACGCGCCCGACTACTGGGTCAAACATCACTGAGCACCCAACACTCCCACCGTCGGCCGCACCGCCTTCGACCACCACCGCCGTGAACCCGCGCGGTCGCAGGGGACCATGCTCAGCGCCCGTCAATGCGAACCCGCGGACAACAGCCGACGACCCCATCGGTAGTGATGGTCGGGCTCACATCGACAAAGCAGAAATGGATGCTAGTCCTCAAAACCGTGGTCATTTCGGTGTGCGCTTGTGTGTAGACGGAAATGGCGCACAACCCGAAGGTGCACTGTGTCGACGGTGACGTCATCGAACGGCAGGTGGTGGGTGCCAGCCTGTTACAGGGTGTCGGTCGAAGACCGCACTCTCACGGTTCATCGGTGCGGGGTTTCTTGTCCCCGCGTTCTACCGGGCGTGCGATCACTCGAGATGGCCCCACGGTTCACCTCCCGTCGGATTCAGACAATGCCTGATTCGGACAACTGGGTGCGTCCGATGTGGGGAACGAACCGGCCAACAGCCTTGCAGTAGTCGCGGTAGGCCTTGCCGTGGGTGGCCATCAGGTAAGGCTCTTCGACCACGCGGACCTGCAGTTCGATCGTCACCGCCAGCACTGCGAATGCGGCGAAGGCAAGTGCGCTGGGGGCCATGAGGGTGATGCCGGCGGCGAAGGTCAGCATGGCGGCGAAGATGGGATTGCGCACCAGGTTGAACATGCCATGGCGTACCAATGGTGTGGTCTCACCCGGGTCGACGCCGATACGCCAGGACTTGCCCATGTCGCGCTGGGCGTAGACGGTGGCCCCGATCCCGACGACTGCTAGCGCGGTTCCGCTCGCCTGGATCCACCACGCCTGCAGCAGTGCGACGGGGCTGAGAACACCGAGCAGCTGCAGCAGCGGTGCGGCCAGTCCGGCGAGGATCGCGACGATGAACCCGGCGCCGGCGAACCATTCCAGGGAGCCGGGGGCTCCGGAGATCCCGCGGAATCCTGTCGACCCGGTGCGGCGGTACTGAAGCCAGCTGCGCCAGCCAAATCCCAACAGGCCGAAGATCAGGTATCCGGTGAGCGCGGCGACAGTCATGGGGGTGAATCCTCCTGTCCGAGGGTGGATTTGATCTGTACGGGTGCGCATGACCCAGGTTGCGGTGGGCGGCCACTAGTGGTCGAGCGCCTTGTCGAGTTCTGTGGCCAGGTCCGGGTAGCTTCGGGGCTGGATACGGGCGCCGTTGAGGAAAACGGTCGGGGTGCCCTGCACTCCCAACGCGCGACCGTCGGCCACATCGAGCCGCACACGCTCCACCGTGGCGGGGTCGGCGTAGGCAACGTCAAAGGCCGCCATGTTCAAGCCGAGTTCGGCGGCAAACCCGCGGAAAACATCGTCTGCCGAGGTTCGTTTCTCACCCCACTGCGCCTGGGTGTCGTACATCTTCTTGTACATCGCCTCCAGGCGGCCTTGCTGGGCCGCCGCTTCCACCGCCCGCGCTGCCCGCTCGGAGTTGACGTGCGCTTGGAGCGGGAAGTATCGGATGACGAAATTCACCCGGTCCCCGTACTCGGCCCGCACCTGTTCGATGACGGGATAGAGCGCGCGGCAGCCTTCGCATTCGAAGTCGAGAAACTCGACCAACGTCACGTCACTGCCCGCGGCCGTGTTCAGCCGGCGACTGTTCTCGCGCACCACCTGCCCGATGACCTCGCTGGTGGTCGGCATCTGCGCCGTGGCCGGGCCGCGGTCACGTACCGACAGGTAGACCAGCATTCCGATCGCCAGGGCGGCGATCACCAATGCGGTGAGCAATATACGACGGGAGCGGGCCATCCCTGCCTCCTTCTATTCTTATATCAACATACATTAGGATATTGGTATGGACGAGCAATCGGTAGATGCGTGCGACCTACTGTGCCTGGACCTGCCGCACGCTGAGGCGATCCGAGCGGCCCTGCCCGATCTGGGGCACGTCGAGCCGGCGGCGGCGGCAGCCCGCGCCCTGGGTGACCCGACACGTCTGACGATCGCCGCGGCTCTGCATGACGGTGAGGAGATGTGCGTGTGCGATATGGCGTGGGTGGTCGGGGCGCCGCAGAATCTGGTGTCCCATCACCTGCGACAACTCAAGTTCGCCGATATGGTGATCGCGCGCCGCAGCGGACGTCTGGTGATGTACCGGCTCACGGAGCGGGGCCGTGCCCTGACCGCCGCGGTGCTCGGAACATCGGCTCGAATCGAGGCCGACCATGTCTGATGCCTGCTGCGGACTCCAGGACGACACCGAGTCGCATTCCGGGCCCGGGAAACTGTGGCAGGTCCGCGAACTGCAACTCGCCGCGCTGGCGGCCGCTCTGCTGCTCGGCGGGTGGCTGATCGGGCGAGCCGGGCACGAATCGTTTGCGCTGGCAATGGAACTGGTCGCCGTCCTGGTCGCCGCGACCACGTTCGTTCCTGATGCGCTGCGCAACCTGAGGCACGGCCGCATCGGTGTCGGTACGCTGATGACGATCGCCGCGATCGGGGCGGTCACGCTCGGCCAGGTCGCTGAAGCCGCATTGCTGGGCATCCTGTTCTCGATCGCCGAGGGGCTCGAACACTACGCGGTCACCCGCACCCGCCGAGGCCTACGGGCCCTGCTGTCGCTGGTCCCGCCCAAGGCCACCATCATCCGCGACGGCCGTGAAATCACCTTGTCCCCACAGGATTTGGTGATCGGCGATGTGATGGTGCTGCGGCCCGGGGAACGTGCCGCCACCGACGGCACCGTCGCCTCGGGCCGCACCAGCTTGGACCTGTCAGCGATCACCGGCGAATCCGTTCCGGTCGAGGCCGGACCCGGCAGCGACGTGCACGCCGGAGCGATCAACGGCGGCGGGGCCATCGAGGTCATGGTCAGTGCACTGGCGGTCGACAGCTCACTGGCCCGCATCGTGCATATCGTCGAACAAGCCCAGGAACGCAAAGGCGCCGGCCAACGCCTGGCCGATCGGATCGCCAAGCCGCTGGTCCCGGCGATCATGGTGCTCGCCGCGGCGATCGCCGGCCTCGGTCCGCTACTCGGGGAGCCGATGCTGTGGCTGCAACGCGCCCTGGTGGTCCTGGTGGCGGCCTCCCCGTGCGCCCTGGCCATCGCGGTGCCGTTGACTGTGGTCGCCGCGATCGGCGCCGCCAGCCGCCAAGGTGCACTGGTCAAAGGCGGTGCCGCGGTCGAAGAACTCGGCCGCATCAAGGTCATCGCCCTGGACAAAACCGGCACTCTGACCCGCAACAAACCCCAAGTCATAGCAACCGTAGTCGTGGACGGCATCACCGAGACGGAGGCGCTGAGCACCGCGGCCGCGTTGGAGGCACGCAGCGAACATCCACTCGCACAAGCGATCCTGGCCGCCGCCGCCGATGCGAACCCCGCCAGCGAGGTGACCGCGATCCCCGGTCACGGAATCCGGGGCCGCCTCGACGGCTCCGCTATCCGCCTCGGCAAGCCCACCTGGATCCCACCGGGCGCGCTCACCGATGACGTCGCACGCCTGCAGGGTGATGGCGCCACCGTCGTCGTCCTCGAACGCGGCGGACGTGTCGTCGCCGCCATCGCCGTGCGCGACGAACTGCGCCCCGAAGCCGCCGAAGCCGTCGAACTGTTGGACCGGATCGGGATCCGGGTGGCGATGCTCACCGGTGACAATCAGCGCACCGCCGAGGCGCTGGCCGCCCAGGCCGGCATCACCGCCGTGCACGCCGAACTGTTACCCGAAGACAAGGCCCGGCTGTTGCCGGAGCTGGCGGCCGGCAAGCCAATCGCCATGGTCGGCGACGGCGTCAACGACGCACCCGCGCTGGCCACCGCCGACATCGGAATCGCGATGGGCGCCATGGGAACCGACGTCGCCATCGAAACCGCCGACGTCGCACTCATGGGCGAGGACCTGCGCCACCTGCCCCAAGTCCTGGCCCATTCTCGGCACGCACACCGGATCATGGTGCAAAACATCGGATTCTCCCTCGCCATCATCGGCATCTTGATCCCACTGGCAGCCTTCGGGGTGCTCGGGCTGGCCACTGTGGTGTTCATCCACGAATCCGCCGAAGTCCTGGTCATCCTCAACGCCATCCGCGCCGCACGCACCAAACCCTTACCCGGCCTGACAGTCTCGCCAGTGACGCGCACGACGACACACCACCTCGACATCGGCGCCCCACCACCTGCGACCGATGCATGCTGCGGCGGCCCCACCGGGCCCCGGCCAGCGGCCCAACTGCTGACCCTGGACACCGTCGGGGACCAACCCAACGATGCCGGTGGCTGCGACTGCTGCCACGACACACGCGTCCAAGCGTTCGAGGGGCCAACGCGCCTGCGCCCCATCGGACCCAGCGTCCCTTCGATGCTTGGCCCGCAACCGAATGATGATTCGGCACGCCGCGACGGCAAGAAGCGTGCGGATGTTCACTGCCGGCGCACTACCGTCCGCTAATCCCGGCGGCGACCCTCGCGAACGCTCACGACGACATCCTCGTCGTCGGCCGTGCGCCGCTGACCCCGCAACATCTTCCCCGCCTGCCGGCGAACCTGCGCGACAGGCTCATTTCGCGCACTACCCACCAACGCGGCCACGGCGGAACCGACGCCCGCAGCCCCGACTGCGCTGAGGATCGCGGCGGGCCGCGGCGTCACCGCGAGCCGAGCGGCCTGTCCACCGCCGTACGCCGCGCTGCACCGACGGCTCAGCTAGCAGCGCCGCGAGGCTGTAGCCGATCGGACACACCACCGTGTGCTCACTGTGGCGGCCGCGTGTTGGGTCAATCGCCACAACCTCGCCCGCAACTCCGCCGACTCGTGATCACTGATGTGCCCCACAGAAGATGAGTGTGCACCCGGTAATTGTCTGCGATGCAAGAGCATTCGACGACTGACCGTTCACCGTGGCGATGGCATCACGACACCCAGGCGTCGTACTTTCACCGCGTGACCTTGGGGCTTGAGGACCCGACGCCAGCCCATATATGCTTATGCGCATGTGTTTATGTATTGACGGCTTCGGGCGCGCCTGGGGACACCGGTCATGACGCAGGCGTCGTCGGTGCCGATTCAGTGCCCACGGTGCGCGGCGCAAATGCTTCCCGTTGCGCGATTCGGCGTGGAGATCGATCAGTGCACCGGTTGTGGGGGCATTTTTCTTGACCGTGGTGAACTCGAACAGCTGGCCGCCGCGGAAGCGAACTTCTACGCCGGCCAGCCCGGGAGCCCGCCTCAGCGCCCAGCGATGCCCGCCGCTCCGGCCGAAGGCGACCGATCGCGCGGCGGATTTCTCACCGGCTTGTTCGCGCCCGGTCATGGCCAGTACAGCGGAGGCCACCACGGCGGCCGCCGAGGTGGACATCACTGATCACTCCCAACGAGCGCACAGCGCCTGCGTTCAGGTCCACCTCGAGTTGAGCGGGACAGGGAGCTGAACCGGGCGCCAGACCCGGCAACACCATCGGGCATCGGCCGAGAGCCATACAGAGCTGTACGGGAAGCGCGCCGATCCCCTGACTAGACCATCCGTTGAAGACTCGGCAGGACGAAGGAGACACCGTTATGAGCGCCGACCACGCCCACGACCACGACCACGATCACGACAGCGAGCAAGACCACGACCACGACGATCACGGGCATGGCCACGCCGGTCATTCCCATGGCGTGTCGGCTGATGCGGATCGACGGTGGCTGACCCTCGCGCTCGGGTTGATCGTCGGGTTCATGTTGGTCGAGGTCACCATCGGTGTTGTTGCGCATTCACTGGCTTTGCTGTCCGACGCCGCGCATATGCTCACCGATGCGGCATCGATCGTGCTGGCGCTGACCGCGATCCGCCTGGCAGCCCGCCCGGCACGTGGTGTGTACACCTTCGGGTTCAAGCGCGCGGAAATCCTCTCGGCGATGGCCAACGGTGTCACCCTGTTGGTGCTGTCGTTGTGGCTGACCGTCGAAGCGGTCCAGCGATTGGTGTCCCCTCCGGAGGTGACCGGTGGATTGGTGTTGGTGACGGCACTGGTGGGGATCGTGGTCAACATCGCTGCCGGGTGGGCGATCAGCAAGGCCAACCGCACCAGCCTCAACGTGGAGGGCGCGTTCCAACACATCCTTACCGACCTGTACGGATTTATCGCCACTGCCATCGCCGGACTCGTCGTGCTGACCACCGGATTTGCCCGCGCTGATGCGATCGCCTCGCTGGTCGTGGTCGTCCTCATGGTCCGAGCTGGAGCCGGACTGGTGCGTGATTCGGCGCGGATCTTCCTGGAGGCGGCGCCCGCAGGAACTGATCCTGACCAGATCGGCGACAAGATCGTCACCCTCGCCGGCGTCGACGAAGTCCACGACCTGCACATCTGGACGATCACCTCAGGCCAGACCGCGCTGTCGGCACACGTGCTCGTCGAACTAGGACGCGATTGTCACGGTCTGCGCCGCCAGATCGAGCAGTTCCTGCGCCAAGACCACGGAATCACCCACACCACCTTGCAGGTCGACCACACGCCGACACCCGGTGACATCGACGACGCTGCCGCACCGGGCCTGACCGTGCCGCTGGACCATGCACACTGCGACGACGCACACGGCCCGGTCCACCGCGACGAACCTCACGAGCACTAGCGGATGACGCCAGCGAAGCCATCGCATCTGGCCTCGGCAGCACCGTTCGGGCTGTCTGCAGAGGCGCCGCGCTGCGCGGCCAGGGCATGGTTGCTGCGCGCCGATCCACCTGATCACACATTTGTTGACGACTCGGCAGGACGAAGGAGATACCGGTTGTGAAGGCCGACCACGACCACGGCAGCAATCACGGGCATGGCCGCACTGATCATTCGCATGGCGTGTCCGTTGATGCCAATCGGTGGTGGCTGCCCCTTGCGCTGTGGTTGATCGTGGGGTTCATGTTGGTTGCCGCGGTCGACATCTACGCGTCGCGCACGGTGCTCCCGCTGGCCCTTGTGCACTGCGCCGATGCTCACGGTCCGGTCCACCGCGACGAACTTCACCTGCGCTAGGGTCGGTTTCTTTGGTCGAGTTCAGGTGGACCCTGTCTCGTCGCTGCGAGGAAACATGATCGGTCAGGTCGCGCTACCCATCGAGCCGCCGTCGGCGGCGGCGATGCTGGCATGGTTTCCGCCGCCGGTTCCGCTATTGCCCGTGGTGGCCGTCGGTTTGGCGGTCTGGTACCTGTGTGCCGTTCGGATCGTCACGTCGCACGGCCGCCACTGGCCCGTGACCCGGACAGCGAGTTTCCTCGCGGGATGCGTCGCTCTGGCGGCGGTAACCGGACTGGCGATCGACGGATACGGCTATCGCTTGTTCAGCGCCTTCATGTTTCAGCACCTCACCTTGTCGATCCTGGTTCCCCCATTGCTGGTGCTGGGCGCGCCCGGTCGGCTGTTGCTCAGGTCGACACCTCACCGGGGCGTCGGACGCTACGTCTTGATCGGTGCACTGGGCGGCTTGCGCTGCCGGGCAAGCCGGATCGTGTTGCATTCCGGCTTCACGATCCCCGTCTTCCTGCTCAGCTACTACGGTCTTTATCTGTCCAACCTCTTTGACGCTGCGGCGGCCAGCGTCACCGGCCATGTCGGCCTGCAGGTGTTCTTCCTCGTCAGCGGTCTACTGTTCGTGGTGCCCATCTTGTCGACCGGCCCGCTGCCCGTTCGGCAGAGCAACCTGGGTCGACTCTTCGACATCTTCGTTGAAATGCCGCTGCACGTGTTCATCGGTGTGATTCTGATGATGGCACCGCGACCGCTGACCGAAACGTTCGCTCAGCCGCCGCCGAGCTGGAACGTTGACCCGGTTGCCGATCAGGCGGTCGCCGGTGGTTTGGCGTGGTCCTACGGCGAGCCCATTGCCCTGCTGACCACGTTGATCTTCGCGATCCGATGGCGTCGTGATGAAGAGGTCGAGTCGGCGATCAGGGAGGCTGACGTCGAGCGCGGCGATGCCGAACTCGCTGCATACAACGCGTTCATGCGCGAGCTGCATCAACCGCCGGTGCGTCGTATCGACGCACCGAGCGTGCCGGCGCCGGACACGCCTGATCCATCCGCGCCGGGACCGTGTCGGGATCGCCCGCACGACAAGTGAATTCACCGCCCAAGGTGAGCTCACTGGCAGCGGCCGTCAGCGCTTCAGAGCCTCCAGAGCCGAGATCTCAGCCTGCTGGCCATCAATTAGCGCGCGCGCCGTCGTCAACGCCCCGGGATGCAATCCGGACTGCAGTTCATCACGCGCCGCCGAGATCGTGAATGTGTGCGACCTGATCATCAGGTCGACATACACCGCCGCCGCCTGTGGGCCGCCGGCAGCGCCCGCCAGGCGGCGCACGTCGACATCGGAAAATAGGGGATGCTCACCCGGTTGCACCGCGACGCTGGGCATCGCCGCCGCAGGCAGGGTCCGGGGGTCATGGGGGCGAATCCCCAGTCCAGCAGCAGTGACTGCAGCTCGTTGGTGCGGTTGGTGCTGCTGGCGATGATTCGGTAGGCGATGGCAATGACCTCGGGGGCGATGGCATTCATGCCAGTGATCTGACTGCTGAGTCCGACAGCTTGTGCGCTGTGTTCGATGATGTCGCGCGCGAATAGGACGTCGACGCGGGTGTGCGCCTCGTGGCCGACAGCGACCGGGACGCCGGGACGCGCCGATGAACCTTCGATACCCGTACATCCGGCAAGCACGCTGATCATCAGAACGCTGAACGGCACCGTTACCAAACGGAACGGGTGGCCACCGGTGGAAGAACCTCTGCACGCTATGCGCGTCATCGAGCCCCCGTTCTACCGTTGAGCTAACGCCCCGTTACGGACGTGACCGCGACGGTATCACCGCTGGTCATCCACTCTTCCAACTCACTGTTCCACGGATGAGTGTCGGGCCCCGCTGCACACCGGTTAACGGCGACCGTGTTCCGCGGATGCGATGTCGCGGACATTGTTCTGGAGGTTGATTGCCCTTGTGAGTCTGGCGATCTCGTCGTGTTGTGCGGCCAGGCGCGATACCGCCGCGCCGCGGAAATTCTCGAGTTCGGTGATTGTCTCTTGCTGTTTGACGATTCGTGCCCGCAGTTTGGCCACATCTCGTTTGAGATTCGCGATCTGCACTAGTCGCTGATCGGGCAGTTCTCCGGCGGTTGTGAGACTCGCGCGCCTGCGTTCGAAATCCTCCTTGAGATGTCGATAGGTGCCGTACAGCGCTGCCCGCGAGACGCCTGCCTCGAACGCTAGCGTCTTTACGTCGCAGTGGCGCCCCGGTGGAATGTCGCCGCGCAACAGTCGGTCGGCGGCAGCGCGGATGCGATCTTCGATGTGACGGCGTTGTTGCTCGCTGAGGCGCATCAGGGCAGTTCCTTCGCCGGAACTGCGGCGGATTGGTCTATCGCATCGATCACCCGCATCGAGCGGTCGTACTCGGCACGCAAACGCGGCTTCTCGGCCTTGGGCACACGGGGGTTACCGAGAAATGCCTTGATGGTGCTGGCAGAGTCGAGCCACACCGCACGGTGCTCTTGGTGATGAGTGGCTTGCGGGCAGCGACTCGAGTCGCACATTCCGACGATCGGGCGATCGGCGTCCGTCACCCCGGCGAGCCGCAGGCACAGCGCCTTTGCCGGGTCGGTGAACCAGCAGAAGTTAGCCAATCCAACGTGAAGCGTCTTGGCGCGTCGGCGGAGGAGGTTCTCGATTCGCCTTTCGCTATCGATCACCGCAGCGCCGACCGGTGTTGACTGCACTTGCGAGTCCACGTGTGCGAACGCGGCAATCAGTTCGCGCGCACCTGGTCCGGAAGGCATAGTGCCCGCACGGTACTGCTCAAACGCGACCTTGGTGAGCTCGAGATGGTGGTTGTGTTCTTCCTGCTCGATCTCGGCACGAAATAGCGCTTGGGAGCCGCCAGGGCGAGCGGCATAACCTTCTGTCGTGGCAACTGATGCGTGTTTGAGATGGATCTTCGCTGCTAGCAACCCGTTTGGTCTGGTCGCGATCGCGATTGCCAGCGTCCGCCGGAGCATCCGCCCGTTGACCGGTCCGTCAGGGATTTCGGAGAGTCCGAGTCGCTGAGCGAGAGGGTCCGAACACCACTGTCGGAAGTTGTCAACAAGTGAGCTCAATGACACTCCGCCAAATAGCGGTTCCGCGTGCTGGGCTGATACGAGACGCTCGGCCAATGTGATCGCTCGGTACACCTCCTCCACGACGATCCATTCGTCGTGAACGCCGCCTAACGGCTGGCCCTTAATGAGTTTCGAGGCAATGCGATAGCGGAACTGCCCTGGCACGATCTCGCTGAGACGAACCGAGCCGACCGGAATTTCCAGTAGTTCGCTGTGCCGCATCCCGGTCAGTGCAGCTGTGACGATTGTTGCGGCGCTGAAGGTATAGGACACGGCTCGATAGACTTCCGTTGCGCCGAGTGGCTCCGTCCACGGGATTGCGTCGCCGGTGATCGCATGGCCAACGAGGCCGGCATCACGCGCCCACACCCCGGCCAGTCCGACAGTGGGGAGTGCTGTCTCAAGAACGCTTCGCACCGGATGAGGTACGTCCGTGCTTACGTTCAGGCGGGTGCACACGCCAATTTCGCGCAGGAGTCGCCCAATGTGGACGGCCAGTAATGGGTCGTTAGCATCCCATCCACGAGCGACCCGCTCACCGATGTAGCGGTGGTCAAGCTGGGGCAGTGGAACGCTGGATGCCGTGTAGCGCTCGACAAGAGCTTCGAATGATGCGAGGAGATCACCGTCAAACCTCTGAACCCATGGCAGATTCTGCGTCCACCGCAACGGATCGGCCTGTACTTCGGCGAGCAAGTCAGCCACGTGTGGGCCGATCACATCAACGTGGTAGAGGGCGTTGGCCAGCAGTGGTCGAAGGAGCACATCGGGAACGGGCTGTGTGGTGTTTTCTCCGTGCGCGGAATAGCCGGCTACCTGATACGCCGGTCGCCCGTCCCATGGAATGAATGTTGGGGCGTAGCGATCGTGACGGAACAGCATTCCGTAGAACGCGATCGCTTGAACGGGCTTCACGAAATTTTTGACGGTGTTGGGTTCCAGCCGGCGAGCCGGCGAACCTTGTCGAGGTTGACTCCACGAACGGTGCGCGAGGTAGGCATCGCAGTGCTCGCCGGTGACGGCGCCGAGCGATTGAATTCCGTTGGACGTCAACCAATTAAGCCACGTAATCCACTCTTTCAAATACATGAAAACGGTAGCCGGGTTGCGTGGCACCCGAAACGCCGAAGGCAGGCAGATGACGTGAGGGTCGGCAGGAGCCAAGAAGGCCAACGCGATGTCTTTGGCGACAAAGCGCCAGTCGACATTCGCAATCAAGCTGAAGTCCCAGTTGCGCGCGAACGGTTTCGTTTGACGTGAGAGATCGGCCACCCCGGAGAGGTCCCAAACGTCATCGTCGTACCGTGGCCGCGTAGCTCCGGCCACTAGCCGCAATCCCGCTGTGTCACAGACATCGACGCCGGAGAACACCGACATCGTCCCAGCCTGTTCGGTGCGCGCGTTCATCGAGTCAACTCTTCTGGGCGCAAGGGGATGGTCGCGTCCGAAAGTGGGTGTAAAAGCACCGGTCGGTTCGCAGCTTCGTGGGTGAGCATACGGGCTGGGGAACTCAAGTGACAGGCTCTTGCAGCTTGAGCTGGTGGTGTTGGGGATAACGGCGAGCGGGTTCGGTAGCTTGCTGCGGATGCTTTGGCGCGCCCAGGGCTGATGCGTAGGGCCGAGAGATGCTCAGCTGGAGAGGGTTTGGGCGGCGTCGGTCAGTGCGTTGAACGCGGCGTCGAGGCGGTCTTGGCGGCGGCGGTTGGGTTCGTGGTTGGCTTCGGCGGCTACGAACCCGATAAGCTCTTCGAGGTCGTCGGCATTGGTCAGTAAGGCAGCGCCGTTTGGGTGGGCGCGCATGCCGTACACCAGTCGCTCACAGTCGGGGTCAAGCAGCATCAGGTCGCGTAACACGGCGGCGGTCGTGTCGCTGACGATGACCTCCTTGAGGTCGCCGGCAACGCTGGAGCGGCGGCGGCGCAGGTCGTATGGGGAGTCTGCCCAGTTGCTGATCACCCCCTCGTCGTCGCAGACGCTGCACGACCATCGGATCGGCGCCGCCGTCTCGGCCGAGGCGATAGCGATGGTCATCCGCCCGGGGCAGCGCCTGTGGGCGGGGCGGCGCCGACACGGCAATGCCGATACCCACCGATCACCGACCTGGCCGGCGGTGCCCGCCCGGACAATGTCGCCCAGGTGTTGTGCCAGGCGGCGCGCGGGACCGGAAGCGTCGTGCGGCATGTCGAGGAAGTGATGCAGATCGGCGACCAACACGTCGCCACACTGTACCGGCGCCACGTCGCGGTGTTCTTGGGTACCGATCCTCGGGGACGCTGCCTACGATCATGGGTCGTGATGCTGCGATGTACCGCCAAGGTGTTGGCGCTGCTGAGGGCGCCTGAGCCGGCCATCGGCCAAGCCTGCGCGACCGACTGGTATGCCCACCTGGTCTGGATCGACCGACGCAAATGCCTGCTGGTGACCCACGCCGGGACCTTGTTCTCGGTGTTCATGCCGAACGTCACCGCCGCCGGGTTGCGCCCGATCGGCCCGCCGGTCGTCTCGGCGATCCAGGCCGCGTTGCACGTCGAGGGTCTGCCCGCCGATACGCTCGGCGATCTTGATCCCCAGCAGGTGGCCGTGGCCAAGACCGCCGACCGCCGCATCCTGGGCACGATCAACGACCTGGCGTTCACCACCGAACACGTCATCGCCACCGCTGGCGGCCTGGCCCGCTGCGACATCGACGCGCTGCACCACGGCCTGCATCGCACCATCAACAGCATCACCGGCTACATCCCACCGATCGACCTGGTCACCGCCAGCCGTCACCGAAACTGAGCCTGCCAAAGCGACACGGAGTTGTTACGCGGTGGCCGAGATGGGATCTGCGGGGTTGGTGCCGTTACTCGTGGTGGACGGTGTCAGCCGCAGTTCACGGGGTGGGTCCAGCAGCGATCGACGTAGGTCGTGCAGCAATCGGGTACCGACCGGTGTCATGGACAGCCCGCGCCAACCGGCCGAGGCCCGGTCGAGCACCGCCCATACCAGGCTAACGGCGCTGGTCTCGCCGGGGAATCGGCCGATGACCTTGGTCCGACGCTTGGTCTCCCCAAAGGAGCGCTCAATAAAATTCGAATGTCGAACGCGCCCATGGTGTTCGACCGGGAACCGCAGATAGGCAGTCAACCCAGCTTTGTCGGTGAGCAGAATGCGCATCGCCGCCGGATAGAGGTCGAAGTATTTGGCGGCGAACGCCTCGATCCGCTTGTCGATGATCTCAACGAGCCCAGGCCCCGGTTCAACCGTCAGATCGGCGGTATCGAAGATGGCCCAGTAGCCGTCGCGGACCTCGGCTTGCATCCCGGCGGGAATCTTCGCGAGCACGTTGCGGAGTCGATGAATAAGACATCTCTGCCGCAACGCTTTTGGGAAAATTTGTTCGATGGCTGCGATCAGGCCCTTGGCGCCGTCAGAGACAACCAACAGTGGACAACCCAGGCCGCGATCGCCCAGATCAGTCAGGAAGTCGGCCCATGCGTCGGTCGACTCGCCGGTCCCGGGCGCCAACCCGACGAACACCGGCTTGCCCTCGGTGGTGATGCCCCAGGCGGCCAGCACCGGCTCGGCCGGCGACCCCGGATGCATCCGAAAGAAGCTGGCATCCAAGAACAGGTAATCCAGCGTGATCTCGTCAAGTCGACGACGCGCCCACGCCTGGTATTCGGCTCGGATCGCCTTGCACACTTCCGAGACCGTGGATTTGGAGATCGCGGCCTGGTCGCCAAGTGTTTCGGCGAGGGTGGCCTGCACGTCGCGCACCGATAACCCGCGTACGAACGAGGCAATCACCAGCGTCTCCAAGGCGTTGGTTCTCGTCACGTGCTTGCCGAACAACCGCGACGCAAACGCTGCGGTGGTGCCACGCAGCTTCGGCCGCTCCAACGTAACCGGCCCAGTGGTGGTTTTCACCGTCACCTGTCGATACCCGTTGCGCGAGCCGCCGTTAGCGTCGGGACAGGCAGCAGCGCGTTGGTAGCGTTCGCGACCGAGGAACTCGGTGACCTCAGCCTCCAGGGCCGCCTGCATCAACAGTTGAGCGCCCAGCCGGGCAACCTCTTCAAGGATCTCCGAAAGCTCCCGATCCTCGGCAAATAGGGCATCGATTCTGGTGCGGATGCGATCGACGGCTGATACTCGAACAGGCACGGGCGTGACTCCTTCTTCGCAGACTTGCAGGTCGTGAAGCGGAACCTACGCCCGTGCTCCGTATTTACACCGCGTCCCGGACACGACCCAAGGGGATTTCGCTATCCAGGTCGTTGACAGCCGCGGCCGCCGACGCCAGCACATTGGATGAAAACTGCGGCAGAATGTCCGAATCGAGTCGGTCGGCGTAGGGGCCGAACACGCGCAGATACTGATCTGTCGGCATCCGTCTGAACTGGCGTGCAAAGAAGGACTTGAGGCGCAACAAGTTTGGTGCGTGACGGGGGAGGAAGACCGCGAGGGGACACATGAGACATACCCACGGCCTAGACGGGCAAGGCTGGCCTTTGGGGCCCCACAGCCCCGAGAGTTGGTCGGCGCAGGCGGCGACGAACACATCCTGTTTTCCGCCAACCAGGTCAGCGATCGTTGGTGCGTCGGGTACTAACTCAGCCACGATCGCCGGTAAGCGAGCCACGAGTTGGGCCACCTCGTCACCCGTGAACACGGTGGCCGGGAGCGCCCGGCGCACGAGGTCGGCTTGCCCTTCTTCGATGACCGACTCCAGAGCGTTTCGTTGTGCGGGGGTTGCAGCGGTCAGATAGTGGTCACCTTCGACGGCAGCACTGTGGTTCGGGTCGATGGTCGTTCGTCCCGTCCACCCGCGCATCGCCAGCATATTGAGGAAGGTCGCGCGAATGCGGCCGCGATGGATATGCAGTGGCTCGCCTGAATCGTCGACGAGTTCATGCCGCCGACTGAATCTTCCAAGGCTCCCAGGGGTGTACCTAGCATCCATAACCCGGGACGAGGTGTGGACGGAATTGATTGCTAGCCAAAGGCTTCCACGATAATGCTGGCTCGCCGTCCTGCGCAGAGTGTCGGAATGATCCAGCCACTGCTTCAGCAGTCGAACCGCCCCCTTAGTGAGATTCAAGCCCTCGCCCGTCGTTCTGCCCTTCACATAACTGAGCAGCACGGTGGAATCACCAGCCCAATGGATGTCGTCGATACCAAGATCATCGATTCCGTCAGGAACGATCCCAGTCTGGATGCCGAACAGGAGCCGGTAGGCGATCTGGACCTCCAAAGTCGGAAACAACGATTCCCGCACCTGCCGGACCCATTGACCCTCGTAGTTGACGCCGGCGGCTCTGGGTCGAAGCTGGCGACCAATGAATCGCTCGACGTCTTCGCGACTCATGGGTCCACGTCGAAGCATCAGCCATCCCAACGACTTCACTGACACGGGCGAGGACCGCGGGCTGCGGCCTTTCTTGGCGATTACGAGCATGTCGTGATGTCGCTGCCATGCTGAATCAATGATGTCGGTGCAACACTCTGTCAGGCGTTGCCATTCGGTACTGGTGTACGGCCGATAAGGCAACCCTTTCGGCGTCTGCTTGCGAAGGCGGCCGTTCAGATGTGCTCGAAGGGTTGGATCGAGCGTCGCGATTGTCGGCTCGATTCCGAGCAGCATGAGACGAGTCCGTCGTTCGTGATGGTGCGAATGGGCCATCCAGAAGGCCAACAGCTGAGCGGCAGTGAGGTCGCTCGCACCGCCCGAGAAGTTGCCATCGGCTAGCACGGTGACCAGTCGTCGCACCGAGCCCGCGTAGTCTTGCGCAGTCGCGCGGCGGGAGATTCTTCCGTGCGGGTGAACGAGCGTCGCTAGACCTCGCGCGAGGTCGTGGGCGAGCTGCTGATTCGGAAGCCGAGCGAAGTCAATCGTGCAACTCGTTCCATTGGGAAACGCGAACTCCACCGCCAGCGGCTCTTGAATGACCTTGGCCGGCACTACTTCTCCTCGGTCGCGTGTGAGGGAATCGGTGTCGCGAACAGGACCTTCGGGTGCAAGTCCACCTTGGTGCTCGCGTCATGGAATATGCGCATCACGTCGAGACGACGCAAATAGATCTCGGTGGTCGTCACTGAGGCATGCCCGAGCAGGTCTCGGAGAACGCAAAGGGGATCGGCTTTAAGCAGATACAACGCCAACCCGGCATCGGCGTCAGTTTGAAGTGCAAGTGCCGCCGCGCGCTGGTAATGCCCATCGACGAGCCACTCCAACGTTCGCATCGCGAACGTGTGGCGGAGTCGGTGCGGCGACACCGTCGGAAATCGCGGTTCAAAAGTCGTCTGGATACGTTCAGAAGTTCGGCGAAAGACCGTGGGCCAATCGGTGAATGGCGAACCGGATGACTGCAGCCCTACAACGCATGAAGAGCCATCTGGAGCAACGAGGCGTAGACGTTCGTCGGGCACGAGACTGGACCATCGCCGTCTGACGCCGTCAATAAGTGCGCCCTGCCAGTCGGGAGCCTCAACCTGCAGCCTTGGCCCGAGTCGCGCTGGAGGGCGCCAAGTGGACTCGGCACTAGCAGCCGCGCGCTCTAATGCGATGTACTGGTGCAGCTCAGCGAGGGCGTCATAGTCAATCCACGTCGTCCTCGGCTTAGCCCCTTTCGTAACGCCGCGGCCAAGCGGAAACTGAACTGGGACAATGGTTCGACGGTCCGGCAGGGGCGGAACCTCGTAAGTCAACAGATAGGTAAACTCTTGGCGCCGGAGCCCCGATGACATCACCGCCCGTGCCATTGCCGAGTTGCGACCAACCTCGCGCCCCCGGCACGTATCGTCGGCCGATCCATCGGGCTGCAATCCGCCAACTACGTTCAAGAACAGATCTGCAAAATCTCGTTCCAAATACTTAATCAGACTGTGCGGCTTAGCAGTTCGACGTCTGGCGTTGTTGCGGCGAACCGCCACCAGCTGTGGTCCGACGAATCGTCGGCCCCACGAATAAGTGAATGGTTCTGCGGCCGTGAGGCCTTCCGCCATGGCCCACTGGTAGAACCGCGACAGGACACTGACATGCAAGTTCCATGTGGCCGCGTCCCATCGCGCATCGAGGGGGCCTGACATTCGGTATTCGGCCATCGCGCTGAGCGCACCGCGAAGTAGGTCCGCAGAGTCCAATAGGCCGACCCCGTAGCTGTCTAAGAACTCCAACCACGACTTCAACACCCGCGCATAAACATCCCAAGTCCGTGGTGACGGCGCACCCGAGACCGGCAGCTCTCGAAGCCAGCGATTCACCGTCACCGTCTGGCGAAACGTTCCTTCGTCCTCGAACAAGAGGTCATCGTCAATCAATATGGGCATGTGTTCAGCAATGAGCGGCTTCATCGCAAGGTCCCAGGTCTCCCAGCCTTCTGACCTGTACCGAAATATGAGCACGGCTGGAATCTATCGCGGTGGTCGTGCACTGCGACGCCAAAAATCGAGATGCGGCAGACGGCAGCGCAACAATCGAGACACATCAACATTGCCGCGATAACCGTCGAGTACGCCATCGGCACCGTCGCGGCCGCGGCTTTCGGCGCCATCCTGTACACAGTGGTCACCGGGGACTCGATCGTCAGCGCCCTGACGGGCATCATCGCCCGTGCTCTCACTACCAAGGGATGACCGCGGCGGCGTCACGGTGGAGGCGGCGTTCGCGATTGCCGCCCTCATCGCGGTCGCGGTCCTCGGTATCGGCGGGCTGGCGGCGGTCTCGATGCAGGTGCGCTGTATCGACGCGGCCAGGGAAGCGGCCCGGCTCGCGGCCCGTGGCGACGACCGCGCCGCCGTCGATACGGCCCGGCGTACCGGACCCGACGGCGCCTCGGTCGAGGTGCGGCGCGACGGCGGGCGGGTCGTGGCCCGGGTCCGGGCGCCCGCCCCGCTGCTCCCTGGCGTCACGGTGGGGGCGGAGGCCGTGGCGGCGCCCGAACCTGGCGCCTGACGACCGGGGCGCGGCGACGGTGTTCGCGGTCGCGCTGATCGTGGTGCTCGTCGGGATCCTGATCGGGGCGGCCGCTGTCGGCACCGCGGTGATCGGCCGGCACCGCGCGCAGTCAGCGGCCGATCTGGCCGCGCTGGCCGCCGCAGGCGCATTGGCGGCCGGACCCGGCCAATCCTGTCGTCGGGCCGCCGCCGTCGCCGAAGTAATGGACAGCCGGGTTGATCACTGCTCGGTGCAGCGGCTGGACGTGGTGGTCGACGTGGAGGTGCCGGTGCGGTTCGGCCGGTGGCACCTGGGCGAGGCGCACGGACGGGCCCGCGCCGGGCCAGGCTGAGGACAGTCCGGTGGCCACAACGATCAGAAGGCCGCAGAAGAACACATCACCCCACCCGGGTTTGACCGCGGCCCGATCTGCTGTGTCACTTCGCATGTCACCACCGTAGAATCTCAACTATGGTTGAGATCAAGCGTATGGGTCCGACCGATCTGCTCACCATCGGGGAGATCGTGAAGCGGACGGGGGTCCCCGCGTCGGCGCTGCATTTCTACGAGCGAAAAGGGCTGATCCATCCCGAGCGCACCTCCGGCGGGACGCGACTCTATCCACGGCACCTGGAGCGTCGGATCGCCGTCATCCAGGTGGCCAAGCGTCTCGGCATTCCCCTCAGTGAGGTCGCCGAGCACTTCCGGACGCTGCCTGATGACAGGATGCCGTCACTGCGGGACTGGACCAGGCTCAACAAGAGATGGCGTGCGCAACTGCGCGAGCGGCAGCTCGAGCTGGAGCGGCTTCAGTCGGAGATGGACCAGTGCATCGGGTGCGGGTGTATCTCGCTGAACCACTGCCTGGTCATCAACCCTGGGGACGAGCTCGCCGCCGAAGGGCCGGGAGCGCGGCGATTGATGCCCATCGACGAATCGAACTAGGCAGGCGCCGAACAGGTTTCGACACCGTCAGGACTCGGGAACCTCGTCGTCGGCCAGCCGGTCTTCGGCGGCCATCAGTTCGCCGTAGGTGGGCAATCGCAGCGACAACAGCCCGGCGAAGGTGTCGCCGGCGACTTCGAGTCGGTGCGCGGTGACGTGAATCGGCACCCAGCCGCCGTCGTGCGCACGCAGTCGCAGTACCCGTGACGTCGGCCCACTGGCGAACTCGACTGTCATGACGGCCATTTCGGGCAGCTCGTTCGGGTGCACCACCAATTCGGGCTTGTTGTCGGCGCTCCAGTCGAACAGCGGACAGGTTTCGTCGATCCACTTGATCAACTTCCAGCTGTTCAGATCGACCATGGCGCGGTAGACCCCGGGCACCGCGGGGCCGTTCATGATCTGGCGTGCCCGGTCGAGCGGCGTGGCAGACGAATTGTCTCGGACTGCCCGCCAGTTCATGGCCCGGCAGATGAGCTGGTCCTCTCCGTCTTCGTCGGGCTCGTTCAGTACCCGCGCGGCGAACCCGACCGAGATCGGCCGCCCCCGGAAGTCGGTCATCTCCCAAGTGCTGGTGAAGGTTTGGCCGGGCTCGGGCTTGATCACGGCCGAGATGACCCGCGCCTCGTTCGGCTTGAGCTTGCGGGTCTGCAGGTCGTCGGCGAAAGCACGGCCGTGGGTGGCCTCGGCGGCCGGGTTGAGGCCGCTGTTGGCCAGCGACTCCATGGTGTCGGTCGCGATGCCGTTGGTCAGGTCCCACTTCAGCGGGCCCGGGATGATCCGGTCCGGTGGATCGGCGTCGGGCGTGCCGACCCACACGTGGACGCCATGGATGCGGCCGTCGGTCATCTGCACCACTTCGGTCCGGATCACCCGGTCGCTCTTGGGGGTGATGCTCGTCAGCGGCAGGCCGGCGCGCACGGTTTCCCCGATCGCCGACTGGATCGCCATCAGACTGGAGTTGCGCCGCAGGAAAGCGCTGATGGGCACCATGTCTACGGTTTGCTGCCCCTGCGCGACGACGGCAGGTTCGGCGCCGAGGGTCTCGACGAGGAGCCAGTCGTCCGTCATGGCCGTAGTTTATCCGTTTCGGCGCGCTTTGCTCTGCCCGATGTCGGGCGGCGGCCTACTTTCCGTGGGCCGCCAAAGTGCGGGCAACCAGGCGAAGTACCTGGACAGCACCGGCTTTGTCCAGCGGATCGTTCGCATTGCCGCACTTGGGCGATTGCACACAGGAGGGGCAACCGTGACGGCACTCACATGCTTCGATCGCCGCGGCCGTGGCGGACCACCAGGTGGACAGCTGCCGGAACCCGCGGTCGGCGAACCCGGCGCCGCCCGGATAGCCGTCGTACACGAAAATCGTTGGCAGACCGGATAAATCGCCGGGTGCGGGTCCGGATGCGGTGGACACACCG
Organism: Mycolicibacterium llatzerense; assembly: GCF_000878195.1. Classification (GTDB taxonomy): domain Bacteria; phylum Actinomycetota; class Actinomycetes; order Mycobacteriales; family Mycobacteriaceae; genus Mycobacterium; species Mycobacterium llatzerense. Next base: position 23,605 of record NZ_JXST01000043.1, on the reverse strand, counting down.
CCGATGTCACCCCGGTCGCAACTGGCCACCAGCGGCAGCAGGCCGATCGCGGCGTGCTCGGCGGCGTGCAGCGAACCGGGCACCCGTAGTGGGTCAATCCCGTTGTCGAGCAACACTTCCGGGGTCATCGTGCACATGACCGCCATGGTGTCCAGGGTGCGGGTCGGCATATCGAGGTCGACGAAATCGAGCACAGTGCCGTCCATGGCGCGGCGCAGGAACCCCACCACGGTGTTGGACACCGACACCGGGACCAGGCCGATGGCCACCGGCCCGAACCGGTGAATCTCACCGGTCCCTCTCACGCTGATGTCCGTGACCTCCCGGGCCGATGTGGTGTAGCCGGGATCCTCGGCGTGCACGAAGGCGACACCGGCCTCGAAGTCGAGGGCGTCCACCAGGAAGGTCTCGCCCTGGTGCAGGTGGACGGCGCCCGGGTGCACCGAGGCCGGCGCCTGCCCGGCACCGGTGCTGCCCAGCATGCGTCCGGTACCGGACTCCAGGATGGCGATCTGCCCGCCGGATGAACCTCGGATGTCCACGGCGGGGTGCGGATCCACCCCGGGCGCCGGGAAGTAGCCGGCGGGGCGTTTGCGCAGCAGGCCGTCGTCGACCAGTGCTTCGGCGACTGCCTCGGCGTCCCACATCCGCACCTCGGCCGGCGTCAGCGGGAGTTCGGTTGCCGCACAAAGCAATTGCGGCGACAGCACGAACGGGTTCCCGGGATCGATGACGATCCGCTCGATGGGCTTGTCCAGCAGCGCGGCGGGATGGTGCACCAGGTAGGTGTCGAGCGGGTCGTCGCGGGCGATCAGCACGATCAGCGCGCTCTGGCCGCGCCGCCCGGCTCGGCCGGCCTGCTGCCAGAACGAGGCCACCGTGCCGGGGAACCCGGCCAGCACCACCGCGTCCAGTCCGGCGATGTCGACGCCGAGCTCCAGTGCGTTCGTGGTGGCCAGGCCGCGCAATTCCCCTTCCGTCAGGGCATGTTCCAGGGCCCGACGGTCCTCGGCCAGGTACCCGGCACGGTAGGACGCCACCAGCGGGGCCAGGTCGGGAGCGATGTTCTCGAGCCGGGCCCGCGCGCCGAGCGCCGTCAGCTCGGCGCCGATGCGCGATCGGACGAAGGTCAGGGTGCGGGCGCCTTCGGCGATCAGGTCGGCCATCACCCGTGAGGCCTCGGTACCGGCGGACCGCCGGACCGGGGCGCCGTTCTCACCGACCAGATCGGTGAGCAGCGCGGGCTCCCACAGCGCCACCGTGCGGCCGCCGTGCGGCGACCCGTCCTCGGTGATCGCGGTGACCGTCTGGCCGAGCAACTCGGACGCCGTCTGCGCCGGGGCTGCGGTGGTGGCGCTGGCGAACACCACCGTGGGTGCCGACCCGTAGCGGTCGCACAGGCGCAGCAGCCGGCGCAGCACCATCGCCACGTTCGAGCCGAAAATGCCCCGGTAGTAATGGCATTCGTCGATCACCACGAACTTCAGCTGACGCAGGAACACGGCCCAGCGGGAATGGTTGCGCAGCAGGGACAGGTGCACCATGTCGGGATTGGAGAAGATCCAGCGGGACCGTTCCCGGGCGAATTGCCTTGCCTCGGTTGAGCTGTCACCGTCGTAGGCGGACGGGGCGACGTTGCCGAGACCGGGAATCGAGGCGCACAGCGACTGGGCGGCACGGAGCTGGTCGTGGCCCAGTGCCTTGGTCGGGGACAGGTACAGGGCGCGGGCGTGCACATCGGTTTGCATCGCGTGCAGGATCGGCAGTTGGTAGGCCAGGGATTTGCCGGATGCGGTGCCCGTCGCGATCACCACGTGCCGGCCGGCGTGCGCCAACTCGGCCGCGGATACCTGATGCGACCACGGCTGCGCCACACCGCGATCGGTGAAAGCGCGCACCACGTCGTCGCCGACCCAAGTGGGCCAGGGCATTCGGCGAGCCTGTCGTGGGGCCAGGTCGGCGACGTGCCGCAGCGGCTGCTCGTCGGCCGGGGTGCCGTCGAGTGCGGAGGACAACAGTTCACGCCCGAAGTTCGGCTGCGCTGCAGCGTCATCGGACTCCGCGTGTGTCACTGTGATCCCTTCTCGGCCATGGCTGCCGCCCGTTGCAGCGGGCCAAGATGAATTGTTCACCACACATCGTCGTGCGACTGTTGCGACAGCGCCCGACATGGTTGACTGAACTCGGTCGCAGCTGCTGTATTCGTGTGTCAACACCCGCGAACGTCGTTGCGCTCCCGGTACATCGGAAGACTCGGTGGATCGCACCCGCAGTAACAGAAGGAAATGAACGACAAATGCCACAGGGGACTGTGAAGTGGTTCAACCCGGAGAAGGGTTACGGCTTCATTGAGCAGGAAGGCGGCGGCGGCGACGTCTTCGTCCACTACAAGCAGATTCAGTCCAACGGGTTCCGCACCCTGGAAGAGAATCAGAAGGTCGACTTCGAGGTCGAGCAGGGCGCCAAGGGCCCGCAGGCTCTCAACGTCCGCCCCATCTGAGGCCAAGAGACTGACAAACGCCCCCGCATCGTCTGTGACGAAGTGGGGGCGTTTCGCATAGCGTGGCCTGATCGCCGCGCGGCTTTGCCTCCACACCTTTCTTTGTGGGCTGGCCTACTGTCGGCAGGGTGAGCCAGCTGTCCTTCTTCTCGGCCGAGTCGGTGCCGCCCGAGGTGGCCGACCTGACCGGGTTGCTCGCTGCGCCGGGACAGCTGGTCCAGGCCGGCGATGCGGCGGACGGCCGAAAAGTCCGCTTGTCCGTCGTCGTCGACGCGTTGTGGCGGGCCGAGGCGCTGGCCGAGATGATCGCCGAAACGGGCTTGAAGCCGGAGATCACCCACACCGACGAGAAGACCCCGTTGGTGCGCACCGAAGCTGACGCCAGGCTGGCGCCCATGGCGGAGGACTGGACTCGCGGAGCCGTCAAAACCGTCCCCGAAGGGTGGTTGCCGGGCCCCCGGGAGCTGCGCGCCTGGGTGCTGGCCGCGGGCATGGCGGAACCGAACGGCTACTTGTTGGGTTTGGATCCCCACGCACCAGATACTCATTCGGCGTTGGCGTCGGCACTTATGCGAGTCGGTATTGCGCCAACCTTGATCGGGACCCGAGGCCATCATCCGGCCCTGCGGATCAGCGGCCGGCGGAGGCTGTTACGCCTGGTAGAGAACGTGGGGGAGCCACCCGGGTTCACCGAGGCGTTTCTCCAATGGCCCCGGACTTAGTGGGTGCACGCCGTATATTTTGGCCGCAACCGGTTTGCGTAGGCTCGCGCGGAGTGTCAAATTGTGACTTGCCTTGGGACCGGATGACCGTTAGGCATTCATTCGGTGTCGTAACGCAGACCAAGAAGTGGAGCGGATAGATACGGTGGCTGACCTCGATGGTGCCGGTAGCGGCAGCCGGGTCCGGCGACTCGTCATAGTCGAGTCGCCTACCAAGGCGCGCAAAATTGCCGGTTACCTCGGCGCCAACTATGTCGTTGAATCGTCGCGCGGACATATACGTGACCTCCCGCGGAACGCCGCGGACGTGCCGGCCAAATATAAAGGTGAGGCCTGGGCCCGCCTCGGCGTGAACGTCGACGACAACTTCGAGCCGCTGTACATCGTGAGCCCGGACAAGAAGGCCACGGTCACCGAGCTCAAGGACCTGCTAAAGGGCGTCGACGAGCTCTACCTCGCGACGGACGGTGACCGCGAGGGTGAAGCCATCGCGTGGCACCTGCTGGAGACGCTGAAACCCAAGGTGCCGGTCCGGCGCATGGTGTTCCACGAGATCACCGAGCCCGCGATCCTGGCGGCCGCCGAGAACCCGCGTGACCTGGACATCGCCCTGGTCGACGCGCAGGAGACCCGCCGCATCCTCGACCGTCTCTACGGCTACGAGGTCAGTCCGGTGCTGTGGAAGAAGGTCGCGCCGAAGCTGTCGGCCGGCCGCGTGCAGTCCGTCGCGACCCGGATCATCGTGCAGCGCGAGCGCGAACGCATGGCGTTCCGCAGCGCCGGCTACTGGGACGTCACCGCCGAGCTGGACGCCAGCGTGTCCGACGCGACCGCGTCACCGCCCAAGTTCACCGCCAAGCTCAACTCCGTCGACGGCCGACGGGTCGCCAGCGGCCGCGATTTCGACTCCCTCGGTGCGGTCAAGAAGCCCGACGAGGTGCTGGTGCTCGACGAGGCCGGCGCGGGTGCCCTGGCCGCCGGTCTGCGCGGCGAGTCGCTGACCGTCAGCTCGGTGGAGCAGAAGCCGTACACGCGCAAGCCGTACGCGCCGTTCATGACCTCGACGCTGCAGCAGGAGGCCGGCCGCAAGCTGCGGTTCTCCTCCGAGCGCACCATGAGCATCGCGCAGCGGCTGTACGAGAACGGCTACATCACGTACATGCGTACCGACTCCACGACGCTGTCGGAGTCGGCGATCAACGCCGCGCGTACCCAGGCCGGGCAGCTCTACGGCCAGGAGTACGTCCACCCGACTCCGCGGCAGTACACCCGCAAGGTCAAGAACGCGCAAGAGGCACACGAGGCCATCCGCCCCGCCGGTGACGTCTTCCAGACCCCTGGCCAGCTGCACGGCGCCCTGGACACCGACGAGTTCCGGCTCTACGAGCTGATCTGGCAGCGCACCGTCGCCTCCCAGATGGCCGATGCCCGCGGCACGACGCTGTCGCTGCGCATCTCCGGCACCGCCCGCACGGGCGAGCAGGTCGTGTTCAGCGCCTCCGGCCGCACCATCACCTTCGCCGGCTTCCTGAAGGCCTACGTCGAGAGCCTCGACGAGCAGGCCGGCGGCGAGGCCGACGACGCCGAGAGCCGCCTGCCGAACCTGACGCAGGGCCAGCGGGTGGATGCCGCCGAGCTCACCGCGGACGGGCACACCACCAACCCGCCGGCCCGGTACACCGAGGCCTCGCTGATCAAGGCGCTGGAAGATCTGGGCATCGGTCGTCCGTCGACGTACTCGTCGATCATCAAGACCATCCAGGACCGCGGCTACATCTACAAGAAGGGCAGCGCCCTGGTGCCGGCCTGGGTGGCGTTCGCCGTCATCGGGCTGCTGGAACAGCACTTCGGGCGTCTGGTCGACTACGACTTCACCGCCGCGATGGAGGACGAGCTCGACGGCATCGCCGCCGGGACCGAACAGCGCACCAACTGGCTGTCGAACTTCTACTTCGGCGGCGAGCACGGCGTCGAGGGTTCGGTGGCCCGTGAGGGCGGCCTGAAGAAGCTGGTCGGCAACAACCTCGAAGGCATCGACGCGCGAGAAGTCAACTCCATCAAGCTGTTTGACGATGCCGAAGGCCGCGCCATCAACGTCCGGGTCGGCCGCAACGGGCCGTACCTGGAGCGGATGGTCGCCGATGAGGAGAACCCCGGTGAGCTGAAACCGCAGCGCGCCAACCTCAACGACGACCTGACGCCCGACGAGCTCACCCTCGAGCTGGCCGAAAAGCTTTTCGCCACACCGCAAGAGGGCCGGGTGCTGGGTGTCGACCCGGAGAGCGGGCACGAGATCGTCGCCAAGGACGGCCGTTACGGGCCGTACGTCACCGAGGTGCTGCCCGCACCGCCGGAGGAGCCGGACGCCGGCGCCGGCGCGAAGAAGACCAAGAAGCCCGTCGGCCCCAAGCCGCGCACCGGATCTCTTTTGCGCTCAATGGATTTGGAGACGGTGACGCTCGACGACGCGCTGAAGCTGCTGTCGTTGCCGCGCGTCGTCGGCGTCGACCCGGAGAACAAAGAGGAGATCACCGCGCAGAACGGCCGCTACGGCCCGTACCTCAAGCGCGGCACCGACTCTCGTTCGCTGGCCACCGAAGAGCAGATGTTCACCGTCACGCTCGAAGAGGCGCTGAAGATCTACGCCGAGCCGAAACGTCGTGGGCGCCAAGGTGCGGCGACGCCGCCGCTGCGCGAGCTGGGTACCGACCCGGTGTCGAACAAGCCGATGGTGATCAAGGACGGTCGTTTCGGTCCGTACGTCACCGACGGTGAGACCAACGCCAGCCTGCGCAAGGGCGACGACGTCATGTCGATCACCGACGAGCGGGCCTCGGAGCTGCTGTCCGACCGGCGTGCTCGTGGCCCGGTGAAGAAGGCCGCCAAGAAGACCCCGGCGAAGAAGACGGCGGCCAAGAAGACCGCCGCCAAGAAGGCGCCGGCGAAGAAAGCCGCCGCGAAGAAGGCCTGAGGCCTAACTCGCGGCTTCGGTTTCCGGAGTCGGCCTCGGCGAGGCCAGCGACAGCGGCCGCGCCAGCTGGGTGGGCGCGGACCGGCCACGCAGCTCGACGGTCTCACCGACGTCCCAGCACAGTGCCTCGGCGTCCAGCGCGCCGCTGACGGCGATCGCAGAGGCCAGCACGTGGCCCTCTTCGAGCTTCGCGAGCTCGGTCAGGCGGGCGGCCTCGTTCACGGGGTCGCCGATCACGGTGTACTCGAAGCGGGCCAGTGCGCCGATGTGGCCGGCGATGGCCCGGCCCGCGGAGACGCCGATGCCGAATTCCGTGGTGCCCAGCACCGTCACCAGTTCGTCGTGCAGCTCGCGGGAAGCGGCCAGCGCCGCGCCCGAGGCGTCCGGGTGCTCGATGGGGGCGCCGAAGATGGCCAGCGCCGCGTCACCCTGGAACTTGTTCACGAACCCGCCGTGCCGGTTCACGGTGTCCACGATGATCCGGAAGAACTCGTTGAGGATCGACACGACCTCGGCCGCGGGCCGGGTGGACGCCAGCTGCGTCGACCCGATCAGGTCGATGAACAGCACCGCGACATCACGTTCCTGGCCGCCCAGCTCGGTGCCGCGCTCCAGGGCCCGGCGGGCGACGTCCTCGCCGACGTAGCGGCCGAACAGATCGCGCAGCCGTTGCCGCTCGGACAGGTCGCGCACCATGTCGTTGAACCCGGCCTGCAGCAGTCCCAGCTCGCTCGCGTCGTAAATCTGCATGTGCGCGTTGTAGTTACCGCGCTGCACCTCGCCCAGGGCCCACCGCAGCTGGCGCAGCGGGTCGGCGATCGACATGGCGACCAGCACGTTGCCGGCCAGGCCGACGGCCAGGGCGGTGATCGCCAGCAGCAAGATCGGAGTGTTGAGCTGCTCGTTCTGGGCGATGAAGGGCGTGTACTGCCCGGCGAGCCGGGCCACGATGATGGCCAGCAGCGGCACGCCGGTGGACAGCACCCAGGTCAGCACCTGGCGCTGGATGACGCCGGGCGCCTTGAAGTTCTCGGGCACGCCGTCGCGCAGCGCGGCGACCGCGACGGGCCGCAGCACCCGCTCGGACTGCAGATAACCGATGATCGCGGTGGCGGTGGCGCCGAGCGCGCTGGCGACCGCGACGAACGGTGCCGAGCGGCTGGCCACCGGCCAGCTCGCGATGATGAACACCACCGAACCCAGGAACCAGTTCCCGACGCTGATCAGGGTTCGGTAGTACGGCATCTTGAGGGCCCGGGTCCGGGCCAGTTCGGTGAAGGCCGCGTCGGTGGCGTCGCCGTGCAGGGTGTCCCGCCTTTGCCAGCGGATCACCGGGATCAACAGCCGCAGACTCAGCCACGCGGCCACCACGAACGAGACGAACAGGACGGTGAGGAACACCGCCAGGTTCACCGCCGGCAGGTCCTGTAGCTGGATGCGGTCTTCGGCCGGGAGACCGAACCGCAGGAAGCCCAGAACGAACAGCGCGCCGATGATGTCGGCCTGCAGCAGGCTCAGCGTGAACACAGGCCACGGCGTGCGCGCCACCCACCGGACGAACCCCCTGATTCGCCCGATGTCCTTCACATCGGTGGCCACCCGCTAACCGTATCCGGCCGGGGCGACGGATATCGCCGCTGCGCGCAGGTTCGTGTCGCCGGCGACGGTTACTGTGGGGCCCGATGAGCGGAGTTTTCTCGCGTTTGGTCGGCCAGGATGCCGTGGAAGCCGAGTTGGTGGCCGCAGCGCGAGCGGCCCGGGGTGATTCGGCTCACAGCGGCGTCACAACCGGCAGCATGACGCATGCCTGGTTGATCACCGGGCCGCCCGGTTCGGGCCGGTCCATCGCCGCTGTGTGCTTTGCTGCGGCGCTGCAGTGCACCGCGGAGGCCGCCGAGGGCGGTCCGGGCTGCGGGGCCTGCCGGGCCTGTACGACGACCATGGCGGGCACCCACGCCGATGTGCGCCGCGTGATTCCCGAGGGGCTGTCCATCGGTGTCGACGAGATGCGCGCCATCGTGCAGACCGCATCCCGGCGGCCGGGCACCGGACGCTGGCAGATCGTCGTGGTCGAAGATGCCGACCGGCTCACCGAAGGCGCGGCCAACGCGCTGCTGAAGGTCGTCGAGGAACCGCCGCCGTCGACGGTGTTCCTGCTGTGCGCACCGTCGGTGGACCCCGAGGACATCGCGGTGACGCTGCGGTCGCGGTGCCGGCACGTCGCGTTGACGACGCCGCGGGTCGACGCCATCGCCCAGGTGCTGATGGACAACGACGGACTGCCCGAGTCCGACGCGCGCTGGGCGGCGTCGGTCAGTGGCGGCCACGTCGGCCGGGCCCGCCGGCTCGCCACCGATGAGCAGGCCCGGTCGCGCCGGGAACGCGCTCTGGGCCTGGCCCGGGACGCGGCGACGCCGACGCGGGCATACGCGGCCGTCGAGGAGCTCGTCGCCTCTGCCGAGGCCGAGGCGGTGGCGCTGACGGCAGGCCGCAACGAGACCGAGACCGAGGAGCTCAGGACGGCGCTGGGTGCCGGTGGCACCGGCAAGGGTGCGGCGGGCGCGCTGAGGGGCGCCGCGGGTGCGCTGAAGGACCTGGAGAAGCGGCAGAAGTCACGGCAGACCCGGGCGTCGCGCGATGCCCTGGACCGGGCGCTGATGGACCTGGCCACGTACTTCCGCGATGCACTGGTGATCTCGTCCGGGGCCTCGGGCGTGGCGGCGGCCAACCATCCGGACATGAGCGACAAGGCGGCGGCGATGGCCGCCCACGTGCCTGCCGACCAGCTGTTGCGCTGCGTCGAGGCGGTGCTGGCCTGCCGCGAGGCGCTGGCCACCAACGTCAAGCCGAAGTTCGCCGTCGACGCCATGGTGGCGACCATGGGACAGGCCTTGCGGGCTGGACAACGGAACTGACTTTGGCGGCGTGCGGGGCGTCCCGTAGACTCGTCCCGCCCCGCCTCGGTGGGGCACGCCACCCTAGCTCAGTCGGTAGAGCAATTCACTCGTAATGAATAGGTCAGGGGTTCGATTCCCCTGGGTGGCTCCACAATTTTTCGCTACCGACGTTGGTCGGGGAGCGTGTGCGGCCCCGCGGACGGGGTTACGTCAACGGGTGTGACAGCGCTCGGGTCCAGGTTGAACTTCGGCTTACGCAACGGGACTGCGATGCAGCCCTGAGCTTTTCCGTCGACGTACGAGCATTTGGTCTTGTCACCGTTCTTGTCGGTCGTGGTGCAAGCCTCGTACAGGTGTCCGTTGCCGACCTTGGTTTCGTAGGTCTGGTTCGAACCCATGCAATCGCTGCCGACGGTGGCGTTGGCGCTGGGTGCGGTCAGGATCACCGGTACGGCATAGAGCGCGGCAGCGCTCAGCAGGCCGGCGAATGCCGCTGACTTGATCTTGGAGTTCGGTCGGATGGTGGTGTTCATGGATCGACTTTCGTTTCGGGTGGCTGTGGATGGCGGGCTGGGCGGGAGACGTCAGGAGCGATCGACCTGAACCGGGGCGAGGTCACCGGTCGGGATGTGGGTGCCCTTCACTGCCGTCCTCGGCACGGTGATGCAGCCCTGAGGTTTGTGATCTACCTCGGTGCACTGTGTTTTGACGCCCTCTTTGTCGACCGTCGTGCAGCTCTCGATGATCGACCCGTTCGACCGGGTGCCAATGGCGAAGGTGCCACCGCCTTTTCCGCAGCGGGTCGCCAGGGACTCTGCGCTGGCCATCGGCGTGCTCAGGGCCAACGGGGCGATGTAAAGCGCGGCGGTGCCGAAGAGGGCAGCCAGTGCGATGCGCTTGCCGTTTGCGGTGCCGGTGATGGTCATGGGCGTTCTCCTTTTCCGGTGGTCGCAGGCCCAGTTGGACTTGCTGACACAGGTAGGAGTGGGCACCGTCCCGGAAGGGGACAGTTTTTTCGCAAAACTTTTCGGGCAGACGCCTAGCGCGGCGCCAGGAAGCCCACCGGCCCGGACGCGACGCACACCGACAGCGCCGACGTGTTGGCCTTCACCTGAATCGCAGCCCCGGCGCCGGGCAGCCGGACGAACACCCGGTTCAGTCCGGGGTGCACCGGCACCCGTGCCTCGCGCCCCTCGGGCAGGGACATGGTCAGCGACCCGTCGCTGTTGGCCAGGTAGTTGAGCTCGGCGGTCCAGTCGGCCGGCAGCAGCGGTCCGTCGAGCGGCATGGTCACCGGTGCGTCGGTCTGCACCAGGTAGCCGCAGTTCGGTGCCGGGCCGGGGACGATGGTGCGGGTCCAGGTCACCTTGGCCGGCACCAGTTGGCCGGTCGCGGTGAGCATCTGCAAAGACGTTGTGCTGGAGGCGAATTCAGGCCGGTCGCGCAGGAGCGCGAACATGTGACTGGCCAGGTTCTCTGGAAACGCCACGCGTTGCAGCACCAGCGGGTCGACTTCCTGATCGAGCAGCGGCACGCCGCGGGGTGCGGCGGCCAAGGATGCCTCGGCGTTGACGAGATAGGCGCGGGTCGGGTTGTCGCGCCAGCTGGGCAGGAAGGTCGCCCACGAGTACAGGCTGCTGGCCACGAATAGCGTTGCCGCACAAGCAACCACGACACGACGGCGGACGGAGTCGTCGAACCGGGTACTGCGGTTCGACGCACAGAACGCGACCGCGGCCAGCAGCGCCAGCACCACCACCAGATCGGAGAGGTAGCGCAACGTCTGCGCCAGCTCGAGGGCGGTGAACTTCGACGACCGCATCAGATAGATCGGCACCTGGCACGCCACCACGTATCCCACCGCCGACAGCCAGACGGGTCCCAGTCGCCGCTTTCGCAGCAGCGACACCGCAACCACGACGGCCAGCACCAGCCAACCCAACGCCATCACGACCGCGCCGGGCGTCGCCCACGGTGACGCGGGAGCCCAGCGCTGCCAGTCCCACGGCCCGCCGGCCAGCGTAGGCACCAGGCCGTGCGTGACGGACCGCGCCAGCAGCTCCCACGTCATCGGCAGGTCCAAGGTCCAGCGCTTCTGATTGACCACCAGCAGGTAGACCCCGACCCACCCGATCGTGATGGTGAGCAACCCCAGCCACAGCCTCAGACCCGTGCGCCACACGGAGACACGGGTCCCGGTCACGTGCATCAATAGCCAGCACACCGCGAATGCGGTGAACGGGATCACCGCGGACTTCTCGAAGAACAGCAGCCCGCCGAGATAGGCGACGCAGCCGGTCCAGACGTACCGCGGATTGCCGGTGCGCACCAACAGGATGGCGTCGGCGCAGACCCAGGCCATGGCCGCCGCCATCGGCAGCGCGTTGAGCCCGGCCGACCACCAGGCGAAGGCCGGCACGCCCAGGGGCGTGAACAGCGCGAACGCCAGCGGCACCAGCAGCACCGGACGCCAGCCGAGGATCGCCCGCAGGGCGCGCACGAGCGCCACCGAGGCGACCAGTTGCAGCAGCACCAGGCTCAGCGCCGGCCAGAACCAATTCAGCGGTGCCAGGCGCGTCAGCGCTCCGGCCAACAGGAACCCGGCAGGCATGACGTGCCCGTCGTGGTCGTTGAACAGGAAGTCGGGCGACAGCAGGGAATGGGTGCCGGCCTGGCCGATCAGGATCAGGTCGTCCCAGTAGAAATAGCCGCCGAATGCGAGAACCGCCCGCAGTATCAGCTGCAGCACCACCAGTGCGGCGGTGGTTCGGGCGACCCAGTTCACTCTTGTCGACTGTACGGGCCGCCTGGCAGCGGCCGTCGGTATGGTTGCCCCCGTGCGAACACTTGTCACTGGTGCTGCTGGGTTCATCGGTTCGACGCTCGTCGACCGGCTCCTGTCCGAAGGGCACGATGTTGTCGGGCTCGACGACCTGAGCAGCGGCAAGGTCGACAACCTCGCGGATGCCGAGGGCAACGCGCAGTTCGAGTTCGTCAAAGCCGACATCGTCGACGCCGATCTGAACGGCATCGTCGCCGAGGTCAAGCCTGAGGTGATCTTCCATCTGGCCGCGCAGATCTCCGTCGCGCGGTCGGTGACCGACGCGCCGTTCGATGCCGGGGTCAACGTCGTCGGCACCGTGCGGCTGGCTGAGGCGGCTCGCAGCAACGGCGTGCGCAAGGTGGTCCACACCTCGTCGGGCGGGTCCATCTACGGCGTCCCGCCGGGCTACCCGACCAACGAGGACATGCCGGTGGATCCGTCGTCCCCGTACGCCGCCAGCAAGGTGTGCGGCGAGGTCTACCTCAATATGTTCCGCAATCTGTACGGGCTGGACTGCTCGCACATCGCGCCGGCCAACGTCTACGGCCCGCGCCAGGACCCGCACGGTGAAGCCGGTGTGGTGGCGATCTTCAGTCAGGCCCTGCTGGCCGGGCGGCCCACCAAGATTTTCGGTGACGGCAGCGACACCCGTGACTATGTCTTCGTCGACGACGTGGTCGACGCCTTCGTCCGCGCCGGCGGGGAGGCCGGGGGCGGGCAGCGGTTCAACGTCGGGACCGGGGTGGAGACGTCGGTGGCGCAGCTGCACACCGCGATCGCCGCGGCCGTCGGCGTGCCCGACGCGCCCGAGTTCCACCCGCCGCGCCTCGGCGACCTGCGCAAATCCTGCCTGGACATCAGCCGGGCCGGCGCCGTGTTGGGTTGGAGCCCCGAGGTGACGCTGGCCGAGGGCGTGGCCCGGACGGTGGACTTTTTCCGCCCCTGACCTGCCAATATGCAGAAAAAGATTGTAAGTACTCACTTTCTGCCCTAACCTCAGGTCATGACCTACGACGTGATCGTCAAAGACGGCCTGTGGTTCGACGGCACCGGCCGCACGCCGCAACTGCGCAATCTGGGTATCCGCGACGGCGTCGTCGCGACGGTGTCGGCGCAGCCGCTCGATGAGACGGGCTGCCCCGACGTCATCGATGCCAAGGGCAAGTGGGTGACGCCGGGCTTCATCGATGTCCACACGCACTACGACGCCGAGGTACTGCTCGACCCGGGCCTGCGTGAGTCGGTCCGGCACGGCGTGACGACGGTGCTGTTGGGCATGTGTTCGCTCTCGACCGTCTACGCCGAGAACGACGACGCCGCCGATCTGTTCAGCCGCGTCGAGGCGGTGCCGCGCAAGTTCGTCGTCGGCGCGCTCGAGCAGAGCCGTTCATGGTCCGGACCCGCCGAGTACGTGCAGGCGCTCGAAGCCCTGCCGCTCGGCCCCAACGTCAGCTCGCTGCTGGGCCACTCGGACCTGCGCACCTCGGTGCTGGGCCTGGACCGCGCGACGACCCCGAACGTCACCCCGACCAACGCCGAGCTGGAGACCATGGCGTCGCGGCTCGAGGCGGCCCTGGACGCGGGCATGCTCGGCATGTCCGGCATGGACGCCGCGATCGACAAGCTCGACGGTGACCGCTTCCGGTCCCGTGCGCTGCCGTCGACCTTCGCCACCTGGCGGGAACGCCGCCGCCTGATCAAGGTGCTGCGCAAGCGCGGCCGCATCCTGCAGAGCGCGCCCAACGTCGCCAAACTGCAAGAGGCACTGAACTTCTTCCTCGAGAGCAGCGGCTGGTTCGGCCGTCGTGCCGGCGTGCGGATGAGCCTGCTGGTGGCCGCCGATGCCAAGTCCTCGCCCGGCGCCGTGTACCTGCTGGGCCCGGTGACCCGCCTGGCCAACAAGGTCCTGAACTCGAAGGTGCGCTTCCAGCATCTGCCGGTGCCGTTCGAATTGTATTCGGACGGAATCGATCTCCCGGTTTTCGAGGAGTTCGGTGCGGGTACCGCAGCGCTGCACCTGAAGGATCAGCTGGAGCGCAACAAGCTGATGGCCGACCCGGAGTACCGGCGCCGGTTCCGTAAGTCGTTCGACAAGAAGGTGCTGGGCCCGACCCTGTGGCACCGTGACTTCCACGACTCGACCATCGTCGAGTGCCCCGATAAGTCGTTGATCGGCAAGAGCTTTGGGCAGATCGCCGACGAGCGCGGCAGTCACCCGCTCGACGCCTTCCTCGACGTCCTGGTGGAGCACGGTGAGCGCAACACCCGCTGGACCACCATCGTGGCCAACCACCGCCCCAAGCAGCTCGACAAGCTGGCCACGGAGCCGTCGGTCCACATGGGCTTCTCGGATGCCGGTGCGCACCTTCGCAATATGGCGTTCTACAACTACGCGCTGCGGATGCTGCGCCGGGTGCAGGACGCCGACAAGAGTGGCCGTCCGTTCATGACCACCGAGCATGCCGTGCACCGGCTGACCGGTGAGGTCGCCGACTGGTTCGGCCTGGAGGCCGGCACCCTGCGGCAGGGCGAGCGCGCCGACTTCGTGGTGATCGACCCGGCTGGGCTCAACGCCGAACTCGAGGCGTACCACGAGGATTCGGTCGAGTTCTACGGCGGCCTGAGCCGCATGGTCAACCGCAGCGACGCCGCCGTCGTGGCGACCGGTGTGGGTGGCCAGGTGGTGTTCCGCGACGGTGAGTTCCGCGACGGCTACGGCCAGACCGTGAAGTCCGGCCACTACCTGCCGGCGCGCGGGGCGAAACTGCCGGTGGCGCAGCCGGTCTGACATGGCCAGAACGCAACAGCAACGCAGGGAAGAGACGCGGGCTCGGCTCCTCGACGCCGCGATCGAGACCATCGTCGAGGTCGGCTACGCCCGCGCCTCGGCGGCGGTGATCGCGCGTCGGGCCGAGGTCTCCGACGGTGCGCTGTTCAAACACTTCGCCACCATGGGCGACTTCATGGCCGCGACGGCGCTCGAGGTCATGCGTAGACAGCTCGAGCAGTTCAGCAAGCAGGTCGCCGAAATCCCTTCGGACCGGCCGGCTCTGGAAGGCGCGTTGATCGCGCTGCGGGACATCAGCGGCAACGCCACCAACGCGGTGATGTACGAGCTGATGGTCGCGGCGCGCACCGACGAGAAGCTGCGGGCGACGCTGCAGGGCGCCCTCGTCGAGTACGGCCGCAACATCTACGAGACCGCGCAGGAGATGCCCGGCGCGGATCAGTTGCCGCCGGAACTGCTGATGCTGATCGTCGCCGTGATGGTCAACACCTTCGACGGTGCGGCGCTGATCCGTGCCGTGCTACCGCAGCCCGAACTCGAAGACGGCCGCATCCAGCTGCTGGCCACCATGTTGGGGACTCTGGGCGTTCAGACCTGACGGGTCGGCGGATCGGGCTCGGGGACGCGCGCACCTTCCAGCGCCACCGCCCGGGCCAGTTGGGCGTAACGCAGTTCGAGGTCCTTGAACCGCATGTATGCGCTGATCGTCGTGAACAGAAACGCGATGACCAGCGCGTACAACAGCAGGTCGGCGCCGCGGCCGATGCCGAGCCAGTGCGCCACCACCGTGGTGTCGTTGGGGCGCAGGATCGCGTAGATGGCGCCGACCACGAACAGCACGTAGCCGACCTTCACCCACGCCCGCGACTGTGCGTTGCGCCGCGAACTGAACAGGTAGGCCAGCAGCAGGACCACCGCGCCGATCAGCAATGCCTTGGTCCAGATCATCGGCGCAACCTTCCGCGGAGCAGCCCGTCGACGACGATGTTGACGCCGTTGACCAGCGGCTGACCCTTCGACATCGAATAGTCGGTGTACAGGATTTGCACCGACTGTTCGGCGACCCGCCAGCGGTTCTCCACGATGAGGGAGACGAACTCGCTGGCGTGGCTCATGCCGTTCATGGTCAGGTTCAGCCCGTCGGCCACCGTCTTGTTGAACACCCGCAAGCCGTTGTGGGCGTCGGTCAGGTGCAGCTTGCGACTGGACCGGCTGAGCTTGGCGACGATCGGCAACAGCAGCCGCTTGAGGATCGGCATGCGTTCGGGCGGTTGGTCGGCGAACCGGGTGCCGATCACGATGTCCAGCTCCTCGGTCCGCAGCCGCTCGATCATCCGCACGACATCCTTGACCCGGTGCTGGCCGTCGGCGTCGAACGTGGCGAAAACCTCTGCCCCGGGCCGGGATCGGGCGTACTCGACGCCGGTCTGGATGGCCGCTCCCTGACCGAGGTTCACCGGGTGCCGCACCACGTGGGCGCCGGCGGCGAAGGCCCGGTCGCCGGTGTCGTCACGGCCGCCGTCGTCGACGCAGACGACATTGGGGAAGACGGCCCGCACATCAGCGACGACGTCGGCAATGACGCTCGCCTCGTTGTAGGCGGGGATGACGATCCAGACGTCGCGATACAAGGACATGTTGATGCCGAAAATACACGCTCAGCGGCGCCTGATCGCGCCAAGCGCGGCCAGGTGGACGACGATGCCGACCAGCGGCCCGCACATCAACGCGACAATGGTGCGGGTCTGCAGGTCCAAAGGCAGCAACAACAACAGTGCCGCGGCCACCGTGGCACTCACCCAACCCACCGCGTAGGCCCGGTGCAGCGCGGCGGCGACTGTCGCGGCCCCGGTCAGGGTCAGGAAGGCGATGGCGACGGCCCCGGCCGTCAGCCAGGCCAGCAGCGCACCGCTCGCGGCGTACTCGGGACCGAACAGCGTGCGCAGCAGCCACGGCCCGACCAGCCCGGCGGCCAGCACCGCCAGTGCACCCAGCCCGGCGAGCACCAGGGCCGGGGTGAGCAGGGCTCGCAGTCGCCGGTTGTCGACGAAATGCGCGATCAGGTTGCCCTGCATCGCGGTCAGCGGCACCAGCAGCGGGGCGCGGGTCAGCGTCACCGCCAGGATGATGACGCCGCCGGTGGCGCCCAGGTCCCGGGACGTGGCCTGCAGCAGCACCGGGAAGCCCATCACCAGGACGGCGCTGGCGCCGGCGGCGGCGATCGAATGCGCCGACCCGGTCAGGAAGGTCCGGGGCGTGCCGGGGGTGTGGATTGCGGCCGCGGACCGGGCCACGCGGGAGGCCAGCAGCAGGATCAGCCAGGACATCGAGCCGGCGACGGTGGCCCACAGGTAACCGTCCAGCCCCCAGCCGAGGACGAACGCGGCGACGGCGACGGCGACCCGGATGCCCGCGTCGGTCACCATCAGCGTGCCGTACTGGGTCCAGCCGTCCGCCCCGGCAAGGACGCCCAGCAGGGTGGCGTGCAGGCAGAAGCCCGCCAGGCCGACGCTCAGCAGCGCCACGCTCAGCGGGGTGGATTCGACGAAAACGTGGCCGGCCCACAGTGGGGCGGTGCCGGCGATCAGCAGCCCCGCGGCGACGGCCACCAGCGCGGCCACCCGGATGGGCTGCAGGTGCGGCCCCGGCTGGGGCTCGGCGGTGTGTGCGATGCGGACTTCGCGGGTGGCTTCCTGCAGCAGGCCGTTGGCCGCTCCGGTGAACAAGCCGAACGCACCCCAGAAGACGCTGAACACCGAGAATCCAGCGGGGGCCAGGTCGCGCGCGGCGAGGTACAGGATCGCGTAGCCGCACAGCGCGCTGAGCACCGTCGCGACTGCGACCCGTGCCACACTGCTGGGATTCACAGTGCCGGCAGTTCCACCGTGTAGAGCCACGCGTTCCACAGTCCGCGCAGGGACTGGTCGGTGTAGTTCGCGGCCAGGCCGGTGAAGTCGTCGGTCACCGCGGTCGAGTGCCGGTAGCGGGTCGTCCAATCCCGCAGTAGTGCAAAGAAATTCGCATCGCCGATGGTGCGCCGAAGGGCGTGCAGGGTGAGGGCGCCGCGCTTGTAGACGCGGTCGTCGAACATGTCCTCGGGTCCGGGGTCGGCCAGCAGCAGATTCTGCGGCAAGCCCCGCAGCTTCTGCAGGTTGTGCGCGGCCAGTTGGTCGGCGGTCCGCCAGCCCGACTCCTCGGCCCACAGCCACTCGGCGTAACAGGCGAATCCCTCATGTAGCCAGATGTCCCGCCACCGCCGCACCGTCACCGAGTTGCCGAACCACTGGTGGGCCATCTCGTGCGCGATCAGCCGCTCGGCGCTGCGGCGGCCGTCGCAGTGGTTGGCGCCGAAAATCGAAACACCTTGCGCTTCAAGCGGAATTTCCAGCTCGTCGTCGGTGACCACGACGCTGTACCCGCTCGACAATGGGTACGGCCCGAACAACCGGGTGAACAGCTGCATCATCTGCGGCTGCCGGCCGAAGTCGTATTCGAAATTGCGGATCAGCCGCTGCGGCAGGGCCGCGGACATCGGCACCGGAGACTTCGACAGCCGCAGCGACTCGTACCGGCCGATCTGCAGGGTGATCAGGTAGGTCGACGTCGGCTCGGCCAGTTCGTACACCCACATGGTCTGTGCCGCACGGGTTTTGCGGCTCACCAGCTCGCCGTTGGCGATGACCCGGTATGGGCTGTCGGTGCTGACCGCGATGCGGTAGCTGGCCTTGCTGCTCGGGTGGTCGTCACATGGGAACCAGGACGCGGCACCGTTGGGCTGCCCGGCGACCAGGGCGCCCTCCGTCAGCTCCTCGAAACCGACTGTGCCCCAGATGGATTTGATGGGGCGCGGGTTGCCGCCGTAGCGCACCGTGATCGTCATCGCGGCCCCGGCGGGCAACGCGCTGGGCAACGTGATGTGCAGCTTGCCGTTGACGGTGCGGTATTTGGCGGGGCGACGGCCGTTCACCTCGACCTTGGCCACCGACAATGCGTCGGACAGATCCAGGGTGAACCAGTGCAGCGACGCCAGGGTGACCGCGGTGATGGTGGCGATGCCGGTCAGCCGGTTGCTCTCCACCCGGTATTCGAGGCTGAGTTCGTAGCGGGATACCCGGAAGCCGAAGTTGCCGTTGTTCGGCAGGTACGGATCAATAACCGGCGCAACGCCTTTGCGGTCCTTCTTGTTCGTCCGGGTCATGCGGCCTGCGCCTTATTTCGGCCGCCGGACTTGCGCTTCTTGCCCACCCACGGGGCGATCGGATTGCCCTGCCAGCGAGTCGACGCCGGCACCGCGTCGCCGCGCATCACCAGTGAGGCGGGGCCGACCGTCGCGCCGGCACCGATACTGGCCGCGGGCAGTGCCACGCAGTGGGTACCGAGCGTCGCGCCCGGCTCCAGCACCACGGTGTCCAGCTGCATGATGCGGTCGTGGAACAGGTGGGTCTGCACGACGCAGCCCCGGTTCACCGTCGCGCCCCGGCCCAGCGTCACCAGGTCGGCCTCTGGTAGCCAATAGGTTTCGCACCATACTCCCCGGCCGATCGCCGCACCGAGGGCTCGCAGCCACAGGTTCATCACGGGGGTGCCGCTGGCGGCGCGGGCGAACCACGGCGCCGCGACCGTTTCGACGAACGTGTCGGATACCTCGTTCCACCACACGAACGGTGACCACAGTGGGTGCTCGACCTTCCGAATGCGCCCGACCATCAACCATTTCGCCACCACGGCGATGGCCCCGGCGACCGCACCCGCGTTCAGCAGCACCAGTCCGGCGCCCAATGACGCCCACAGCCAACCGAATTCGCCGGCCAGCGCCTGCAGGACGCCGAGGACCGCCACGCCGATGCCGAACGTCACCATCACCGGGATGATGCGCAGGGTCTCGACCGTCGATCGCATGATCTTCAGCCGCAGGGACGGGTGGAAGGTGCGCAGCTTGTCCGCTTCAGTTGGCTGGCGGCGCAACCGGATCGGTGGGCTGCCCAGCCACGAGGACCCGGCCTTGGCCTTGTGCGGCGTTGCCGACAGCACGGCGACGAGTCCATCGTCGGGGACGCGGCGGCCAGGCTGCGTGATACCGGAGTTGCCCAGGAATGCGCGCCGGCCGACGGTGGCCTTGGCCACGTGGATCCAGCCGCCGCCGAGTTCGTACGACGCCACCATGGTGTCGTCGGCCAGGAAGGCGCCGTCGAGCACCTCGGTGAACTTGGGCGTCAGCAGGGCCGTTGAAATCTCGGTGTCCTTGCCGACTTTCGCGCCGAGGATCCGCAGCCACCACGGCGTCAGCAGGCTCGCGTAGATGGGAAACAGATAGTTGCGGGCGGCGTCCATCAACCGCTCGGTGGCCCACAGTTGCCAGCCCACGCGGCTGCGCACCGGGTGGTAGCCCTCGGTCAGTCGGAGGGCCAGCAGGCGTACCCCGATCACCGTCAGTGCCGCGTACACCGCCATGGCGACCACTGCGGCGACAGGCGTCCACAACGCGACCGGCAGGACCGCCTCCGGCAGCGAATGGGTGTGGCGCACCGGCAGAATCAGCACCGCCAGTCCCGCGGCGAGGGCCAGGATCGGCAACCCACCCAACAGGACCGACGTCAGCCCGTACATCGCGATCCACTGCGGGGCGCGGCCCGGCCGTTCGTCGGGCCACGGGTGGTGCGCCTTGCCGGACTTCACCGCCGGTGAGCCCTTCCAGTACTGCCCGGCCTTGACCTTGCCGATTACGCCGGAACCCGGTGCGACGTCGGCGTTCTTGCCGACCACCGCACCCGGCAGCAGTGTCGTACGGGCGCCGATGGTGGCGTCGTTGCCGATGCTGATCGGGCCGACGTGGAACAGGTCGCCGTCGATCCAGTGCCCGCTGAGGTCGACTTCCGGTTCGACCGAGCAGTGGTCCCCGAGGGAGAGCATGCCGGTGACCGGCGGGGCGGAGTGCAGGTCGACGCCGTTGCCGACCTGGTTGCCCAAGGCGCGGGCGTAGTAGACCAACCATGGTGCGCCGGCCTGGTTTTCGGCGCCACTGGCCTCGCCGAGGCGTTCGGCGAGCCAGACCCGCAGGTGTTCGGAGCCGCCGCGCTTGTAGGTGCCCGGTTCCAGACCGGACAACAGGGCCCGCGCGCTGAACACCGCGATACCCATCCGGCCGATCGGGGTGACGAACACCAGGAACCCGACCAGGATCACCCACCAGTTCACGGTGTGGGCCCAGGGCAGCAGGTGCAGGGCGGCGGCGATGTTGTTCAGCAGCGCCAGCCACACGACCCATTGCATGCCCGCCAGGGTCGCGAGCGGGATCGCGACGAGCGACTGGATCAGCTGGGTCGTCAGCGGAACCGGCGTGACGCTTCGGGTTTCGACCGCCGGCGGCGGGTCGAGTTCGTCCAGGTAGCCGGCCAGTGAGCCCAGCCGCGGGTGGTCGTAGAGGTCGGCGACGGTGACCTGCGGGTACTTCTCGCGCAGCAGCGAGACCAGCTGCGCCGCGGACAACGAGCCGCCGCCGAGGGCGAAGAAGTCGGCGCCGGGGCCGTCGATGGGGGACGCCAGCACGTCACGCCACAGCCCGGCGAGCCAGCCCATGGTGCCGTCGAGGTCGGGGCTGTCGTCGCCCGCCGAGTCGACGGGCCAGGGCAGCGCGTTGCGGTCGACCTTTCCCGATGTGCGCGTGGGCAATTCGTCGACCAGGACGAGCCTTGGCACCAGCGCGGCCGGCAACGACTGAGCAAGTGCCTTGCGAGCCTTGGTGATATCGAATTCGGGGTCGGCGCTGGCGATGTAACCGACCAGCAGGGGAGTGCCGGTGGCCGTCTTGCGGACCGCGGCGGCGCCGCCGCTGACGCCGGGCAGGTTGACCAGTGCGGCGTCGACCTCGCCGAGTTCGATGCGCCGGCCACCGACCTTGACCTGATCGTCGGCGCGGCCCTGGAAGTAGAGGCCGTCCGGCTCGAGCCGGACCAGGTCACCGCTGCGGTAGGCGCGGCCCCAGCCGAGTGTCTCCATCGGGGCGTACTTCTCGGCGTCCTTCTCGGGGTCGAGATAGCGGGCCAGGCCGACGCCGCCGATCACCAGTTCGCCGACGTCGCCGTAGCCGACCTGCAGGCCGTCCTTGTCGACAACGGCCAGGTCCCAGCCGGGCAGGGGCAGGCCGATGCTGACCGGTCCGCTGCCGAGCGGCGCGAGGCACGCGACGACGGTGGCTTCGGTGGGTCCATAGGTGTTCCACACCTCGCGGCCCTCGACGGCGAGGCGTTCGGCGAGCTCCGGCGGGCAGGCTTCACCGCCGAAGATCAGCAGGCGTACGGCTTCGAGGGCCTCGGCCGGCCACAGCGAGGCGAGCGTCGGGACCGTCGAGACGACGGTGATGTCACGGGACACCAGCCAGGGACCCAGGTCCATGCCGCTGCGCACCAGCGAGCGCGGCGCCGGGACGAGGCAGGCGCCGTAGCGCCAGGCCAGCCACATCTCCTCGCAGGATGCGTCGAATGCCACCGACAGTCCGGCCAGCACCCGGTCGCCCGGGCCCAGCGGATTGTCCCGCAGGAAGATCTCGGCCTCGGCGTCGACGAACGCCGCGGCGTTACGGTGGGTCACCGCAACGCCTTTCGGGGTCCCGGTGGAACCGGAGGTGAAGATGATCCAGGCGTCATCGCGGGTCAGCGGCTGGCCTGCCAGCCAGCCCCGCGTCGAACCGGGCCCGCGGACCAGGCCGGCCTCGGTGATGATGCCGACGACGCCGGCCTCGCCGAAGACCAGCGCGGCGCGCTCCTCGGGATCGTCGGCGTCGACCGGGACGTACGCGGCGCCGGTGGCCAGCGTCGCCAGAATCGACACGTACAGCGCGTAGCTGCCCGACGGCATGCGGATGCCGATGCGATCACCGCGGCCGATGCCCCGTGCGGCCAGCCAGGCCACGCTTTCCTCGACGTCGGCGATCAGCTCGGCGTAGGTGAGCTGGACGGTGCCGTCGTCGATGGCCGGCGCATCGGGATATTGAGCGGCCGTGGCGTAGAGGATGTCGATGAGTGTCCGGGCCTGCGGTGCGTTCGCTGAACGCACGTACTGCGGGGGGATCTCCTGATGCACGGGTACAAACTACTAAGGCTTGGCGAACGGTTCCTGGCGGCGGGCTTGCCGTGGCAGCTTCGTTACCAGTTGTTGTAGCCGCCCTCGGGTCCCAGCATGCGCTCCAGCCGGGTCCGATTGATCCGGGCCAGCTCGTTACGGACCACCTTGCGCTCGGTCTCGTGGTCGTTGTGCATCCGGTCGGCCATGTGGGTCAGTACTTCGTCAGCGCTCATGGCGCCGACGAACATCACGAAATCGAACCCGAAGTGGTCCCGGTAGGTCGATGCGTTGGTCTGCAGCGTCGCCATCAGTCCGGGGTCACGGTCGCAGACGGCGCACTGCTCGAACTGCGAGCGGGCGCTGCCCGGTCGACGACCCAGCTGCGGATAGGCCTGAAGGATCGCGTCCACCGAGGTGTCACCCAACGCGAACAGCAGATCGTCGGCCCGCCGGTACAGATGGTCGTGGTCGTCGTACGCGCGTCCGTCGGCCAGGCTGCCGGCCAGGGGCACGCTGTAGCAGCATTCGTACAGTGCGTGCACCGCCCGCTGCTTTGGCATGGCGTTGAACGCGTCGAGACCAATGCCCTGATGCATCAACACATGGACATCATCGAATGTGCAGGGTACGTGCAGATTTCCTTGTGTTACAGCGGGGCAAATTCGTGTATCGGTGGTCTGGCGTGCATCACAAGTATGGCGTAACATCGAACATGTGTACTGCTTATCTGCTTAATTGGACCTATGCTGGTCAGCATGGGTACTGCAGAGGGTGGGCCGGTCGGCGGGGTCGACTATCCGCGCACGTTCCAGGAGTTTCGGAGCTGGTTTCCCGATGAAGCG
>NZ_JXST01000042.1 GCF_000878195.1 Mycolicibacterium llatzerense | reverse complement strand
CATCGGGAAACCAGCTCCGAAACTCCTGGAACGTGCGCGGATAGTCGACCCCGCCGACCGGCCCACCCTCTGCAGTACCCATGCTGACCAGCATAGGTCCAATTAAGCAGATAAGCAGTACATATGTACGAACTTCTGGTGATCGAAACCAGCGAAGCCGACGACGCTTCTCTGATCAACACGATGACCAGTGCCACGCGCGCCGAAGCCCAGAGCGCCGCCCGCCGATTGGCCGCCATCGCCGAACTCACTCACCGCCGCTGCGTCGACTACGAAGACCGCGATCTGTGGGCGTGCGACGGCTGGGATGCTGCGGCGTGCGAGATCGGCGCCGCCCTGACCATCAATCGGTGGCAGGCCGCCAGCCAGATGCAACTGGCCCTGACGCTGTGCGACCGACTCCCGCACGTCGGCGAACTGTTGGCCCGTGGGGATCTGTCACTCGCGTTGGTCACCCTGATCTGCTGGCACACCGAGCTCGTGCAAGACCCCGCAACGCTCGCCCTCATCGACACCGCGATGGCCGGCTCCGCCCGCGACTGGGGACCGCTGTCGAAAGCCGACACCATCCGGCAGATCGACAGCTGGATCGAGAAGTTCGACCCTGCCGCAGTCCGCCGTACCCGCAACACCGTCCGCGGCCGCGACGTCGAGTTCGGCAAGCCCGGCGACCCAGCCGGCGTCACGTCCGTCTGGGCCCTACTGCTGGCCACCGACGCCGAACTACTCAAACGCACCCTCACCGCCATGGCTCACGAGGTCTGCGACGACGACCCGCGCCCCCTCGGCCAGCGGCGCGCCGACGCGCTGGGCGTCCTGGCTGCCCGCGGCGACCGCCTGCCCTGCCACTGCGCCAATCCCGACTGCCCTGCCGCCGGCGCCGATCCCCGCGCCGCTGCGGTCATCATTCATGTGCTGGCTGAGGCCGAGCCGCAACCGGTGAGTGATCCGCTACTCGACGCCCCAGAGTCCACCCCGCCAGTCACTCCGGACACCCCGGTCGAGGAGGCGCTCGCAACCCGGCCGGAACCTGAGCCCGTCGTCGACCAGACTGCCATCGGATTCCTGGCCGGCGGCCCCGTCATCCCCGCCGTCCTGCTGGCCGACCTCGCCGCCCGCGGCGCCACAGTGAAAACTGTTATCCCACCGCAGGTTCCGGCCGACGGACAACCGCACTACCGACCGTCGACCGCACTCGACAACTACGTCCGGATGCGGGACATGACGTGCATGCACCCCGGCTGCGACCGCCCTGCTGTCGACTCCGACCTCGACCACACCATCCCGTGGCCTGCCGGCGCGACCCATCCAGGCAACCTCACCCCCAAGTGCCGCAAGCACCACCTGGTCAAGACCTTCTACAACGGACCTACCGGATGGCGTACCCGCCAGCACCCGGACGGCACCATCATCTGGACCGCGCCCACCGGACACACTTACACCACGGTGCCCGGCAGCCGAATCCTGTTCCCCGACAGACACTTCCCGACCCCGACGCCACCACCATCAGCTGCGGCAACCACGAGCGACCATCCCGGCCGCGACCTCATGATGCCCACCCGCCGCCGCACCCGCACCGACGACCGCACCCGGCGCACCCGCCGTGAACGCGCCCTCAATTGGGCCGACCTGCTGGAGCCGGAATCGACGCCCGAAGCCAAACTCCAACTCGCCGAACGACTCATCGACGGCGACAGCTCCCCACCGTTCTGATCGCGCTGGAGCTCAGTGCTCCGGAACGTTGCGCTCGATCTCGTCGAGCCAGATGCGTGCCGACATGTCGGACGGCGCCCGCCAGTCCCCGCGCGGGGACAGCGCTCCGCCCGCGGACACCTTCGGACCGTTCGGCAGCGCCGACCGTTTGAACTGGCTGAACGAGTAGAACCGCTGGACGAAGACTTTCAGCCAGTGCCGGATATCGGCCAACGAGTAGGCCACCCGCTCGTCGGCCGGGAAGCCGGCGGGCCAGTCACCGGCCGCGGCGTCCCGCCAGGCATGCCACGACAGGAACGCGATCTTCGATGGCCGGAAGCCGTACCGCAGCACCTGGTACAGCGAAAAGTCCTGCAGCGCATACGGTCCCACCTTGGCCTGGCTGCTCTGGACGTCGGCGCCGGGCACCAGTTCCGGGGTGATCTCGGTATCCAGCACCGACTGCAACACGTCGTTGACGTCGTCGCCGAACTGCCCAGAGGAGATCACCCACCGGATCAGGTGCTGGATAAGGGTTTTCGGCACCCCGCCGTTGACGTTGTAATGCGACATCTGATCGCCGACGCCATAGGTCGACCAGCCCAGGCCGAGCTCGGACAGGTCACCGGTCCCGAGCACGATGCCGCCACGCTGGTTGGCCAACCGGAACAGGAAGTCGGTGCGCAGCCCGGCCTGCACGTTCTCGAACGTCACGTCGTACACGGCCTCACCACGGGCGAAGGGATGCCCCATCTCGGCGAGCATCAGCCGCGCGGTGTCCCGAATGTCCAACTCGGAGAACGTGACTCCGAGCGCCTTGGCCAGCGCGGTGGCATTGCTCTTGGTGTGGTCACCGGTCGCGAAGCCCGGCATGGTGAAGGCCAGGATATCGCTGCGCGGCCGGCCCTCCCGGTCCATGGCCCGGGCCGCGACGATCAGGGCGTGCGTGGAATCCAGCCCGCCGGACACGCCGATCACCACGGTCGGGAAGTTCAGCGCCCGCAGACGCTGCTCCAGACCCGACACCTGGATGTTGTAGGCCTCGTAGCAATCCTGTTGCAGGCGCTGCGGATCCGACGGCACGAACGGGAACCGCTCGATCTCACGGAGCAAGCCGATGTCGCCCGCCGGCGGCGAAAGCGTGAATTCGATGCGCCGGAACCCCGAGGTCCGGTCGGCGAAGTGGCGCCGGTTGTCGTCGAACGTGCCCATCCGCAGCCGTTCGGCGGCCAGCAGCTCGGTGTCGACGTCGGCGACCGACCGTCGTTCGCCGCGCGGGAAACGCTCGGATTCGGCCAGCAGCACACCGTTTTCGTAGATCATGGTCTGCCCGTCCCAGGCCAGGTCCGTCGTCGACTCGCCCTCCCCCGCCGCCGCATAGACGTACGCCGCCAGGCACCGCGACGACGCCGAACGGGCGAGCAGTTTGCGGTCGTCGGCCCGGCCGATGGTGATCGGACTGCCCGACAGGTTGGCCAGCACCGTCGCACCGGCCAGCGCGGCCGTCGCGCTCGGCGGCACCGGCACCCACATGTCTTCGCAAATCTCCACGTGCAGAACGAAGTTCGGCAGATCCGCCGCGGCGAACAACAGGTCGGGACCGAACGGTACATCGACCCCGCCCAGCCGGATGGTGCCCTCGACATCGTCACCGGCCGCCACTTGGCGCGCCTCGTAGAACTCGCGGTACGTCGGCAGATACGACTTGGGCACCACGCCGAGGATCGACCCGCGGTGGATCACCACGGCGGTGTTGTAAATCCGGTGCCGGTGCCGCAGCGGCGCACCGACCACCAGAACGGGCAACAGCTCGACCGACGCCTCGACGATCGAGGCCAGCGCCTCGGTCACCGACTCCAGCAGCGCGTCCGACAGCAGGATGTCCTCGATCGAGTAGCCCGACAGCGTCAGCTCGGGAAACACCGCCAGCGCCGCGTTGTCGTCATGGCAGTCCCGGGCCAGGCGCAGCACCGAGGCAGCGTTGGCCGCCGGGTCCGCGAGCGCAGTGTGGTGCGTGCACGCGGCCACCCGGACGAATCCGTGCCGGTAGGCGGAGTAGAAGTCCACGCCACGATTGTCGCACCGTCACGTCGCGTAACAGGGCAGACGGCCTACCCTCGATGACGTGCAGGCTCCTGAACTGGTCAATCTGCTGGCCGACCGGCGTATCGCCGTGCTGACCGGCGCCGGCATCTCCACCGATTCGGGCATCCCGGACTACCGCGGGCCGGACTCGCCGCCGAGCAATCCGATGACCATCCAGCAGTTTCTGTCCGGTCCGGCCTTCCGGCAGCGGTACTGGGCCCGCAACCACATCGGCTGGCTGCACATGGCCGCTCGCCGGCCCAACGCCGGCCACCGCGCCGTGGCCGCGCTGGAACGTGCGGGCCTGGTCACGGGCGTCATCACCCAGAACGTCGACCTGCTGCACACCAAGGCGGGTTCCCAGACGGTGGTGAACCTGCACGGCACATACGCGCAGGTCATCTGCCTCAGCTGCGGGCACACCATGACGCGCGCGGAGCTGGCCGACGAACTGGAACGGCTCAATCCCGGTTTCACCGTACGGGCCGAGGTCGGCAGTATCGGCGTGGCACCCGACGCCGACGCGATCGTCGAGGACACCGCCACGTTCCGGTACCTGGACTGTCCGCGCTGCGGCGGCATCCTCAAACCGGACATCGTGTACTTCGGCGACAGCGTCCCGAAGGACCGGGTGCAGCAGGCCTACGCCCTGGTCGACGAGGCCGACGCGCTGCTGGTCGCGGGCTCGTCGCTGACGGTGTACTCGGGCTACCGCTTCGTCCGGCACGCGGCCGCTGCCGGCAAGGCCGTCGCGATCATCAACCGTGGCACCACCCGCGGCGATGACCTGGCCACCGTCAAGATCGACAGCGGATGTTCGGAAATCCTCGCCCTGCTGGCCAGTGAATTGCCGGCTCAGAACCTCTCGGGGTGCCAGTAGACGTCCTCCGGAGTATCGGACAGCGCGTTGTCCACGGCCTGCCGGCCCTGCAGGTAGCCGTAGTCCTGGTTGGACGACTCGTAGCGCCACCCGCCGAACCGGCCCCGGCTGTAGAAGCCGTGTGCGCGTAGCCGCGCGTCGACCGTCCGCACGATGTCGTCACGCCCCAGCGTCGGCACCGGATAACCCATGTGGACTTCTTGCACGAACCGGCTCACCACGTACTCCGACCCGGCGCCCAGCGCCCGCAACGACTCCTCGGTCCGCCGCACCGCCTCGTCGCCCGTCAGCGACTGCCCCGGCAGCAGCGGCACCTCACACAGCACGTTCCAGCGTCCGTCGCCGGCATTGGCGGGGTCGTAGTTGTTCAGCATCGTGGCCCGGTACCACGGCACCCCGAGATCCGGGCAGTACAGCCAGGTCTTGTCGGCCAGCGCCTCCGGGGCCGGACCGCGGTAGCCCAGGCCGACAGCGTAGATACGACTGGCGCACAAGGTGTTTCGCTGGGCCGTCCCCTCAGCGCCGGCGCCACCCAGCCAGCCCCAGGCCGTAGTCAGTGGCGCAGAGCTGACGCAGTGCTCGTACGACACGGTCGAGCCATCGTCCAACGTGGCGCGCCGCCGGGAAACGTCGATGTCGACGACGCGGGTGTTCAGCCGCACCGTCCCGGGTGCCAGCATCCGGTCGTGCACTCCCTGCCACAGCGCGCCGGTGCCGCCGACCGGATACGGAAAACTGCCCGCGGGTCCGGTCGCCGAGCCGGCCAAGCCGAGGCGTGGCACGTTCGGCGCGGCACTGCCGCTGCGCAGCGACGTCCATTCATGGTCGATCTGCTCGAGCGGGGCCGTCCACATCTTGTAGTTGTAGGGCCCGAAAAACTCGTCATAAAGTTTGCCACCGAAATTGTTCCGGTAATAGTCGGCGAGGTTGTGCAGCGGTGCGTCCGGGTACAGGTCGGTGGGCATCTCGGTGAGTTGCTGCTGGATGGGCGTGGGCACCAGGGCCTGCGGCCCGCTGCCGTCCAGCCACACCCAGCCGTTCCGGGCGACGTCGTTCATCTTGACCCCGGAACCCTCGACGGCCCGGTCGAACTCCGCGAAGTGGCTGTGCAGCACGTGGCCGCCAAGATCCCAGGTGAAACCACGTGCGTCGCGGACCGACGCCGCCATGCCCCCGACCTGATCGCCTGCGTCCACCACCAGGTGGTCGATGCCGAGTTCGGTCAGCCGGACGGCAGCGCCGAGCCCGGTCGGACCGGCTCCGACGATGAGAAATGTCGGCACAGGGTCAGAAATCGACGACCAGTCGGGCCGGCTCGAAACCTTCGGCGAACGTCCGGCGGCACAGGAAGCCGTAGTGCTCAGCGGAACTGCGCACCCAGGAGGCGCTGACCTTTTCGCTGGCCTCGGCCTGCGAGACGTGCGACATCAGGGCTTCGATCTTCTTGTCCAGAGAGTCGGAGATGTCGACGAACGCCGTCGGGTTGAAGCCGATGGCCGACGGTCCGCCGTACGTCATGATCGACGACACCCACCGCGCCGCACCGAGGGTGCAGCGGGAGACCACCCGGTGATCCTGGTGGCTGTCGTTAGCCGTATGGGTGTAAACGATTGTGGCAGCAGACTTTTCGATCGCATCCTCGATGAGGTGCACCAACTCGAATTCCTGCAGCGAGACCCGGCAGTCACCGAAACCCTGGCCCCACAGCAGCTCGTGGACGCCCAGCACCTCCACCGCGCGGAGTTGCTCACGCACTCGCTCCTGGGAGTCGCCCGGTCCCTCTTCGCCACGGGTCACCACCAACATGGTGACTCGGTCGCCGGCCGCTACATGCTTTGCCAGCGCGCCGCCGCAGCCCAGTTCGATGTCATCGGGATGCGCGCCGACCGCCAGCACCGACTGTCTCGCCATCGCCCCCTCAATTCTGTTTGCTGCGCAGGTGTCGAAGGCAGCATAACCCTAATTTAATAGGTAGGCCTTATCTAGCGGGCAAAACGTTTGATCGAGGCGTGGATTCTATCCAAATACACACAAAGTCGACGTCAAATTGCGACCAGATCGTCCGCGTGCACCGCAGGTCGGCGCAGCTCCACGGGTAATTCGGGCGTGGACCGGCCGATGATGCCCGCAAGTTCGGAGTCGTCGTAGGCCACCACGCCGCGGGCCACGGCGTTGCCATCAGGGCCGTGCAGCTCGACGACGTCGCCGCCGTGGAACCGGCCCGAGACCGCGGTGATGCCGGCGGGCAGCAAAGATTTTCTTTGCCGGACGACGGCCCGCACCGCACCGGCGTCCAGGATCAGCGACCCCGTCGTCTCCGCCGCGTAGCGCACCCAGAACCGTCGCGCCGACATGCGCTCGGGGCGCGCGGCGAAGACCGTACCCACCGAGGCATCGGTCAGCGCGGCGGCGGCGTCACCGGCCGCGGCCAACAGCACCGGGACACCGGCATCGGCGGCCAGCAGCGCCGACGACAGCTTGGAAGCCATCCCGCCCGTGCCCAGCCGGCTGCCGCCGGTCGCGGACACGCCATCGAGGTCACCCGATGCGGCGACCTCGGGGATGAAGCGGGCGTCGCCCTTGCGCGGGTCGGAGTCGTACAAGCCGTCGATATCGCTGAGCAGGATCAGCGCGTCGGCACCGACCAGCTGCGCCACCAGGGCCGACAGCCGGTCGTTGTCGCCGAACCGGATCTCGTTGGTTGCCACCGTGTCGTTCTCGTTGACGATGGCCACCGCGTGCAGCGCCCGCAGCCGGTCCAGCGTGCGCTGGGCGTTGTTGTGCTGCGCCCGCTGGGCAATGTCGTGCGCCGTCAGCAGCACCTGACCGACGGTGCGGTCATACCGGCCGAACGCCGCGCTCCACGCGTTGACCAGGGCCACCTGCCCCACGCTGGCCGCGGCCTGCTTGGTGGCGAGATCTGTCGGGCGCTTGGTCAGGCCGAGCGGCTCGATACCGGCGGCGATGGCACCCGAGGACACGATCACGACGTCCGAGCCGGCCTTCATCCGCTTCTCGATGGCATCGACGAGCATGGCCAGCCGGCCCGCGTCGAACATTCCATTGGGCGCGGTGAGCGCAGTGGTCCCGATCTTGACGACGACGCTGCGCGCGGTCCGCACGGCTTCCCGGTGCGCCGAGACCGCCGCGGAATTGGCTGTCACACTCAGTCCTCTGGGTCCTCGAGGTCCTCCGCCGAGCGGCGACGCTCCTTGCGGGCCGCCTTGCGTTCGGCGGCGCCGATCCGGTCCGTCTGCTCCAAGCGGATGTCGGTGCCACGACCGGACAGCAGGGTGTCGACACCCGCGAGCGTCTGCGGCTCCCAGTCGAATGTGACGTCGCCGATGGTGACGGCGCAGCCGGCACGAGCGCCCTTCTTCAGCAGCGCGTCCTCGACGCCCAAGCGAGCCAGCCGGTCGCCGAGGTAACCGACCGCCTCGTCGTTGTCGAAAGCTGTTTGCGCGATCCAGCGTTCGGGCCGCGTGCCGCGCACGATGAAGCCGCCGAAGCCGTCCGATTCGACCGTGAAGCCGCTCTCGTTGACGGCCACCGGCCGGATGACCGGCCGCCTCGGCGCCACCACGGGCTGTGCGGCCCGGTACGCCGCGACCATGTCCCACAGAGCGAAGATCAACGGGCGCAAGCCATCTCGGCTGACCGTGGAAATCTCGTAGACGGGCCAACCGTATTTTGCGGCGACCTCGTCCTTGACGAAATCGGCCAGTTCGCGCGCGTCGGGCACGTCGATCTTGTTGAGCACCACCGCCCGGGGTCGCTCGGCCAGGTCGCCGAGCGTCGAATCCCCTTGCAGCGTCGGCGTATAAGCGGCCAGCTCGGCCTCGAGCGCGTCGATGTCGGAGATCGGGTCACGGCCAGGCTCCAGCGTCGCGCAGTCCACCACGTGGACCAGCACCGCGCAGCGTTCGATGTGCCGCAGGAAGTCCAGTCCCAGGCCGCGGCCATCGGCTGCACCCGGGATCAGACCCGGAACGTCAGCGACGGTAAATGTGTGGTCACCGGCGGACACCACACCGAGATTCGGAGCCAAAGTGGTAAACGGATAGTCGGCGATCTTGGGCTTGGCCGCCGAAATGGTTGATACCAGCGACGATTTGCCGGCCGACGGGAACCCGACCAGGCCGACGTCGGCGACGGTCTTGAGTTCGAGGGTGAGGTCGCAGGTCTGGCCCTTCTCCCCCAGCAACGCGAAACCGGGCGCCTTACGGGCCCGCGAGGCCAGTGCGGCGTTTCCCAGCCCGCCGCGGCCACCGGCGGCGGCCTCGAAGCGGGTGCCGTCGCCGACCAGGTCGGCCAGCATGCGGCCATGCTCATCGAGCACGACGGTGCCGTCGGGCACCCGCACCTCGAGATCCGCGCCTGCGGCACCTTCCCGGTTGCTACCGGCGCCGGGTTTACCGGACGGGGCATCGACGTGCGGGCGGAAGTGGAAGTCCAGCAGGGTGTGCACCTGCGGGTCGACGACCAGGACGATGCTGCCGCCCTTACCGCCGTTACCGCCGTCCGGCCCACCGAGCGGCTTGAACTTCTCTCGGTGTACCGATGCACAGCCATTGCCGCCGTTGCCGGCGCGCGCGTGGATCACCACACGGTCAACAAACCGGGGTGCCATCTGTCGTCCTCTCCATCACAAAAAGAAAAGCTGCCACGAGGCGAAACCTCGTGGCAGCTTCACACCTCGTGAAAAAAGGTTAGACCTCTGCCGGGACGATGTTGACCGTCTTGCGGCCGCGCTTGGTGCCGAACAGCACCGAGCCGGCAGCCGTCGCGAACAGGGTGTCGTCGCCACCGCGACCGACGTTCACGCCCGGGTGGAAGTGGGTGCCGCGCTGGCGGACGAGGATCTCGCCGGCCTTGACGACCTGGCCGCCGAAGCGCTTGACGCCGAGCCGCTGGGCGGCTGAGTCGCGACCGTTACGAGAGCTGGAAGCGCCCTTTTTATGTGCCATGTCTGTTCGCTCCCTCTTACTTGATGCCGGTGACCTTGACGACCGTCAGCTGCTGACGGTGGCCCTGGCGCTTGTGGTAGCCGGTCTTGTTCTTGAACTTGTGGATGCGGATCTTCGGGCCCTTGGTGTGCTCGAGCACCTCACCGGTGACAGCGACCTTGGCCAGGGCGTCGGCACCAGTGGTGACCTTCGCACCCTCGACCACGAGAGCGACCGGCAGCGACACCGAAGCGCCCTGCTCGACGTCGAGCTTCTCGATCTTGACCACGTCACCGACGGCAACCTTGTACTGCTTGCCACCAGTCTTGACGATTGCGTACGTGGCGTTATCGGCTGCCATCGTTGGTGTTCCTCTGTTCTTCGTTGCGTCTACTGCGGGGCGCGCGCCACCCGAAGGTTGCGAACGCGGGTCTTAGGTTGGAGTGGCGCGGGGCATCCCCCGGCAGCTCCATGCCGCCGGTGTCAGCCAGGCGACAACTGGTCAAGGGTACGTGACCAGTTAATCGAGGGTCAAACCGCGTGGACCCTCACGGCATCAGTCATCGACACCTCCGACCGGTGGACCGGCGGGACGGGCCGCAGCGCGGCGCCGCTGACGGACGACGGGAGCCCGGGTGACGACCGATTGAGCAGGCTGATCAGCCTCTTCCTCGTCGTCCTCGTCATCGTCGTCGTCATCATCTTCGTCGTCCGAGTCGTCGTCGTCTTCGTCGTCGTCGTCCGAGTCCTCGTCGTCCTCGTCGAGGTCCAGATCGTCGTCTTCGTCGTCTTCGTCGTCGCTGTCCTCGAAGTCCTCGTCGAGCTCGACTTCGAGTTCGTCCTCATCCGAGTCCTCGTCGTCCTCGGCCTCGTCGGAGTCGTCATCGTCAGCCTCGTCGGCGTCCAGGTCGTCATCGGCCTGGTCCAGTTCGGTCAGCGCCTCGGCAGACTCGACGGCGTCGCCCTCGGCTGCTTCGTCGGCAATGTCCTCGGTGTCTTCGTCGTCGACGTCGTCCTCGTGCTTGCCGTTCGCGGCCGCCATGGCCTTGAACATCGGATGCTCACCCTGTGGATGCGGCGGCACCTTGACGACCTGCGGCTCTTCCTCGGGGCGCGGGGCGGCCTTCTTGGCGCGCTTGCTGCGGCGGCCACCGCCACCAGCGCCGGCACCACCGGCCGCCTCGGCCTTGCGGCCATTGGGCGACGCAGTGTCCACCGGGTCGACGTGCAGCATGATGCCGCGACCGGCGCAGTGCGTACAGGTGGTGGAGAACGCCTCGATCAGACCGGTGCCGAGGCGCTTGCGCGTCAGCTGCACGAGACCGAGCGAAGTCACCTCGGATACCTGGTGCCGGGTCCGGTCTCGCGCCAATGCCTCGGTCAGGCGGCGCAGCACGAGGTCGCGGTTGGATTCGAGCACCATGTCGATGAAGTCGATCACCACGATGCCGCCGATATCGCGCAACCGGAGCTGACGCACCGTCTCCTCGGCCGCCTCCAGGTTGTTGCGGGTGACCGTCTGCTCCAGGTTTCCGCCCGAGCCGGTGAACTTGCCGGTGTTGACGTCGATGACCGTCATGGCTTCGGTGCGGTCGATCACCAGGGTGCCGCCCGAGGGCAGCCACACCTTCCGGTCCATGGCCTTGGCCAGCTGCTCGTCGATGCGGTACACCGAGAACACGTCGGGGCCGGTGGCACCGCCCGCCGGCTCGTACTGCGACATCCGCGAAAGCAGTTCCGGCGCAACGGAATTGACGTAGGTGCTGATGGTGTTCCAGGCCTCGTCGCCCGACACCACGAGCTTGGTGAAGTCCTCGTTGAACAGGTCGCGGATCACCTTGACCAGCACGTCGGGCTCTTCGTAGAGCGCCACGGCGGCACCGGCGGCCTTGGCCTTGGTCTGGGTGGCGGTGGTCTCGATCTCGGTCCAGCGTTCCTGCAACCGATTGACGTCCGAGCGGATGTCCTCTTCCTTCACGCCCTCGGACGCGGTGCGGATGATCACACCGGCGTCGGCAGGCACGACCTCCTTGAGGATTTCCTTGAGGCGCTGGCGCTCGGTGTCGGGCAGCTTGCGGCTGATCCCGGTCGAGGACGCGCCCGGCACGTACACCAGGTAGCGCCCGGCCAGCGAAATCTGCGTGGTCAGACGGGCGCCCTTGTGCCCGACCGGGTCCTTGCTGACCTGGACGACGACGTAGTCGCCGGGCTTGAGCGCCTGCTCGATCTTGCGGTTGTTGCCGCCGAGGCCGGCAGCCTCCCAGTTGACCTCACCGGCGTAGAGCACACCGTTGCGGCCACGGCCGATGTCGACGAACGCCGCCTCCATCGAAGGCAGCACGTTCTGCACGATGCCGAGGTAGATGTTGCCGACCAAGCTGGCCGATGCGGCAGACGTCACGAAGTGCTCGACCACGACGCCGTCTTCCAGCACGGCGATCTGGGTGTACCGGGCACCCTCGTGCGGCGGCTCACTGCGGATCTTGTCCCGCACCACCATCACGCGCTCGACGGCTTCGCGGCGAGCCAGGAACTCGGCCTCGCTCAGGATCGGCGGACGGCGGCGGCCCGCGTCGCGGCCGTCGCGGCGGCGCTGACGCTTGGCCTCCAGCCGGGTGGACCCGGTGATGCCCTGGATTTCGTTGTTGTCCGACTTGGTGCGCGGGGCGCGCTCGTGGACGACGGTGTTGGGCGGATCGTCCGGCGAACCGGCCTCGCCATCGCCATCGTCACCGCCGGCACCGCCCGACTTGCGGCGGCGGCGGCGACGTCGACGGCGGCTGGCACCGTCGGACGCGTTCGCGTCGTCGTCACCGGAGTCGTCGTCGGCCTCGCCGTCGGTGTCCTCATCGCCCTCAGCCGAGGCGTCTTGCGCGTCGCCTTCGACGTCTGCGTCGGTCGCGTCGTCGCTGCTCTGTTCACCCCTGCCACGGCCACGGCCACGGCGACCACGGCGGCGGCGGCGGTTGGCGGGCCGCTCGCCGTCGTCATCAGCGCCATCCTCGCCACCGTCGTCGGCGCCGTCGGCCACGTCGTCGGCGTTGTCGCTGTCGCTGTCGTTGTCGTCGTCGGCGAAGTCGTCGGGCTCGGGAGCGGGCGGCCGGAAGGTCACGGGCTGCGGGGCCACGAACAGCGGCAGGTAGTCGGCAGGCTCGGCAGCGGGCGCCGGAACCGTCTCCAACAGCAGCCGGGACTCAGGCTCGCCGGCGTCGGATTCCACGTCGGCGGCTTCGGCCTCCGCCTCACGCGCGATCTCGACGGCTGCTTCGGCGACGTCGACGGCTTCGACGGCGACTTCGGCGGGCGCCTCATCGTTGGCTACGACCGGCACCTCGGCGGCGGGCGCCGCGGTCTCCGTGGCGTCGCCACTGAGACCCAGCAGGTCGCGGACGCGCTCGGCCTCCGCGCGGGTCACCGTCGACGCGGGGTTGCGGGGCCTACCGTCGACGCTGGCCAGCGTCTCGGTGATCTTCTTGCTGGTGGTCCCGAGGATTCGGGCCAGCGAGAAAATCCGCAGGCGCTCTGGGAGCTCTATCGGCTCCGCTGCGCTGCTGGCATCTTCGGATGGGGCATCAAGTCGGGCATCGTCGGCCACGTATTCTCCTCAAGCCCCCGGGCGCGTCGTGCGACGCGGCCACGCGAGGGCTTCTTGTATTGGCTCGGGGAACTTCTCCCGAGATTGTTGTGGTCTCGCACCTAGCGGCCCACAGGGGAGCCCTCGGTGCCTGGCTGAATGATGGCTGGACGGTCGGCGCCGCACCTGGATTTCTCCGGGTGGTCGCGTCGTCTAAGTCTTCATCCGGGCGTCCGCTCCTGGTATGAAGCAGGTCACCCGATGCCAGTATCCCACATCGTCGGCCAATCTCCGACGAGGTGCCGCCGGTAGCTCAGCTACCGGCGGCCCACAGTGTCAGTTACCGGGGAACCACAGAGCGATTTCGCGGGCCGCGGACTCCGGGGAATCCGAGCCGTGCACCAGGTTGTCCTGGGTGACCAGGGCCAGGTCACCACGGATGGTGCCGGTCGCGGCCTTCTCCACCGGGTCGGTGCCGCCGGCGATCTGGCGGAATGCTGCGACGGCCCGCGGGCCCTCGACGATGGCAGCCACAACCGGGCCGGAGGTGATGAATTCCAGCAGGTCGCCGAAGAAGGGCTTGCCCTCGTGCTCGGCGTAGTGCTTGGTCGCCAGCTCCACGCTGACGGTCTTCAGCTCAAGAGCAGCGAAGGTCAGGCCCTTGCGCTCGATCCGGCTGATGATTTCGCCGATCAGGTTGCGCTGCACGCCGTCGGGCTTGATCAATACAAGGGTCTGCTCAGTCACGGCGGACAGCGTACCGGCCAGTAACTGAATCTTGCGATTCGGGCGGGCTCACTGCTGGCCGGGCAGCAGTCCCCTGTCCTGGCGGCGCTTGACCTCGGATCGCAGATACAGGATCAACAACCAGACCAGCAGGAAGATGATGCCGACGATGCCGATGGTGACGTCGATGAACGCGCCGAGGATCAGCACGAACTGGATCCCGATGTTGACCGGCAGCGCCCACGACCGGCCCTGCATCCCCGACAGCAGGCCCAGCACGATCGCCATGCCGATGAGGTAGCCGCTGCTGACCGGCGTCAGACCGCCGTGGAACACCGACACGACCGGCAGCGCCAGCAGCACCACGATGACTTCCAGGATCAGGGTGCCGGCCATCACGCCGCGGAAGCTCTTCCAGGGATCAGGCTGACTCGATGCGCGATCCGCTCCGCTGCCCGCTGCTGTCATGCCGGGTCCTTTCCGAACAGGGTGCGAGCCGCACCGGCCGTCACGACCGAACCGGTGATCACCATGCCCGCGCCGGAGAAGCCGTCGGACGAGCCGTCGTTGCCCGACTCCTCCACCAACGCCGTCGCTGCCTCGATGGCGTCGGGCAGTGTCGCCGCGGTGACGACCCGCTCGGGACCGAAGCGCTCTTCTGCCAGCGCGGCCAAGGATTCGACATCCATGGCCCGCGGCGAGCCGTTGTGCGTCACCACCAGCAGGTCGAACGCCGGCTCGAGGGCGGTCAAGATGCCGTCGACGTCCTTGTCTGCCATGACCGAGATGACGCCGACCAGGAACCGGAACTCGAACTCCGTGTCCAGCGCGTCGGCGAGGGCGGCGGCACCGGCCGGGTTGTGCGCGGCGTCGATGAATACCGTTGGGGCACTGCGCATCCGCTCCAGGCGACCAGGATTGGTCACCGAGGCGAAACCGGCCCTGACGGTGTCGATGTCGAGCTGACGGTCGGCTCCGGCGCCGAAGAACGCCTCCACCGCAGCCAGCGCCAGGACGGCGTTGTGCGCCTGATGCTCGCCGTGCAGCGGCAGGAAGATGTCGGTGTAGACGCCACCGAGGCCCTGTAGTTCCAGCACCTGCCCGCCGACGGCGACCTGACGGCCACGGACGGTGAACTCGGAGTCCTCGCGTGCCACCGCGGCATCCGCCGTAACCGCCTGCGCCATCAGCACTTCCATGGCCTCGGCAGGCTGGCGGGCGATCACCGCGACAGTGCTGGGGTCGGTGCCGGTGGGCACCAGGTCGGGCTCCTGGCGGGCGATGATGCCCGCCTTCTCCCCCGCGATGGCGGCGATGGTGTCGCCGAGAAAATCGGTGTGGTCCAAGCCGATCGGGGTGATGACGGCGACCGGGGCGGCGACGACATTGGTGGCATCCCACCGTCCGCCCAGCCCGGTTTCGACGACCGCGACGTCCACCGGGGCGTCGGCGAACGCGGCGAACGCCATGGCGGTGAGCACCTCGAACTTGCTCATCTTGGGGCCCGGCTCACCCAGCTCGCCGGCTTCCGACTGGCGGTCGACGATCTCGACGAACGGCTCGATCTCGGTGTAGGTGGCGACGTA
Organism: Mycolicibacterium llatzerense; assembly: GCF_000878195.1. Classification (GTDB taxonomy): domain Bacteria; phylum Actinomycetota; class Actinomycetes; order Mycobacteriales; family Mycobacteriaceae; genus Mycobacterium; species Mycobacterium llatzerense. The sequence goes on along the minus strand of NZ_JXST01000042.1, from coordinate 38,703 downwards.
TTGCGCTGGGCTGATGGGTTTTCCGTCGATCGCGATGCGCTCGGTGGCAGCCTGCAGGTGCGGGCTGGTGGTCCGGCCGGTACGCCTCGAAAACGCCGTCAGCAGGGCATCGATCATCCGGGTGACCGACGTCTTGCCGTTGGTGCCGGCCACGTGGATGCTCGGGTAGCCGCGCTGCGGCGAGCCGAGCATCTCCAGCAGCGCCTCGATACGCACGGTGCTCGGTTCGATCTTCGTTTCCGGCCACCGCTGGTCGAGCAGGTACTCGACCTGCAGCAGCTCGGCGATCTCGTCAGGCGTGGGCGCGATCATGCGGACGGCAGCCCGGCCAGGCGGGCATTGATCCGGTCGACCTCTTCGGTGGCCAGCTGCTGCCGCGCCTTGATCTTGGCCACCACATCCTCCGGGGCCTTCGCGAGGAACGCCTCGTTACCCAATTTGCCTGCGGTCTGGGCGAGTTCCTTCTGCGCGGCGGCCAGGTCCTTCTCCAGCCGGCGGCGCTCGGCGGCGACGTCGACCGTGCCCGAGGTGTCGACCTCGACCACGACGGTGCCCTTGGACAGCCGGACCTCCACCGCCGCGGAGGGGTTGAAGTCGTCAGCCGGCTCGGTCAGCCAGGCCAGGGACGTCACCGCGGCCACCTGGGCATCCAGGTCGGCCTCGCCGATACCCACCAGGCGGGCCGGCACCTTCTGCCGGTCGTTGAGACCCTGGTCACTGCGGAACCGGCGCACCTCCGTGATCAGCTTCTGCATGTCGGTGATGCGGCCGGCGGAAACCTCATCGAGCTCGACGCCCGACGCCTGCGGCCACTGCGCGATGACCACCGACTCGCCACCGGTCAGCGACTTCCACAGCGCCTCGGTGACGAACGGCATCACGGGGTGCAGCAGCTTGAGCAGCACGTCGAGCACCGCCGCCAGCACGGCCTTGGTGTGCTCGGCACGCGAACCACCTTCGAACAGTTGCGCTTTCGCGAGCTCCAGGTACCAGTCACAGAACTCGTCCCAGGCGAAGTGGTACAGCGCCTCGCAGGCTCGGCTGAACTCGTAGCGCTCCAGCGTGTTGTCGACCTCGACGCGGACCTCTTCGAGCCGGCCCAGAATCCAGCGGTCGGCATCGGTGAGCTCGGCAGCGTCCGGCAGCGCGGCCGGCGCGGCGCCGTTCATCATCGCGAAACGCGTTGCGTTGAACAGCTTGGTCGCGAAGTTGCGGGACGCGCGGGCGTGGTCCTCACCGATGGACAGGTCGCCGCCGGGGCTGGCCCCGCGGGCCAGGGTGAAGCGCAGCGCGTCGGCGCCGAACATCTCGACCCAGTCCAGCGGGTCGATGCCGTTGCCCTTGGACTTGCTCATCTTCTGCCCGAACTGATCCCGGATCAGCCCGTGCAGGAAGACGTTCTCGAACGGCACCTTGGCACCGCCCAGGATGGGGTCGTCGGCCGCGAAGGTGCCGAACATCATCATGCGGGCCACCCAGAAGAACAGGATGTCGTAGCCGGTGACCAGAACCGTTGTCGGATAGAACTTTTCGAGTTCCGGCGTCTTCTCGGGCCAGCCCATGGTGGAGAACGGCCACAGCGCCGAGGAGAACCACGTGTCCAGCACGTCGGGGTCCTGCTCCCAGCCCGCCGGCGGCTCCTCGTCGGGGCCGACGCAGACGGTTTCGCCGTCCGGTCCGTGCCAGATCGGGATGCGGTGTCCCCACCACAGCTGACGGGAGATGCACCAGTCGTGCATGTCGTCGACCCACGCGAACCAGCGCGGTTCCAGGCTGGTCGGGTGAATCACGGTGTCGCCGTTACGGACTGCGTCACCGGCGGCCTTGGCCAGCGATTCCACCTTGACCCACCACTGCATGGACAGCCGCGGCTCGATGGCCTCGCCGCTGCGCTCGGAGTGCCCGACGCTGTGCAGGTACGGCCGCTTCTCGGCGACGATCCGGCCCTCGGCGGCCAGCTTCTCGCGCACCTTGACCCGGGCCTCGAAACGGTCGATGCCGTCGAACTCGGTTCCGGTGCCGGCGATGGCGCCCTTGGTGTCCATGATGGTCGGCATCGCCAGGTTGTGCCGCAGGCCGATCTCGAAGTCGTTCGGATCGTGTGCGGGCGTGACTTTGACTGCGCCGGTGCCGAATTCGGGGTCGACGTGCTCGTCGGCCACGATGATGATGTCGCGATCCAGGAAGGGGTGCGGCAGCGTGCTGCCGACCAGCGCGCGGTAGCGCTCGTCGTCGGGATGCACGGCGATGGCGGTGTCACCGAGCATCGTCTCGAGTCGCGTGGTGGCCACCACGATGTGGGGCTCCGCGTCATTCATCGAGCCGTACCGGAACGAGACCAGCTCGCCCTCGACGTCGTCGTACTTGACCTCGAGGTCTGAGATCGCGGTCTCCAGGACCGGCGACCAGTTCACCAGCCGCTCGGCCCGGTAGATCAGTCCGGCGTCGAACAGCCGCTTGAAGATGGTGCGGACGGCGCGCGACAGGCCCTCGTCCATGGTGAAGCGGTCCCGGCTCCAGTCGACGCCGTCGCCGAGGCGGCGCATCTGGCCGCCGATGGTGCCGCCGGACTCGCGCTTCCACTCCCAGACCTTCTCCACGAAACCCTCGCGGCCGAAGTCTTCCTTGGTTTGGCCGCCCGCGGCGAGCTGCTTCTCGACCAGGGTCTGCGTCGCGATGCCGGCGTGATCCATGCCCGGCAGCCACAGCACCTCGAAGCCCTGCATCCGCTTACGCCGGGTCAACGCATCCATCAGGGTGTGGTCGAGAGCGTGACCCATGTGCAGGCTGCCCGTGACGTTGGGCGGCGGCAGCACGATCGAGTACGGCGGCTTGTCGCTGGTCGGGTCGGCGGTGAAATACCCGGCGTCGACCCAGCCCTGGTACATGTCAGCTTCTACCGCGCTCGGATCCCACGATTTGGGCAGGTCATCGGCCGCAGTCACGGTCGCGGGATCAGGTGTATCGCTGGCAGTCACCGGCCAATTCTAGGTAAGCCCGGTGAGCAGACGTAAAAGTGCCCAGAAAGTGGACTTTCTGGGCACTTTTATGTCTGTCCTTCGGGAAGGCCGCGCCCTACTTGCGGCCACCCAACAATCCGCCGAGGATTTCGCCGAGCGGGTTGTTCCCGGCCTTGCCGGAACCGCCGCCCAACGCCCCGCCCAGCACGTTGCCGAGGATGTCACCCAGCGGGTTGTTGTTGCCGCCGCCCGAGCCGCCGCCACTGAGGGCGCCGCCGAGGATGTTGCCCAGCACGTCACCGAGCCCGCCACCACCCTGCGCTTGCGGCTGAGCCTGCGGCTGGGCTTGGCCTCCGCCGCCCGCGAGTTGCTTGCCGATGTAGGCGAGCACGATCGGAGCCAGGATCGGCAGCAGCTTCTGGATCAGTCCGCTGTTGCCCGCTCCGCCGCCGGCCAGCGCCGACGCCACCTGATCGGTGCTGTTGCCGCCGAAGATTCGCGAGATGGCCTCGGCGCCGCCGTCCTGGTCGACCTGGTCGACGCTGACACCGCCGTCGAGCAGGCCGCTGGCAGCCTGGCTGGTCGCGTCGCTCTCGATGGTTGCGGCGTGATCGGGGTCCTGCGCGTTGTGCTGCAGGCTGCCCACCAGCAGCGGCACGAGCTGTTGGACGGCGCTGTTCACCTCGCCTTCATCAGCACCCAGCTGACTCGCAATCTGTTGCGTCGGAATCTGATTGAGCAGATCGTCAAGACCGGCCATGGCAAAGTCCCCCTTCGTCACCGAGATGTGTGATGTGCGTCGCTGCCGACACTAGCCCGCTCCGGCCGGCCACACAGGACTTCGACGCCCGGTGCGCGAATCAGCGTCCCAGTGCTTCGGTTTCGAAGGTGACGCCGGCGGCCGGCAGCCGGGTCAGGAGCGCGTCGCCCATCGCCGCGGCCGGGGTGAGGACGCCGCGCAAGTCCGACAGCCGGTCGCGGTCGAGGGCCAGCGCCAGCCCGCTCTCCCCCAGCAGCACCGCGGTGGCCTTGTAGCCCGGGTCGCCCTGCTGCGCCATGACGGAGCGGTACCGGGCACCGCTGGTGGTGCGGGTGTAGGTCTCGACGCGGTAGTAGCCGTTGTCCCGGGCCTGTTCACTGGGTCCGGTGCCGGGCTTCGGGACCACACGGTCGACCAGGCCGCGGGGCAGCTTGTTGAAAAAGCGGCTGCCGAGGCCCATGACCGCCGCGTTGGCCGCGGTGCCCAGCGCCGAGGCCACGGGAGCGATCGGCGACGACCCCAGGCTCATGTTCTCCGAGTACCGGAACCGGCGGCCGTAATCCCAGTCCAACAGCGCGTTGGTGCGCCGCACGATGCGCGTGTTCGCGACAGCCATGACGAAAGCACCGGTCCAGGTCCCGGCGAGTTCCGGCGCGATGTCCCGGCCGCGGCGCCACGGGGTGTCGGATTGATGGCCGAGATCGGGCTCGGCGCCGCGATCGGTGGTCAGTGTGTACGGGTCCATCATCGTCCGACGCAGGTCCGCGTCGTCGGACGTCATGGTGAACAGCTCGAGCATCGACGCGACGGTGCCGCCCGACACTCCGCCGGAGAATCCGCGCAGCACATAGTCGGTGTCGGTGAGCTCGCCGGCGCCGTCTGCCTGGGCGGCCTTGTACAGCGCGTAGACGGTGAGATCCGAAGGGATGGAATCGAATCCGCAGGAGTGCACGATGCGGGCCCCCGTGTCGGCGGCCTGCTTGTGGTACAGGTCGATGCTCTCCCGGATGAACAGGCTCTCGCCGGTGAGGTCGGCGTAGTCGGTGCCGGCCGCGGCGCACGCCGCCACCAGCGGCAGGCCGTACTTGAGGTACGGCCCGACGGTCGTGACGACCACCTGGGTTCGCGCCGCCATCGCATCGAGGCTCTGCTGCGATGAAGCGTCGGCCTGGATCAGTCCCCAGTTCTTGCCCACCGCGCCCAGCGAGTCCCGGACCACGGCGAGCTTGTCCATCGTGCGGCCCGCCAGCGCGATCCGCGCCGCCCCGGCGTGCTGGGCCAGATACTGGGCGGTCAGTTTCCCGACGAAGCCGGTGGCGCCATAGAGGACGATGTCGAATTCGCGCTGCGGTGCGGTCATGGTTGCCAACCTATCCGAGCATTTCGGGCAGGTCGATGTGTTCCTTCAGCACGTGCTCGGACAGGAACGCCGTCACCACCTGGTACCAGATCTTGGCGTGCTGCGGCGCGGCGATCCAGTGCCCTTCGGACGGGTAGTAGAGGTAGCGGTGCGCCGTGCCGCCGGTGTCGTCGGCGGGCAGTCCTGACCGGGTCAGCAGGTCGTTCCACAACCGCAGGCCTTCACCGATCGGGACTCGGTAGTCCTTGTCGCCGTGGATCACCAGCATCGGAGTCGTGATGCGCTCGACGTGGCGGTGCGGCGAATTGTGTTCGGCCATCTCCGGTGTCATCTCGCGGGCCCACCAGTAGGCGCCGTCGGTCGTCGGCCCGAATTGATCGAGCGCCCACAGGCTGGCATGGGTGACGATGGCGGCGAACCGGTCGGTGTGCCCGGCGATCCAGTTGGCCATGTAGCCACCGAACGAGCCGCCCATCGCCGCGATCCGGCCGGCGTCGACGCGCGGGCGCTCGCAGGCGGCGTCGACAGCCGCCATCAGGTCGGTGAACGGTGCGAAACCCCAAGCACCCCAGCCACGCTGGATGAAGTCTTGACCGTATCCGGTGGACAGCGCCGGATCGGGCATCAGCACCGCGTAACCGAGCGCGGTGAGCACCCAGGGATTCCACCGCCAGTGCCAGGTGTTCCAGCTGCCCAGCGGTCCACCGTGCACCCACAGCAGCAGCGGCGCGGGAGTGTCGCCGGCCGGCAGCGTGAGCCAGGACCGGACGGGCGTGCCGTCGTCCGCGGTTGCCGTCACCTCGACCAATTGACCTGGCAATTCCGGGAATTCGACGCAGGGCAGCACAGTCACGGATCCGTCGGCGTCGACCCGGACAGGATGGGGCGGGGTCAGGTAACTGCTGCGGAGGGCGTACAGCGCACCATCTGCGACGGGCCGCACGTCGCTGTAGGCGAAGTCGTCGTGGGTCAACTGGCTCACGTCGCCCGTGCCGGGCCGGACGCGGAAGATCGGTGCGCGGCCGTCGTCGTCCGCGGTCACCAGCAGTGTGGATCCGTCGTGCGACCACCGCACCGACGCCGGCCAGCGGTCCCAGTGCGCGGTGAGCTCCACTCGCTCGCCACCGAAGTCCTGGGTGCACAAGGTGATCCGCGGTGCTTGATCCGGCGTCGAGTGCGTCTCCCGGATGAACGCGACGGTGCTGCCGTCCGGCGAGATCGCCGGGCTGCCCAGATCGGCGACCGGGTCGTCGGCGATCACGGTGCGCTCCCCTGTGCCGATGTCGATACGGACCAGAACGCTGCGCAACGCGGCCCCCGGAGCGGGTAACTCCCAGGACGCGACGGCGAAGCTCCCGTCCGCGCTGATGTCAATGGTGGCCTCGTTCAGCGCCATGCCCGGCTGCGGCGTGATGTCGTGGACCGCACCGGATTCCACGCGGAGCAGGTGCGCTTGATCCGGCCCCAGGTCATGGTCCCAGTGCCGCACCGGGTAGCCGGTGTGCAGGATCGCCGACACCTTGTTGTCCTTGCGGAGGGTGCGTAGTCGCTTGTCGTCCTCGGGAGTACCGGCCGACGGGAGCATCGGCGCCGTCACCACCACGACGTCAGCCGAACGAGCCGCGCGCACTCCACTGACGCCGCCGGCCAACTCGAGAATCCGTTGTGCTTCACCGCCGTTCGCCGGCAATCGCCACAGCGCCGCCGGTGGCTCCTCGTCGGAGTCGGTGGGTCGCGCCGCGACGAACAGCAGATCTCCGGCCGCGGTGAAGGTCAGCTGGGATTCCCCCTTGGCTCCGTAGGTCAGCCGGCGCGCCGCATGCTGGCCGTCGGGGTCGAGTTCCCAAGCCGCGGTGACATATTCGGTGCCCTTGTTGTTCAACTCGCTGATCATCGTGACGACGCGGCGGCCGTCGGACGAGACTGCGAGCCCCGACACCCGGGGCAGAGAGAGGTAGGTATCGAGGTCGTCGAACGGAGTCAGGGCCATGATCCGTTGTTAGCACATGACGGCTCGCCGCATCACGCCATTATCGGCTGCGGTGGCGGTCGAGGAAGTCGTCGATGAGAGCGTTGACGCTGTCCGGTGCCTCATATGCGGCCAGGTGGCCGATCTGAGCCAGGACCACCAGCTCCGAGCCTGGAATCGCGTCGGCCATCCGGCGCACTTCGGTGACCGGAAAGCTCGCGTCTTCGCGGCCGGCGACCACGAGAGTGGGGGTACTTATTCTTCCGAACAGCGCGTGCTGGTCGGGACGCCTGACCACGATGCTCTCCACCGCGAAGCTTGCCGACCGGGCGTTGTTGCGCCTGATCATCGCAACCAGCCCGTCGACCAGGTCGGGCCGCTGCCTGCGCGTGGTGGCCCCGAGGAACCGCGGCACGACCGTCGATCGGACGAAGAGCGGGCGTCCGGCCAGCCGGGTCATCCGCGCCGCCAGGGCGAGCTGTCGGCGATCCCACGCGGGGCCCTCCGACGCGGTGCCGTTGAGCAGGACGGCGCAGCCCACCCGGTCCGGGAACGTCGCCGCGATGGTGCCGCCGATCATCGCTCCCCAGGAATTGCCCACCAGGTGCGCCCACGGCAGCCCCAGCCCGTCCAGCACGTCGACATAGGCCCGGGCACCCTCCTCGAACGAGAAGGCTCTGCGCAGCGGCTCGCTGCCACCCTGCCCCGGCGGGTCGATCGCGATCGTGGTGTATCTGGCGGCCAAGTGGGCGACCTGCGCGGCGTACAGCGTGTGGTCGGTCAGCAGGCTGGGCATCAGGAGGATCGGGTCACCGGTCCCGGCGATCTCGAGGTGCAGGGCGCCGAGGCTGCTCGCGATGTCGTGCGTCGCCATAGCCCCATCGTTTCATCATGTGACGGATCGCACCGGTCGGCCCCCAAGGCATGCCAGACAACGACAAAGGGTGCCGGACCGTGTGGTCCGACACCCTCCGTCGTCTCTTGCGAGCGTTTGTAGCGCTCGTGCGGGGTATTAGCCCCGACGACCGCAGACCGGCCAAGCGCCCATGCCCTGATGGGCCGCGACGTTCTCGGCAACCCGAATCTGCTCGTCCTTGCTGGCGGTGTGGGGCATGCCCGTGCCACCGTTGGCACGCCAGGTGCCCAGGTTGAACTGCAACCCGCCGTAGTAACCGTTGCCGGTGTTGATGGCCCAGTTGCCACCGGACTCACAGGCTGCAACGGCGTCCCAGTTGCGGCCGCCGTCCGCATTCGCGGTACCGGCACCGATGACCATGGGGGCAACTGCAACTGCCCCAGCAACGGCAACCAGTCCAAGCGTTGTGCGGATGTTCTTCACTTCGTTCCTCTCGCCGAGCGCGCGCCAAACATCGCCCGCGCATAGGCGGTGCGAACTACTGCCTGCCGGGCAGGCGTTAGGGGGGCTGAGTCGTGTCGTCTCGGTCAGACACGACAGCGGGGGCGGTTTGATCGGTCCGGGCTCAATGCCGGCGGACGCCACGGGCAACAGGCCATCTGCTCTGGTCCCACCGCGATCCCGCTCACACGCAGGTTCATGGTTTTTCAGTTATTTGCTCTCTTGGAGCAGTACGAGGACCGTAGCAAGAACTGACCCTGCGATGTCGAATCCATCCCAGCCAGATAACAGGCAGATCACGGCCCAACCTGAGAGGAACATAAGCAGGTCATGTGACATATAAAGGCCCGCTAACAAATCACAGTTCGGCAACATTCCGTGATAGAGGTCACCATGAAATTGTGGCCTGGCACACACAATTTAATTCACATTGGTCACAGTTGTCGCAGGTCAGCGGCATAATCCTGCGGCGTCGGCAGTAAACCTCCGGCGTGTCGCCCGGTGAAATCCTCACCCTTTCAGACCCCAGTTCGCTACCGACGGGTGCGTCAAACCGCCATTGACTGGGCAGGACCGGTCAATACGGCCGCCAATCAGGACTTTTCACATTCACGCCGCGGCTCGTTCAGGACCCGTTAACCGGCCGCCACTCGCCCAAGTCTCCCAAATCCATTGCCTGGCAACAGATTTAGAATTCACCGAAGAATAGGGGTGATAATTGGCCGGATTTGCGGCACTTAATTTGCACGTTATTTGCACATCGCCGAAATAACATCAATTCCAATTCGCGACACAGAGAGAAATTCAAGAATGCGCAACCCGGTTACGGGCATTTGCTGAGACTCTCAGGCGAAATCATCGGGGCTGTTGACGTTCACCAGCGCCCGCTGCCGATCCATCACCACGCGCTGGGTGTCGGCGGTGTCGACCAGTGCCCGCATGCTGCGTCGTCCGCGGGCTACCAACTCCTCCGCCCGAGTGGCCAGCGCGGTGCGGTAGATGCCTGCCAGATAGTGGTCCCGGCCATCCCAGGGCAGCACCACGTCGGCGTCGACCCGCGCCGCGTGCTCGGCAAGTTCGTCGATCAGATCAACGGTCAAGTAGGGCATGTCCACGGCGGACACGAATGCGCTCGGAAATCCGGCGTCGGCAGCGGCACGCAACCCGCGTGCGGTGGCCAACAACGGCCCGACGCCGGGCGTCGCGTCCCGCAGCACCTGGGCATCCAGATCCGGCAGCGCCTGGCCACGGGCTGCGATCACGAACACCTGCGCACACCGCGCTCGTAGGGTGGCCACCACCTGTTCGACGAACGTGATCTCCCCCGCCGGCCCGTCGAACCGAACGGTGGCCTTGTCCCGCCCCATACGACGAGACGCCCCGCCGGCCAATACAACTGCGGCCAGCGGGGCGTCCTCGGTCAAAGCGTCGCTACTACTCGTCGACAGTCCAGGTGTCCTTGCCACGCAGCAAGGATTGCAGAGCGGCGGTGTCGTGCGCCTTGGAATCCATCGCCGTCTTCAGCTGCAGACGCGCTTCGTCGTCGTAGGTCGGCCGGTTCACCTGACGGAAGATACCCATCACGGTGTGTTCCAGGTTCTGTTCCGACAGGCGCGACAGCGCGAAGGCGTAGGCCGGGTCGTCGAGGTTGGCGTTGTGCACCACGATGTCCGACGGGTCCACATCAGCGGTCTTGCCGATCTCCAGCCCGTAACCGGACTTGGTGACGCAGAACTCGCCCTGGGCACCGAAGACGATCGGCTGGCCGTGCACCAGGTTGATCAGCCGGTCCTCGGCGCCTTCCTTGCGCAGCGGGTCGAACGAGCCGTCGTTGAAGATCGGGCAGTCCTGCAGGATCTCGACGATGGCGGCACCACGGTGGGCGGCCGCGCCCTTCAGCACCTCGGTCAGGCCCTTGCGGTCGGAGTCCAGCGCCCGGCCGACGAACGTGGCCTCGGCACCCAGCGCCAGCGACACCGGGTTGAACGGCTGGTCCAGCGAGCCCATCGGGGTTGACTTGGTGACCTTGCCGACCTCGGAGGTCGGCGAGTACTGGCCCTTGGTCAGACCGTAGATCCGGTTGTTGAACAGCAGGATCGTGATGTTGATGTTGCGGCGCAGCGCGTGGATCAGATGGTTACCACCGATCGACAGCGAGTCACCGTCACCGGTGACGACCCACACCGACAGGTCCGGACGCGCCAGCGCCAGGCCGGTCGCGATGGTCGGGGCACGACCGTGGATCGAGTGGAAGCCGTAGGTCTCCAGGTAGTACGGGAACCGGCTGGAGCAGCCGATACCGCTGATGAACGCGATGTTCTCGCGGCGCAGGCCCAGCTCCGGCAGGAAGTTGCGGATGGTGTTGAGGATGACGTAATCGCCACAGCCCGGGCACCAGCGCACTTCCTGGTCGCTGGTGAAATCCTTGCCCTTCTGCGGCTGGTCCGTAGTCGGAACCAGGGCATTCTTGCTGAGGGCTTCGGTCAGGCCCAGATCAGCACCGATCAGATCCGTCATGCGTTTGCTCCCACACCGGTCTCCACGGTGGCGGCCGCCAACCGTGCGAACTTGGCCTTGTCAGTTTCCTTTTCGCGCAGCGATCCGTCCAGTGCCGCGCCGATGATGCCCTCGACCTCGTCGGCCAGGAACGCCATGCCCTCGACCTTGGTCACCGATTGCACGTCGACCAGGAACTTGCCGCGCAGCAGCAGAGCCAGCTGACCGAGGTTCATCTCGGGCACGACGACCTTGTCGTACTTGCGCAGGACCTCTTCGAGGTTCGCCGGGAACGGGTTGAGGTGACGCAGCTGGGCGTGGGCCACCTTGATGCCGCCCCGCCGAGCTCGCCGGCACGCCTCGCCGATGGGGCCGTACGAGCTGCCCCAGCCGAGCATCAGCAGTTCGGCCTCGCCGCTCGGGTCGTCGACCTCGAGGTCGGGCACCTTGATGCCGTCGATCTTGAGCTGGCGCAACCGGACCATGAGGTCGTGGTTCTTGGGCTCGTAGGAGATGTTGCCGGAGCCGTTGGCCGCTTCCAGACCACCGATGCGGTGCTCGAGTCCCGGCGTACCGGGGATGGCGAACTGGCGGCCCAGGGTCTCGGGGTCACGCGCGTACGGCTGGAACGGCTCGCCCGGCTTGGCGAACGTGTGCTCGATGGCCGGGTAGCCGGCGATGTCCGGGATGCGCCACGGCTCGGAGCCGTTGGCGATCGCGCCGTCCGACAGGATGATCACCGGGGTGTGGTAGCCGATGGCGATCCGCACCGCCTCCACCGCGATGTCGAAGCAGTCCGACGGGGAGCACGGGGCCAGCACCGCGACCGGCGACTCACCGTTGCGGCCGTAGAGCGCCTGCAGCAGGTCGGCCTGCTCGGTCTTGGTCGGCAGACCGGTCGACGGGCCACCGCGCTGAACGTCGATGACGATGAGCGGCAGCTCGGTCATGACAGCGAGGCCGATGGCCTCGGACTTGAGGGAGACGCCGGGACCCGAGGTGCTGGTCACGCCGAGCGCGCCGCCGTACGAAGCACCGATGGCGGCACCGATACCGGCGATCTCGTCCTCGGCTTGGAAGGTCATGACGTTGAAGTGCTTGTACTTGGACAACTCGTGCAGGATGTCCGACGCCGGGGTGATCGGGTAGGTGCCGAGCACCACCTGGATGTCCCCCAGCTGACCGGCGGCGACGATGCCGTACGCCATGGCCGTGTTGCCGGAGATCTGACGGTATTCACCGGACTTGAGCTTGGCCGGGGCCACCTCGTAGGTGGTGCCGAAGGCCTCGGTGGTCTCGCCGTAGTTCCAGCCGGCCTTGAGCGCCAGCACGTTGGCCTCGGCGATCTCGGGCTTGCGGGCGAACTTCTCGCGGATGAACGCCTCGCTGTGCTCCAGCTCGCGGCCGTACATCCAGGACAGCAGGCCGAGCCCGAACATGTTCTTGGCGCGCTGACCGTCCTTCTTGGTCGCGCCGATGGCCTCCACCGCGGCCAGGGTCAGCGTGGTCATGGCCACCGGGATGACGACGAACTCGGACAGTTCGTCGTTCTCGAGCGGGTTCTCGTCCCAACCGACCTTGGCCAGGTTGCGCTTGGTGAACTCGTCGGAGTTGGCGATGATCATGCCGCCGCGCGGCAAGTCGGCAACGTTGGCCTTGAGCGCGGCCGGATTCATGGCGACCAGCACGTCGGGGCGGTCACCGGCGGTGAGGATGTCGTAATCCGCGATCTGGATCTGGAACGACGACACACCGGGCAGGGTGCCCTGTGGTGCGCGGATCTCGGCGGGGTAATTCGGCTGCGTCGCAAGGTCATTGCCGAAGAGCGCGGCTTCCGAAGTGAACCGGTCACCGGTCAGCTGCATACCGTCACCGGAGTCACCGGCGAACCGGATGACGACCTTCTCGAGCTTCTGCCGCGAGGCTGCGCCGCTCCCGGCGCCAGTGCCGTTGTCGCCGTCGTTAAGACCCACGACGCCCGCCTTTCACACTCTGTTTCGACAGCCCGTCGCACTGTGTCGGAGACGCCGCAGAACGGTGCCCTCGATCGCCAGCCCGGCGCCGCCAAGATTTTGATGTCACTGCTAGTACCGATTATTGCACTTCTCTTAGGGTGCACTCGCCAGGACGCGCCATTGAAGGCCGGGTGACGACCTTATGAATACGCACGTCAAATGGATTGCAGGCGCTTGACACCTGTCAAAATGTGGCTTTCATCACGTTCCGCTCGGCGGAATTCCTAAGAAAGCGGTTACCGATCGGTAGCCGTCCGCGCTAGCGCTCGGCCGCGTCGGAAATGCCCGGCGGCACAAGCGATTAGGCGTCAGTCCGGTTGGCCGTCTGGACGGGTGTCCAGACGGCGGCCGTGCCACCTCAGGCGGAGCAGCATCAGCTGCCGGTGCGCCTGGAACCCCAACGACAGCGGGTCGGCCCAGGCGCGGCGACCCGGCGTACTACGACCGGTATCGGTATCCATATGGCCATTGTCCAGAAGCTGGACAACCGCGCACGTCCTGCGACGGGGCGGCGACATGTCGGTCTGGTGAAGATTCGTGGCATTGCCCGGCCTGAACCGGCATCTACATCACGTTCGGGGCGGTCACAAGCTCGCGACGACGGTGTCGACGACAACGAATGCAGCCACGGCGAACACGAGATAGGCGAACCAATGCTGAAGTCGCCGGGTATCCAGCCTGGCGCCGAGATGGCCAGCGAGCAGCGAACCGACAATCGCGGTGCCGACGAACACCGTGGCGATCGTCCAGTCGATACTGGCGCCACTCAGATGAGAGAAGACACCTGCCACCGAATTCGCGACGATGATGAGCAGCGAGGTTCCGATCGCGATGGGCATCTCCACGCCGAGCATCAGCACGAGCGCGGGAATGATCAAAAACCCACCTCCGACGCCGAAGAGGCCCGTCAGAAGGCCGACGAGGAATCCCGCGGGGATGGATCTCGGGGCGCACCGGCGCCAGTTGATTCCTGAATCACCCACTGTGCACGCGGTGCCGGTGCCGTTGTTGTCCTGCAGCATCCGGATTCCGGCCAGCACCATCACCATCGCAAAACCCACGAGGAGCGCAGGTTGCGGCAGATGCCTGCCGATCGCACTGCCGACGAAGGTCGCCGGGATACCGGCCGCCGAGAAGACGGCCGCCAACCGCCATTGGACGTGGCCGGCGCGAATCTTCGGCAGCACGCCCACCGCCGAGGCGGTGCCCACAATCAGCAGCGACATCGGAATTGCCTGCTCGATGCCGAGCCCCAATACGTAGACCAATGCCGGCACAGCCAGGATGGACCCGCCTCCGCCGAGTAGCCCCAGTAGGGCGCCGATCACGCCACCGAGGGCAAGCGCCAGAACGATATTCACGAATTTTCACTCCGTTCCGACAAAGCTCGACAAGCTGTCAGTTCGCCTGCCCTGCGACCCGGGCGCGCACGCCCTCCATGTCCAGTGCCTTTACTCGGGTGATGAGATCCTCGAGGGCCGCGGCCGGCATCGCGCCGGGCTGGCGGTAGACCAGGACGCCGTCACGAAATGCCATGATCGTTGGGATAGCTTGGATTTCGAGGGCTGCGGCAAGTTGCTGCTGCGCTTCGGTATCGACCTTGGCGTGCACCACATCGGGGTGCGACTGCGCCGATCGATCGAAGACCGGAGCGAAGGCGCGGCACGGACCGCACCACGATGCCCAGAAATCGATGAGCACGATGGGGTTGTCGGTGATGGTCGCCTCGAAATCGGCGGCCGTCAGGGTTTTGGTGGTCATTGCGATGTCCTTTCTTGGTGAGTCAATCACGTTGCTGGGGAATGCTTTTCAGATGATTGCGACTACCTTCACGCATTCTGGGTGGCTTCCTCCCAGGCGCCGTACCCGCCCAGGATGTCGCTCACGTCTTTGAATCCGTTCTGCCGCAACAGACTTGCCGCAACCGACGAGCGGTATCCACCAGCGCAGTACACGACCGTCGGCTTCGCGGGGTCCAGCTCACCCAGCCGGGCGGGCAGCTGCCCCACCGGGATGCTGATGGCGTTCGGGATGGCCCCGGCCTCGACCTCGCCCGGGTTACGGACATCGACGATCTGCAGGTTCGGCAGTTCGGCTGCCCTTTGGTCAAATGCCTTGGCAGTCAACCGCGATGCCACCTGAACATCGCGCCGGTGATCAACCAGTGCCTGATAGGGCTCCGCCACGTAGCCGATCACCCTGTCGAATCCGATCCGGGCGAGCCGGGTCTTACCCTCGAGCTCCTGACCGGGGTCGGTGAACAGCACGATGTCGACGTCGGCAGGTAGAACCGAACCGGCGAACTCGGCGTAGCGACCTTGCAGGCCGATGTTGACCGCGCCATGCAGGTGGCCCAGGGCGAATTCTTCAGGGCCACGCCCGTCCACCAGGACCGCTCCGGCGTCGATCGCCATGCGGGCCTGGTCGTAGGTCAGCGGCGTCGGCATCTTGTTCTCGTCCAACAGTTCACGGTCCTTGCGGTTCAGGATCGCGTCGTAGACGAAGTAGCTCGGCGCGGGCGGCTGCCCCTCCGTGACCAGGTTCATGAACGTCGCCTTGTCGGTGGCGCGCAGCGCGTAGTTCGTCGCCTTCTGGTCACCGATTGTCGACCACAGGTCGGTCGACAGATTCTTGCCGCATGCCGAGCCCGCACCATGTGCCGGATACACCCGGGTGGCGTCGGGCAGCGTCATCAACTTGTCGTGCAATGAGTCATAGAGCTTGTCCGCCAGTTCCTCTCGCGTATAACCGATCGAGGCCAACAGGTCGGGGCGGCCGACATCGCCGATGAACAGCGTGTCCCCGGTCATGACGCCATAGGGCACTGGGTCATCGGCGTGCTCGTAGACCACCACGCTCATCGACTCGGGGGTGTGCCCGGGGGTATGACGGAATTCCAGCGTCACGTCGCCCAGCGAGTACCGCTCACCATCGGCGACACCCATCGACTCGAATTCGGTCTCGGCGACAGACGAGTAGACGATCTTGGCGCCGGCGGCCTTCGCGAGCTCGAGGTGCCCGGAGAGGAAGTCCGCGTGGAAGTGGGTCTCGATGACCAACTCGATGGTCAGCCCATGTGCTGTGGCATCGGCCAGATATCCGGCCACGTCGCGCTGCGGGTCCACAACGACTGCACGGCCGGTGGTTTCGTCGCCGATCAGGTAGGACGCGTGCGACAGACAATCCAGATAGTACTGCTGCAGGATCATCGCTGATCTTCTTTCTCCCAGTTGGATAGCACCACATGTGCTATACCCCTACGGGTATATCAATATACCCCTGGGGGTATTCTATTCCCACCCGGCACGTTCCTCTAGAGGCTTAGGTCACCCAGGCCGTCGGCCTTTCGCCTGCCGCACCTCGCGTCAAACGCCGTTCGGCCCGGTGATAGGCGCCACCTATCAGTGCATTTGAAATGCCGATTACCAACCGCCCGGCTAACAGCCAGGATCACCGCTCGTGAGGATTACATTGGAGCCATGACCACCGTCAGAGACGGCCACGACGTCGACGCGACGTACGACGAACACGACGTTCAGGTCAGCGGCGCGAAACACGAAGCCGCCGGGGTCAAGGCCGTGCTGGTCAGCATGCAGCGCGCCATGACACAGATGGGGCCGCTCCGGACCGCGGAGACGCTGAGCAAGATCAATCAGCGCCACGGCTTCGACTGCCCGGGCTGCGCCTGGCCCGAGGAACACGGCGGCCGCAAGATCGCCGAGTTCTGCGAGAACGGCGCCAAGGCCGTAGCCGAGGAAGCCACGCTGCGCCGTGTCACCCCGGAGTTCTTCGCCCGGCATTCGGTCGCCGACCTGGCCGCGCAACCCGAGTACTGGCTGTCCCAGCAGGGCCGGCTCACGCACCCAATGGTGTTGGCGCCCGGCGACACCCACTACCGCCCGATCGACTGGGACGACGCCTACGCGCTGATCGCCGACGAATTGAAGGCGCTCAGCTCCCCTGACGAGGCGCTGTTCTACACCTCCGGCCGCACCAGCAACGAGGCCGCGTTCCTCTACCAACTGCTCGCGCGCAGCTACGGCACCAACAATCTGCCGGACTGCTCGAACATGTGCCACGAATCGTCGGGCACCGCGCTGGTCGAGTCCATCGGCATCGGTAAGGGGTCGGTCACCGTCGAGGACCTCATCCATGCCGACTGCATCGTCATCGCCGGACAGAACCCGGGCACCAACCACCCCCGCATGCTGTCCACGCTGGAGAAGGCAAAGGCGAACGGCGCCAACATCATCGCCATCAACCCGCTGCCCGAGGCCGGGCTGATGCGCTTCAAGGATCCGCAGAAGGTGCACGGTGTCGTCGGTCACGGGGTACCCATCGCCGATGAGTTCGTGCAGATCCGGATCGGCGGCGACATGGCGCTGTTCGCCGGGTTGGGCCGGTTGCTACTGGAAGCCGACGACCTGGCACCGGGGACCGTGCTGGATCGCGACTTCATCGACCAGCACTGTGCCGGCTTCGACGAGTACGAAACCCGCACCCGCGCAGTAGAACTGGACGTCGTCTCCGAGGCCAGCGGAATCGGACGTGACCAATTGCAACGGGTCGCCGACGCGCTGGTCCGGTCGGAGCGCACCATCATCTGCTGGGCGATGGGTCTGACCCAGCAGACGCATGCGGTGGCCACCATCGGCGAGGCCACCAACCTCTTGCTGATGCGCGGCATGATCGGAAAGCCCGGCGCGGGAGTGTGTCCCGTGCGCGGACACTCCAACGTGCAAGGTGACCGGACCATGGGCATCTGGGAGAAGATGCCCGAGCAGTTCCTGGCCGCGCTGGATACCCGCTTCGGCATCAGCTCCCCGCGCAAGCACGGCCTCGACACCGTGGACGCGATCCGGGCCATGCGCGACGGACAGGCCACGGTCTTCGTCGGCATGGGCGGCAACTTCGTCTCGGCCACTCCCGACACCGACGTCACCGCCGCGGCGATGCGTAATTGCGCTCTGACGGTGCAGATTTCGACCAAGCTCAACCGCAGCCACCTGATCCACGGGCGCACGGCGCTGATCTTGCCGACGCTCGGCCGCACCGACAAGGATTTCCAGGTGGGCGGCAAACAGGTGGTGTCGGTAGAGGATTCGATGTCGATGGTGCACCTGTCGCGCGGTGGCCTGACCCCACCCAGCGACCAGGTCCGCAGCGAGGTCGCCATCGTCTGCCAGCTGGGCCGGGCCCTGCTGGGCGCCGACCACCCGGTGCCATGGGAATCGTTCAACGCCGACTACGACGGCATCCGAGACGCCATCGCCGACGTGGTCCCCGGGTGCACCGACTACAACGTGCGGGTCCGCCGGCCCGACGGCTTCCAGTTGCCCCACCCGCCCCGGGATTCCCGCGAATTCCCCACGCACACAGGCAAAGCCAACTTCTCGATCGAACCCGTGGAGTGGGTGCCGGTGCCCGAAGGCCGGCTGGTGCTGCAGACGCTGCGCAGCCACGACCAGTACAACACCACCATCTACGGCTTGGACGACCGCTATCGCGGCGTCAAAGGCGGTCGGCGCGTGGTGTTCGTCAACCCGGCCGACATCGCGGCCCTCGGGCTGCGGGACGGCAGCCGCGTCGACCTGGTGTCTGAATTCGACGGCCACGAGCGCCGCGCGAAAGACTTTCTGGTAGTGCCCTATTCGACGCCCGCGGGCAATGCCGCGGCCTACTACCCGGAGACCAATCCGTTGATTCCGTTGGACCACACCGCCCGGAAATCCAATACCCCGGTATCCAAGGCAGTCGTGATCAGGCTTGTCCCAGGGGTCGAGCGCAGCGAGGGGGGATCGGACCAGCCATGGGTCGAGTAACCGCACGGCGCCGGGCCGAACACGTCACCGCGGGCGGCGCGGTCTCGCGCCCGGAAACCCTCGCGGTCGAGGAACCCCTGGAAATCCGGGTCAATGGCAGTCCCCTCACCGTCACCATGCGGACGCCGGGGTCGGATGTCGAACTGGCCCAAGGGTTTCTGCTCACCGAGGGAGTGATCGCACGCCGCGATGACATCGCCCGCGTCGCCTACTGCCGTGGCGCCACCGAAGACGGGGCCAACACGTACAACGTGCTCGACGTGATGTTGGCACCGCATGTCCCGCCGCCGTCGGTCGACGTGACGCGCAACTTCTACACCACCTCGTCATGCGGCGTGTGCGGCAAGGCGTCGATCGATGCCGTCCGAACCGTCAGCCACTACTCCCCCGGCGACGACCCGACCAGCGTCACCTCCGACGCGCTCTCGACCATGCCACAGGTACTGCGCCAAGCCCAGAAGGTGTTCAACAGCACCGGCGGACTGCACGGTGCCGCGCTGTTCAGCGCCGGCGGCGAGATGTTCGTCGCCCGCGAGGACATCGGCCGGCACAACGCGGTGGACAAGGTGATCGGGTGGGCGCTCGAGAACGACCGCATTCCGTTGACGGGCACCGTGCTGCTGGTCAGCGGGCGGGCGTCGTTCGAACTCACGCAGAAGGCCGTCATGGCCGGTATCCCGCTGCTGGCCGCCGTGTCCGCGCCGTCGTCGTTGGCAGTCGACCTGGCCAGCCAGGCCGGGCTCACCCTCGTGGCGTTCCTGCGCGGCGAGTCGATGAACGTCTACACCCGTCCGGACCGGGTGATCAGGTAAGGACGCCAAAAGGAAATGCCCCCGCCGTGGCGGGGGCATTTCCTTTTGGCGAACTATGCGCTCTTGTCGCGACGCTCCGAGCGGGACGCCTTGCGCGGCACGATGGTCGGCAGCACGTTGTCCTGGACGGTCTCCTTGGTGACGACCACCTTGGCGACGTCGTCGCGGCTCGGGATGTCGAACATCACCGGCTGCAGGACCTCTTCCATGATGGCGCGCAGGCCACGGGCACCGGTGCCACGGTGGATGGCCTGGTCGGCGATCGCGTCGAGGGCCTCTTCGGTGAACTCCAGCTCCACCCCGTCCATCTCGAAGAGCCGGACGTACTGCTTGACCAGCGCGTTCTTCGGCGTGGACAGGATCGACACCAGCGATTCCTTGTCCAGGTTGGTCACCGACGCCACGACCGGGAGACGACCGATGAACTCGGGGATCAGACCGAACTTGATCAGGTCCTCCGGCAGCACCTCGGCGAAGTGGTCCTGCGTGTCGATCTCGGCCTTGGAGTGCACCTCGGCGCCGAAGCCCAGGCCGCGCTTGCCGACCCGGTCCGACACGATCCGCTCCAGCCCGGCGAAGGCACCGGCCACGATGAACAGCACGTTGGTGGTGTCGATCTGGATGAACTCCTGGTGCGGGTGCTTACGCCCGCCCTGGGGCGGCACCGACGCCTGCGTCCCCTCGAGGATCTTCAGCAGCGCCTGCTGCACACCCTCGCCGGACACGTCGCGCGTGATCGACGGGTTCTCGCTCTTGCGGGCGATCTTGTCGACCTCGTCGATGTAGATGATGCCGGTCTCGGCACGCTTGACGTCGTAGTCGGCAGCCTGGATCAGCTTCAGCAGGATGTTCTCGACGTCCTCGCCGACGTAGCCGGCCTCGGTCAGCGCGGTCGCGTCCGCGATGGCGAACGGCACGTTGAGCATCTTGGCCAGCGTCTGTGCCAGGTAGGTCTTGCCGCAGCCGGTGGGCCCGAGCATCAGGATGTTCGACTTGGCGAGCTCGACCGGCTCAGACCGGGAGTCGCGCGACTTCTCCTGCGCCTGGATCCGCTTGTAGTGGTTGTAGACAGCCACCGCGAGCGTCTTCTTGGCGTTGTCCTGACCGATGACGTAGCCCTCGAGAAAGTCCCGGATCTCCTGAGGCTTGGGCAGCTCGTCGAGCTTGACGTCGTCAGCGTCGGCCAGCTCCTCTTCGATGATCTCGTTGCAGAGGTCGATGCACTCGTCGCAGATGTAGACGCCAGGTCCAGCAATCAGCTTCTTGACCTGCTTCTGGCTCTTTCCACAAAACGAGCACTTCAGCAGGTCACCGCCGTCTCCGATGCGCGCCATGGGGTGAGGCCCTACTTTCTCCGGTCGCCGTCAGTCGTTACACCAGATAGTGGGTTATTTCGGGTGTGAACCCGACGCTACCCGTTCGCTCCGTTGCGATGCGACCGAAAGGGGCGAATCGCTCCGGTGGTATTTATCCGTGTGCAGGAGAACATAGCCCGATCGGTGGCTTGCCACCCCTCGGCGCGCTGACCGTGATTCTGGCGTGTCTTCCCGGCGCCGGGCGGCGTCGGCTCGACAGGCCTCTGATCAGGGCTGTTCACCTATCTGCAACCCTACCGTGTGCACATTGAGGCCGCCGACGCATTTCGCGGCCAGCGCAAGTAGACGACCTTCGACCTACCCCTGCAGCCGCCCGCCCAGCTGGTCCATCGGCACCGCCACCGTGAGCGGGCCACCGTTGCCCACCAGTTGACTTTCGCCGAAGAAGAACGTGACGGCGTCGTCGGTGAGCGCGAAGTTCCGGTACGAGCTGCGGTCCGGTTCGATCAGCGCCGCATTGCGCGCCTTCAACGCGCGCTGCACCACCGACGTCAGGATCGCCACCGGATCGGATCCCGGCCCGAACAACGTGTCGATGGTGATCGACCCATCGGGCCCGTAGGTAAAGGTCCGGTACCGGATGTCCGGGTGCCCTTCGTGGGCGAAGCCCGTCGGATCCACGATCTTGAGCACCAGGGTTTGGGTTCGCGCCGAGCGGTACACCGTCGGAGTCACCGTCTCCGTGTACACCCGGCCGCGGCCGAACTTGTCCACCCAGCCGACGAACCCGTCGCGGTCCTGGGCCAGAAAGTCAGCTACCGCCTGTTGGTCGGGATAGTCGACCGGGAAGGCCGCGGTCCGTTCGTACCCCGTACCCACCTCGTGGATCCGGCAGATGCCGGTGGCGTCGGCCGTCCCGCCCAGCGCACCGCACGACTGCTGCGCGGACGCCGTCGGCGCCACGCTCAGGAATGTCACTGTCGCGGCCAGGACAAGAACCGAAAACTTCATGGCCCCATGGTTCGCCGATGTGCTTGGCGGATTCTTGGCCTGCCCCTACCCGAGTTCGACGGTGAACTCGTGCGCGCCGATGCGGATGCGATCCCCATCGAACAGGTTGGTGTTGGCCTCGATCCGCGCGCCCTGTACGTACACGCCGTTGGCCGAGCGCAGGTCCACCATCACCGGCCCGGTGCCGGCATCGACGATGACGGCATGGTGCCGGCTGACGTCGGCCGCGTCGAGCACGATGTCGTTGTCGGCGAGGCGACCGATCCGGGTTGCCATCGCGCGCAAGGCAAACCATCGCCCGGTCGCGTCGCGCAGGCCTGCTCTGGACGAGGTCGACTGCGTGGAGCCTGGCCGGAGCCGGCCGATCGTGTGCACCGCCGTCGCTTGCGCGGCACCCTGCACGTCGAGTGGTTCCTGGCGCAGAATCCGTTGCTGCAGGGCAGTTATCGCCTGGCCCGGGTCGATACCGAGGTCCTCGGCCAGGATCGCCTGCACCCGCCGGAACGCATCCAGCGCGTCCGCCTGCCTTTGACAGCTGTAATAGGCGGTGATCAACTGCGCCCACAGCGGTTCCCGGTAGGGATGTTCGGCGACCAGCGATTCCAGTGGCCCGATCACCAGAGATGCATGGCCACACGCAATTTCAGCTTCCGCTCGGGCGGTCTCCACCGCAATCCGGTCATCGACCAGCGCGGCGGCGACGGCGTCGACGAAGGCGAAGTCGGACAGATCGCCGAGGACCGGGCCGCGCCACTGCGCCAACGCGGCCGACAGGTGGGTGCCCGCGGACGAGAACCGACCGGCCGCCGCGGCGCGCACACCGGCGACCTTTTCCTTCTCGAAACGCCCCAGGTCGGTCGCCTCCTCCGGCACATCGAGTCGATAGCCGGGCGGTGCGGCGGCCAGCGTCTCCCGCGGCATTCCGGACTCCGCCAGGACCTTTCGGAGATTGGAGATGTAGGAGTGCAATGCGGTGCGGGCGGCCGCGGCCGGCGACTGCTCCCACACCGCGTCGATCAACGCATCCACCGACACCGGGCGCCCGCGATTGAGTAACAGCATCGCGAACACCGCTCGCTGCTTGGGTGCGCCCAGCGAGACGACGTGGTCGTCGACGGCCATCCGCAGCGGGCCCAGAACGCCGAAATCGATTCCGGTCGGCCGCATGGGCCGAGGGTATCGGGTGCTATCGGTCGATGCGGGCTATTGCCAGTTCCGCGAACGCCTTCAGGGTGTCGCACCGCCACACGTAGCTGCCGGTCACCCGGTAGATCCGTTCACCCGTCAACAACACGGTGAGCGTCGTCGACGGAGGCGTGACGTTGGGTTCGTAGGTGCAGACCGCCTTCAGGCCCACGCCGTCGACCGCGGTGGCCGTGGGCCAGGCGGCCACCTCCTGGAATGTCGTTGCGGCGTCCCATGGGAACGCGTCGGCGAACCGGACATCGGACTCCAGGCTGCGTCGTGCCTGCGGCTCGTCTGATGACCGGTAGGCACAAGACAATTCGGGCAGCTGCGTCCGAATCGGCGCGGCGGTGGCCGGACCTCCGAGAAAGACCGCGGCTTCGTCGGCGCTGACCCAGCTGCAGGCCTCGGTGCTCTCGCGGTCGTCGGCGTGCGCGACGGGCGACAGGGTGACCGCGACGGCCAGGACCGCCAGGGCCGACATGAATCGCGTCATGACCGGTAGCCCTCGCCGAAGGTCATGGCGTCGACGACGTGTCCGTCGTTCACCGTCGGGCCGAGCAGGACCCGCGTGGTGTTCGCGGCCGGGTCGTAGGCCATCAGCGCCTGCGACGGGCTGCATCCGGCCGTCGACTTCAGCACCAGCGAACCGCCGGACGCGCCGACGACGTCGATGTTGTTGCCCGCCCCCGGAACCTTGACGCGCTGGGTGTGACCATCGGCCGTCACCCGCGACAGGAACACCACGCCGCAGGCGCCGAGTGACTGCACGAACGTGCCGCTCGGCAGCTGCCAGAGGCCGACGTCGCCGTAGTCGCCTTCGAATCCGGGTTCGTTCTTCGCGTTGTTGACGGCGGTGAGCGCGGTCGGCGCCGACCCGTCGATCGGCACCTTCCACAACTGGCTGCTCGCGGACTTCTGCGCGGTACAACTGGCGACGAAATCCGTTGGCGCCAACCACCGGGTCGTCCGGCACACCGCGTCCGGCATCGGTACCGGCAGCACCCGCCCGACAGTCCCGTCGTTGCCCATGAGCACGAAGCTGTTGTCGGTCCGCGGCACCTCGTCATCGGCCCGGTTGGCCGTCGACAGCACGAGGGTGGTGCCGTCGGGGGTTTCCAGATAGTCGCCGCCGAATCGGCCGGCGCCGGCCAGGTCGTCGGTCGGGTAGGTCAGCTGCACGTTGCCCGCCAGGTCGACACGTTGCAAGGTGCTGGGCTGGTCGTGGCTCGTCGACGACAACACGATCGCTTCACCGCCCGGCCGGCTGAACCGCGGAGAAGCACTCGACGGGAAGGACGTCTGACTGCCGGTGCGCAAGTCGACGACGATCACCGAGTCGCCGATTGTCAGCAGTGCGCGACCACCGTTGCCCGACCAGTCGACCAGGCGCGGGTGCCATCCTTTGTCCGTCGGCTCGAACGTGGTGATGGCGTACCGATGACCGGCCGGATCGATCAGGAACAGGGTCTCGGCGGCCTTCGCGGGTGCCGGCGCGTCAGGGTCGGGGCGTTCGCCCGGGAGTCGACCGGGGACCGGGTTCCAGGTGGCCAGGGTCCAGCCGTCTCCGACCTGATTCCACGGCACCGGCATCGAGGTGTCCGGGGTTGGATTCGCCTGGGCCACCGGCAATCCGGCCACCACGGACGCGACCAGAGCGGCAGCGGCCAATGCGACGGCGGAACGGCGTGCGGGTCGGCTCATGACGGGTCCTGTTCGGGGTGGCCGGGATTCGTGGTCGCGTCACAGGGTGCGGCGGGCGCCTTGGTGGTTTCTTGGCGCGAAGCGGGTGGCCGACGAAGGGCGAAAACATACCTTTCGACGTAATCTTCCGATTACGTCAATTAGCCTTCTCGACTGGGGCCCACTCCCCAGCCAGCGACGCTCTCATCCGAATACGCGAAGGACCTGCGCGATGAATCACCTCAGCCACGCCACTACCGCTACCCCACTCCGGCGGCTCCAAGCCCTACCGCTGGCCGGTGTCGTCGCGGCGGCCTGCGTCCTGACGCCGAACGGCCCGATCGCAATCCGGACGCATGCCGCGCCCATCAGCGCCCCGCGGATTGAATCCCGGGCCATCCAGTTCGCGGCATTCGCGCAGGACATGGCCGCGCAACAGCAGCAGCTGCTCGACCAGATCACCAGCGCCGCAGCGGCCAACACGTCCGCGGGGCCGGTTGCCCTGGCCGCCAACCCGGTCGCCCTGGCAGCCAACCCGGTCACGACGGCCGGCAACGTCGTCGTCGACGTGATCACAGTCCTCGCGCAGGCCGTGGTCGCGTCAGCCAAGAGCACCGTCCAATCGGTGGTGTCCATACCGCTGGTGATACTGAGCCGCGCGACTACCGATCCCTTCTATCTCCCGTGGGTGCCGATCGCGCTGGCGTCCTATGTGCTTACGCTCCCGTTCCAGGTGGTGGGTACCTTCGCGTACAACCTGGTCGCAAACCTGACCAAAGCCGTGACGACCCTGCTGCCGGCCGCCGCCGGCCCGGCACCCGCTGCGGCCGAGAGCCCGGCGGCCGCGGCAGCCGACCCGGCACCGACTGCGACCAACCCGGTCCAACAGACCATCGACACCGTCAAGACGAGAGTGACCAACGCGACCAACGCCGCCGGCTCTGCCTTGGCCTCCGCGCCGGCCGCGCTGGCGTCCGGGCTGCAGCTGCCGTCGGTACTCGCTCCGCTCGCGCCCGTCGCCGGTGCGGCGTTCGCCGCCCTGTCCCCGGCGATCGCCGTCGCGAACTTCATCTCCGTGCTGGTGACGGGCAAGGCGCTGCCATTCAACGTGGTGAAGCCGCAGCTGTCGTCCATCTTGTCGTCTGCGGCGACCGCCCCGCGTTCGACTGCCGCGACCGACAAGGCGTCGGAGCCGGACGCCCCCGCTGCCGGCACCGCGGGCACGAACGACGCCGCCGGCGCCGACAAGCCGTCCACCCAGACCGAGAAGAAGCCCACCAAGACCGTGCAGAAGCCGCGGACCAAGCGGACTTCTCCGGCGTCGACCGCAAGCACGACACCGACGGCGGGCACCGACGATTCGCCCACCAAGTCCGGTAGCGAGCCGGCGACGGCCACCAAGCCGGAAAAGCCCGACACCAAGCCCGATACCAAGCCGGAGAAGTCCGAGAAGTCCGGCACCGACAATTCGTCGTCAGCGCAACACGATTCGACGAAGGGCAAGAACGCCACCGACAAGAAGACCAAGGACAAGAAGGCCGCCAAGAGCGGCGCGTCGTCCGCCTCGTCGAAGGCCGGCTCGGCCAAGGACTGAACAAACGCCAACGGCCGCCAACCTGAACAGGTTGGCGGCCGTTGCGCGTTTACAGACCTAGGCCTTCTGGGCCGAGAGCTTCCGGTACTCGAGGACCGTGTCGATGATCCCGTACTCCTTGGCGTCGGCCGCGGTGAGGATCTTGTCGCGGTCGGTGTCCTTGCGAACCTGCTCGGCGGTCCGGCCGGTGTGCCGCGCCAGCGTCTCCTCCATGAGGGTCCGCATGCGCTCGATCTCGGCGGCCTGGATTTCCAGGTCCGAGAACTGACCCTGGATGACGCCACCGAGCGACGGCTGGTGGATCAGCACGCGAGCGTTCGGCAGGGCCATGCGCTTGCCGGGCGTACCGGCGGCCAGCAGCACCGCGGCGGCCGACGCGGCCTGACCGAGGCAGACAGTCTGGATGTCGGCACGCACGTACTGCATGGTGTCGTAGATCGCCATCAGCGAGGTGAACGAGCCACCCGGCGAGTTGATGTACATGGTGATGTCGCGATCGGGGTCCTGCGACTCGAGCACCAGCAGCTGGGCCATCACGTCGTTGGCGGACACGTCGTCGACCTGGGCACCCAGGAAGATGATGCGCTCGTCGAACAGCTTGGCGTAGGGGTCGACGATGCGCTCGCCCGTGTGCGTGCGCTCCGTGAACTGCGGCAGGATGTAGCGCGCCTGCGGAGCCAGCTCCGGGTTCAGATGCTTGGAGATCACTTCGAGGCCCCCTTGCCGCCGTTGAGGTTTGCGCGGGTGATGATGTGGTCGACGAAGCCGTATTCCAGCGCTTCCTGCGCGGTGAACCAGCGGTCGCGGTCGGAGTCGGCCTCGATCTGCTCGATGCTCTTGCCGGTGAACTCCGCGTTCAGCCGGAACATTTCCTTCTTGATGACGTGGAACTGCTCGGCCTGGATGGCGATGTCCGACGCGCTACCGGTGACGCCACCGAGCGGCTGGTGCATCAGGACCCGCGCGTGCGGCAGCGCGTGGCGCTTGCCCTTGGCGCCGGCGGCCAGCAGGAACTCACCCATGGACGCGGCCATGCCCATCGCATAAGTGGCGATGTCGCAGTCCGACAGCTGCATGGTGTCGAAGATCGCCATACCGGCGCTGATCGAGCCACCCGGCGAGTTGATGTACATGTGGATGTCTTTGGTCGGGTCTTCGGCCGTCAGCAGCAGGATCTGAGCGCACAGCCGGTTGGCGATGTCGTCGTCGACCTGCGAGCCCAGGAAGATGATGCGCTCGGCAAGCAAACGCTCATAGACCGAGTCCGTGAGGTTGAGCCCCGGTGCGCTTGAACGCATGTCAGTCACGACTGGATACCTGCTTTCTCGAGTTCGTTCACACGACACTAACCAACGGCCGACGGCCGCGAGTCCCCGACGGGGCCTAGTTCGCTCACAGCGTCACAGACGCCGTAGAGCGGACGGTGCCGCAGGCATCACTGAAGACACCTGCGGCACCTGTACCACGATCAGAGTTTGAGGACTCAGTCCTCGTCCTTCGCCTTCTTGGCCTTCTTGTCCTTGTCCTTGGCCGGCTTCTCGTCCTTCGCCTCAGCCTTGGCCTTCTTCGCCTTGACCGGCTTCTCGTCCTTGGCTTCCTCGGCCGGAGCCTCGTCGGCGACCTCGTCCGCAGCCTCGGTCTCGTCGGCGGCCTCGGCTTCAGCGGCGCCGGCGGCCGGGCCGAAGAACTCCGCGGTGTCGACCGCATTGCCGTCGGTGTCGGTGACGGTGGCACCGCTGACGACGGCGGCGATGGTCATGCCACGACGGATGTCGGCGAACATGGACGGCAGCTGGTTGTTCTGCTGCAGGATCTGGATCAGCTGCTGCGGCTCGATGCCGTACTGACGGGCCATCAGAGCGATGCGCTCCATCAGGTCGCCCTGGCCGACCTTGACGTCCAGCTCGTCGGCGATGGCGTCCATCAGCAGCTGGGTCTTGACGGCCTTCTCGGCGTTGGTGCGGGTGTCCGCGTCGAACTCTTCGCGGCTGCTGCCCTGCTCCTTGAGCTGCTCCTCGAACTTGGCCTCATCGTGGTCCAGTCCGTGGACCGCGTTGTGCACGGTCTCGTCGACGGTGGCCTGGACGATGGCCTCGGGCAGCGGCACCTCGATCTGCTCCAGCAGGGCCTCGACGGCCTTGTCGCGGATCTGCTCGGCCTGGCCGATCTGCTTCACCCGGCGAACCTGCTCGACGAGGCTGTTCTTGAGCTCGTCGATGGTGTCGAACTCGCTCGCCAGCTGGGCGAAGTCGTCGTCCGGCTCCGGCAGCTCGCGCTCCTTGACCGACTTGACGGTGACGGAGACCTGAGCTTCCTTGCCGGCGTGCTCGCCGGCGGCCAGGGTGGTCGGGAAGTCCTTGGACTCGCCGGCCTTCAGGCCGATGATGGCCTCGTCGAGGCCCTCGATCAGCTGACCGGAACCGATCTGGTGCGACAGGCCCTCGGTCTTGGCCTCGGGCACGTCCTCGCCGTCGACGGTGGCCGACAGGTCGATCGAGACGAAGTCGCCGTCAGCGGCGGCGCGCTCGACACCGGTCAGGGTGCCGAAGCGGGCACGCAGGTTCTGCAGCTCGGCGTCGACCTCGTCGTCGCCGATGACGATCGGGTCGACCGAGATCTTGATGGCCTTCAGGTCCGGCAGAGCGATCTCCGGACGGACGTCGACCTCAGCGGTGAAGACCAGCTCGTCGTTGTCCTCGAGCTTGGTGATATCGATCTCCGGCTGGCCCAGCGGCTTGACGTCGCCA
Source organism: Mycolicibacterium llatzerense (assembly GCF_000878195.1). Taxonomy (GTDB): domain Bacteria; phylum Actinomycetota; class Actinomycetes; order Mycobacteriales; family Mycobacteriaceae; genus Mycobacterium; species Mycobacterium llatzerense. The sequence continues at coordinate 9,616 of NZ_JXST01000042.1, read as the reverse complement.
GCGGTGACGGCCTCGCCGTAGCGGGCCGGGATGGCGCTGTTGACGACCTGCTCCAGCACCGCGCCGCGGCCGACACGGGCCTCGAGCAGCTTGGCCGGGGCCTTGCCGGGGCGGAAGCCGGGCAGGCGGACCTGCTTGGCCAGCTCCTTGTAGGCCTGGTCGAACTCGGGTTGAAGCTCGGTGAAGGGCACCTCCACGTTGATGCGAACCCGGGTGGGGCTCAACTGCTCCACGGTGCTCTTCACAGCGTTACTCCTTGTTTTTTGATACTTGTCGTCAGTCGGTGGTCGGGGTGACAGGATTTGAACCTGCGGCCTTCCGCTCCCAAAGCGGATGCGCTACCAAGCTGCGCTACACCCCGTGCCTCGTCGCGGTCGCATTACCGCGGTCGAGATACTACGTCCTAGACACACGACAACCTCAATTGGATTGGCGGCCGCTGTCCCGGTACTGTCTGCCGGTACTGTGATCGCAGCAGTGCACGCGGGCGTAGCTCAATGGTAGAGCCCTAGTCTTCCAAACTAGCTACGCGGGTTCGATTCCCGTCGCCCGCTCCACAGGACCGGCCTGACCAGGCCGGTCCTTTTGTTTTGGGTCTGGTTTTTCGGCGCGGGCGGGCACGAAATCCCGTCGCGCCGGAACCGCCTCGGCGGCGCGCGTGACCCCGCGCCCAGCGAGCACCCGAATCCGCTATTTCTTTCGACAAGCGAATTTGCCTGAGCGATAAACGCCCATTATTGACCGGCGGGCCAATTAATTGCGTTTTCCAGTGCGCTGATTTCGCCCATTTCTGGGAGTTTCCTGCCAATTCAGTGCAAATTGCCGCAATGCCGTGTCAGCCGCGATTCTGAGCCAGAATATGCAGGTCAAAGCCAATCTGACCAACAAATCGGAAGGCGCTGGCAAATATTTTTGCCAACCGAGTCGAGACTTCACAGCGGCAGCGGTATAAATGCTCCGATGACCACGTCGATCACCCGAACAGACCGCCGAAACCGGCGGTCTATTGACGTGGATTCAGAAGTTACTGAGCGCACTTGGCGAGACCCGAAGCGATACCTGTGGCTACTGGTCCCGTCCGCCCCCGGCGCCGTGACCCTGTCCTGGCTGCTGGTGTGGACCACCCGGCTGCACGTCTTCTGGTGGACCGCACTGGTCGTGATTCTGGTCGTGGGGCCCGCCGCCGACCATCTGTTCGGACGGGAAACGCACGACCGAGCACCCGACCGCATCCTGGCGGCGCTGCAGCAGGACAAGTTCTACCGATTCGCCACCCACATGTTCCTGCCCACGCAGTACCTCGCGCTGGCCTTCGGCTGCTGGGTGTGGGCCGGCGGCGGCTGGGTCACGTTGACGTTCACCGACAAACTGGGGCTGATGGTCGCGGTCGGCCTGTCCGGCGGCATCGCCAACAACGCCGCACATGAATTGGGACACCGGCGCGACCGCGCCGAACGGTGGCTCAGCAAGTTGGCTCTCGCGCAGAGCTGGTACGGACAGTTCTACGTCGAGCACAACCGCGGGCACCACGTCCGCGTCGCGACGCCGGAGGACCCGGCGAGCGCCCGCTTCGGCGAGAACGTGTACTGCTTCGTCGTCCGGTCGGCGCTCGGCAGCACTCGCTCGGCCTGGCGGCTCGAAGCCAAACGCCTTGACCGGCAAGGCCATTCACGCTGGAGCCTGCGCAATGACGTCCTCAATGCCTGGCTGTTGAGTGTCGTCCTGTTCGCCGGGCTCGCACTGTGGTTCCGGCCCGTGGTCCTGCCGTGGCTGTTCGGCCAGGCACTCATCGGCATCTTCCTGCTGGAAGGCATGAACTACCTGTCGCACTACGGGCTGCGCCGGCAGAAACTACCGTCGGGCCGCTATGAGCGACTGCGTGCCGAGCACAGCTGGAACAGCAACACGGTCATCATGAACGTGTTTCTGCTGCATCTGCAGCGCCATTCGGACCACCACACCGACCCGTCCCACCGCTACCAGGGGATTCGGCATGCCACGGACGCGCCGCAGCTGCCGAGCAACTACACCGCGATGCTGGTCCTCAGCCTCGTTCCGATGCTGTGGCGCCGCGTCATGGATCCGCGCGTTCTCGCCATGTACGACGGCGACGTCCGGCGCACCGCGCTGAGCCCGCGACAGCTGAAGCGGTTGGGGCTCGCCGACAGCTAGCGCTGCCGGCCGTGTCCCTCGAACAGGTTCCAGGACTGACTGCCCCGCACCACGTGCAGGTAGTACGCGTAATTCGCGGTCGACATACCGATGGCGGCAAGACCGAATCCGATGGCACGGGCGAGGGAATCCGACACGTTGAGAACGACGAGTACCACCTCGACCGCGACGAAGATCCCGAGCAGCGTCAGCCCCTTGCGCCACATGCCCTTGACGAAGAAGTAGATGGGGCCGAACAGGAACGCCAGGATGTTCGAGGTCAGCTTCACCCGCTCCATGAACGTCAGCGCCCGGTAGGCCGCCTTCGACTCGGGCGTCGAGTTCGGCAGGCCGTAGGTGTTGAAGAAATCGAACCGCTTCTGCCACGACGGGGACACCGTCAAACTGGGGAATTGCTGTGACACCTCATCGACATTAACGCCTGTGCAGTTTTGTTTGTGTGCTCGGGCGCCTAGCTGCTACCCGGAATCGGCCGCGCGACGCCGTTCGTCGTGCGAATGACGTTGAACTGCGGCGGATTGGCGGGGGCTTCAGAACTCGCGGGCGCGGTCGCGGTCGCCGTAGGTGACGCGCTGGCGGTCGGCGCCGCGGTGCCGGGCTGGCTGGCAGGTGGCGTGTATTGCCTGGCGGGCGGCGTGTAGGTCGTCGGCGCCTGAGTGGTTTGTGTCGACGGGCCAGTCGGTGCTGCGGGCGGCGGGCTCGCGGGGGCGGTGGCCGTCGCGGTGGTGACCGGCGCCGGCGCGGGTGTCGCGGTTGCCGAAGACGACGAAGTGGCGGCAGGAGCCGAGGTGGAGGCCGGAGCCGACGTGGCGGCGCTCGTCGGGGCGGCCGGTTGATCAGGCGCGGGCGGCGGGATCTTGAATCCGGCGAGGGCCCCGATCGCCAGCAGGAGCAACAAGATGACGACAGCACCGACCCCGATGATCAGCACCTTGCCGGTGTCGGTGTTGAACCATCGCGCGGGCGCTGCTTCGGTATCGGTGTTTGCCATAGGTTCGGTCTCTGCACTTGTCATCAGTTGATCTCCTCCCAGCAGGGTGCCGGGAGCGTATCTCGCAAAGCAGCAGGTCGCGACTCGAGGCGAGACCATTTCCCCAGGTCGCAGGCATGTTCACAGGAACGTAACGAACGCACCCCGCGCCGAATGCAGCCGCACCCAAGCGATTTGCCAGCGCTTACGCAGGCGCCGTTTTACCGCGCCACCCTGAACACCGTCACCGGCCTGGTATGCGCGGGCCGACTGCCATCCGCGGTGAAGAGCGCGGCCCGTTCCAGCCGGCGCCGCATCGCGGCGAGCGGAATCGGCTCGGCTCCCGTACCGCCGGACAGGTGGAACAGCAGCTCGGTCAGCGCGCAGACCTCGCCGGCCGTGCACCCGGCGCCGAACATCGCCGCGGCCGTCGCGGAGTCCGACAACAGCCGCTGCGACACCGTGGCCGCGGTGTCGCGGATCATCGCGTTGTGCCCGAACGGCAGGGCGGGCACGGCCTGTCCTTTGCGCACCACCAGCGCGTCGTCGCCGGCTTGTGCGCGCATCACATTCACCAGGGACACGGTGTGACCGCGCTCGTCGCGCAGAGGGTCGGACACCACGAGGGCCACGGTCGGCGGCCCGTCGACCGGCTCGGCATCGGCCCGGTCCCGCAGCGCTCGGTGTGCCGCGGCCACGACCGTCTCCCCCTTGGCGGCGTCGAGCACCACGCCGGGCAGTGCCCAATCCCCCTGATGCGGTTCGCGTTGCCTGCGCGCCAGGATGAGCCCCGGCTCCTCGCCGGGGCTCACCGCGAAGACGTCGACGCTCAGCCAGGTGGCCAGCGACTCAGCCATGACGCACGTCCTCCTCGCCGGCGGCGTATGCCGCCCAATCACGTCGCACGGTAGCGCGCACCTCGGCGAAGGACACGGGGTTGACGATGACGCCGTCCTCGAACACCGTCCGCATGGCGTCCGTCGCCTCTATGGCACCGGCAGCGCCCTGCACCAGGGTCAGCCGCCCACGCTCGTCACGGACCACGGCCAACCGGCCCCGCGCGCTGCGCTTGCCCGGATCGGTGACCGGTGCCTTGGCGATGTCCCGGCCGCGGCCGTCGACCTGTACCCAGGTGGCCTTCATCGCAATGGAGAAGGTGTCACGCGTGACGTATTGATATGTGTACGAACCGAATCCCAGCACCGGAGTGGTGGACACGTAGCCCTGTCCCATCAGGTTGGCGGTGATGGCGGCCGCCCGCTCGTGCGTGATCGAGTCGCCGTAGATGACGCCGATGTGCGGGTCCAGTTCCCGATATCCGGCAGCGTTGACCGTGCCGCCGAACACCTCCCACAGCAGGTTCACGACGCCCTTGTTCGCGGGGCTGCCGGCCGGGGCCTGCGGGTCGCCGCACAGGATGCGTTCGGGGTCACCGCTGTCGGGGCGGATCACCACCTTGCCGTCACGCGCGGTGATCGCGTCTTTCAGCGTGGGCAGGATGCCGGTGCAGACGTGCCACAGGTCCCAGGTGTCGCTGACGATCGACACGATGCCGGTCGGATACAGGTCCAGCAGCCGGGCGAACGTGGCGACCTCGTCATCCTGGGTGCCGGCGCACATGACGCTGTGCTCGGTGGCCGGCACGCTGCCCCCGATGATCCCGGTTGAGCCCGGGTAGTTGCGGTCGATCCAGCCCAGCGCGGGCAGGCAGTCGGTGCCGGTGAACGCCAACAGGTGCGCGGCCCCCGATGCGGCGGCAGCCGCGCCGCCGGCCATGCCCCGGAAGGAGAAGTCGTGCCCCTGCCAGTCGACCGCGGCCGGGTCGGCGCCGCAGTCCCGCGCCCGAGTGTCCAGCAGAGTCCGGTTGCGCCACGCGGTGGTCGCCGACGTGATGGGCTGCCACAGCGCGGCCGACATCTCGGTCTCGATGTAGTTGGTCAGCCAGAAGAACTCGGGCGCGGTGTTCTCGACGGTCAGGTACGGGACGCCGACCGGCACGATGGTGCCCTCCGGCAGCGCCCGTACCCGCAGCGGCAGCCTCCCGTAGGCGTGCAGTTGCCGGATGTGCTCGGCGCCAACATCATTGGGCCCCAGCACCTGGGTGACGCGGTCGACGTAGGCCCGGCACACCTCGTCGATGTCAGCGGCGAAGAAGGCGCTCCACCGCTGGTTCAGGTCGCGCAGGTAGGCCTGCAGGCCGAAGAACGCGGTCCAGGTCACCCCGGGGATGCGGCTGCCGCGAGCGGTCAGGTTGGAGTAGACGTACTCGGTGCCGGCAGGGTACTGGCGGCGGTGGTCCAGCTTGTAGGCATCGGTGTCCATCAGGACATCCAGGGCCGCAATGGTTTCGGGCCGGTACGTGGTGGTTGCTTCGATGGTCATGATGAAGTCCTTCTGATCAGATCAGCGTGGTCAGGGTGTGGGTGATGAACGGTTCCAGCGGTTGGACGTGCACGCCGCCGGGTGTGGCGCGGGAGTCGGTACTGGTGACCGAGGCGTAGCCGGCGAGGTTGTCCCGCCAGCGTCCGGTGAAGCAGCCGTGGCTGACCCACAGGTGCAGGGCCAGGTCGGGTCTGCTCGCGCGGATGGCATCAGCCAGCCCGGCGAAGGTGCCGCCACCGTCGCAGATGTCGTCGATCACCAGTAGACGGCCGCGCTCCGGCAGACCCTCGGGGGCGACAAAACCCGACAGCTTCCCGGTGGCCGGATTCCGTTGCTTGCCAGCGACATACAGCGGCACACCCAACCGGGATGCCACCTGTCCGGCACGGTCGCGGGCGCCCTTGTCGGGTGCGACGACACCGGCCCAGCCGGGGTGGTGCGCGGCGCCACAGCCGACCAGGTCGACGGCTTCGATGACGGTGACGGCCGCTCCCCCGCGCCGGGCTTCGTCGGCCCAGACCGGGGAGTGTGGGTCCACCGTCACGATGTGCGCGACGCCGGTGGCGGCGGTGAGCCGGGCGGCGACGCGGGCGTCGTCGGTCGGGTCATGGTCACCGCGGGCCGACGGCAGGTAGGGCGCGACCAGCACCGGGGCCTCCGCAGACTGGTTGCGATGGAACGCCGCCCATTGCCCGAGCGCGGCGTAATCGATGGCGCCGCAACGACTCCAGGCGACCGGGCGAAATCCCGCACCGAGCGGTGCCAGTTCACGGACTGCAGTGTCGCCACCCGGGTAGCTGGCGACGATTCCGGGCGCGGTCGACAACACACCGCGTTCGATGTCGAAGACGTGGAATGTCAGGTTCATGACGACGACGGTACTAGATACGGACATAAATGTCCATATCTATGGGATGGCGGTCATCGGTAAGCTGCCTGCATGGAGTTCGTGCTCATCCTGATCGTCATCGCGGCCATCGGATTCTTCCTGTTCAGCAGGCAGAGCAAGGCCAACAAGGCCGCCGCCCTGGCCAACGCGAAAGCCGATGCCCGACGGGTCATCGAGATGCTCGGCGGCCAGGTGTTCAACCTGACCGGCACCGACGACGCCTCGCGCCAGGCCATGGCCGACGCATCCGAGCGCTACAACGCCGCCGCGTCGCAGATCGAGCAGGCCACCACGGCCCAGCAGGCGGCATTCGCCAAGCAGAGTGCGATCGAGGGGTTGTACTACGTGCGCGCCGCCCGGACCGCGATGGGCATCGATCCCGGTCCGCCGTTGCAGGCGCTGGCCGGCCAGCGCGGCGCGGGCGAGGTCACCGAGGACCGCCGAATCCAGTTCGACGGCAGGCAGATTCAGGCCTCACCGGGGCCGACGGCGGCGACGCCGAACTACTACCCCGGCGGACGGGTCGCCGGCCGCCCGGTGCCTGAGGGCTGGTACTCCGAGCCGTGGTGGAAGCCGGCGCTGGTGGCCGGCGCATGGGGCGTCGGCTCGGTGCTGTTGTTCGACGCACTCTTCGACGGCATGCACGGAGTCAATTACGGTGCACAGGGTTTCGAGTCCGGATACGGATCAGGATTCGACCAGGGCTATCAGCAGGGCCTCGATCAGAGCCAGTTCGCCGACTCCGGCCAAGGGCAGGACGTCAGCTGGAACGACAACAACGGCTGGGATGCCGGCGGCGGCAGTTGGGACTCCGGGAGCAGTGACTCCGGAGGCACCAGCTGTGGCGGCGGTGGTTGCGGTGGCGGCTGCGGAGGTGGCGGCGACTAGCTCGCTGGTCCGTCACACCTGACAATCGGGGCACCAGAACAGGTTTCGCCCCTCCATCACCTCGGTGCGAATGGTGGCGCAGCACACGCGGCACGCCTCCCCCGCCCGCCGGTACACATAGGTCCGCGGCCGGTCCGCGGCGTAGGACGGCGCGCCGTGGTCGTCTTCCGGACGCACCACGACGATCTTGCCGCGACGCACGCCGACCTTCATGAGAGCGACGAGATCGGTCCACAGGTCGGCGAATTCGGACTCGGTCAGCGCCGCGCCCGGCCGGTGCGGATCGATCCGGTGCCGGAACAGCAGCTCGCTGCGGTACACGTTGCCGACGCCGGCGATCACCGTCTGGTCCATCAGCATCGATCCGATTGACCTGCGGGACTTGCTGATTCGCGCCCAGGCGACCCCGGGGTCGGCGTCGCGGCGCAATGGATCAGCACCGAGCCGGGCCACCACGTCGTCTACGCCGCCCTCATCGATCAGCTCGCAGACGGTCGGGCCCCGCAGGTCGGTGCCGAAGTCGGACCCGAGCATGCGCATGCGCACCTGCCCGACGGGTGCGGTCATCGGCAGCGGCTGTTCGGTGAACGTGCCGTACAGGCCGAGGTGGACGTGCACCACCGCGCCACCGTCGTAGTGGTGGAACAGGTGCTTGCCCCAGGCGTCGGCCTTACGCAGCACCCGGCCGCTGACAGCGGCCGCGGCATCGGAGAACCGGCCCTGTGGACTGCTGACCACCACCGGCGCCCGCCCGAAACGCTGCTGGTGCAGGCGGGCCAACCGGTGCAGGGTATGCCCCTCCGGCATAGGTCAGGCCTCGGATCAGGCCCCGGCGCCCGGAACCTCAGGAGCCACGTGCGTCTTCTCGTACTCGGCCAGGATGTCGATGCGGCGCTGGTGCCGCGCGGCCTCCGACCATTCGGCGGCCAGGAAGGCGTCGACGATGGCGAAGGCTTCCTCGGTGCTGTGCATACGGCCACCGATGCCCATCACCTGCGCGTTGTTGTGCTCGCGGGCCAGCTGCGCGGTCTCGACGCTCCAGGCCAGCGCACAGCGCACACCCGGCACCTTGTTGGCCGCCATCTGCTCGCCGTTGCCCGAGCCGCCGATCACGATGCCCAGGCTGCCCGGGTCGTCGACGGTGCGCTTGGCGGCATCGATGCAGAACGCCGGGTAGTCGTCCTCGGCGTCGTAGGCGAAGGCACCGCAGTCGACGACCTGGTGGCCATTGGCGGTGAGGTGGTCGAGCAGGGCCTGCTTGAGTTCGTATCCGGCGTGGTCGGCTCCGAGATATACGCGCATGGCGCACATTCTGGCAGAACAGCGGCCCCGGACAGAATCAGCCGGTTAGCCGGAGGCGATCTTCGTGTCGCGGTCGATGGCCTCGGTGATCTGCTTGATGATCTCGGCCTGGTCGGCGACGCCGTCGATGTTGATCTGCATGACGTACAGCCCGGTCCCGTCCTGGATGACGACGGTGTTCTGCGTGATGAGCTTCGTCACCCCGTTGGAATTCCAGGAACCGGCGATCTGGAACGACTTGTGGCCGTCGACAGTGCCCGGTGTGCCGGGGTCGGTGGCGGTGAATCCCGGCAGGTTGTTCAGCTCACCTGGCGCGAAGTCGAGAATCTTCTGCGCATCGGCGTTCGGGCCCAGCCGGGAGATCAGCGCCGTAGCGCTGGGCCGGTACGCGCCGGCGCTCGGGCCGTTGTAGACGATCGACTCGTACGCGAAAGCCGGCGTCTGCGGTCCGGCGTCGACCCAGCCCGGGGGCATCGGCATCGTCACCACCGGTGCGCCGGGTTCATTGCGGTGGACCAGCGCCTCCGGAATGTTGTTGCTCTTCAGGTAGGTGGCGATGGTCTGGTAGTTGCCGGGTGTACCGACCAGCAGCGGCGGTGTCGGCTTGTGCGACGACGATGCCGGCTTGTCCACTCCGGAGCTCTGGCTGCTGGTTCCCGAGGCGTCCGAAGACCCACTCGAGTCGCCACCGGAATTCACGAGGACGACACCGATCAGCACGACGACGACGGCGGCGATGGAGCCACCGATCACCCAGATCTTGGTGGACTTGCCGCCCGAGGACTGGCTACGACCGGGCTGCGTCTTGCCGATGTCGGCCGCGAGTTGCGAATACGACTGTGGCGGTCCGCTGGGGCGGCCCATACCGGGCCCGGCGTGCGCCGCCGGGTCGGCCGGGATGACCGGCAGCACCACGGTCGGAGACACCGTCTCGTGAGTGGGGCGGACAGGCCGCTGCGGCGGCATGGGCGGAGGCCCCGGAGGTGTCGGCAGCGGCTGCCGATACGGCGGGG
>NZ_JXST01000041.1 GCF_000878195.1 Mycolicibacterium llatzerense | reverse complement strand
GGTGTTTGGGAGCCGGCTTGCTCGGGCCTGCCGCATCCGTGGCATGCGAGGTGTCCGATGCCGTCGATGAGGGCTCGGCGTAGGCGATTCCTTGCCCCGTTGTGAGCGATATGCCGACCCCGAGAAACACTGCCAGGGCTCCGACCCGACCGATGTACCGCGAGCAACCCATGGTCGTTCCCCTTCGTCCGTCCGCCGTGGTCGTCCGCGGTAACGGTAGAAAGAATTGACGCCGGAGTTAGCATTTCCGCCCGGGATACAGCTGGGAGTATTCGTACAGTTCCCTGTGACTTGCCGATCGCAGCACGGGTGCCGGCGGCCAGGCGCGGGCCGCCACCCTGTCGGCATGACAGGGTGGCGGCCGCGTCGTCGGTGCTAGAGGCGAATGAATGCGCTGCCTTCTGCGTCCCACACGCCCCAGGCGCCGAGGTCAGGGTCCCAGACGGCCTGCATACCGGCGGCCCAGTCGGGCAGTGCCGGTGCCGGCGGAGTACCCATCGGCGGCACGACCGGGACAACCACCCACGCGGGCGCAGCGGTGAACGGGATGCGGTCCTGCGGCAGCGGCCCACCGTGCCCGGGAGGAGGCAGGTAGCCGTGGCCCGCCGGCAGCGGATTACCAGGTGCACCGGCGTTTACGCCGGGTCCGGTAACACCGGGGGCGGGAAATGGTGGTGTCGGTATCGGTCCCATCGGATCGGCTTGGGCGACGGCCGCGCCGACTCCCAGTCCCACCATGCCGAGCATGCCGGTTGCGACTGCGCGCGCTGCGATTTTCTTCAAGGTCATGCGTTGAACTCCCTTGGTGTGGTTTCAGAAATGGCGGAGCACCTCGGCCGCACCGTGTGCGGAGAAATGAGGGCTCCTCGAACCCCGCCACTGTGGGCATACCCGAAGGAGGAATCGCCAAACCGAACCGAGGGGATGCCCCGTCGGTCAAAGGGTGCGTCGAGCGGCTACCTGCGAAGTCGCGGTGCCAGATGCCCGTGGTTGGACAGGTCAGGCCACGGCGGGCGCCGCAGGATCGCCAGGCAGCCGATCACGGCGGTGATCAGGCCGGTGACGACGCCGACCAGTGCGATCCGGTCCGCGTCCACCGCCGGCACCCACGACGTCCCGCCATCGCGAATGACGAAGACGCCGAGCGGTTTTGCCGTCGTGCCGGTGCCGCCGTGACTGACCTTGGCCACCGGGATGACGGTCGCTCCGTCGGGCGTGTGGTACGGCTCGGCGAAGGCGCGGCCTGCCGCGTCGTCGGAGAACTGGTCGAGAAAAGCTTCCGGATTCTGCAACCTGGCCTCCGCATGAGTCGAGCGTGGATGGTCGCCAGCGTAAGTCGACTGCCCTGGTATGTGCCAGACCTTCGCGGCTACGACCGTTCGGCGCGCCTGTTCAGCTGCCGAATATGCCCGCAGAGCACGGTGGCGAACGCGCACCACAGGGGATAGAGCGCCAATGGTGCAGCTCGTCCGCCGATGGCGTCGACAGCCCGCCGCGTCAGGTCGGCGCTGCTCACCGTGAGCGCCGCGCTGACGGCGGTCGCGGTGCCGAAGCGACGACGATTGAAGAACAACCAGGACCACGCAGCATTGAGCACGAGATTCAGTGCGAGTCCGTTCCGGTAGGCGCGACGCTCGATGTCGCGGCCGGTTGCACCCAATTCGTCGATCGCGGCGGCCGAGACGACGGCGATGTCTGTGTAGAGCGCGGGCCAGACCACAGGGAATACCTGGCGAGGCGGTTGATACGCCGGCTTGCGCAGCTGCTCATACCAACTCGATCGGACTGCGGGCGCTGTCGCCGCGCCGCCGACTGCCGTGGTGGCGACGGTTGCGGCTGCGGTGATCAGCAGGGTGGTGATACGCATGAAGTCCCTTCCCTGAGCATGTCAAAAACTCGATGGCACTGGTCAATTGGCAAGCACTTACTTTCGATGCTGCCATACACCGGCGTGTCGCTACGGTTTCCGCGGCGCGGGCGCCGCGGTGCTGCGGGCACCGAGCGCGTGATACCGCCGGAGCGCTTCGGCGCGTTCCTCGCCGTGATCGACGATCGGCTCCGGGTAGCCGGGCGGGCGTGGCCCTGATTTGAGGTGGGCATCGGCCACGTCGGCCAATTCGGGAACCCAGCGGCGGACATAGGCACCGGTGGGGTCGAATTTCTGGCCCTGCGCTGTCGGATTGAACACCCGGAAGTACGGAGCGGCATCGGTGCCGGTGCCCGCGCACCATTGCCAGCCATGCTGATTGTTGGCGATGTCGGCGTCGACCAGCTGCTCCATGAACCAGCGGGCACCCCATTGCCACGGCAGGTGCAGATCCTTGACCAGAAAGGACGCGGTGATCATCCGCACCCGGTTGGGCATGAAGCCGGTCTCGCTCAATTGCCGCATGCCGGCGTCGACGAATGGGAACCCGGTCCGGCCGGCCTTCCAGGCGTCGAAGAGCCGCTCGGCTGCGTCGTCGGTGTCGGTTTCGATGGCGTCGTAGTCACGGTTCCAGTTGCGCCAGGCGCTGTCCGGCCAGTGGTGCAGCACCGCGGCATAGAAGTCACGAAAAGCGAGCTGGCGCAAGTAAGCAACGTGGCTGGCGTGGTGCAGGTCGAGGCCGTCGACCATGGTGCGCGGGTGAATCGTGCCGAACTTCAGGTGCACCGACAGGTGGCTGGTCCCGTCGGCGCCGGGTAGGTCACGCTGGTCGGCGTAGTCGTCCAAACCCGCGTCGATGAATTGCCGCCACTGGTGTAGGGCCGCCTCCTCGCCGGCAGCGAAGCAGGGCGGCACCTTGGGGTCCGGGATGTCGGCAAGTTTGGCTGCTGCGGCAGCCAGACCGCTCGGATCGATCCATTGTGCCGATTGGGGACCGGTTTGGGCCGGCTGCCGCCAACCGTGCTCACGCCAGCGCCGGAAGAACGGCGTGAACACCCGGTAGGGGCTGTCGTCGTCTTTGGTGACCCGGCCGGGTGAGACCAGGTACGGCGAGCCGGTGGGAACCAGCGGGACGCCGTCGAGTGCCTGCTGGACCCGCTCGTCACGGCGCTCGCCGAACGGGGAGAAGTCCGCTGAGACGTGCACGGCACTCGCATCGACCTCTTTGGCGATCAGCGGAATTCGCTCTTCCGGGCGTCCACGGGTGACCAGCAGGCGGCCATCGAGCTCAGCATGCAGATGCCGCAAACAGTCGCCCAGGAACTGCAGGCGGCGGGCGCCTGATGAGGCTTCAAGACGCGGATCGAGGACGAAGCAGGCAAGCACGTCGCCGTCTTGGTCGGCCGCTGCGGATAAGGCCGGTAAATCGCTGAGCCTGAGGTCACGGCGGAACCAGAGCAGGGAAGGCACGGCTCCATCTTGGTATGAACCGGTGGAGCTGCGGTCGACGGATCCGTGTTCTCGGCTCAGGTGGTGTCGATACGGTACGAACATGGTGGATTTCGCCCTGCGGTCCTGTGGACTACGTGGCCACGCAACGTTCGCTCCGGACGAACCTGAGCTGGCCGCCCGCTTGCATGTGCTGACGCCGGTCGGTGAGGCATGGCGATGCCTGCGGTGCGAGACGTTCGTCGTCGGTGCGCCGCGGGGGAAGGGACCTGCGGAATCGGCACCCGAAGTTCCGCGCGGCCGGCTGCTGCGCGACCGCGTGCTGATGCGGGTGTTGGCCGCCGAGCGCGTTTTCCGGTTCCTGCTGCTGGCCGCGATGTCCTACGGCGTGTTCCGGGTGCGAGCGGCGCGGGTGCACCTGCGGGACATGTTCGAGAAGGACCTGCCACTGCTGCGGCCGTTGGCGGACCAGATCGGCTGGAACCTAGACAGTTCCAAGATCATTCGCCACATCAACGACGCGTTCACGATGTCGAGTGACACGTTGTTGTTGATCGCGATCGGCATTGCCGTCTATGCGTTGATCGAATTGGTGGAGGCCGTCGGGCTGTGGGGGATGTGGCGGTGGGGCGAGTACTTCGCGGTGGTGGCCACCAGTTTCTTTCTGCCGCTGGAGATCTACGAGTTGACCGAGAAGGTCACCGCCCTGCGGTTGACGATGTTCCTGGTGAACGTCATTGCGGTGCTGTGGTTGTTGTGGAGCAAGCGGCTGTTCGGGCTCAACGGCGGTGGCGCGGCGTACCGGCAGGAACATGAGACGGAGAGTCTGATGAGTGTCGAGCGGGCGGGATTGGCGACCGCCGCGGCCTGAGCTATCCGGTCAACTGTTCCCGGAGTTGTTCGCGCAGTATCTGTTTGGCGATCTTGCCGTTGGTCGTGAGGGGTAGCGCGTCGACGAACACGACATGGCGGGGACGTTTGAACGCCGCGATGCGGCCGCGTACGTGCGTGACGAGATCGTCGGCGTCAGGCTGGGTGTCGGCGGTGGGCACCACGACCGCGCAGATCGCCTCGCCCCAGTACGGATCGGGAACCCCAACGACGGCAACCTGATCCACGTCGGGATGAGACGACAGCACGTCTTCGACTTCCCGGGAGGACACGTTCTCGCCGCCGGTGATGATGATGTCCTTCAGCCGGTCGGTCACCACGAGCCGGCCCGCGTCATCGAGGTACCCAACGTCACCGGTGTGCAGCCAGCCGTCGTCGGTCGTGGGCGTGTCGGGCCAGTACCGGACTGCCACCTGATCGCCACGAACCAGTATCTCGCCACTCGGTGCGATCCGGATCTGCACATCGGCGTGGGGCCGGCCGGCCGTGGCGAGCACGGCGGTGTCACCCGCGGCTCCCGCCCGATGGTCCTCGGGGCCGAGAAACGTGACATTGCCACCGGTTTCGGTCATTCCGTAGCCCTGGTGGAATCCGACGGCGAGGCGGCCCAGGGCACGCCGAAGCAGGTCGGCAGGGATGGCGGACGAGCCATAGGCGATGTCCCGCAACGACGGCAGGTCGGTGCCGGTCTCGCCGAGATGAGCCAGCAGGCTGTGCAGCATGGTCGGGGCCAGCGAACACGAGGTCACCTGGTACCGGTTCACCGCGGCGGCGAAGGCTTCGGGCCGGAAGGCCGCCACCGGCAGCACCGTCGACTGTGCGCAGTGGTGCACCAGCATGTTGTAGCCGGCGATGTGGCACATGGGGAACGGCAGCAGATACACGCCGCCCGGACGGACCGACCTGCCGGCGATGCTGCCCCGGACGGCCGTGGTGATCGAACGGTGCGTGTGGACAACGCCTTTCGGTGTGCCCGTGGAGCCGCTGGTGAACAGCAGCCAGACCGGGTCGTCCGCGTCCGGCTCGTCTGGCACGGGCCATCGTGTCGATTGCGTTGCCGCAGTCCACTGTTCGTCGTCGAACGAGATCGAGTCGGGCCGGCTCAGCGGTTCCAGATAGCGGGCGTCACCCAGGATCAGGGTGGGCGCCGCGGTGGCCAGTTGTGCGACATGTTCGTCGGCGCTGAGCCGTTGATTGATCAGGACGAGGATGCAACCGGCGCGGGGCACCGCGTAGTAGAGCGTCGCGTAGTCGGGGCCGTTGTCGGCTATCACCGCGACCCGGTCGCCGCGGGTGGTCCGGGAAGCGATCCAGCCCGCGGCAGCCGTGATCGCCCGGTCGAATTGCGCGAACGTCGAGACGGTGCCGTCTTCGGCGATGATGGCCGGACGGTCGGGCGCAACCGCGGCGGCGCCGGACACCAGGTGATGGAGCAGTTTACCGTGCCCCACAACGCCTCCCGTGTCTCGGCCTGAGTATCCGCAATACGCTACCAGCCTAGGTGCGTGGATAATTCTCCGTCCCAAGGGTTTTGGCCGGGGGATATCAGTCGGTGTGGGCGGCGAGCACCTGGTTGACGCCCGATGGGGCCCAGGAGCGCAGTGGCGAGACGACGTCGCCGCCCCGGTAGTCGATGGCCAGTTCGGCACCGAGTTCGGTGACGTAATCGAAGTTCTTCGGGCTGCAGGTCACCGCGACCCGCGCACCCAGCGCATGGGCGATCTGGATGGTGCTACCCGCCACCGGTAGACCCGTGGCGTCGACGTAGCTCCAGCCTCCGGTAGTGGCGCCAGCAGCTCAGGCGACGCGACACGGTATTCGGCGCACGTGCGGTCTGCCCCGTTGCGCTGATTGGACATCCCGAAGACCTGATCGCCCACCTGCCAGCGGGTAACTCCCGGCCCGACGGCCGCGACGACACCGGCCAGGTCGAAGCCCAGCACGAACGGGAAGTGGTAGTCGATGTAGACGGAGAGCTTGCCCTCGCGGGTCTTCCAATGCCGGCTGCGTCAGCTCGGCCAAATTGACGTCGGAGTAGATAACGTCGCCGGTGCCTGCTAACGTCCTGAGTGCGTTCACAAGTTTGCTCAGTTGGGGACTCGGCACCGTGGATGCGAAGGGGGAAGTGACTTGACTTGGTATGCGTTTTCCCGCCATCTTCGCTGGCAGTGCGCCAAGGTGGGAATCGGGGGCATACGACCGCTGTGCAATTACCAGTGATCGTGAAGTTATTGGGGGACGTTGGTGCAGGCTTCTGAGAAGCGCAGAGTGCGGATTGTCTTTGTTGTCACGTTCTTGTGGATCGCCCTGCTCCAATACGTATTTCTCGGCATTGCGCGCGGGGAACCCTACCCGGCTCTGATTCTCCCCGGTTTCCCGGCGAACTGTCCGGGCTGCTTATTGGAAACTGGCGTACCTAAGGCGAAAGAGCCGTGGCTAATCGTTCGTTTCGCGGACGGGCATGTAGAGCCTGCGCCAATAGAAACCATCCTGCCTCCGGGTCCGTCAGTGCCGTTCATCGCTTTCTCGACTGCCTACGACAACGACGCTTTCAGGAGCAATCCCGAGGCCGTCGCCTGGCTTCGGTCAAAAATCATGGAGCGGTTCCCCGACCAACCTGTAGCGGGCCTGGATATCGTTTGGCGGACAGCGACATATAGACCGGACAAGACATCTGGAACGGACTACGCGCCCTTGCGTACTGTCAGCATCGATTTCGGAAATGCGACGTGAGACTAGTCGAAAGATTCGACCGCTGGGTCGAAGATGGACCGTTCACCGCTGAGGATTTGGGTATTTACCGGATCATCTATGCGTTGAGTGTCCTGCTGGTCGCGCCTGATATCACTTGGCTTAGCCACTATCCCGATTTCATGTTCCATGCGCCGCCAGGGCCACTTCAGCTCCTGTCGGGATTTCCGTCCCCGGGGGTACTCATCGGATTGGAAGTGCTTCGGTCAGTCATTCTCGTCATGCTCGGGTTGGGTATATGGACAAAGTATGTGTCGATCGCTACCTGGCTCGTACTTTCTGCCACCTATGGAGTGACGTTCTGTCTGGGTAAAGTCGACCACACGATCTTGTTGACATTACCGCCCCTGGTGTTGGCCTTCGCCAATTGGGGGAACCGCTTCTCCGTGGACGCCTTTCGGCGTAACAGCGAACCCTCGCTGCAGGCACAGTGGCCATTGCGCTTGTTGGCTCTGCTGATCGGGTGGGGCTTTTTTGCCGCGGCGCTGACCAAGGCGCTGACCGGCTGGCTGTCATTCTCGAGCCAGGCGTCACGCGGGTATTTCGTCCTTGGCTTCGTGACCCAGGGGCGGACGCACTGGCTGGCCCAGTGGATAGCTCAGCATGATGTGCTCGCCGCCTGGGAGGTCGTCGACTGGCTTACCGTCGCCTTCGAGCTCGCCATTCTCATTGCCTTACCGTGGTGGCGTGCCTTTCGGATCACGCTGGCTGTAGCTGCCATATTTCACTTGGTCGTGTTGTTGATCATGAACATTGATTTCAGTAATGCAGTCGTCGCTTACGGTGCGTTCGTTTCGTGGGGTGCGATTGCCCGGCGGGTAGGTAGTTCACGGGTTGGCCGATCTGGTTTGAGGGCCCTGGAAGCGCGGCGCGCGCTACTGGAGGGTGCTGGCGGCCGGGTTCTTTTGGCAGTGCTAGCGGTTGCTGTCGGCGCAGCGTCCTGGTTCGTGATGGTGAGCCCGACGGGCAAAGTTTCTACCGGGGCGATCGGCGGACATCTCATCATTGTCATCGGCGCGATGATTGGGCTGACGTACCTCTTGATCGAAGCGAGTGCCGCACTCGCGGGCGGTGGTAGACGAGGATCGCTACGCCCGAAACATCCTCTGCGGCAGCGATGTTGAATAACCACGGGACGTTGACGTCGTCGTAGCCGTGGTTGAACGCATCGAGCGCATCGCGGATCGGTGAGCGCCAGTCGCCGGTGTGGACGTGAGACAAACATCCGATACTGGGTCGTTGCTCTTTCGGTGGTGGCACGGTGCGAGCCGGCGATGGGCTCCTTGGTGACACCCGAGTTGAGCCGGTCTGTCGGGATCGATTTTGGTGACCGGCGGTCCGAGTTCGGTGGGGGACAATGGGGAGACCGACTGGAACGGGGGACGGTCCATGCCCTACACGGTGTCGCAGGTGATGAATTCCGCTCCGGAATCGCTGCTCACCGCGTCGCTCGACGCGCGGGCCGCAGCCCAGCGCGTCGATGCTCAGATCGGCCGGGTACGAACACGATTGGCCCACCTCGCCGACGACTGGACCGGCACCGCCGCCGATGCCGCGCAGAAGCAGGGCCGCGAATCACTCGACGAGCAGACCACCTATCGGGACCACCTCTACGCCGTGGCGAAGCCTTTGGCGACGGGCGGCGCGCAGCTCACCGAGCTCAGGGCAAAATTGAAGAAGGCCGTCGATGCCGCGCAGGCGCAGTGGGACGTCGCCGACGACGGTGGGGTCACGCCAGGGTTCTGGCTGCGCTGGTATGCGAGGGTCTCGCCGGTCCAGGCGCTGCAGATCGCGGCCAAACGCATCGAGGTCGAGAACGCGATCAAGCTGCTGCTCGCGAAATTCGAAGCGGCCGACCGGGACACCGGCCATCAAATTCGCAAGGTCGGATGGGAGTTGGCATGACCGCACCGTTGACCGTCGTGGTGGCGTCGCTGCGGGAAACCGCGAAGGCGCTGGAGGACCTGGCGAGCGGCCTGTTCAACGACGGTGGCGGTCCCCAGCTCTCGGCCGCCGCGGAGCCGGTAGCGGGACTGGACAGTGGCCAGGCGTGCCGGGACGCAGGCGATGCGTTCCTGCGGCGCGCACAGTCGCTGGGGCAGGGCATGTCCGCATTCGCAGGCAAGCTCGATTCGGCTGCCTACCTTTACGAGCACGGCGATCGCGCGGCCGCCGAACGTATCCCGTTCGACGTGCCGGAACCGAAAGACGAGCGGATCGGCGACGATCCCGGCGAACCCGGATACGACCCCGTCAACAAGTACGAGGACGCGCTGCGCACAGCGGGGCTGCTGGACGGAACCAGCGACGGGTACTACCGCGAGTGGCTACAGAACGCGGCGAAAAAGGGTGTGCCGCCGCAGGTTATCGTCGACATCGCTCGGCAGCAGCACATCACGCCGGCGAGTTTCGACGTCCTCAAGGGCATGGAGCGCGTCGTCGACAACAACCGGACGAGCAGTGATCCCAGCGACGACAACACCTACTTCCTGCTGCCCGCGGGGACGAGTGCCGACGCTGCCCGCCGGGCCGCGTTGATGACGTACATCCTGAACGCGGGCACCAGCTACACAAAGGGAAATCCGAACACAGACTTCGCCGAGACGCCATACACCGCGAACGAGGTGCAGCGCATCCTCGACCGACAGTCCGCGAATTCCTGGAGTTACGAACAGGTTCCGCGACTGGCGGGCAGCGGCGGGCGCTTCGCGACCACTCCCAACGGGATGCTCATGGGGCTCGGTGGCGGCTTCGTGCAGAACCAGCTGAGCCAGCAGGGCGGGTCCACCTACGGTGACGTCTTCCTGATCAACATCGACCATCCAGCGGACGCTGGCGACCAGCTTCGCAGGATCATCGGGTCAGGTCAGATGTGGTACGACGGACCCGGGGGAGCACGCCAACAGGACGTGGACATCGACCGCATCCTGCACCATGAAGAGCGGCACTCGGCACAGTGGGCCGCGTTGGGACCGGTGGAATTCGCCAAGCAGTACGCCATCAGTCTGGGCGCCGAAAGGCTCACTGGCCGCCGGAATCCGTTCGAGACGAACGCCGGCGCTTCGGACGGCGGCTATTCATGATTCGTCGAATGCTCTGCCTAGGTGTCGCTTTCGCGACCCTGATGGCATTGTGCGCTTGCGATCCGCTGGGGAAACCGTCGCTGCCGGTTCAGTTCGGGGTCCGGGTGACCGATGGACAGCTGCGGCTTTGGACCGGATCGCCATGCCGTGGCACGACGGCAGTCAACGTCACCTTCAACATGGATCGACCGGACAAGGCGGAGTTGAAGCTCGAGGCGACGCCCTTGCCGGAAGTTGTTGGTTCACAAAAGGCTCCGCCGAATCCGGGTACCGAAGTGGAGTACTTCACCGTCGGCGGACCATACCCGGGATTCGACGTGGTCACTCAACTACCACCCGGGTTCGATTGGCGCACTGCGGACACCGTGTTCATCTTCCCGCAGGCCCCACACGCATTCGGGGCCACCAGCAAGCTGGGTGAGGCGATAAAGGAATCCGACCGGCATCCCGCGGATACCTACTGGTTCGAGGGGTTCGGTTGGCTCAATCCTCAGGACATCGCTGCTCAGGACGGCACGAAGTTCCTGACGCTCTGTTCGCGCGACCCCGCTCAAGGTCGTCGGCTAGCAAGGGTCTTCGGCGCTCGCGTCACCGACGGAACGCTGCGGATCTGGCCCGGCCAATACTGCGGTCCCGTGGACAATGTGATGCTGACTTTCCAGCCCGGTCAGGCCGATCTCGTGCTGGCCGCCGACCCGCACCAGGCAATCCCGTTCGACTCCTTGACCGCCACCGGACCGTATCCCGGCTTTGCGGTGGTGCGGCCCCTGCCCAGCGGATTCGACTGGCGGACACAGAAAACGGTGCTGCTGCGGGTCTATCGCAGCAACGGCGATCCGTGGACCACGACCACCGACCTCGGTCCGGCGGTAACCGAATCGGGCCAACATGCGCCGGACACCTTCTGGTTCCAGGGATTCGGCTGGCTCAGTCCTGCTGACGTCGCCGCCAAAGACGGCAAGGAGCTATTGACCGCGTGTGCGCCTGAGCCCCAACGCCGGTGACATGTCGATGTCAGGTGCCTCAGGTCTTCGACTTGGGCGCGCTCAGCGGCTAATGTCCGCGCAATGGCGCCACTGACAGACGATGTCGCCCGACTGCTCGACGAGCGGTCGGGCCGGGTCGTCGTCGGTCTGACCGGGCCGCCGGGCGTCGGTAAATCGACGGTGGCGGCGCGGGTTGTCGACGAATTCAATTCCATCCAGCGCGATTTCGCCGCCCTGCTGCCGATGGACGGTTTCCATCTGTCCAACGCGCAGCTCGCACGGCTCGGCCGAAAAGGGCGTAAGGGCGCCCCGGACACATTCGATGCGGCCGGCTTTCTGGTATCGCTGGCTCGGGTGCACGACGCCTACCAGAGCGCTGATGTTTATGTGCCACAGTTCGATCGGGCGCTCGAAGAGTCTGTCGCAGCGGGCCTGGTGGTGCCGGCAGCGGCGCGGCTGGTCGTCACAGAGGGCAACTACCTTGCGCTGTCGTCTCACCACTTTTCCGGTGCGCGGCAGCTGATCGATCGGCTGTACTACCTGAAGGGCGCTGACGAGGTGCGGCGGAAGCGACTGCTCGCACGCCACATCGCCGGCGGGCGGAGCCTGATCGCGGCCGAGCATTGGGTGCGTGCGGTCGATGAGCCGAACGCGGAGCTGATCGCCGAGACCGAGGGGCGCTGTGATCGCACCTGGGACATGGACGACGGTGATCGGTCATGAGCGCGCCGTCTCCGCGGTCCGACGCCGGTACGCCGATGGTGATTCCCCGCTGAACTGGGTGAAGCAGCGAGTGAACGCGCTGAGGCTCTCGAAGCCGACCGCGGTGGCGGTGGCTTGGACAGATTGCCCCGGCTCCGTCAGCAACGCCATCGCCCGGAGCATTCGGGCGTTGAGAAGGTAAGTGCGCCAAGATAATCCGATGGACTCCTGGAACAACCGGCGCAGCGTCCGTTCAGATACCGAGACCGCACGGCTCACCTGTTCGGCCGTCGCCGACGTCAGATGTTCTTTGGTGTAATCCATTGCCGCGGCAACGATCGGGTGCTCGGTAGTCGGCAGACTCAGCGGCGCTTCGTGGTCCAACGCTTCAGACACGAGATGCGCCAGGGTGCGAAAGAAATCGTCCGAGACGGTGTCGCCGTGCGCCCGGTTGATGGGCCACCGCAACGCGTAGATCATCATCTCGCGGATCAGCGGGGAGACGGCGATGATGCGTGCTCGATCCGATCGGTCGGCGATCAGGCTTGGATCGAACATCACCGCAACGGTCTTCACATCCGGGTTCATCACCGCCTGATGGGGTAGGCCCGCCGGTATCCAGGCTGCCTGTTGCGGCGGCAGCAGGTAGTGGGCGACATCCGTCTCCACCTCGACCAGGCCGTGCAGCGCGTACTCGATCTGGTGCACCTCGTGTGAGTGCCAGCCGGTGATCAGGGCGTCGCCCTCGTAGAGGTAGCTGCCGCCGAGAGCGCGCCCGCCGCGGCGCAGCTCGATCACCGGCCGTGCGGCCATTTTGGCCGTTCGGGATAAACCCCTGTCCGAAAGTGCAGAGACGGTCACGCCTCTAGACGGTACTACTGAGGCATGCAGACCGACGACTTGATCCTGGTGAGCATTGACGACCATGTCGTGGAACCCCCCGACATGTTCCTCAACCACGTGCCGGACAAGTACAAGCCCGAGGCGCCGATCGTCGTCACCGATGACAAAGGCGTCGATCAGTGGATGTACCAGGGCCGACCCCAAGGGGTGAGCGGACTCAACGCTGTGGTGTCCTGGCCAGCCGAGGAATGGGGCCGCGATCCCGCCGGCTTCGCGGAAATGCGCCCTGGCGTGTACGACGTGCATGAGCGGGTGCGAGACATGAACCGCAACGGCATCCTCGCCTCGATGTGCTTCCCGACCTTCACCGGTTTCTCCGCCCGGCACCTCAACATGCACCGCGAAGAGGCCACCCTGGTGATGGTCTCGGCCTACAACGACTGGCACATCGACGAATGGGCCAGGTCGTACCCGGACCGGTTCATCCCCATCGCGATCCTGCCGACGTGGAACCCCGAGGCGATGTGCAGTGAGATCCGCCGGGTGGCCGGCAAGGGCTGCCGGGCCGTGACGATGCCCGAGCTGCCGCATCTGGAAGGCCTGCCGAGCTACTTCGACGAGGACTACTGGGGCCCGGTGTTCCGGACGCTGTCCGAGGAGAACGTGGTGATGTGCCTGCACATCGGCACCGGCTTCGGCGCGATCTCGATGGCCAAGGACGCCCCGATCGACAATCTGATCATCCTCGCCACGCAGGTGTCGGCGATGTGTGCCCAGGACCTGTTGTGGGGCCCGGCAATGCGCAACTACCCGGACCTGAAATTCGCCTTCTCCGAGGGCGGCATCGGCTGGATTCCGTTCTATCTGGATCGCAGCGACCGGCACTACACCAACCAGAAGTGGCTGCGCCGCGACTTCGGGAACAAGCTGCCCAGCGACGTCTTCCGCGAGCACTCGCTGGCTTGCTACGTCACCGACAAGACGTCGCTGAAGCTGCGCCACGAGATCGGTATCGACAACATCGCCTGGGAATGCGACTACCCGCACTCGGACTGCTTCTGGCCCGACGCCCCCGAGCAGGTGCTGGCCGAGCTCAACGCGGCCGGGGCCTCGGACTCCGACATCAACAAGATCACCTGGCAGAACTCGTGCCGGTTCTTCGGCTGGGATCCCTTCAAGCTGACGCCGAAGGACCAGGCGACGGCAGGTGCGTTGCGCGCCAAGGCCACCGATGTCGATGTGTCGATCCGGCCGCGCGCCGAGTGGGCGCAGTTGTACGCGCAGAAGCAGATGACGCCCACCTGATCCGGATGGATCAGGTGGGCGGTCATGCCTCCTCGAGTCGAAGTCAGCCCCGGGTCAGTTTTGCGTAGCGGGTCACGTGGTAGTCGGTGGAGCCGTACTCGTATTGAACGGCGGTGAGCCGCTTGAAGTAGTGGCCGATGGCGAGCTCCTCGGTCATGCCCATGCCGCCGTGCAGTTGCACCGCGTTCTGGCCGATGAACCGTGCCGCCCGGCCGATGGTGGCCTTGGCTGCCGACACCGAACGCGCCCGGGTGTGCGCGTCGGTTTCCAGGTTGAGCACCGCGAGGTAGACCGCGGACACGGACTGTTCGAGCTCCATGTGCATGTCGACCATGCGATGTTGCAACGCTTGGAAGCTGCCGATCGGCTGGCCGAACTGTTGGCGCTGCTTGGCGTATTCGACGGTGTCGGCCAGCACCTTTCGCATATTGCCGACGGCTTCGGCGCACACGGCGGTGGCGCCTTCGTCGCGGGCCTGGGCGATCGACGGCCAGGCCTCGCCTTCGGCGCCGAGAAGCGCATCGCCCGGCAACCGGAGTTCGCGCAGCTCCAGGTCGGCTGCGCGACGGTCGTCGACGGTGCGGTAGCTGTGCAGGGTGAGCCCAGCGGGCAGTGTCGTGACGTCGACCAGGAACAGTGAGATGCCGCCTGCTGTCTGAGCGGTGATCAGCAGGTGGGTGGCGACCGGCGCGTTCATGACCATGATCTTGTCGCCGGAGAGCACCCAGTTGTCACCGTCGCGGGAGGCAGTGGTCTGGACGTCCTGCCACCGGTCGCCGCTCTCGGCCTCGGCCGCGGCGAGCGCGACAATCGCTGTGCCGGAGGCGATTTCCTCCAACACGGGACCGGCGGCCGTGCTGCCAGATCGCAGCAGCAGGCCGGCGGCGACCACCGCGGTGTCCACGTAGGGCTCGATGACCAGCGCGTGCCCTAACGCTTCGGCGATCAGCATGACCTCGACGGCCCCGCCGCCGATGCCGCCGACCTCCTCCGGCAGGGCGGCGCCGAGAATGCCGAGTTCCTCAGCGAACGAGTGCCAGATGTCGGGCTGCCAGCCGGGGCCGGATTTGGCTGCCGCGCGGCTGGTTTCGAGGTCGTATCGGCCGGCCAAGAACTTGGACAGGCCGTCCCGGAGCAGTTCCTGTTCCGCGGAGAAGGTGAAGTCCATCTACAGCCCCAATTCTGCTTTGGCGAGGATATTGCGCTGAATTTCGTTGCTGCCGGCGTAGATCGACCCGGCACGGTCGTTGAAGTACCGCAGGGGCGCGACCGCCTGCCATGGCTCGCCGCTGACGTAACCGTCTGGGGGAGGGGTGAATTCGGCGACCGGACCACCGGGGCGCGTGGCGTGCGGTTGGTACGCGCGGCCGCGGGGGCCGGCGGCCTCCATGGCGAGTTCGGTCAAGGTCTGGCTCAACTCGGTCGAGAGCACCTTCAGCATCGACGACGCGGCGCCCGGATGTCCGCCTCCGGCCAGCGCGGCCAGCACGCGGTATTCGAGGATCTCGAGCACCTCGGTGCGGATTCGCGCGTCAGCGAGCTTGCGGGAGAACGCGGCATCGTCGAGCAGCAGGCCACCGTCTGGGCCCGGCGCCTGGGCCGCGGCGGTGGCGATCTCGTCGGCCAACACCTGCAGACCCGGGGCGGCGGCGCCACCGCCGCGCTCGAACTCGAGCAGATACTTCGCGACGGTCCAGCCCTCGTCGATCTGGCCGATGACGTTGCTCTTGGGTACCCGGACCTCGTCGAAGAACACCTGGTTCTGGACCTCTTCGCCGGACGTCATCACCAGCGGCCGGATCTCGATGCCCGGCGTGCTCATGTCGATCAGCACGAAGGTGATGCCCTGCTGCTTCTTGCCGGTGCGGGTGGTGCGCACCAGCGCGAACATCCAGTTGGCCTCGGTGGCGTGCGTGGTCCAGATCTTGCTGCCGGTACACACCAGGTCGTCGCCATCGGAAACGGCGGCCATGGTCAGGGCGGCCAGGTCGGATCCGGCTTCGGGCTCGGAGTAGCCCTGGCAGAAGAAGACCTCGCCGGTCAGGATGCGGGGCAGAAAGTAGTCCTTCTGTTCCGTCGTGCCGAACCGGACGATCGCGTGGGCCACCATCCGGATGCCCATCGGAGACAGGGACGGCGCTCCGGCCAGGATCGATTCCCGGCTGAAGATGTAGTGCTGAGTCAAGCTCCAATCGCAGCCGCCGTATTCGACCGGCCAGGCCGGCGCGGCCCAACCGCGCTCGTGGAGGATGCGCTGCCAGGCCAGGCTCGCGTCGTGATCGCTGTAGACGCTGGTCATCAGGCGACCGGCCTCTTGAATCTCCGGCGTCAGGTTTTCCTGCAGAAACGTGCGTACTTCATCACGGAATGCCAGATCGCTGGCCGACCAATTGAGGTCCATGCAGACTCCTCTGTCGCTTGGGCTGATAGCAGCCTAGCAACAAAGAAGTAAACTTAGTTAGCGATGTGGGGTTCAGGTGGCGGTGCGCTCCACGATGTTCGTCTGTCGCGTGGACGCGCCGACCATGAAGGCGAGGTGGTGATCGAGCGATTCCGCGGTGACGATCGCCGGCATCAGCACGCGCCACTGCTGGGCGAATCGGTCCCGGAGGTCTTGACCGTCGGATGCGGCGCTGGACATCAGCTCGGCGCCGAGGATCCAGGCCACCAGGGTGTTGGCGACATCGGCAGGGTTCGCGCCAGGGCGCAGGTCACCGTCGGTTTCGGCCCGTTTGATGTCGGAGGTGAACTGATCGACGAAGTTGACGTAGCTGTGCCTCGCGGTCGGGTTGAACCCCGCGAACGTGCGCAGCAGTTTGGTTCCGGCTTGGGCGGTCCGGTTGGTCGCCAGCAGGTCGCTGGTGGTGAAGGTGCCGACGATCAGCGATTCCATCGCATTGTGTTCCGAGTCGCGCGCAGACTGGAAGACGTTGTGCAACAACACCATCGCTTCTTCGATGATGACAGTGGCCAGCGCTTCTTTGGAATCGAAGTGGTAGTAGAGCGCGCCTTTGGTCAGTTCGGCGCGTTCGATGATGTCGGCCAAACCTGCGGCCGGGTAACCGATCTCGTTGATCAAATCGACAGCGGAATCGATGATCTTGCGTCGGGTCACTTCGGATCGCGGCTGGCGCCCCATTCGTCGATCACCTTCCGTCAGCGCGCGTTCAGTGGCAAGCCCCCCCCGGATCATCCTAAGGGTCCCATAACCTCGGCCGTTGATGGTGTCGTTCATTCTGAGAGTATGTAAAGTAGCCGAACGGCGAAATCGACCCCTGGCTGTCGGATTGTTGCAACTCGCTGACACTCAACTCAGGGAATTCAAGTTGGATTGGGACGCAGAAGTTGACGTGCTGTGCATCGGCGCCGGTATCGGTGGCCTGGCGACAGCCATAGCCGCGGTCGATGCCGCCGCAGACGTGATGGTGACCGGAGCACTGCTGCGCGCGGACGACGGGCGCTGGGTGCGCGACAATGAAGTCCGCTGCGCCACTTTGGGCGCGGTCCTCGATGCGCGGATCGACGCCTTCGGGGTGCCGCGAGGTGTCGCCGACGAGGAGCCTGAGCCGGAATCCGACGAAGCCGGCGAGGTCCATCCGGCCGAGCCGGTCGCCGACCAGCAGCTCGATGTCACCGGCGTCTATTTCGCCGCGGTGACCGCTGAAGTAGATGCCGACGTCAGCGCGCAGCCATCGAATGGTCGGTCGGTGCCAACCCGCGCGGTGCGCGAGCTGACAGAGTCCGAAGCGCACAGCCGCAGCATCGAGACGTTCTTCGGCGCGGGGCTGCTCGACTGGGCTCGGGTGTGCCTGGATTCTGCCACCGGGGCGCTCTACAGCACCGTTCGCGGCTGGACCGCGGAGACCCTACGAGACTCGTCGGGCACGACGCTTCGGCTCTCTTCTCTCGGCCCCATCGAATGGAACGCCGGCGACGGACTGGACGAACTGTTCGACTGGCTGGCGGCGGCTGCCGCTGAGCGTGACATCGCGGTCAGTTCGGACAGCACGCTTGAGGCCCTGCTCTTCGAAGACCGTCGCATCATCGGAGCGGAGCTGAATACGCCCGACGGGCTGTACTTCGTACGGGCCCGCCACGGTGTGGTGATTTCGCCCGATTTCACGAATGTGGGCGCGCCGGCAGAGAATGCCGCCCCACCTGCCGGGGCTTTCGAGGTCTGCATCGTGGGCCACCCCGCCAGCAGGTTCGCCCGCGTGGAACTTGTTGCGCGGTAACGCTGTTCGGTGTCACGTCTCGCTGGCGAACCGGACCGGCACGCGGCCTTTGCGGTACAGCGTCGCCATCTGATCGCTCGGTAGCGGCCGCGACAGCAGGAACCCCTGCGCTCGGTGGCAGCCGTGGCGCAGCAATGTCGTTGCGGCAGCCTTGGTTTCGACACCCTCGGCGACGATCTGCAGACCGAACGAGTCGGCCAGTGCGATGATCGCCCGGACGATCGCCAGATCGCCCGGGTTGGAGCCGAGGTCGGTCACGAAGCTGCGGTCGATCTTGAGGATGTCGACGGGCAGCGACTTGAGGTGGGACAGCACGCTGTATCCGGTGCCGAAATCGTCGATCGCCAACCGCACCCCGGTTCTCCGGAGGTCGGCCAGCGTGGCGCGCGAGGACTCGCTGTCCTGGACGACGACATTCTCGGTGATCTCCAGGCAGACCGATCCGCGGTCGAGGCCGAATTCGTCGAGGATGCCGGCCACCGACTCGGCGAAGCCGTCGGTGACCAGTTGGACGGGGGAGACGTTGACGCGCAACTCGAAATCGTCGCGATCATCGGCCGCATCAGTGCCGGCCTTGGCGGCCCGGAACTCGTCACGCCACCGCGCGAATTCGCGGCATGCGGTGCGCAGCACCCAGCGGCCCAATTCGCCTGCCAGGTTGATCGATTCGGCGATACCGATGAAGGCGGCCGGGGGGAGCAGTCCGCGGGTGGGGTGGTCCCATCGCACGAGTGCTTCGGTGGCGAGCAGTTTCCCGGTGCGCATGTCGATTTCGGGCAGATAGTTGAGCAGCAGCGCACCGTTCTCGATGACGTCCTGCAGATGCAGCTCGATGTCGTTGCGGTAGGCCGTTTCCAGCGACATCGCGTTGGTGAACACCGCGACGCGATCCCCGCCGGAGGACTTTGCGCTCAGGACCGCCTGGTCGGCCCGGCGCAGCAGGTCGGACGAGTTGTCGGAGCCCGGTATGCCAGAGGCGACGCCGACACTCACTGCCCGCGTGAGCCGTTCGCCGTCGATCCAGACCCGGCGCCGCAACGAGTCCTGGAGCTGATAGGCGAGGGCCTCGGCCTTGCTCGCGGATATCGGTTCCGCCGGGACGACGACGAACTCGTCACCGCCGAGCCGGGCGATCACGGTCTTGCTGTCGACGCCCTCGGTGAGGCGCTGGGCGAACACCCGGATGAACGAGTCACCGGCACTGTGCCCCAGGTAGTCATTGATGGCCTTGAGCCGGTCCAGGTCGAAGAAGAGGGCGGTCACCGGCCCGGGTTGTCCCTGCTGCAGTCGCGCATCGAGGTGGGCGATGAGAGCACGGCGGTTGTTGAGTCCGGTGAGGTCATCGTGTTCGGCCAGGTATCGAAGCTGCTCTTCGGCCAGTACCCGAGATTGGGCCTGGGTCAACAGCGAAGCGATGGCTTGCAGCGCATTGATCTCTTAGGTGAGCCATTCGCGATTGCCGTACTTGACGAACCCGAGTGCGCCGGTGGTGCGCTCGCCGGACACCAAAGGCGTTGCTGCCAGTGATATCTGGGGTACGTTGCGATCCGCCTCGATACGGCGCTGGTAATCGTCGGGTTCCGGGTCGGGGCGCACGATGAGCGGTGTCTTGCGATGTTCGGTTTCCGCGAACACCGGATCGGCGTCGGCAAAGTACACCACGCGCAGGGGGTCGGGGTCCGGAATCTCCGGCCGCACTGGCCATTCCGCGACGAGTATCGAGGCGCCGATCTCATGGTCGTTGCGGCGCAGAAAGCTGACGTCGACTCCGAAGTAGTTGACCAGGATCTCCAGAACGTCCGTGTACACCTTGGTGTTGTTGGTGGAGTCCGCCGCCATCAAACGCGTCGCCACCTCTGTCACCACGCGATCCAGTGAAGGGGGAGATTCGTCGATGGACATGAGGCTTCCAGCTTAACCTGCGTTGTCCTCGGAGACGGTGTGCCGACCGCCTCGCGGCGAGCGTCTGGGGCTGCCTTCAGCTGGCGGCCAACGTGGTTGATATCTGGTCGATCTCGTGCAGCGCCTTCGTAATCTGCTCCGGTTGAGAATGATTGACCATGGTCCTTCGGTCCCACCACATCATCTTGGTGCGGTAGCGCTCGTCGGGGTACGGCGTGGCCGGAATCGGCGCCACTACGCCACCGCCGGATTTCCACAATTCCAGGACATGCTGGGCTGCCGTGGCCATCACGAACTGCACGCCCATGATGCTGGTCGCGTGGTAGGCGGTGCGGGCCAGGAGATGGGTGATGGCGTGCTGGCTCGCCCGATTGTCGGACACCCAGGCCGTCTTCATCTCCATGACGCCGAAGGGCACCCGATCGTTGATCATCTTGCGCACCATGGCCAGCCCAGGTCGGGCGGCCCATTCCATCACCGCGTGAGAGTCCTCGGCGCAGCCGAGGGGGGCCTTGGCGCGCAGTCCGCCGACCATGTTGTCGTGGCGGTCCAGGACCGTCCAGAACAGCGCGGTGTCCGCGCCGTCGCGGATCGCGGCAGCATCCACGACCGCTTCGACGCCGTGCCGGCGATAACTTTGCTGAGCCGCATCGAGGTAGCGGTTCCAGAGTTCGGGGTCGGTGTCGGGTTGCGATAGCACCACGGTGCATTCGGTGTCCGGGTCGGACCAGGCGATGTTCTCGGCAAAGCGAATATCGACGTTGGATTCGTATTCGACATACTCCACCGACATCGTTGCCCCATTCGTTTCGCGCAGTCACTGCAACTTCAGTTGGCAGTCGGTTGCGGTAAACGCATCGCGCGCGGACTGCATTCCTGAATTCAGTATCGGGGTTGTTGGGGTCCTGCATCCAGCTAGTGGTGAAACGTTGTCTGTCGACCTTCGGGGCGCCGAAGAATTAGCCGAAACGATTGTGCTGGTGCGACGGATGTTGGCAATCCCGGATATCTGTGTCTTTGCAGGTTAACGCAGACAGTACGCGGATATGGCGAACTTTGGCCAGCTAAGTAGCGGGCATCGGCCCAAAATCTGTGCATTGTGCCGCCCTGGCGGAGGCGTTAGAAGTATTAGCGGTGTGGCCCGGAAGCGGCCGCGTTGAGAGAGGTAAGCGTGAAAGTCTTCAACAATCTGGCCGAGTTCGTCGCAGCAGCAGGTAGTCAGCTTGGACCGTCCGAGTGGATGGAAATCACCCAGGATCGGGTGAATCTGTTCGCCGAGGCCACCGACGACCACCAGTGGATTCACGTCGATCCTGAGCGCGCCGCCGCGGGGCCGTTCGGCGGCACAATTGCACATGGTTTGCTGACGCTTTCACTGCTACCGCATTTCACGCACCAGCTGTATCGCGTCGACAACGTCGCTTTGGCCGTCAACTACGGCTATAACAAGGTGCGATTCATCACGCCGGTCAAGGTCGGAGCAAATGTGCGCGCGAGCGCCGTCATTTCGAAAATCGATGAGCTCGATGGTGCCGTTCAAGCGACCATGACGATCACGGTCGAGATCGAGGGTTCGGACAAGCCCGCCGCCGTTGTCGAGTCGATCGTGCGAATCATCGGTTGATTGCTGGACGCGGCCCAAGGGACGGCGCTCCGGGGGCCGCGCAGTCCGGTCAGCGGCCTGAGGCCGACCGCTGCGCGGCCTTCACCAGTCCGCCACCGATGATCAAACGCTGAATCTCGCTGGTGCCCTCGTACAGGCGCAGCAGACGCACGTCGCGGTAGATCCGTTCGACGGGTACGTCGCGCATGTACCCGCTGCCGCCGTGCACCTGCACGGCCAGGTCGGCGACCTTGCCGACCATCTCGGTGCAGAACAGTTTCACGGCGGACGGTGCGATGCGGCGGTCTGCGCCGCTGACCCACAGTTGCGCGGCGTCGCGGACCAGCGCGCGGCCGGCCATGACACCGGTCTGCATGTCGGCCAGCATCGCCTGCACCAGCTGGAATTCCCCGATCGCGGTGCCACCCTGGGTGGCGGTCGCGGCGTATGCCACCGACTCGTCGAGGGCACGCTGTGCCGCGCCCACTGACACCGCCGCGATGTGTACCCGCCCACGGGCCAACGACGTCAGTGCCGCGCGGTAGCCGATGTCCTCGGTGCCACCGATGAGGGCGTCGGGTCCGACCCGCACGTCGTCGAACGTGATGTCGGAGGTCCAGGCCCCCTCCTGGCCCATCTTCGCGTCTTTGGGTCCGACCACGACGCCGGGAGCGTCGGCAGGCACCAGGAACACCGCAATACCTGGTCCGTCAGCGTCGGCGGGCCGGGTCCGGGCGAACACCACGAACAGGTTGGCGGTGGGAGCGTTGGTGATGAATCGCTTGTGTCCGGTGATGATCCAGTCGTCCCCGTCGCGGACGGCCTTGGTGCGCAGGCCCGCGGGGTTGGAGCCGGCGCCGGACTCGGTCAATGCGAAGGACGCCACGCACTCGCCGCTGGCGATCGGCTCCAGCCAGCGCTCTTTCTGCGTGTCGGTGCCGAATCCGACCAGCACCTGCCCGGCGATACCGTTGTTGGTGCCGAACATCGAGCGCACGGCCAGCGTGGTGTAGCCCAGCTCCATGGCCATCTCGACGTCCTGGACCAGATTGAGTCCCAGACCGCCCCATTCCTGGGGGATGGCGTAGCCGAACAGCCCCATGTCCTTGGCCTGGTCCCGGATGTCGTCGGGCACCCGGTTGTCGTTCATGATCTCCAGCTCACGCGGTACCACCGCGGTCCGGACGAACTGGCGGGTGGCGTCGAGGATGTCGCGGAAGTCCTGCTCGCTGACGGTCGGCGCGGTGGCGGGTTCGGCCATGTCTGGGTCTCCTTGTGCAACACGAGAGCGCGTCTGGTTTGATGCAAGAAATATCATATTTTATGTATGAAGCCGGTTGCCGGGTGCGCGGCCGGGTCAGTCGATGAAGAGGGACGAGAGGAGAAGCCGACCATGCTTTTGGACGGACGTATCGCAGTGATCACCGGTGGTGCCCAGGGCATCGGATACGCGATCGCGGAACGGTTCATCGCCGAGGGGGCCCGCGTCGTGATCGGTGACCTGAACTTCGAGGCGACCGAAGCTGCTGTGGCCAAGCTGGGCGGCTCGGAAGTGGCGAAGGCTGTTCAGTGCGACGTGACGTCTGCTGCCGATGTGCAGGCGCTGATCGACGCTGCCGTCGGATGGGGCGGCCTCGACATCATGGTCAACAACGCCGGCATCACCCGCGATGCCACCATGCGCAAGATGACCGAGGAACAGTTCGACCAGGTCATCGACGTACACCTGAAGGGCTGTTGGAACGGCACCCGGCTGGCTGCAGGCGTCATGCGGGAGGCGAAAAGCGGTGCCATCATCAATATTTCGTCGATCTCGGGCAAGGTCGGCCTGATCGGCCAGACCAATTACTCTGCGGCCAAGGCGGGCATCGTCGGCCTGACCAAGGCTGCTGCCAAGGAGGTCGCCCACCTCGGGGTGCGGGTCAACGCCGTGCAGCCGGGCCTGATCCGCTCCGCGATGACCGAGGCGATGCCGCAACGGATCTGGGACCAGAAGCTGGCGGAGATCCCGATGGGACGGGCCGCCGAACCCAGCGAAGTGGCGTCGGTCGTCACGTTCCTGGCGTCGGACATGTCGTCGTACATGACCGGCTGCGTGCTGGAAATCACTGGGGGACGGCACATCTAGATGACCACGCCCAGTCCTGTCATCTGCGCGCCGGTGCGTACCCCCATCGGCCGGTACGGCGGCATGTTCAAGTCGTTGACCGCGGTCGAGCTCGGTGTCGCGGCGCTGCAAGGTCTGTTGCAGCGGACCGGGATTCCGGTGGCAGCGGTGCAGGACGTCATTCTCGGGCACTGCTACCCGTCCAGCGAAGCCCCGGCGATCGGCCGGGTGGTGGCGCTCGATGCCGGGCTGCCCGTCACTGTTCCGGGCATGCAGGTCGACCGGCGCTGCGGGTCGGGGCTGCAGGCCGTCATCCAGGCCTGCCTGCAAGTGGCCAGCGGCGCAAACGATCTCGTCGTCGCCGGTGGCGCGGAGTCGATGAGCAACGTCGCGTTCCACTCCACCGACATGCGCTGGGGTGGCTCGCGCGGCGGCATCACGGTGCACGACGGGCTGGCGCGCGGGCGGACCACCGCCGGCGGCAAGAACTACCCGGTGCCGGGCGGAATGCTCGAAACCGCGGAGAACCTGCGCCGGCAGTACGCGATCTCCCGCGTCGAACAGGACGCGCTGGCCGTGCGGTCGCATCAGAAAGCCATTGCGGCGCAAAGCAGTGGCGTGCTGGCCGACGAGATCGTGCCCGTGACGGTGAGCTCGCGTGCCGGCGACCAGGTGATCGACACCGACGAGCATCCCCGCGCCGACACCACCGTCGAAGCGCTGGGCAAGCTCAAACCCGTTCTGGGCAAGAGCGATCCGGATGCCACCGTGACCGCCGGCAACTCCAGCGGGCAGAACGATGCGGCCTCCATGTGCGTCGTGACCACCCCGGAGCGCGCGGCCGAACTCGGTCTGCAGCCGCTGGTGCGCATGGTGTCGTGGGGCGTGGCCGGGGTGGCGCCGAACGTCATGGGGATCGGCCCGGTGCCGGCCACCGAGGTCGCGCTCGCCAGAGCCGGTCTGGCCCTTGCCGATATCGATCTGATCGAGCTCAACGAGGCCTTCGCCGCGCAAGCGCTGGCCTGCACCCGGGAGTGGAAGTTCACCGACAGTGACTGGGAGCGCACGAATGTGCGGGGGTCGGGCATCTCGCTCGGTCATCCCGTCGGCGCGACCGGCGGCCGGATGCTCGCGACCCTGGCGCGTGAACTGCACCTGCGGGATGCCCGCTATGGACTGGAAACCATGTGCATCGGAGGCGGCCAGGGGCTGGCCGCTGTGTTTGAACGGATCGCCCCATGACGGACAGCGAGAAGCGGAGCGGGATCGCGCATGACTAAGTTGGCCCAGACCGCCGGCCTCACCGAGGTGCAGCGCGAAATCGTCGCCACCGTGCGGCAATTCGTCGACCGGGAGATCATCCCGGCTGCCCAGGAGCTGGAGCACTCGGACACCTACCCGCAGGCCATCGTCGATCAGATGAAAGACCTGGGTCTGTTCGGCCTGATGATCCCGCAGGAGTACGGCGGGCTCGGTGAGTCGCTGTTGACCTATGCGCTGTGTGTCGAGGAACTGGCCCGGGGCTGGATGAGCATCTCGGGCGTCATCAACACGCATTTCATCGTCGCCTACATGCTGCGCCAGCACGGCACCGACGAGCAGAAGCAGCGCTACCTGCCCCGGATGGCGACCGGCGAAGTGCGCGGCGCCTTCTCGATGTCCGAGCCGGAACTCGGATCCGATGTCGCCGCGATCCGCACCAGGGGCGTGCGTGACGCCGATGGCGGCTACACCATCACCGGCCAGAAGATGTGGCTGACCAATGGTGGCAGCTCGACTCTGGTTGCGGCACTGGTGAAAACCGATGAGGGAGCGGACAAACCGCACCGCAACCTGACGGCGTTCCTGGTCGAGAAGCCGACCGGTTTCGGTGAGGTCAAACCTGGTCTGACGATTCCGGGCAAGATCGACAAGCTGGGCTACAAGGGCATCGACACCACCGAGCTCATCTTCGACGGGTACCACGCCGGCGCCGGCGACGTGCTCGGCGGCAAGCCCGGGGAAGGCTTCTTCCAGATGATGGACGGTATCGAGGTCGGCCGCGTCAACGTGTCGGCGCGGGCGTGCGGGGTCGGTATCCGGGCCTTCGAACTGGCGGTGCGCTACGCCCAGCAGCGGGAGACGTTCGGTAAGCCGATCGCCGACCACCAGGCCATCGCCTTCCAGCTCGCCGAGATGGCCACCAAAGTCGAAGCGGCACATCTGATGATGGTCAATGCCGCCCGGCTGAAGGACTCGGGCGAGCGCAACGACGTCGCGGCGGGTATGGCCAAATACCTTGCCAGCGAGTTCTGCTCGGAGGTCACTCAGCAGAGTTTCCGGATCCACGGCGGCTACGGCTACTCCAAGGAGTACGAGATCGAACGCCTGATGCGAGACGCGCCGTTCCTGTTGATCGGCGAGGGGACCAGCGAAATCCAGAAGACCATCATCAGCAAGAACCTGCTCAATGAATACCGCATCTGAACCCGAATTCGCCGCGCCCGCACAGCTTTCCCACGATGTGGCGCGGTACGTCCGCCGGCGGATCTTCAACGGTACGTTTCCGGCGGGGGAGTACCTGCGGCTGGACCAGCTGGCCACCGAACTGGGTGTCAGCGTCACCCCGGTCCGCGAGGCACTGCTGAACCTGCGGGCCGAGGGGCTGTTGGTGCAGCACCCGCGACGCGGCTTCATGGTGCTCGAGGTCACCGCCCGCGACGTGTCCGACGTGGCCATGGTGCAGGCGTTCGTCGGTGGCGAATTGGCGGCTCGCGCCGCCGAGCACATCACCGCCGACCAGGTCGCTGAGCTCACCCGCATCCAGGAAGCGCTGGAGCAGGCCTACCAGCACACCGATGTCGATCGCATGGTGCGGCTCAACCACGAGTTCCACCGGCTGATCAACGTCGCCGCCGATTCGCCCAAGCTGACCCAATTCATGTCGGGGATAACGCGTTACGCACCGGAGGCGGTGTTCCCGACGCTCGAGGGCTGGCCGGATCTGTCGATCCGGGACCACCGTCGGGTGATCGCGGCGCTGCAGGCCGGCGACAGCGACGCGGCCCGGACGGCGATGGCCGAACACTTCGAGGTCGGTGTCCAGCCGCTGACCGAGCACCTCTGCGAACGTGGTGTCATCCGCTAGGTGCCAAATTCCCGATCAGCTCAGCGGGTCGAACCGGAAGACGGCGAGTCTGCCTGCCAGTGACTCGAATTCGTCGGGCGTGCCCTCGGCGACCATGCCGGAGCTCTTGGCGAATTTCACGCCGACCGGTACCTGCACCGGAAACTCGCGCAGTACCGGCCGCGCTTCGTCGATCGTCAGCTCGGTGATCTTCACCGGCCGGGACTTGCGACCCCGCGTCAAGGTGCCGGTACCGGCCGCACGGGCGTTGAGCGCCCAGTGCGCGCCCGGGTAGCCGGCCACGGCGTACATCGCGCCGTGGACGACGAACGGCGTCATCGGGGTGCTCCGCGGCGTGCCGGTCTTGCGGCCGGGCACGGTCAGCACCATCGCGGGGCCGACGGGGATGCCGAGCTTCCCGACGGCGACGACGACCTTGTTCATCTGCTTCAGGTAGCGCGGCGGTCGCGGATCTGATGTGGACTGCTCAGACATGGCTGGCCTCCAATCGCGGGTTGAAGGCGCCGCGGTGGCGGTCCACCCATTCGGCGAACGGCTGGGCCGGCCGGCCGAGGATGCGCTCGACCTCGTCGCTGACCGGTGCCGGGGTGTCGACGGTTTCCGCCAGCAGCGCGGTGTACGCGCTGCCGAACTCCGGAGGGAAGCCGATGGCGACGAAGCGCTCGCGGACCTGTTCGACCGGGATTTCCAGGTAGCGAAGATCGCGGCCCAGGACCCGGCCGACGACGGCCAGCAGTTCGGCGTTGGTGAGCGATTGCGGGCCCGTCAGCGGGATCTTTCGGCCGTCCAGTTCATCGGTGAGCAGGGCATGCGCGGCGACCGCGGCGATGTCGGCTTCGACGATCGGTGCGCTGGACGCGGCAGCGTAGGGGCCGGCCACGACGTCGCCGGCCTGCAGCTGCCCGGCCCACATCCCGATGAAGTTGGTGGCGAACAATGCCGGCCGCAGGCTCACCCACGGCAGTCCTGAATCGACGGCGAGCTGTTCGACTTCCTTGTTCCGGTCACCCCGGAATCTCGACGGCTGGCGGGAGAAGTCGTCGTCGGCGTTGATGGCCGACAGTGCCACCAGTTTGGCTCCGGCGTCCCTGGCGGCCTCGACCGTCCAGGCCAGGTCCGGACCGAGTGCGCGGGAGTTGAGGAACACCGCGCTGACGCCGGCCAGGCCGTCGCGTACGGATGCCACGGTCTCGACCTCCGGCGGGAAGTTCGAGGATGGATTACGGGTGACGGCACGGACTTTCATGCCTGCGGCGTGCAACTGTTCGACGAGTGGGCGGCCGACGTTGCCGGTGGCCCCAGTGATGAGAATGGTCATGAACCAAGGACGGAACGCCGCCGGAAAAAGTTACGACCGCCCGCGGTGCGCGTGGTGCGGTAACTTTTCAGCACACCGAATCGTCTATAGCTCATGACAGAAATCACCGGATTCACCGCGGCCTGGCGCCACCACCATCCGTATCTGGTCAACCTCGCGTACCAGATGCTGGGTGACGTCGGCGACGCCGAAGATGTTGCGCAGGAAGCATTTCTGCGGTTGTCCCGCACGACGCCCGGCGAGATCGAGGACGTCCGCGCGTGGCTGACGACCGTCGCCGGCCGGCTGTGCCTCGACCTGGTGCGCTCGGCGCGCGCACGGCGGGAACAACCGACCGATCTGGAGCAGGATGCGATTCCTGAACTGCCGTCGGCAGAGCCCGACCCCGCGGACCGGATCACCCTGGACGACGAAGTGTCGGGTGCCCTGCTGCGGGTGCTGCGGCAATTGAGTCCCGGCGAGCGCGTGGCGTTCATCCTGCACGACGTGTTCGGTGTCCCGTTCGAGTCGATCGCCGAGACTGTCGGCAGACCGGTCGGCACCTGCCGGCAACTGGCTCGTCGGGCCCGGGCCAAGGTGGCAGGCACCGAGCTACGTGCCGACGACGTCGAGGTGACCGAACATCAACTCGTCACCGAGAAATTCATCACCGCCTGCGCCGGCGGCGACGTACAAGCGCTGGCCGCGGTGCTGGATCCGACGGTCTGGGGCGTCGGCACGGTGCTCAGCGATCCGCCGATCCCGCCCATCGTCAATCACGGACCGCAGCGGGTCGCCGAGAATCTGATGCTGTACCTCGGACCGGGCACCACCGTGGTCGCCGGCCCGCTCGGGCAACCCGTGCTGCTGGCGTTCGCGAACCGGCAGCTGTTCGCTGTGGTGGTCCTGACGATTCGCGACGGACTCGTCGTCAAGATCGAGGCGACCGCCGATCCGCTCGCCCGATTCGGGGCGTGAACTCTCCCCGCGAGCAGACGTAGGCTGGCGAACATGATCGAAGTGCTGTCAGACATGCCCGACGGTGTGACCGGCATTCGCGTTTCGGGGCGCGTGAGCGGGGACGACTTCCGTGAATTCGAGCCCACCATGGACGATCTCGTCGTCGGTGGCGAAATCAGGATCGTCGAGGTCATCGCCGCCGACTACGAGGGCTTCGGGCCGGGTGGCCTGGTCGAGGATCTGAAGGTCGGGTTCGGTGCGCTGTTCAAACACCACTCGGCGTTCAAACGCATCGCGGTGGTGTCCGACAAAGCCTGGGTCGCCCACACGCTGCACGCTGTCGCCTGGATGATCCCGGGCGACCTCCAGATCTTCGGCCTCGACGAACTGGACCGCGCCAAGGAGTGGGCTGCGGGCTAGCGTTCGCCTCACGAGCAGACGCAAAACTGTCCAAATTCCAGGGGAAATCGACAGTTTTACGTCTGCTCGCGAGGGAGTTACCCCCAGTCTGGGGACCTAGTTCTGGAGTGCCTGTTCCTTGGCCCAGCGGTAGTCGGCTTTGCCGGCGGGGCTGCGGACGATGGTCTGCCGGAACACGACGGCCTTCGGCAGCTTGTAGCGGGCGATCGATTCCGCGGCGTGCTTGATGAGCTCGGCGGCGTCGACCTCGGCGCCGTCGGCCAGCGCCACGACCGCGACCACCTCGTTGCCCCAGCGCTCGCTCGGGCGTCCGGCGACGACCACGTCGACCACGGCCGGGTGCGATGCGATGGCGGACTCGACCTCTTCGGCGAAGATCTTCTCGCCACCGGAGTTGATCGTCACCGAGTCGCGGCCGAGCAGCTCGACGGTGCCGCCCTCCAGCAGTCGGGCGCGGTCGCCCGGCACCGCGTACCGGATGCCGTCGATCATCGGGAACGTCTTGGCCGTCTTGGCCGCGTCGCCCTTGTAGCCCAGCGGCACGTAGCCCTCCTGGGCCAGCCAGCCGTTGCCATCGTGGCCGGGGGCCAGGAGTGAGGAGAAGTCCTCCGAGACGATCCGGGTGGCCGGACCGGCGGTGAAGGTGCCGCTGGACACGTTGGCCTTGGTCGACACGTGCGACATCTGCGCGCCGGTCTCCGACGAACCCACACCGTCGATCACCATGGCGTTCGGCAGTGCCGCGACGAGTCGGCCCTTCACGGCCGGCGTGAACAGCGCGCCGCCGTTGGCGATGATGACCAGCGAGGTCGGGTCGTGGCTGCCGTCGGCCATCGCTTCTTCGATGGCGGTGACCAACGGCCGGGCCATGGCGTCACCGACGACCGTCGCGATCGCGATCTTCTCTCGGGCGATGGTCTCGACGATCTCCTTGGCGTTGAAGCCCTCGACGTCTTTGGCGAACACGATGGTCTGGCCGTTGTTGATGCCCGTCATCACGCCCCACTGGGCGGCGCCGTGCATGAGCGGCGGCAGGATCATCATGCGCATCTCGGTGGCCGCCGAGGCGCGGTCGACGATCTCCTGGGCCGACTGGGCGGGCTCGCCCGTCATCGCGTTCCGGCCGCCGAACGAGGCCATGAAGATGTCGTGCTGGCGCCACAGGACGCCCTTGGGCATGCCAGTGGTGCCGCCGGTGTACAGCACGTAGAGATCGTCGGGTGACGGCGTCACCGGCGGCGGCGGGACGTCGGCGTTCACGATGGTCTCGTAGTCGACGGCACCGGGCAGCAGCTCGTTGCCCGAACTGTCGGCGATCTGGATCAGCACCTTGAGGTTCGGCAGATCCGGCAGCACTTCGGCGAGGGTCGGCGCGAACGCGGCGTGGTAGATCAGGGCCGAGGCGCCCGCATCGTTCAGCAGGTACTGCAGCTCGGCCTTGACGTAGCGGTAGTTCACGTTGAACGGCGCCACCCGGGCCCGGAATGCGCCGAGCAGGGACTCGACGAACTCGGGGCCGTTGTAGGCGTAGATGCCGACGAGGTCCTGGCCTACTTCATGGCCGGCCAGCTGGTCGCGATCGGTGTGCACGCCCAGGCCCTGCGCGTGCAGGTACGCGGCGAGCCGGTGGGAGCGGGCGACGACCTCGGCGTAGGTGAACCGGCGGTCGCCCTGAATGACCAGGGTGCGGTCCGGGATGGCTGCAGCGACGGCGTCGGTGACGTCGGAAACCGTGAACAGCACGTTTCTCCTAAGGCTGGTGGGACAACAACTGGACATCTGTCCATACACTCATTTAGTACCACGGAGTGAGGATCGTCTCTTTTGGTACCACCCTGTGGGGTGACGGGCGCCGTATGCGTCCACTGTGCGGAAGGTCGTGTAGACGGCCGTCGTCGTGAGCCCGCCTTGCTTGGCCACCGCAAAGTCGTGGGTGTGAGCGTGGGTGCAGCCGTGGATCAGTCCGGGTCGACGGGCATGCGGTGGAACCCGCCCGTTGGTGGGTTCGCCAACGGTTTCGGGCGATAGGTGGCGTCCTGTTCCTCCCGGGTCAGTGCGGTCGAGGACACGTATTCATGATCGGGATCCTTCGCGCCGATATGTCGGACGTAGCGCCCCAACAGCCGGTACATGAGCGTCATGGAATCGTGCTTCTTGCCCAACGGGTTGGGCTGAATGCTGGTGTACGCATCCACGATTGGCACCGTGTCGGCGGAAGCCGGGGGGACCGGCGGGTGTACGGCGAAGGCCCCGGGTTTGAAATGCAGACCGCACGCGTGGGCCTTCTCGGTTATCCAGCGGAGCGTGATGTCACTGAGTTCGTGGGTGAAATATCCGCCGCCGACGTCGCAGTGGACACCGGAGAACCAGACCTGTTCGAGTTTCTGGGTTGGCGTGTCCTTCGGCTGGGTCCAGAGGGTGGGCTCGAAGGGGCGACGCTGTTCGTCGATGGCCAGGGCCTGGTAGGCAAAACGGACCGTGGAGCTCAGGTCGGTGTCGTGAAACTGCCAGCGCTTGTTGATCAGGTTGATCAGGGGATTGCCCGACAATGGAATGCCCAGTGAGCCAACGGTATCCCAGACGCCGATGAAGTAGACCGAAGCTTCGTACGAATAAGCCTGGCGAAACAGCGTCGACTCGATGCCCCGCGGCTTGGTGGCGTCGTTGTGGCTGCGGTAGAGCGCATAGGCCTCGTCGATCCGGTCGGCGTGCTCACGGCGCAGGATGCCGCAGTTACGGATGAATCCCGCCGCACTGCGGGCGGTGAAGGCGCCACGGCTGAAGCCGAACAGGAACAGTTGATCGCCCGGCTCATACGTGGCGACGACGTACCGATATGCCGACATCACGTCGCGCGACAGTCCGACACCGAAAGCGCCGCCGGTGAACTTTTCGGACCGCATCGTGCCGACCCCGCTGCGGTAGTACG
This sequence comes from Mycolicibacterium llatzerense, assembly GCF_000878195.1. Lineage (GTDB taxonomy): Bacteria > Actinomycetota > Actinomycetes > Mycobacteriales > Mycobacteriaceae > Mycobacterium > Mycobacterium llatzerense. Next base: position 22,318 of record NZ_JXST01000041.1, on the reverse strand, counting down.
CCACCTGCTTGGTGCCGTCGCTCCCGCGGTCTGCCACGGCGAGGGCGACCTTGCAGACGTTTGTCGGGCTGGCTTGGCCGTTCCGCAGTTCGTCGGGCGTGTTCCAGGTGCCGTCACAACACACCACGATGCGTTTCGACATCAGCATTCCCTCCCCGGTGCGCCGGACGGACGGCCTTCCAGGGAAATTCTGCGCGCGCTGTGTGCGGTTTGTCTTCGGTTATGCAGTGATGCTGTTGTCCGACCGTGGACGCAGAGACATGCAGATCAGCAGCAGCGGCCCTGCGGGTTGAGGTCGGCGGCGCGGTGCCGGGCCTTCCAATAGTCGCGCTCGGTCAGCACCGGCTCGCCGGCGTGCGTGCGACGGCGGTGTTCCAGATACCGCGCGTAGTGGTTGTCACCCATCAATGATGACCAGTACCAACGGATCTGGCGTGCGAACTCGGTAGCGCGTCCCACTGCTTCTGCACCTCCTTCTCGGCGTCGGTCGGGAACAGGCCGCGCGGGGCGAACAGCCGCGACGGCATCGCCTCGTCGTCGGTCAGTGGCCGGCCGCCGCCGCGGATGGCTTGCAGGGCCACGACGATGCCGACGACCACGACGATCACCACCAGTACGGCGAACACGATGGACAGCGTGCCCTGGATGAACGTGTTCCGGATGACGGCGTCGATCTGGTCGGGGTTCTTGGCGGAACCGAACGTCGTCTTGCCAGCGGCCTTGGCTGCGAGATATTGCGAATGCTGTTGCCAGTAGCCGATTTTGGGGTCGTGGGAGAAGATCTTCTGCCACGACGCGGTGAGGGTGACGAGGACGTCCCAGAACAGCGGCAGCCCCGGAATCCAGGCCCATTTGAGCAGGCCCTTCTTGATCACCACGACGGTGACGACGGTCAGCGCGATGGCGGCGAGCAACTGGTTGGCGATGCCGAACAACGGGAACAGCGTGTTGATGCCGCCGAGGGGGTCGGTGACGCCCATCAGCAGGATGCTGCCCCACCCCGCGACGACGAGCAGGCTGCAGGTCCACGCGCCCAGGCGCCAGCTGGGATCGCGCAGCTTTCGCAGCGGCCCACCCAGATTGCCCAGGGCATCGGACAGCATGAAGCGGGCGACCCGGGTGCCGGCGTCGACGGTGGTGAGGATGAACAGCGCCTCGAACATGATCGCGAAGTGGTACCAGAAGGCCTTCATGCTCGAACCGCCGAAGACCTGGTGCAGCACCTCGGACATGCCAAGGGCCAGCGTCGGCGCGCCGCCGGTGCGCGAAACGACCGAGTGCTCACCGACGTCGGTCGCGGCGGCCGTCACCTCTGCGGGAGTGATCGGGGCTCCCGACAGGCCCAGGCCGTTGGCGTAGGTGGCCGCAGTGGCCGCGGTGCCGCCGGTCGCCGCGGTGGGGGAGTTGATCACGAAGTACAGGTGCTGGTTGAGGATCGCCGCGGTGATCAGCGCCATGATCGCGACGAAAGACTCCGTCAACATGCCGCCGTAACCGATGAGCCGCGTCTGCCCTTCTTTCTCCAGCAGCTTCGGAGTCGTGCCCGACGAGATCAGGGAATGGAAGCCCGACAGTGCACCGCACGCGATGGTGATGAACAGGAACGGGAACAGCGCACCGGCGAACACCGGACCGTCGGCGCGGGTGGCGAACTGCGACACCGCGGGGGCCGCCATGACCGGACGGGCAATCAGGATGCCGACCGCCAGCAGCGAGATGGTGCCGACCTTCATGAACGTCGACAGGTAGTCGCGGGGGGCGAGCAGGAACCACACCGGCAACACCGAGGCGGCCAGGCCGTAGACGATGATGCACCACGACAGCGTCACCTTCGACAGCGTGAACCAGTCTGCGCCCCAGGATGTTTCCGCGACCCAGCCGCCGGAAACCACCGCGAGCAGTAGCAGTGCGACGCCGATCAGGGACACTTCCGACACCCGGCCGGGCCGCAGGAACCGCAGGTACAGACCCATGAAGATGGCGATCGGGATGGTCATCGCGATGGAGAACACGCCCCACGGGCTTTCGGCGAGGGCGTTGACCACCACCAGCGCCAGCACAGCCAGCAGGATCACCATGATCACCAACACCGCGACGATCGCGGCGACGCCGCCGATGGGCCCGAGTTCGTCGCGCGCCATCTGGCCGAGTGACCGCCCGCGCCGCCGCGTCGAGATGACCAGCACCAGATAGTCCTGCACGCAACCGGCGACGACCGCACCGACGATGATCCAGATGGTGCCCGGCAGATAACCCATCTGCATGGCCAGGACCGGTCCGACCAGCGGGCCGGCGCCGGCGATGGCCGCGAAGTGATGACCGAACAGGACCCGACGGTCGGTCGGCATGTAGTCGGTGTCGTTCTCGAGGAGTTCGGCCGGGGTGGCGTGGTCGTCGCGGGGCTTGACGATCTTCATCTCGATCAGCCGCGCGTAGAACCGGTATCCGATGACGTAGGTACAGATCGCGGCGATGACGAACCACACCGCGTTCACGGTCTCGCCACGGGCGAAGGCGATGACGGCCCAGGCCACGGCGGCAAGCACCGCGATGACTCCGAAGATCACCCGATGCCGGGTGGTGATGGGCGAGCGGTCGATGATCGCGACCGGTGGCAGGTCCGGGTCGGTACGCACATAGGTGACGTCACCGACGGACTCGTCGGGGTACGCGGTGGCTGGTGACATGCCCCACATCCTGTCATCGGTGGCTCCGGATCGCGGGGTAACACTCAGCGTTCGTACAGCGACCGGACGGTGTCGATGGTGTCGGCCTCCTCGGGCCGCTTGTCGTCGCGGTAGCGCAGCACCCGGGCGAACCGCAGCGCCATCTTGCCGGGGTAGCGGCTCGAACCCTGCACGCCGTCGAACGCGATCTCCACCACCTGCTCGGGGCGCAGCCGCACGACGTAACCGTCCATCGGGCCGTCGGCGAGCTCGGTGAACCGCGTCGTCTGCCAGTCCAGCATCGCGTCGGTCATCCCTTTGAAGGTCTTGCCCAGCATCACGTAACCACCGGTGGCCGGGTCACGGGCGCCCAGATGGATGTTCGACAGCTTGCCCGTGCGCCGTCCGGAACCCCACTCGACCGCCAGGACCACCAGGTCCAGGGTGTGGACCGGCTTGACCTTCAGCCAGCCGGCGCCCCGCCGGCCCGCCTCGTACGGCGACTCCGGGTGCTTGGCCATCACGCCTTCGTGGCCGGCGGCCAGCGTCTCGTCGAGGAACTGTTGGGCGACAACCGAATCCGAGGTGACGCAGCGCCGCACCCGCAGTGGTTCGGGGACCACCTCGTCCAACGCTTCGCGGCGGCGCTGTGCCGGCTGATCCAACAGGTCGGTGCCGTCGCGGTGCAGGATGTCGAAGAAGAACACCGAAAGCGGTTGCGCGCCATCGTCGGAGCGTTTGCCGATCCGCGATGAGGTCACCTGGAACCGGTGCGGACGGCCGTCAGGGCGCATGGCCAGGGCCTCGGCATCGGCGATCAGGTTCGTCACGGGCAGTGCCAACACGGCGCTCACCACGTCAGGTACCCGGGCCGTGATGTCGTCCAGGCTGCGGGTGTAGACGGACACCTCGGTGCCGGATCGATGAATCTGCACCCGGACACCGTCGAGCTTGGTCTCGAATATCGCGGCGCCACCCAGCTTTTCGAGGGCATCGCCGACATCGGTCGCGGTCTGGGCCAGCATCGGACTCACCGGACGGCCGACGGCGAGCGTGAAGCGCCGCAGCGCGTCGGCACCGTCGGACATCGCCGCGGCAGCCACCGTGGCCAGATCCCCGCTGAGCATCGCGGCGCGCCGCACGTCGGCGGCGGGGATACCCGCGGCTTTGGCGACCGCGTCGGCCATCACCCCGGCCAGCGCGCCCTGACGCAGCCCGCCGCTGAGCAGCCCACGCAGAAAGGTCTGCTCGACCTCGGTGGCCGCCCCGAACAGCGCGTGCAGCAGCTCGGTGCGGGTGGCCGCTGAACCGCGGCCGGCGACTGCCTTGATGGCCGACAGAGCGGCGTCGACCTCGATGACGGTCAGCGACGGGCTCTCGGCCGGTGGCGGCAGCGATCGCAGTGCCGCCCAGCCGACCCCGATCTGGCGCTGGGGCAGCTCACCGGACAGCCAGTCGACGACGATGGCGACAGTGGCCGGATGCTCGGTTGCTGTGCCGAGCAGGGCAGCGATCCGGCTGATCTTCGCCGACCGCGCAGATACCGCACCGACCTCGGCTGAAGCCGCGGCGACGTCGGTGAGGAGCATGAGCTCAGCTTGGCACGGGGGTCCGACATCCGGCTCAGGCCACGGTGAAGGACACCGAATGCCAGCCCGTCGCTCCGTCGGGGACGGCACCGGCGACGTCGGCGGTCTGCACCGTGCCGGTGCCATCGGTGGCGCGGACGGTGATGGTGTGGCGCCCCGGCTGGTCTGCCTGCCAGCGGTAACTCCACAGCCGCCAGGTGTCGTTCGAATACGCGGCGCCCAGCGTCGCCGGCCGCCACGGACCGTCGTCGATGCGGACCTCCACCGCGCGCACACCGCGGTTCTGCGCCCACGCGACGCCGCCGAACGTCGCCGGACCCATCGGCACCCCGGAGCCGGCGCGCGGCACGTCGATGCGCGACTCGGTCTTGATCGGCCCATGCGCGGACCAGCCCAACTTCGTCCAATAGGCCTGGGCCCGATCGAATCTGGTGAGTTCCAGATCGACGAGCCACTTGGTCGCCGAGACGTAGCCGTACAAACCGGGAACCACGAGCCGCGCCGGGTAGCCGTGCTCGGTCGGCAGCGGTTCGCCGTTCATGGCGACGGCCAGGAGCGCGTCGCGGTTGTCGGTCAGTGCCTCGACGGGGGTGCCCGCGGTGAACCCGTCGATGGACTTGGACAGCACCATGTCGGCGTCGGCGTGGATGCCGGCCCGGGCCAACAGGTCGCGCACCCGGTAGCCGGTCCAGGTGGCATTCGATATCAGGTTGCCGCCCACCGGGTTTGACACGCAGGTGAGCGTGACGACCTTGTCGATCGCCTCGAACTGAGCGAGCTCGTCGAAGCGAAAGGTGACCTCGCGATCGACCATCCCGTGGATCCGCAGTCGCCAGTCCTGCCGCTGTACCTGCGGGACGGACAGCGCCGTGTCGATCCGGTAGAAGTCCGCGTTCGGGGTGATGAACGGCGGCAGGTCCACCCCGGCTGGTTGCACGTCCGGCGGGATCGGCGGGCCAGGGATTTTGGGCGCCGGCGGGGTGAAGGCGCTGCGGTCGCCCGAGACCGACGACGCCGCGCGGCCCAGGACCGTGCCGATCACGCCGGCGAGGGTTCCGGCAGCCAAGAAGCCCAGGGCCGCCAGCGATCGACGCCGGCCGGGATCGGCGGCACCGGTGTCCGCGTCTGGTTCGGGGACCCGGGGATCGAGGCGCTCGGAGACCAGGACGCGCAGGACTGCGATGCCCGCCGCCGCACCGACGAGGGACGGGAGGACGTCGATGGGGCGGGCGCCGGTGCGGGACAGCACCGCGGCGCCGCCCAGCACCCCGGCCAGCCCGATGGCGATGCTGCCGAGCTTCCGGTCCTCGAATTGCGCTGTCACCATGGCGATCACCGCGATGGCCAGGATCACCGCCACGGTCAGGAACAGTTTGTCGTTGGTGGCGAAAGTCTGGATGGCCCACTCTTTGACCGGGCCCGGGGTCCGATCGATGACCACCGACCCGACCGCGGTGCGGGAATCGGCGTGCGGACCAAGGGGAATCGCCAGGAGCGCAGCAACGCCGAGCGCCACGGCCGCGGCCGCCAGGCCGGCGAGCGATCGATGCGGATCCAGTCGAAGTGCCACACCGCCACAGTACGACTCATCTGGTAGGTCAGTCCCAAATGAAAACGGATCGTAAGAAATGGCTGCCCGTTCGGGTGATTCCGGGCCAGAATCACAGCATCATGCAGCCGACGTTGACCGACCGTGACCGAGACATCGTCCAGAACTGGATCCGCGCCGAGGGGCTGGGTGAGCACCTCACCGACGTCGAGCCGCTGACCGGCGGTACACAAAACATCGTGGTGCGGTTGCACATCGACGGCCGGCCGGTGGTGCTGCGCCGCCCGCCGCTGCATCCGCGGCCCACCAGTGACAAGACCATGCAGCGTGAGATCGCGGTGCTGCGGACCCTGGCCGGCACGTCGGTGCCGCATCCCACGTTCATCGCCGGCTGCGAGGATCCGTCGGTGCTCGGCGTCGTCTTCTATCTGATGGCCGAAGTCGACGGCTTCAACCCCGGTGAGGAGCTGTCGCCGGCCTACGCGGCCGACCCGAGCCTGCGCCATGACGTCGGGCCGTCCTACGCGGCGAGCCTGGCGCAGCTGGGCAATGTCGCGTGGGACGGCAGCCCGTTGGCGGCCATTCGCAAGCCGGGATCGTTTGTGGCACGGCAGGTTCCGCAGTTCGTCGGCCTGCTGCAGAGTTATCGGCATGACCACTACGACCCCGAATCGCTGGACGGGGTTGCCCAACTGGCGACCTGGTTGACCGACAACCGGCCGCCCGATGGCGAGCCTGGAATCATGCACGGCGACTGCCACCTGAACAACGTCATGCTGCGCCATGACAAGCCGGAACTGGCGGCGTTCGTCGACTGGGAGATGTGCACCGTCGGCGACCCGCTGCTGGACCTGGGCTGGATGCTGGTGTGCTGGCCGACGGCGCCCAACGCCATTGTCGTCGGTGCCGCGCTGGCGGAGGCCGGCGGACTTGCCGGCCGGGACGAACTGCTGGACGCCTATCTTGCCGCGGGCGGCCGACGCACCGAGCATCTGGACTGGTACCTCGCGATGGCCTGCTTCAAGCTGGGCATCGTCATCGAGGGCACCTGGTCGCGGTTCCTGGCGGGTCTGGCCGACCGCGAGGCAGGGGAGAAGCTGCATGCCTCCGCCACCGAGCTGATCCAGCTGGGTGTGCGGGTTGCCAAGGGCGACAACCCGTTCGCCTATCGGTAGGTATCCCAGCCCAGCTTGACGGCCAACGCCAGGCCGGCCACCGCGATGGTCAATCGCAGCGGTGTCGCCGGGGTGTGCCGCACCACGACCGGACCCAGTCGGGAGCCCACCAGACACCCGAAGCCCAGCGGGACCACCGCAATCCAGTTCACCGGGGCGAGCGCGATGAAGCCCACGGCGGCAACACCATTGGCCACGCCGAGGATGACGTTCTTCGCGGCGTTGGCGTGGGCCATCGACTCACTGCCGCTATGCAGCAACAAGGCGAGCAGCACCACGCCGGCCGCGGCGCCGAAATACCCGCCGTACACACAGATCACGAAGATCGCGACGGAGATGAGCACCGCCCGCCCCCGGCCGGGTTCGGTGTCGGCGCCGCGCCGTTGGGGGATGGCGATGGTGACCGAGGACAGGCCGAGCAGCACCGGGACCACCACCTCGAAGCCCTCGGCAGGCAGGGCCAAAAGCAGGGCGGCCCCGGCCGCCCCGCCGAGTGCGGCGGCCGGCAGGACACGGCGCAGCCACGGTCCCATGCCGTCGAGTTCGGGGAGGGAACCCCAGACCGATCCGATGGTGTTGAAGGTCAGCGCGACGGTGTTGGTCACGTTCGCCGCCACCGGAGGCAGCCCGGCCATCAGCAGGGCCGGATACGTCGCGACGGATGCCAGCCCCGCGATGCTCCCGGTCAGGCCGCCTGCGACGCCGGCGGCGAGCAGAAGTAGTGCGTGCTGCCAGCTCATCGCGGCAAACAATATCCAACTGGGCGAGCAGGAATAACTGTCCTCCGATAGAAATAGCGTCATGGACGCGATCGGCGCGATCGATGAGGCGGGCGACGACGCCGCGCTGCGCTCGGGAATCGAGCACGGCCTGCAGGCCGTGCGGGCCGCCGCACGCGCGTCGGCTCCGGCCGTTGAGGTCGCGGCAGCCTGGTCTCAGGTGCTCCGATCCGGCGTCGCGGCGGCTGTTCGGCTGACGCCCGTCGGCGTGCCATGGTCGTGGTTCGTCTCCGGCAGTGTCGCGCGGGGCGAGGCGGTGGCGGGATCCGACGTCGAGACCCTGGTCGTGCTGGCGGACGACGCCGGGCGGGACGAGGCACTGGAAGCGGCCGCTGCAGTGCATGCCGTCCTGGAGCGGTGTGGTGTGCGAGCCGACGCCAACGGGGTGCTGGCCAGCCGGCCGCGGTTCTGCCGATCGGCGAGCGCGTGGTCTGACGGCATCGCGCACTGGGCAGCCGATCCGCGGCAGGACCGCGGCGTGGTGATGACCGGCGTGCTGGCCGACTCCCGTGCCGTCCACCTGGCCGACGCGACGGTGACCGAGGACTTGCTGCGCGCTCAGGTGGTGCGCGCCGCCGTCTACAACTACCCGGTCCGTCAGTACCTGCTGCAGGACGCCACCACGTTTCGGGCCACGTTCCCCTCCCGGCTGCGCATGTTGGCCAACCAGTCCGACGCCGTCGACCTCAAACTGGCCGCGATCGATCCGCTGGTGAAGATCGCGCGGTGGGCGGCGGTGTCGGCCGGTTCCACCGCGCTGTCGACACCCAGCCGGCTCGACGCCGCCGGAGCCGCGAATGTGCTTGATGCCGACGATGTTTCGAGCCTTCACGAGTGTTTCACCGCGTTGGTGAGATTTCGGTGGACGTCGAGGGCCGGTGGCGACCAGGTGGTGCTCTCGGAGCTGCCGCCGCAGGAGCGAGCCATGCTGCGCAGTGTGGCCCGAGAGGTGGCCGGCATCAGCCGCAAGCTGACTTTTCTCGCATCGACGTCGGCGTTCCGGTGATGGCGGCAGAGTTCACCGAGGCCGCCGCGACCGCGCTCGCGGCACACCGAGCGGTGCAGCAGACACTCGCCGCCCAGCGCATCGAAGGCTGGGAACCCGAGCCCGCCCACATCGTCGACTTGGGTGCACTGGCTTCCGGCGCCATGGATTTCGGCGACTACCTGACGCGGTGTCGCGAGCAGTATCCGCCGGCGCCGGTGCGGCGCCGGTTCCGCTGGCGCCGGGCACCGTACCTGATACCCGGAACATCGGTGCTGCGCAACAACTTTGGTATTCAAAGCGGACCTGACCTGGCGGCGGTGGAATTTCAGGTGACGGCGGGCCGAATGGTGCTGTGGCATGGCCGGCGGTCCGAGCCGAGCATCGATATCAGCGCTCTGCACCGCGAGCTCTTCGGTGACGTGTATCCCTGGGCGGGGGAGCTGCGCACCGTCGACCTTCGCCGCGGCGACTCGGCGTTCACCTGGCAGGTTGACATCGCGGCCCGACTGGACGAAATCCGGCTCGCCGCAACAGCATTGGCAGATATCGGTGCCGGCTTCGACGACCCGAGGCTGGCCTGGGAACTATCCCGGATATACGCCCGGTACAACCAGATTCACCCGTTCCGGGAAGGCAACGGGCGCACCGGGATGCTGCTGCTGCACGCGCTCGCCGGCCGATGCGGTCGGCAACTGGACTTCACCGGTGTCGGCCGCGCCGCCTGGTATTCCGCGGCGCGGGACAGCATGCCGCTGCACCGGGACGGGCACGCCAGCCACCGGCCGTTCCTGTGGCTGCTCAACAAGGCCGTGAAATCGCCTTGACCCGAGGCGCGGTCGCGGACTAACCTCGGCGACCATGCTTCACATGCTCGTAGTAGCCAGTACCCACAGCGGGGTCTGATCCTGACCGACCCCTCGCTGTGGGTCGGACGCTACTACCTGTCGGTCACTTCTTTCGAGCAGAAAAGACCGACGCATGTTCACCTCCACCGCTATCTCCACCACTTCGCGTTTCGCGGATCTGTTTGACCGCCCCGTGCCTCGTGACCTGCGCGAACACGCCGAAACGATGTGTCACGACAGCTTCATCGACCACTACGGCCATCAACGTGGGCCGGTCCGCCTTGGCAGTTGGGGCACCGCCGGCGACGACCGTCGCCGCGGCGTCACCGCCGCTCGCACGTACCGGGCCAGCATCGCCGTCGGCGACCGCATCGCTACCTCGACGGCGGCCGCGACGGGGCCCGTCGCCGCGCTGACCGCCATGCTGCACGAGCGCGGGATGGCCGTCGAGATGATCAGGTTCCATCAGCTGCCCGCCGTCGGCGGCGGCATCGCGACTTTCATCCAGGGCACCGACGGCGCGCGCGCGGAGTGGGCCATGGGCTGGGCCCGCGACCCGGTCCAGTCGGCGCTGCGGGCGATGATCGCGTGTGCCAACCGGCTGCACGCCTAGTTTCTAAACGCCGTTTCGGCGGGGGATCAGCCGATGGGGCGCAGCGTGATCGGCATGCCGTCGATCGGTACCGGCATGCCGCCGTAGTCGTATCGCGGCTTGTAGCCCTTGTGCGGGAGTTCCAGGCGGTAGCGACGCAGCAACCGGTGCATGACCGTCTTGATCTCCAGCTGGCCGAAGACCATGCCGATGCACTTGTGCGCCCCGCCGCCGAATGGGGCGAATGCGTAGCGGTGCGACTTGTGCTCGTTGCGCGGCTCGGCGAAGCGGTCCGGATCGAACTTCTCGGGGGCCGTCCACAATTCGGGCAGCATGTGGTTGAGCGACGGCCAGGTGATGACGTCGGTGCCCTCCGGGATGTAGTAGCCCAGCAGCTCGGTGTCGCGCACTGCCCGCCGGAAGTTGAACGGCAGCGGCGTCTGCAAGCGCAGCGCTTCGTTGATCACCAGGTCGTAGGTCTCGAGCTTCTCCAGCGACTCGATGTCCAGCGGACCGTCCCCGATGCGCGCGGAATCCTCGCGCAACCTGTCCTGCCACTCCGGGTTGGCCGCCAGGTGGTAGGCCATGGTGGTCATCGTCGACGTCGAGGTGTCGTGCGCGGCCATCATCAGGAAGATCATGTGGCTGACGATCTGGTCGTCGGTGAAGCTGCCGCCGTCCTCGTCCTGGGCGTGACACAGCACGCTGAACATGTCGGTGCTCTCGCTGCGGCGCTTCTCGGCGATCGAGCGCGAGAAGTACTCCTCCAGCGTCTTGCGGGCCTGGATGCCGCGCCACCACTTGAGAGGCGGGACGGGCGTCCGGACGATCGCGTTGCCGGCCCGGGTCGTGGTGGTGAAGGCGTGGTTGACGGTGGTGACGAGCTTGTGGTCGGTGCCCGCCGGGATGCCCATGAAGACCTCGGCGGCGATGTCGAGCGTCAGCTCCTTGACCGAGGGGTGGAACAGGAACCGGGGATCGTTGGCCACCCAGTCGGTGGCCAGCACCTTGGTGGCGACGGAGTCGATGTGCGACACGTAACCGGTCAAGCGGGACCGGGTGAAGGCCTCTTGCATGATCCGGCGGTGGAACATGTGCTCGTCGAAGTCGAGCAGCATCAGGCCGCCCTCGAAGAACGGCCCGATCACCGGATCCCAGGCCTTCTGGGAGAAGTCCTTGTTGCGGTTGGAGAACACCGCCTGAGTGGCGTCGGGTCCCATCGCGGCGACCGCGGACATCGCAGGCGAGTCGGCGAAGTACAACGGACCGTGCTTGCGGTACTGCTCCAGCACGAACTCGGGGCCACTGCGGAACGCCTCGATCAGGTGGCCGATGACCGGCAGTCCCGAGTCGCCCTTGATCGCCTTGAGGCCGCTGCCCGCCGGCGGCTCGGCGAACACGAACTCGTCCCACTTCTTGGCGCGCAGTCGCTGCTCGACGAGGCCCATGCCCGGCAGGTTGGACGGAGTGGGCTTGATTCGCCGGATGGCCTGATCGATGAGGTAGTTCGGGGTGCTGATAGTTGCCATCGAGGGTTTCCTGTCCGCTCATGAGCCGTGTTTTGTGGTGAAAGTCACCACCTGATGTCATCTTGGCTGGCATACTTGACGCGTGTCAAGTTTTGAATTGGTGTGTCGGCGGTGACATCGTGAGCGCCATGAGCGCTGAAGTCGAGACGGTCGACAGGGGCCGCAGCCGAGGCGACAGGCAACGCGACGCCATCATCACCGCGGTTCGGGAACTGCTGGAGGAGAAGCCGTTCGCTGACCTGTCTGTCAGCACCATCAGCGCCCGGGCCGGTGTCGCGCGGTCGGGCTTCTACTTCTACTTCGACTCCAAGTACTCCGTGCTGGCCAAGATCGTGTCCGAGGCCATGGAGGAACTGGACGCGCTCACCCACAACTTCGCGCCACGCGAGACGGGCGAGACGCCGGCGTCTTTCGCCAAGCGAATGGTTGGCAGCGCGGCGGCGGTGTTCGCCAGCAATGACCCGATCATGGCGGCGTGCACCATCGCGCAGAACACCGACGCCGAAATCCGCGACTTGATGGCCGATTTCGAAGACGGCGTGATCGCCAAGATCGTCGGGCTCGTCGAACAGGACACCGGCGCCCGGCCGATCTCTGACGACCTACCGGCGTTGGTTCGCACTTTGACGTCAACCACGGCGATGACGTTGTCGCATGACAGTGCCTTCATCGGTCGAGACGGAGACCCGCAGCGCGCCCTGGCGATCGTGGAGCGGATGTGGCTCAGCGCGTTATGGGGTGGCGGAGACCTGCCTGTGTAGGGTCAGGCCATGACGCGGTGGAGCGGCTACGCAGGTAAGCGGTGTTTCGTGACGGGGGCGGCCAGCGGGATCGGCCGGGCGACCGTGCTCAAACTGGCTCAGCAGGGCGCGATCCTGTTCCTGACGGACCGCGACGCTTCGGGTCTGGAACAGACCGCCGCCGATGCCCGTGCGCTGGGCGGTGAGGTGGCCGAATGCCGTGCGCTCGACATCTCCGACTACGACGCCGTCGCGGCCTTTGCCGCCGACATCCACAGCCGGCACGAGGCCATGGATGTGGTGCTCAACATCGCCGGGATCTCGGCCTGGGGCACCGTCAGCACCCTGACCCATCAGCACTGGCGCTCGATGGTCGACGTCAACTTGATGGGGCCCATCCACGTCATCGAGACCATGGTTCCGCCCATGGTGGCCGCCGGCCGCGGCGGACGCCTGGCCAACGTGTCGTCGGCCGCGGGCATCGTCGCGTTGCCCTGGCATGCCGCCTACAGTGCCAGCAAGTACGGCCTGCGTGGCGTGAGCGAGGTGCTGCGCTTCGACCTGGCCCGGCACCGCATCGGGGTGTCGGTCGTGGTGCCCGGCGCAGTGAAAACGCCGCTGGTGCAGACGGTTCAGATCGCGGGCGTTGATCGCGACGATCCGCAGGTGCAGCGCTGGGTGGCCAGGTTCGCCGGGCATGCGGTGTCGCCGGAGCAGGCTGCGGACAAACTGCTGTCCGGGGTGGCCAAGAACCGGTTCATGATCTACACGTCGGCGGACATCCGGGCGCTGTATCTGTTCAAGCGGCTGGCATGGTGGCCTTACAGCGTGTCGATGCGTCAGGTGAACGTGTTGTTCACCCGGGCCCTGCGGCCCAAACGGGCTGAGCCCCAAAACCGCTGAGGGTCAGCGCTTTCCCCAGTCCCACGGGGGCGCGCTGATCATGGTCTGGCCGTCGACGTGGCTCTCGCCCCACTGCTTGACCAGTTCGACTTCGCTTGCGTCGCAACCGGCCAGCCGCTCGCGCAGCCTGGCCGAGTGCGTGACCACGACGATCTGCGTCTTGCGCGCGGCTGCGGCGATCATGTCCGCGAGCGGGCCGACCAGGTCGGGGTGCAGTGACGTCTCCGGCTCGTTGAGCACCATGAGCTGAGGTGGCTCGGGGGACAGCAGGGCGGCGCCCCAGAGCAGGAATCGCAGTGTGCCGTCGGACAATTCTGCCGACCGGAGCGGGCGGAGCATGCCGCGCTGGTGCAGCTGCAGTTCGAACAGCCCGTCGTCGGAGCTCACCGATATCTCGGCGCCGTCGAACGCGTCCCCGACCGCCCGTGACAGATCGTCGAACCCGGCCTCGAGGATGGTTTGCACGGCGGCGGCCAGGTCGCTGCCGTCGTCGCTGAGCACCGGGGTCCGGGTACCGACCTGGCGGCGGCGGGCCGGCGCGTCCCGGTCGACCCGGAAACCGTCGTAGAAGCGCCAGTCGCGCAAGCGATCCCGAACCGCGGCCAGCTCGGGCAGTGCCTCCGGGTTCGCGTACTCGGCGAGGACGCTACGGTAGCTGGGCAGGGCACGGGTCAGCTCGTCGAAGCCGCGGCCCGAATCGGAGGCCACTTCGGCGTAGGTCCGGGTACGGCGGACCAAGGAACTGCTCGGCCGGGGAGACGGCCCCGCGAACACCGTCTCCCGCTTGATCTCCGGGTCCTGCCCGAACATCGAGTTGTGGCCCGGGTCCTGCGGCAGCCCGAGATCGATGAAGTAACCGAAATCAGTTGCCGCGAAGCCGAGTTCGAGTGAAACGGGCCGGGTCCGGCCGGTGCCCTCGGTGGCGCCGGTCCGGCGGGCCCCACTGGTGTTCTCCGGGCCGGCCCACAGCACCGACTGCAACCCGCCTTCGCGGGCCAGGGATCCGATGACCTCACCACGACCGCAGTCGGCCAGTAGTCCCAGCGCCCGGTACACCGACGATTTGCCCGTGCCGTTGGCTCCGGTGACCACGGTCAATTCCGAGAGGGGTAGCACGATCTCGCGCAGCGACCGGTAGCCCCGGATGGCGATGGTGGTGAGCACTGCTACGGCATCTCCAGTTCCAGGCGGACGCCGAGCAGCCGCACCGGCCGGTCCAGCTCGAATTCGTGCAGCAGATCGATGGCGGTCCGGGTGATGGCATCCAGATCGGTACCGGCGACCGGCAACTTGCGAATCTTGGTGCGGGTGAAGAACGTCTTGGTGCGCAGGGTCACCGCGACCCGGGTTACCTGCCGACCCTGCTCGACGATTTCATCCAGAGTGCGCCGAGCCAGTTCCATGACAGCAGCTTCCATCTCGGCGGTGTCTGTGAGGTCCTGCGGGAACGTCACCACATGACTGCGCGAGCGCGGCACCCACGGCTCGGCCGTCACGGTGCTGTCGCCACCGCCCTTGGCCAGCAACAGAATCCACAGTCCCGTCGTCGGGCCGAAGGTCGAGGTGAGCAGCTCCGCATCGGTACGGGCCAGCTCTGCGACGGTGGTGATGTCGAGCTCGGCAAGCTTTTTCGCGGTCTTGGGGCCGACGCCCCAGAGCGCGTCGACCGGACGGTCGCCCATCACCGTCATCCAGTTCTCGGCCGAGAGGGCGAAAACCCCGGCCGGCTTGCCGAATCCGGTGGCGACCTTGGCGCGCTGCTTGTTGTCACTGATCCCGACGCTGCACGACAGCCCGGTCTCGGCGGCGATCACGGCGCGAATCTTCTCGGCGAGCTCGAACGGATCAGCCACGGACGCACCGACATACGCCTCGTCCCAGCCCCACACCTCGACCGGATGTCCGAGGTCGCGCAGCAGGCCCATCACCTGTTCGGAGGCTTCGTCATACGCGGGCGCGTCGGAGGGCAGGAACACGGCCTCCGGACACTTGCGGGCCGCGGTGCGCAGCGGCATCCCGGCGTGGACGCCGAATTCCCTTGCCTCGTAGGAGGCGCAGGTGACGACCTTGCGGGGTTCGGTGGGGTCGCCGCTACCACCCACGATGACCGGCTGCCCGACCAGCTCAGGGTGCCGGCGCAGTTCGACGGAAGCCAGGAACTGGTCGAGATCGACGTGCAGCACCCACGTCATCTCAGTGCCCACAAAGCTTGTGCGCCACGCTTTCCCACGCAGCACCCTGCGCCTGCAGGCTGTGGCCGAGATCGTCGTGCTGGTGGCTCACGTAGTCGGCTTCGAGCAGGGCCAGCAGGGCATCGGTCTGGGCATTCAGGTTCCCCGTGGTGCCGGCGGAGTTCAGTAGCATCCGGACGTGGGTGCGGTGGACAGCGGCAGCGGCCCCGAACCGGCTCTGCGGGTCGCGCCCCGCGTCGGACAGCAGGGCACGGTGCTGCCAGACGAACTGGAGCCGGTCGCGGCCGTAGGCGATCAGCCGTTCCAATGGTGGCGCGCCGGGTCCCAGTGGGGGTGGGCCGAACATCAGGGCGTTCTGTTCGACCTGCTCGTCCTCGTCGAGAAGTACGAGCATCAGGCCGGAGCGGCTGCCGAACCGGCGAAACAAGGTGCCCTTGCCGACGCCGGCCTCGACCGCGATGTCGTCCATCGTGACGGACTCGGCGCCGCGCTCGGCGATGAGTCGGCGGGCCGCGTCGAGCAGCAGGAGTCGGTTGCGCGCCGCGTCGCCGCGCTCAACCGGCGCCGCAGGGGTCATCGGCAGGCCGGCCATAGGCAGGTTCGTCGGCCGCAGCTGCGCCAACCCGTCGCTCATAATCGAACTTTAGCTCAGACGGAATTAATCGGACCACAGTCCGGTTGACTCATGCGAGGATCGGTTCGCCGGAACCGGCCACAGACACAAGCTAGGAGAAAGAAAATGGCAGAAACCAAGGTCCTGGTCCTGGTCGGCAGCCTCCGTGCGGCCTCGCTGAACCGGCAACTCGCCGAGGTCGCGGTCGAGTCGGCGGCCGACGGCGTGACGGTACGAGTGGCAGACGGCCTCGGCGACCTGCCGTTCTACAACGAAGACCTGGACAACGAGTCACTGCCCGAAGCGGTGGTCGCGCTGCGCCAGATCGCAGGCGACGCCGACGCCATCCTGGCCGTGACCCCGGAGTACAACGGCACCATTCCCGCCGTCTTGAAGAACGCGATCGACTGGCTGTCCCGCCCCTATGGCGCCGGTGCCGTCAGCGGCAAGCCGCTGGCCGTGATCGGTACCGCGCTCGGGCAGTACGGCGGCGTGTGGGCGCACGACGAGACGCGCAAGTCGTTCGGCATCGCCGGTGCGGATGTCGTGGACGTCAAGCTGTCGCTGCCGGCTTCGGCGTTCGACGGCAACCATCCGCGGGAGGCTGCCGAGGTTGTCGATGGCGTGCGCGGAGTGATCGCCAAGTTGGCCGCCGAGGTCGGCTGACCCCAGAACAGAAAAGGGCCGTCGGCATCCGGGAACGGATGCCGACGGCCCTTTGCCTTCCTTCGGGGACAAACGGACTGACGACGAACTACGGTTTGGGGGTGGCCGGGAGAACAGGCAGCTAATGGCCGGTGGCGGGGACCGCAACGATGACGCGTTGACCCAAGCGATGGCCGGAATCGGCACGCGACTGGACGCTCGCCTCACCGACATCACGCGCTCGGTCTCGGATCAGCTGGTGTCCGATATCGCCGAGCTGCGTGGCGAGGAACAGCTGCAGCAGATTCTGGGCGATTCGGTCGCCGCGAACATCGACGCGTTCTTCGCCGCAGCCCGGCACGGTATCTCGATCGACCTCGTGCACGCTCCGGCAGCGGCCATCGAACACGCGCTCCGGCTGGCGCAACGGGACATCTCGGCCAATGTGCTGGTCCGGTCCTACCGACTGGGCCAGCAGGCGGTGCTGAAAGCCGTGCTGGAGGAGATCCGGACGGCCGAACTCGATCCGCGACTGGCGTTGGACGTGTTCGACGCGATGTCGACGATCTCGTTCAACTACATCGACCGGATCTCGCAAGAGGTCGTCGAGGTCTATCAGCAGGCTCGGGAGAGCTGGCTGGAGAACCGAAACAGCGTGCGTATCAATGAGATTCGTGAGCTACTCGCCGGTGGCGACGTCGACATCGATGCCGCGACGGTGGCGATCCGGTACCCGCTGCAGCGCACCCACCTCGCGGTGGTCTTGTGGTGCGACGACTCCGAGGATCGACTGGCCGAGATGGAGCGCCTGGTCCAGCAGTTCGCCGCATCGATCGGCGCGGCAGATTCTCCACTGTTCATCTCGGTCGATCGGGCCACGGCCTGGGCCTGGGTCGCGGTGCCCGCGGCAGTCATGGATGAGGCGGTGACGTGGCTGGGCAGCCTGGTGCCGGCCGAGGGCCCGTACGTGGCGGTCGGCACCCCGCAGTCCGGCGTCGCCGGCTTTCGGCTGTCACACCGGCAGGCCGAAGACGCCCGAATCGTCGCCGTGGCGTCGGGACCGCAGCGGCGGCGGTTCACCGCGTTCGGTCACCGCGGTGTGGCGCTCGCGGCGCTGTTGGGGTCGAACGTCGATGCGCTGTCGGCGTGGGCCACGGAAGTGCTTGGCCCACTGGCCTGTTCGACGGTCAGCGACCGGCGCCTCCGGGAGACGCTGCAGGCCTTCCTGAAGGCGGGCGGCAGCAACAAGGCCGCGGCCGAGGAGTTGCATCTGCACACGAACTCGGTGAAGTACCGGGTGCAGCGCGCGATCGAACGGCGCGGCAGGCCCATCGAGGACGACCGGCTCGACGTGGAGGTCGCCCTGCTGCTGTGCAGCCAGTTCGGCGACCGAATGCTGGATCCGGCGGATGACGGCGGCTAAGAGCGGATGAAGTCGGTGCCCACCTCCCCGGCATGTAACCCCGGTGGCTATCTACTTGTCGAAGTGGACCCGGGGTGTGCCGGGCCGCACCGATGAGACGGGGCCAATGTGTCTGCACAGCGTGACCCTGTGCACCGACCCCCGCTGCGCGTGGTCTCGTCGGACTCCCGGTATCCCGACTGGGAATCCGTCTATCAGGACAACGCGCGGTGGGTGTACCGCACGATCTACGCGCGGGTCGGCAATCAGGCCGACGCCGAGGACCTCACCGCCGAGGTGTTCCTCGCCGCGTTGCGGCCGTTGCGGCTGACGGCGAGTGCCGCCGAGGTGCGGTCTTATCTGCGGAGTACCGCGCGCACGGTGCTCGCCGCGCACTGGCGCGAGACGATGGGTCGGGAGATCACCGTGATCGACCTGGATATCGAGGCGCCGCCGGAAGCGGAACCGTCGATCAGCACCGCGCCGGACCGCGTCGCCGCGGTGTTGGAGGCCTTGCCGGACAACTATCGACGCATACTGGAGCTGCGATTTCTCCAGACCAGGTCGATCAAGGAATCAGCAGCGGAGCTCGGTGTCAGCGTCGCCAACGCAAAGGTGTTGCAACACCGGGCATTACGGCTGGCGGCACAGATCAACGAGAAGGGCGAGCCATGAACGCGCGGGGGTTGCGTCGGTACCTCGACGAGCTGCTGCGCGGGCGCAAGCCGTCCGGGTTCAAGCCCGACGACTTCGATGCGGCGCAGATGCGGATGGCGATCGACCTGCAGGGGGCCCAGCCCGGTGCCGACGAGCCGCGTCCGGAATTCCTCGCCGATCTGCAGGGTCGGCTGGCTGCGCAATTCGACGGCGACGACGCGGCGGCGATGCAGCCCAGCCGGCTGCGTGCCAACCGTCGTCAGGTGATCGTCGGGACATCGGCGGCCGCGAGCGCCGCGGTCGCGGCGGTGGCCGTCGACCGCGCGTTGGTCGGACGCAGTGGGCCGGCGAATCCGGACACCGCGAGCCAGGAGATGGTGCCGTCCGCGGGCAGCTGGCAGAAGGTCGCCGACAGCTCCGATGTGTCTGAGGGGGCGGTGCATCCGTTCGACCTGGGCTCGGTTGTGGGGTTCGTGCGCAGGGTCGACGGGAACGTGCAGGGCATCTCGGGTGTCTGCACGCACCAGGGCTGCCGGCTCTGGTTCGACGGACCGGACGACCGGCTGCGCTGCCCGTGCCATTCCACGTCGTTCGCCACCGATGGGCACGTCCTGACCCATCAGCTGCCGATCGCGCCAAAACCCCTGCCGAAGTTCGACGTTCGCGAGGTCGGCGGCGTCATCGAGGTGTTCGCGCCGACTCCTCCGAGTCAGCCGGCCTGAGGCGTGTAACCCGCCACCGTATCTGTTGGTGAGGGTGCGCAGGCGCACCCGTTCCCGACGACTACGGAGGTTCCCGTCGTGTCGCGACGATCTCTGGTTGCGCTCTCCGGCGCAGTCCTGCTCCTGGCTGCATGCAGCTCGACGGCACCGCAGCAAAGTGCTTCCCCCACAGCTATTTTCAGCTCCGACGTGAGTGGGACGCCGGGCATGAGCGGACCCGGCAACGGCTCCGGACCCACGATGGGCTCGATGGGGTCGATGACCATGGCCCCGCCCGAACCCGGCCACCAGGCGCCGGCTCCGGCGGGGCCGGACGCCGTCAACATCGACAACTTCGCCTTCGCTCCCGACACCCTGACGGTGCCGGCCGGAACGACGGTGACCTGGACCAACCACGACGAAGACCCGCACAACGTCGTCGCCGAAGGTGGTCAGTTCCGCTCTCCGACAATGGGTTCAGGGGCCACCTTCAGCTACGTCTTCGCGGCGCCCGGCACGTTCACGTACGTGTGCGGGATTCATCCCTTCATGCACGGGACGGTGGTGGTCCGATGAATGACTCGGCAACCGGCGACCCGCAGCAGATGAACCGTCGTCAATTGCTCCGGCACAGCGCGTGGTTCGGCGCCGCAGTCGGGTTGTCGGTGGTCGGTGGGGAAGTGCTGTCGCACGTCGCGGGCAACTCATCCGGCCCGGCGCAGCAGCCCACGCTGCGCTTCGCGCAGGTCAGCGACAGCCACATCGGCTTCACCGGTGCCGCCAATACCGACGTCGCGGGCTCGTTCACCCATGCCATCGACACCATCAACAACCTGGGCTACACCCCGGATTTCGTCATTCACACCGGCGACCTGACGCATCTGGCCACCCCGGAACAGTTCGATCAGGTCCGGCAGATGATGACCGGGTTGCGTACGCCGCGCGTGTTCACCGTTCCGGGGGAACATGATTCGGCCGACGACGCCGGTGCCAAGTACCGGCAGGCCTTTGGGGCGGGCACCCGCGGTGACGGTTGGTACAGCTTCGATATCGCCGGCGTCCATGTCATCGCTCTGGTGAACACCCTGAACCTCAAGAAGCTCGGTCACCTGGGCGTCGATCAGCTCGAATTCTTGGAGAAGGACGTCGCCTCGCTGTCCAGTGATACGCCGATCGTGGTGTTCAGCCACATCCCGCTGTTCGCGATGTACCCCGATTGGGGCTGGGGGACCGACGACTCCGCGCAGGCATTGAGCTACCTGAAGCGGTTCGCGTCGGTGACCTGCCTCAACGGCCATGTGCACCAGGTGTTTTCCAAGACCGAAGGCAACATCACCTTCCACAGCGGGACTACCACGGCCTATCCGCTGCCGCATCCCGGGGACGGTCCGGCGCCGAAACCGCTGACGCTGCCGGCCGGCAAGCTGCACGACGCGCTCGGTATCCGTGAGGTCAGTTACCAAACTGGCCAGCACACGCTCGCGCTCAAGGAACGGACCCTGCTGTGACTCTCATCTACCGTCTCGTGATCGCAGCGGCCATGCTGGCGAGCGGCGTGCTGCACGCGTACCTCTATGTGCACGGGTACCGACACATCCCGACGGTGGGCACCGGCTTCCTGGTGCAGGCGTCGGTGTTCTGTGGCGTCGGGGCATTGCTGGCGGTGGGTGCTCCGCGGTGGTTCGGCTGGGCGTCGGGCCTGCTGTCAGCGGGGGCGCTGGCGGCCTTCGGCATGTCGCGAACGGTCGGACTGTTCGGATTCGTGGAGACGGGCCTCGAGCCAGTACCGTATGCAGTCCTCAGTGTGGTCGCCGAAGCGGTGGCCGTACTGGCGGCAGGGGTGTGGGCGGTACGCGCCACGCGGGGGTGATAGTCGCATTTGTCACGTCCGTCACGGCTGTACCACAGCTGTGGCGTCTGTCGCGCGGAAATCGGCGTAGCTGGCGACTTCCGTCGGGCAGGGCCCGGCGTGTCGCAGGCGGCGCGTCGCCGCAACTTGTCGGTGGCTGGTGATAAACCGGTAGTTGGAGCGCGACACGCCCCCGGGTGTGATGTGCGACACGCCGAGGGAGTGTCTCGGTATCGGCCTTACGACCTGGGAATTTCACGAATGTTGTTCAGAACATCTTGTATCTGTTCGGTTTGTCGCCCACTAGGTGTAGTGTTTGACGGACCGACAGGCCCCAACGAATTGAGGGTCGGCCGGGGCCGGAAAATCAGTCGGGCGGGGATTCTCAGGGATTCTCGGACGGACTGGCGGAGCGGCTCAGGACGACCGGAGATGCGGGAATTTCAGGGATTGCCGGGCCGCTGATCCAGATGGGGATATCAGCGGAAAGCGATAACCCGTCAGTTGCCAGCCATGTTCAGTTCAGCTTCCAGGCCTTCGAAGAGGAGTCGTACCGAGATGACCGTCACCGTGTACACCAAGCCGGCATGTGTGCAGTGCAACGCCACCTACAAGGCGCTGGACAAGGCGGGCATCGCTTACGAGAAGGTCGACATCAGCATCGATGACGAAGCCCGTGAGTACGTACTCGCGCTCGGCTACCTGCAGGCCCCGGTCGTGGTGACCGACAGCGAGCACTGGTCGGGCTTCCGCCCCGACCGGATCAAGGCGCTCAGCAATGAGGAAATATTGTCATCTGATGCAACATTGGTTGGGTAGCAATGTTGTCCGTTGTAGCAGGTCGGGCGCCGGGGGGTGAGACTTCGGCACCGATTGCCGGTGGTCAACACGCCCCCGATGTCCA